>JAZUMR010000040.1:0-26999 GCA_045603685.1 Prevotella sp.
ATTAAAGCTGTGTTTCAAGACGAAAACATCACTATTCAGCATACATATTTTTGTTTTTTAAAATAAGTGCACATCTGCACTGTAATCGTAACTATCTGTGGTTTAGTGTATTTGTTCTTGTGCAGATAGTGTGCAGATGAAAGAGCAAAGAGGAAAGGTGAAAAATGAGAGAGCAAAGAGCAAGAGGAAAGCGAAGCTTCGTCAGCAGGAGCAGCGTACGTCAGACGAAGTACGGACGCAGTTCGTACCGTCTGGTGCGCGAACAGATCGTGCTGGCAAAACGGAATATTTAATCTTCCTGCAGATTCATGACATAGCTAAGAGGAACAGGCTTTATTTTTACAAATCTGTTTTTCGGAATCTTTCTTCGTTGAGATAACTATGGTATCTTGCGTAGATACCGCTGGTATCCTTATTTGAAGAAAAGCCGCAGGCTTCATCAGTGTCAAGAGTAAAGAGAAAATGGGAAACTCTGTCGTCTGTCATCTTTGCTCTTCACTCTCTCATCTGTCATTCATCTGCACATTTGTAACTATCTATAATCTAGTGTTTTATGACAGCAGTGCAGATGTGCACTTTTTTATAGAAACAAAGAAAAGGACGACGGAATACAAGGAATATATATTAAGCTCCTGCGCATAGAAATGGGGGTGTGCCTGTTACTTTTGACACACCCCCTTTTTCTATGTGTATGTATGCTTATGCGGGCAGTCTCTTAGAATGAGATGTCGAGCGATACGCCTACTACATCGTTCTTGCGAGTATAGTCGCATGCTGTGCCATTAGCGTTTGTGAATTCGTGGCTGTCGTAGAATGAGTGCATATAGCCTACGTTGAGCTTCATGTTCTCATTGAACTTGTATGCACCGCCAAGGCAGAGAGCTGTAGAGTTGATATTGAAGCTTGTGTCTGCCATGTCCTTGTCGTCGAAACCGTACTGTGTGCGCTGTCCGCCAAGGCTGAGGAGAATCTTGTCGTTGAGGTCCCACTCCAGACCGAGGTTCACCTCCCATGTGTTGTCGCCTTCCTTGATTGGTGTGCCCTTAGCGTCCTTGTCCCAGTAGTAATGGAAACCTGCCATAGCGCGGAAGTTGTCAGCTACCTGATACTGAGCACCTACGGTCATGATGGCTGGTATGTCAGAGCGTACCTTTGCACCGTCAGCATATACAGCCACTGCAGGCACCTGAGTAGCGAGGGCTGCAAGGTTAGCGCTGTTGTTTGATTCGTTCTCAAGCTCAATCTTTGTGCGGAACTCATACTTTGCTGCAAGGTTGAGTTTGCCGAGGTTCCAGTCAACACCGATGATAGGAGTTATGCCGAAGCCCTTCTGTGAGCAGTCGAGCGAATAATCCTGAATCATTGCTGCCACTGTGCCTGCCTGTACAGCCTGGCCCTTCAGTGTCTCAGCCATCGCTGCATACTGTGCTGCTGTAGCTGCGTCGCCTGCTGCTGCATACTGTGCTGCTGCCGCTGCCGCCTGCTGTGCACCTGCTGCTGCCTGCTCAGAGAGAGCGGCATACTCTGCTGATGCCATTCCGTTGGCTGTGATATTGGCGATTGCTCCCTTGTAAGAGCAGTTTGCGAGCACGCCGCGTGCACCGCCGAATACTGAGAAGTTGTCTGTAATCTTATATGTTGCACCCAACTGGAAAGCATAGAAATACTGCTCGCCAGTGAGATTCTGGTTCAGTGTGTATGAATTGCCACCGTTCATAGCTACTACGCCGCCGATGAGTTCCTCGAACATTGGCAGTCCGTCAGCGAACTCACACTTGCCGCCACCGCCACCGATAGCGAACTGGGCAGATACAGACCACTTATCGTTGATTACGTAAGCTGCCTGGAAAGAAGGGATTACAGGAGCTGATGACTCTCCCTCGAAGAAACGATTCTGGCTCTTGTCGTTAGCATTCATCTGGAAGAGAGGGTTCGCAGCGTTCATCTGGCGCTTCTGCCATGCTGCCTGCCAGCTCAGAGAAAAATGGAAGCCCTGTGGCATGAAAGCTATACCTGCAGGGTTGCTGTATACACCGTCAATGGCGATTACCGCATCGCGTGACGGATTACGAAGAAATGCTGCATTCTGGTTAGTGTTAGTGAGAATACCGCCTGCCCATGAAGGCATAATGCTTGCTGACGCAACAAGCGCAAGACAAGCCATCTTGATTTTGTTCATAAATTCCTATTGAATGATTAAATGTTTACTTGCTTTTTTACAAAGTATTAACAATATTGTTTTGAAATTCGTTGCAAAGTTACTGTAATTATTCCAAAATACCTGATAATACACAATAACGTTAATGTTTATTAACTAAATATTAAATATTTATTGATATATGCTATGTTATCGGCTCTTTGAACCAATAACTTCCTGATCTCACGCATTCGGAAGCTGAGCTATAATATAGGGATTTTCCTCTGTCACAATAGGGAAAAACGTTTTGACTTCAGAACGAAAAGAATTACCTTTGCACTACTAAACTTTAAGAAGACCATTATGAAAAAGAGATTTTTATTGATGCTTGTGCTCGTAACAGCAGTTTTCGGCACAGCGAATGCTCAGCATTTCAGAAACAGCAGATACTACAACGACCGTACAGACCGCCTCGACTATAGCAACAGGAATGCCGGTCTGGGCAGATATGGCAGCCGGTATGGCTCATACAACTACTACGGCCTGCGAGTGGGCGCTACATTCACCACGGTTGATTCAGAAGATGCGGTATTCGATGGAGGCAAGATGCGCACGGGCCTGAACGTTGCTGGCATAGCAGGGCTGTCGCTGTCAAGATATGCTCCGCTGTATCTTGAAACCGGACTGGCTTACACCGAGAAAGGCGGACGAAAAGGACGAGGGGCAGACAAGATGTCTTTCAATCTGAACTATCTTGAAATTCCTGCTGTACTAAAGTACTATTACTCTCCTGACGGGCATTTCGGCATTCAGCCGTATGCCGGCGGCTATATCGCTTGCGGCGTGGGAGGAAAGATAAAGGACTATGGGGTTCGTGAGGCGTACAATGCCTTCGGCGAAGACAAACCAGGATACCCACGGTTCAAACGATTCGATGGCGGACTGAAGGTTGGCTGCGGCATCAGCTACGACGCTTTCTACGTAGACCTCGGATATGAGTACGGACTAACGAACATATCGCACGACACATTCGACAGCACCCACAACTCTGCCGTCACTCTCAGCGTCGGAGTTAGCCTGTAAAAAGAAAAGAGCAAAGAGAAATCGTTCTCTTTGCTCTTTTCTATCTTTAGCTTCGCTGATTCTGCTCTCACTCGGCAGAGATAGAGCATAGGCTACGGGTAAGCGACTGTAAGGCGGGAATAGTTCATCTCTGCTCTCGCTTACTCGCAGAATTGACCTTACCGATTCTGCTCCCGCTCGGCAGAGATTGAACAAAGGCTACGGGTAGGCAACTGTAAGGCGGGAATAGGTCATCTCTGCTCTCGCTTACTCGCAGAATTGATCTTACCGATTCTGCTCCCGCTCGGCAGAGATTGAACGTGTTCATCTCTGCTCTCGCTTACTCGCAGAATTGACCTTTTAAGGCACCAGCTCACCTCGGATAAATACCCGCACATAACTTCGAGGTTCATTTGTGTATACCGTAACCGACTTGCGGAAGAAACCATGTCTCTGGCCGTAAGGTCTGTATGCCACCGTCAGTGTCCCCTTCTCACCCGGTTTCACCGGCGTCTTTGTATATACGGGTTTCGTACATCCGCAACCGCTTACAGCATGCAGTATGAAGAGGTCCTTCTTGCCTTGGTTCAGGAATGTGAACGTATGGGTATTTAGCGTATCGTTAGCAGCTGAGATTCTGCCGAAATCATGTTCGCTCTCTTCGAATACGATACGTGCGCGGGCTGTCTGATTGCCAGATGTGGTCTGGCAGACCGCTGTATGCGAAAACAGCGTTACTGCCAGAAGAACATATATGTATTTTATTACACTGCACATCGATTTAATGAGGCTGTTGTTATAGTTCGCCGATATAGACATCATTCTCTGCTGTAACAGGTCCGCCTTTACGTTCGTAAGGATAGTAGAGGTTCATATACTCAGATTTCATGCATTCTACTTTTTTTCCGTTTATATCTATGTAATATGGCTTAGCAGTGACGTATACAGGGTCTGTATTATGATTTTCCGGCTTTGCTCTGTATTTAGCATAGAAATTACACTGTACGGAGTATTTGCCACTTTTATATAGACCATATTTCGGAATTAAAACTTCTCTGGAAAATAACTTCTTTCCGTTAGGATGATACGCATCAATCTCCAATACCAGTTCCTTTATTGATGTTATATTCTTGGTTTCAAACACTACGCTGAATCCATAGTCTGTGAAATCCATACGGTCTAAATTCTGTAACGACGGATTTGACATAATCAGATCTGCCCATGTCTCCTCATCGATATCCATGCCATACCATTGATATACTTTTGGTTGACGTACGAACGGTTCGCCAGGACTTAGTAAAAAAGTACTGTTGCGATACTCGGTTGTAACTCCATTGCTCTTGTTGTATATGCATGGAACGACCTCATATCCCAAGCCTTGCATTTCTAATCCGTGATCACTCAATAGCTCATTAAACTCGTAAGTTTTTTTAGCCTTCAGTTCCTCATCTGGTCCATAAATATCTACATATTTTCCTGTACCAGAATGCACACCACCTTCATAGACTCTTAATGCCACACGGCTGCCAGTTTTATTTGTTTGTGGAAATAAGAAGAATGTCTCAAGTTTTTTGAAATTAACTTTAGCCTCTATTGCGTATTCGTTTTTTCCATTTTTATTTTCTTTTGCCACGAGTTTTGCAGATGTCTTATCAGTATTTACCTCTGCCATCAGATTCAACATTGCACCAGGGATGAGATCTTGAGGCTTAAATTCCATGTCACCTAAAGAAATCGTGTGTGGTCCAAGCTTAGCAACACCTTCTACAAAACCACTAAATGTTATGTATGGACCAGCCTTAAACTGTTGTCTGTCGAGAATGGTAAGTTCATCGAGGAAATCTGTTTCAAGGCTCGCTTTGAATCCTGCTTTAAGCTGAGCGCCAATAACCATGCCAGCACCTACCCCTTGACCAACAACTACTCCAATACCGACTCTCGCCTGCCCCCATGCATCAATACTTCCACCACCATACACATCTTCCCATGTGCTGTATGGGTTAATACCAGGAATAGTTACATCTTTGTCTATTTTTTCCTTTTTCTTTCCACGTATTATTGTTCCTACACGCCGAACTGGAGTACGACTTTTGTAAGTAATACTTCCATAAAACGACAAGTCTACTCCTGCGTCAACAGTATAACGAAACATAAAGCCCAACGGAAAGGCAGGAATATATACTACAGGAGAAATACTTTTAACAGAAGGATTTTTGTCTTTTAATATTTTATCACCTATAGCATTGATTCCGTTTTTGAATTTGTCTAAATCCTCAGTCTTCAGCGGGAAGTCAACCAATTTCTTTGATACCTCTTCTCTTGATCCTCCAATACCAGCTAATATATTCACTTCTTTTTCAGAATAAGAGTCATTCCATTCTTCCAAATAATCTGTAGAGGTATTTTTATACTGATGAACCTTGACAAATTCTTTAGATGTTATTTTAATATCACCGAAAAATTTTACAATATTTTGACCAAACTTGAAGTCAACTGTTTTCTGAAATTGATACACAGACGACTCCGGTGTCCATTCTTCGTCCTCGGCACGTGTTCCTCCATTTAGCATTCTGTCTGCTACAGAGAAATCTACGAAGACAGAGTCGTTCTTCCAATAGCCTCTGCGTCCGCACGCACGAGTTGCCAGAGTATCTTCCGGTCCATTAAGATTTGGCATGACATAGTCGAAGTCAATGCGCATTTCCAAATGTTCAAAGACCTCATGCTCTGTAGCCGGAACGTAACTCACCTTTATCATACCGTTTTCACGGGTGACATTAGTAACCTTAGCGCACAAGCCTAAATGAATCACCTCCGAACAGTTGGCGGCAATATATCTTCCCACCTTTGGCACCCACTTGCTCGGCAGATTGTCTGAGAACCATATCACCGAGTCGTTCAATGAAACAATGTATCCTTGCGGAGCGCCATTAAGCGGAGTAACCGTGTCACGATATTTATATGTTACTTCGCCAAATTCGTTTTTCTCCGTATATGCCTCGTGTACACCCTTTTCTTCTTCTGAAACAACATACTCATCCATCGACAGGGTGCATGCACCAAACAATATGGTTGTGAAGATGATAGAAATATTTCGGATAAACTTTTTCATATCTTTTTAACGTTATGAGGTTGTGAGGGGGTTAAGGGTTAACGTATAATGGTTAAAGGTTCTCGTTCACATTAATCAATCAACTTGTCTACTCGTCTACTCGTTAACTCGTCTACTAAATCAATCAACTTGTCAACTCGTCTACTTGTCTACTCGTCTACTTTAACGTCGTTGTTCTTCAGACGGCAGAAAGTTTAGAATGTTATATTCACTGGAGATGACAACGACCCGTGTGTTTCGCTGTCAAACATGATATACTGTTCGCTATATCGGAACGTGAGTTTTTCCCTGTCATACAGTCCGAAGCGTATCATCTCTGACGACGACGGCGGCATATCACCCCAATCATAATAACTATACACGCGGAATCTTATGCACTCAGCACCGTTGTGTTCTATGAGTGTGCCTTCTCCACGAAATTCTGGTCCGACAAAGGCGGCTATTCTCTGCAATGAGGGGTTGAACGGCTGGCCGTCGACCGTCACCTTAGCATACACCACCATGTCGTCAGAGAATTCGCCGGTGTTGAGGCTCCACGGATTCATGACAAATACATCGCAGTAAGCTTCGACATCGTTTAATACAGAGATAGCAGTAATGCGTGTTTCACCAGGTCCGACAGCTATAATGCTATTATTCTCAACCTTTGCTATATCTTCTGCCGCAGACAGGAAATAGACCTCCGGACTGGCTACGGAGTCGGGAGTGAAAACAGGTGTCAGTGTGAAGATTTCGCCCTGCATCACATAGACAGTGTCGTGGTCAAGCCTCATATCGTATGTCAGCGTGGTTTCTTGCTCGTCTACCTCAATATCGACAAGTCCGCACGACATGGGCAGCAGCGACAAAGCCGCAGCACCAACGAAGGTCAATATATGCCGGAATATTTTCATATCATTTTAAGGTTGTGAGGGGTTAATGGTTAAGGGGAAAGAGCAAAGAGCAAAGAGCAAAGAGGAAAACGGAAAGGTTTAAGGGTTAATGTTATCAAATAACCCGTCTACTTGTCTACTCGTCTACTTGTCAACTTAATCAATCAACTTGTCAACTCGTCTACTTGTCTACTTGTCAACTTAATCAATCAACTTGTCTACTTGTCAACTCGTCTACTTGTCAACTTAATCAATCAACTTGTCTACTCGTCTACTCGTCTACTTGTCAACTCGTCTACTTGTCAACTTAATCAATCAACTCGTCAACTTGTCAACTCGTCTACTTGTCAACTCGTCTACTCATTTACTCGTCTACTCATTTACTCGTCTCCTTGTCTACTAAATCAATCAACTTGTCTACTCGTCTACTCGTCTACTTGTCAACTTAATCAATCAACTTGTCTACTCGTCTACTTGTCAACTTGTCTACTAAATCAATCAACTCGTCTACTTGTCAACTTGTCTACTTGTCAACTAAATCAATCAACTCGTTTACTCGATTTTACTGTTACGGTATTTGACGGCAGGCTTGCCCATCCTTCAGCATACTGTATCATGACGTAGTATTCTGCCGTTTCGCCTTCAGAGAGCAGACGGTCCTGGAACATTCTGTCATTCTTGTCTGCAGAAATCAGGAATTTAGGTTTCTCGTCGTTCGGACCTTTTCTGTAAATACAGAAATACCAGTCATCGCCATAAGGAGGATTATCCATCATCTCCCATACAATCTTTGTCAGCTTCTCATTTTCCATGTATTCGCCAAACAGACGTATAGGCCAGTCAAATCGTTTGCTTCCTTCATACTTCACGGTATAGACCAGACTCTGCGGACTCTCAATGCCAGAATGCGTCACTGACTTCATGGCGTACTCGTAACTGTTCTTACGGTTATACTTCGGGCGGTCAGTAACAATCAGCGCATTGCCTGCCGCACGGACATTGTCTGCTGTGAACATACCTATCACATCCCAGTTCTTAGAACTGTTTGCCAAACGACGCATTAAAACATGGTATGATATCTGCGCCTCGTCACTGCATATCCATTTCATGGTTATGCCATCGTCTGGACTGACCCATGTAGAGTCAATATGCGGCTCAGCAGGAACCACAAGGCTCGGACGCAACACCTGCAGCACGGGAGTGTACGGACCCATGTTTGTGGCATAATCCACCGCACGCACCTTATAGTATATATACAACTGATTTACGCCTACAGCAAGAGTATCTACATAACGTGTGCTGCGAATCAGATCAGACTCTCTGTTATGAATCTGCATAAATTTATGCGTGGTGTCATTAGCGTAAACTATTTCATAATAGTCTACATCGTCTGCAGGAACATCCCATGACAACTCAACAGCTCCCTTTGCCACATCGAGAATTCTATAACGGAAATTCTGCGGAGCTGCCGGAGCTTTGTAGTCAGTGAACATAACGACATGCGGCAAAGAATAGCTGACATTATGAGCTGTATCATAGGCTGCAACAACCACTTGAGTTGTCTTAAGCCCAGTTACGTTCAGCGTAGCCATAGTGTCGCGTGGCGATATCAGCTCATTGCTGATAGGACGCCATTTCACAGAGTCCTTTGGATTATAATGCAGAATCTTATATCCTACCAGGTCGTCCTCCAGCGTATCCTTGCGGAAGTAGAATGTGGCAAACACATCCTTATACAGTTCCTTCTTGTTACGACGGTCAATAATCACATGCCTCAAATCGGCAGGCTTTGGCGCACTGATGTCAGCCACGGTCACTATGTGAGGACGGCTCGGCTCTGAGAGGTCGCCAAAGGCATCATATCCTAAGACACGATATTCATATATGCCAGGCCCCGGCACAACATCACGTATAAAGTTGTCTGCATCAGGCTCATTCAGTCCGCGCATCATAATATACGGATTATGGTTAATGCGCACCCATTTATCATCGCCCATCATGCGGCGCTCCACTTCAAATGTAGAAAATTCTTTCTTGTTCTCCCACCAAAAGCGGACGGTATTGATACCTACAAGTGAATCACCCATCATCAAGTCAAACTTCTGAGGGCTATAAGCTTTATTCTCTACTTCAATCTGTCCTACGCGGAAGGTGATGTGATGTGTAGAATCAAATTCTGTAGGGCGTACGATATATTCATATTTCTTGCCCTTCTTAACATTTCGGTCTACAAAGCGCATTGCCATCTTATCGGCAATGTCACGCCGCCACTCAGTTGTAAGCACAGCTACGGCAAAGCGGAACTGCTGGTCGTCGTGGACATCGAGCAGTGCGCCCATGGTTCCTGGACGACTCTTCGACTGCTCTTGGGTGAATCCACCTTCGCCATACAGTGTTCCCATGGCTATGCCAGCTATTGAGTCTGTCTGCGGATATGCCGCACGCCATGCCTCCAGCGGCTGCAGTTTCAGAGCATAAGCCACGGTATCGACCTTTATCGGATTGTCAGCATCAAAACGATATATATTCACGCCCACCCTGTTCAGATATTGCCAGCTGACATAGTCTTCAGGTGCCCAGCGAAGAACAATGCTGTCGCCATAGGTGCGGGCAAGAAGACTAATCTTTGAATCGTAATTGTGATTTTGATTCTGACGATACTCCTTCATATAGGCGGCAGTGTCTGCGATTGCCCAATGATAGCTTGCTTTTGCCTGACCAATAGTATCATTACCGTTTATATATATATCCAGTCCATACCTGTTTGAAGCTGTCAAGGCTCCTCCAGCCATCACAGCAAACAGCAGAACCGCTATATAATTTATGTGCTTCATATATTGCTATTTTATTAATTATTCAAGTTTTTATGAGGTTGTGAGGGGTTAATGGTTAAAGGTTAAAGAGCGAAGAGGAAAGAGCAAAGAGGAAACGGAAAGGTTTAAGGGTTAATGTTATCAAATAACCCGTCTACTCGTCTACTTGTCAACTCGTCTACTTGTCTACTTGTCAACTCCTCATAACCATCATTTATCCTTGTAGTTATTGCGATTGAAATAGATATAGAATGAACTCATATCCCTCCATGTTCTTTGGCTTTCTGGCATCGGCCATGACTTCAGGACCTTAAATGTATTGGTTGTCAGGTCATAAGCATTTACACGATAAATCATGAAATCGCCTTGGAGTGTCGTATTGAAATTAAGCTTGTCCTTGTTTATCTTATAAGAGGCTTTTTTGCCTGTTGTCGGATTATGGTCTAATGTTCCGCCAAAGAAACCATACCATATTTCTTCACTCAGGTTTTCCTGCGGACGCGGGTCTGTATCCTTAAAGCTGTCGAAGCTATCCCATAACGTGACACTCTTTGCAGAACCAGATTTCTCCATCTGAGAACCCCATAGCAAGCCGAATTGGTAATAAGGTATTTCCGCTTTGGCAAATCCGCATGACACTGAGAGGTAAGAACCTGTACGGGCTGCAATCCAATCTGCCACGGCAGCTGTCTTGTTAGAGTCGAACTTTGAACCTCCGATGTTTTGTACTTCTTTAGCAACGGTTGCTATTTTGTCATTCAATCGATAGGCCAATTCATAGACAGAGAACATCTGAGTGCTCAAATTTAATATGTTTGTTCCAAACACATCAGATGGTGTGAACAGCGGTGTTCTTAAATCACCTGTCGGTGTGTAGTTATACAAGTCATATTCCATGAACGGTATAGGATATATTTCTGGTCCTGGAACATAGATTGATTTGTTTGCCACATTATTATATTCGCTCACGATGCGTGTAGAACCAGATTGCCCGCATTGACCAGCATAACGTCCAGAGATGTCTGAATATATCAACGACTCTGTTGTTGTCACTCTGATATTCATTCGATCATTTGTAACGCGTCTGCCACCAATAAAGGCATAATTACTCAGGTAACTCAAATATAGATATGGGTCAGCCGTACGTAATAGCACATTATTTGTTCCGCCCACGCTTCCATTATATTTAGCTATTTCGTTGTCAGGTATTGCATTCTTAATATTATTCGGGAATCTTACACCTATAGCCTTCTGTCCGATAAATGGAACTTCGTATGCCACATTATGACGCTTTCCGCCCATTTCATATCCTTCCTGCCAATTGCCGTCAACTGTGCGAACTTTCAAGTTCATGAGCACACGACGTTCGCTACGAACGATTCTTACTTCTTCTTCTGTGACAACAGCATCTAATGTGGTTCCTGAGTTAGAGGTATCCCTCTCAAATTTAGATGATGATGAAGAAGAGTCTACAGTTACACCTTCTAATTTGGTTCCTGAACCAGAAGTGCCCTTCTCTATTTTTGCATCAGAATTAGAGGTTGTGCTGTCTGATGTGGTTCCTGGCTTCTTTGACAAGATTCCGTCAGACGTCTCTGTTTCATTGTCCATTTCGTTCCTAACATTAGAAACCAATGTTCCTGTAGCAAGCGTCTTACCGCCACCTCCATTTTCTGCTTGTTCTGTAGAAGTAGAAGAGCCAGTTTTTGTTGGCAGTGCTAATGATGGGACACTCTTTTCCTCTTCCTCTCCAGTTGTTTCTGTAGAGTTCGAGATTTTTGCTGGCAACGTTGTTGTAGCAGACGTTCCGGTTGACGATGTCGTTCCGCTTATTGTTCGTGTTCCAGTTCCGGTTGACGATGTTGTTCCACTTATTGTTCGTGTTCCGGTTGACGATGTACCCTGCTTTTCCAACGCAGCCTTTATTTCTGTCACAGTCGTTGCAGTAAGTTTTGAGGTTACTGCATTAAACTTTGCAGTGGTCAGGGTGTGTGTGCCATTGGATGATGTGACAATAGCACCAGCCTTATTCAAATCGTCGAAGGTGGCCTTTGTTACTTTTGTCTCCACATTATTTAATACTATAGCAACACTATCAGCCGCAGCTTTCCTTATTCTAATTTGCGGACTGCTGCCTGCCAATGCAGAACCATTCATCTCATATTCTATAGGAGAATCAGCCAACATATAAGCCATCTCATCCATTGGAGCAGGAATAATAGGTTTATTGCCTATATTCTGTGAAGGATTCAAGCTTGTGCTAGGCGGAACATACAAACCTCCAGATGAAGAAGAACTTGGATTCTTTGCTACTCTCACCGTATCATATGTAATCTCAACAACAGAGAGTTTAAGAGTGTATGTTCTGTTTTTCTCAACATTCTTGAACTTCGTTTCTGGTGTCATTACGCAAACATTCTCTTGCGTAATCCATTTGTTCTTCACTCTCTCTATTTCAGTTCCATCTTGGTCGCATAGAATCCAGTACAGCTCGCCTGTAGTAAAGCAATTGTTGCTCAAGTCTTCTTTCAGTGAGATGATTGGAGAAGCCACATCGCTCACGTATGCCGTATCAACCATACCCTCAGGTGTTGTCAGCTCATTATAACTTGAAGGGTAAGCTAATGCTACATACTTCTGCAGGTCGATACTATCCTGATTAAGGATAAGAGCATCGCCTGTGCAGAAATAATAGCTGCGAGTCTGAACCCAAGGTACAGGCTCATACTCATTCTCTTCCTTATTGAATGTCTGAGGATGATCCTCTACACCTTCGTATATCTCTTTTGCATTGCCAGAGATATCCAGTCTGTAGAACTTATTAGCACTCAGCTTTCCTATCATATTCAGAGCATGACGCGTACGGAATGATTCTGGCTTATAAATGCCCAGATTATATTTCTTCGGAGTCTTGTCGTCGTCAGAATTATATTCATACAATGTCATCAATGGCTCAAGATGGAAAATAAATGTACGGCTTGCCTGCGTCTCTAATTGTGACATGTCGCCGTCCCAGTCGCGTGCCATAATGTTAAGCTCCGTCTGGTCCAATACACGGAAGTGCTCATCTATTGGAGCTAATGTTTCGATAATAGGGCGGTAGTCAAGACGTGGATTGATAGCCTGTTTTGTGTTCCAGCCGTTGCTCTTGATGGTGTCACCTAATGTAAACTCACCAAAGAGTTCAAAGTTATCCAGTGCATTGCCCATAAACAAATCACATACGTCGCCACACTCGAATTCAAACTTGCGATTGATGTCTACCAAGCCGCCGAAGGCCTTCAGTTTCACACGAGCAGCACCAGTGAAGTAGTTCGGATTGATTCCGCCCATACGGAGCACGCCACCAATACCTGCATCAAGGATAGGTAATTTGCCTTCCCAGAATCCAAGGTCGAGTTTCAGACCAAGCACAGCAGCCAGGTAAGCATAAATCTGACCTTCGCCATACCAACCATGATAACCAGGCTCCTTGCCCAGATTCATACACGTCATATTGGTCAAGTGTCGCAGAGAGAGGTCAAAGCCCGCCATCGCCTCCAGTGCGCCATAGAACAGTCCGAGATCTACGTCTATAAATCCCCATGCCGAAGCACCTAACATGATGCCGCCGCTTACGTCTGCTTTGAAGTTCTCCAGAGCACGAGTGCGTGCACGAGTTGCTTTGTTCATGTCGTCACTCGTCACACCAGCTCCCTTTGTAGAGCCGTCGAGGAATTCCTGAATCTTTGTTGGTATAGGTGGCAGTTCGCCGTCATTAGGCAGTTCGTTGCCCAAACAGAGGTATGCGTTTGCACCGATGTTTACAGATACGATAGGTGACTTGAAGTCAACCAATATGAATTTACAGCGTTTGTCCTCTGATGGTTCACCGATATACAGATGCCACTTCACATTGTCAAGTTTCTTACCTTCCTTCATCATTGTGATGCGGAGGTCGACTGTGATTTCTGTATGTCCCACAGTTACTGAAACATTCTCACCTTGCGCCTTCTGCGCCACCTCTTCTGCGCGCGCTCTATCTTCCGCATCAGCATTTTCATCTGACTGGTCAGAAAGGTCGCCCAATCCTGCAGTGACTCCAGTCACCGCACCCTCAAACTGGTCATTGAGTTCGCTTAACTTGTCGGCAAAGCCTTGCATATCCTTGCCCAAGACGCTCTCAAGTGCTTTCTCACCAGACAAGCCTGCTTCTGCAGTGATGTTCAGGGCAAAGTATTGATCCATGTCTGTGTGTTCGTAGAGTATGGTTGCCTTGGCATCCACCAGTCCGCCTACTGCCTTCAAATCTCCTGTGAAGAGGAATGTTGTCAGACGGTCATTCTCAGAATCATAGGCGACAGTCATCTCAAATGTTCCTTTCAGAGCATCCTCGCCAGCACTTGTTGAGAGGGTCATACCTAAAATCACGCCAATAACCCCGTTCTGCGGAGTAACGGTAAAGCTGCCTGTGTCGTCCGAAGAAGACTTCTTAACGCAGTTGAAATAGAATCCGCCATGAACTCCGCTTAATACAATAGGGTCAAAACGTAATCCTTGTCCAGAAAGGGTCAGGTCAAAATATCCCCATGTAAATTCAGGTTTCTCATAATATCCGCCCTTGGCATCAAGAGAGAACAAATCGCCTGGCAGACTTAACATAAGTTGTCCGCTGAAGCCCTTGCCATATTCCTCGTTATTGCATACGGCAAGAGAGCCGCCTAACTTCATGCCGCCGAAAGAAGCATTAAAGGAAGCATCCTTGAAATTAATGCCCTTATACTTTATCGACAGCTTTGAGAAATCCATTTCCTCAATGCCTGTGACAGTAGAGAGGATTTCCAATCCAGCAGAAGCACTCAGTTCGATGCTTTCGACAAACTTTAGAGTTCCCTGCAGATAAACAGACAGTTCGTTGTTCTTGTAGCCGAACTCATAGTCAGACAATGAGAATGAGAATGGGCCAAGGAATTTCTCTTCCGAAGCCAGCGACCAGTCGCCAGTGTTAAAATAGAAATTACCCCACTTGAATTGTTTGTCCTTATATAGTTGCAAGATAGCATCGGATATGCCTTTTCTTGCATTCTCTTGCATGGAGGCTGCATACTCTGAACGCCAGTCCTCACAGTTGGCAAGACGCATCTTGGCAAAATGCACATCTGGAATACTGAACTCAAGCGCTATGTCTTTTAGCTTGTTCTGCAGATATTCCTTACCACCGATAGACAGCGAACCTCCTAACAGCAACTCAACTTTTGTCTCAAGTTCTTCTGCGCCAGGAGTTGCCTCAACAAGCAGATAAGTCAGCTCTTTCTTTATAGCAGCCTTTGCCACAAAGAAATCAAAGTCTATGGTGTCTTTTACCTGCTGCGTGCTAAATATATAGGCATAGTTGCCCGCCTTGGCATTCCTGTCATTATTTACTTTGATTATCTGGCAGTTATATCCAATATCGCTGTTTATCAGAGGGACGGCAAGTGTTCCTCCGAATTCACAACCGTTGAATCCGTTGACCTTTGTCTGTATAAATTCCAAAGATACATGATCAAGCGTGAATCCCCAGCCGCCTGCCTCTAATGTCTTTGCTGCAAAGATGCTGTCGCCGCTGACAGTCAGAGTTGCACCAGAACTGTCAAAGAACATGTTTGCGGCAGCGATGCTGCAGCGTCTGTCTGGTGCATCACCAAAGACAAGGGCTGACGGCATCTTCACCGAAATAGAATCAATGTATAGTCCCTGCCATGAAACGAGCGTTCCGTCTGTCAGCGTCTGGCTCTTGTCATACTTCTGCGGGAATGCCCCCATAACACCAGAATTGCGCGTAGCAGAATGGTCATACACAATATTATTGGCGGTGAACGTCCATCCCGGACAGCCGTCAATCTGGAAAGGATCCATACTGATGTTATCTACCATCCAGTTATCCCAACTTTCGATGCTTGCTGCGATATTCAGTTCTGGACATTCGTCTAACGCAACACCTACAGAGTCTTTCTTCAACCCAGGAATTGCCATAGCAACATCGATGCCAAGCAATTCAAATTCGTTGGCATGCCATGAAAGATAGCAGCCGTTTTTTGGTTCAAGCAAATCCTGAGGAGCCTTGAAAGTAAATGTAAAATCTGACTCAGGGTCATTAAGCTTAAGGTCAGCCAGCAATGCTATGGTGCCTGACTCTGGCAATATGTTATCAGGAGATATACACAGACGAGGTGCACCAAATACGAGTATCTGGTCTTTCAGGACATCTGTGTTTGGCAGGACGAACTCTCCGATGAGGTCCATTGTTGCATGTGTTGCAGCAAACTTCATCGTTGAAATCTGTATATCAACAGGACTGTCGTTAGTTATTGACTTTGGCAATGCAATAGGCATATAGAGTTCATCAATATTCTGCTTGCCAATGGCGTTCCATACGTTCTGCCCTACAACGACATACTCGTAATACTTGCTAAGGTCAAGTTCTTCCGCCAATCCTTTTGCTTTATCTTTCGCCGTCTGTTGTATCTGGTCAGCATACGGTATGCTTGAGTCAGACAGGTAGTTGTCTATGCCCCAGTCGCTGAACAGTTTCTCTACGATGTCGTTATTGCTATTCTTGTCGTTAGCATATGATTTCGCCGTACCTCCATAGACCACAAGGTCGGTATTGATTTTAAGGTCATCAAACTTAACGCAGACCATGACTTTTGTTCCGAGCGGATTCCATTCCACACGTCCCTTTCCTTCCCATGTATCGGCAGTCTTTCCAGCCTTTATCTCGTCGATAGTGAGCTGATATTGTCCGATAGGTATGGTCTGGCCCGTAAGGTCGTCTGCCGATGCCGTAGTCGGGGTTTTGTTGTCTATTTCCACCATGTCTGAACACTGGAAGTATTTCTTCGACATATATTCAGCCATGGCAAAATCGACTACGTTAAGCGTGTCATCATGATACGCTATGAGCGTATCAGCAATGTTCGTGCAAACTGGCTTCACACGCAAGACAAGATAGTCAGTCTCACTTATATCCTCACCGATAAGATCCCACGGAATTGTGTCTGTAAGTTCCTCCGTACCTTTTATTATATTCTTATATATCGGCTGTGTTTCAAGGGCATGCTTCTTGTCGATGACGCCTTTGCCATTGAACAGTTCCACCTCATAGTCAAACTTAAGCGAGTCTGGTCGTGTACCCTCGCCTCCGATGTGCCAGACCTTACGCCATGCAACGGCAATATCTGCACGCAGGAATTTCTTGCGTGCGCCGAAGTCAGAGAACGATGGTGTGGTTATGGCAGGATTTCGGAAATTATAGAGCGCGCTTGTGTCCAGACTGTCCTTGAAGTGTGTATTGCCCCAGATTGCGAACGGGTCTTCTTCTTCGTCGTCCTCTTCGTCGTCCTTGTCTTTATCTCCGTCTTCCTGAGTGTTTTTCTCCTTGTCGTCATCTTTCTGGCCGTCCTCCTCTTCAGACTCGTCGTCAGTCTTCGGATCTTCTTTCTGTGTTACGTTCTTAAATTTGAAAATCCTATAATTACTTTTTCCGTTATTCTCAAGCATGACATAGTCTAAAGCAGTGGCATTTCGCTGTTTTGCTGTTACCTGTGCAATGTATGTCTTATTGACAAGGAATCTGTTCTGTATGACATCAAACTGCAGCATGCACATGTTAGAAAGCAGTCCGCTGAGTTGGTAGACTACAGGATTTCTGTCCATGGCGACATCGGGCTGCTGTCCCTCATATAGTTCTACGACCTTGAAATCATAGGTGTAATTTGCAACCCCAGGACTGCACGTGATAGTAGGCATTGTCCATGTGAACTGTGCTGCAAAAGGGTCAACCTCTGCAACATCGGTGCCAGTGCCCATAGCCATAGGCATTAGGAACTGAGGCGCCTGCGCCTTATAACACACTGTAAATGTGCAGTTTCCGCCCAGCGGATTACTAGCAACGACTGGTGTTGCATATTGCGGGAGGTTCCACTTGTATGCAATAATCTTTGCCTGATACAATCCTTCAGGCAAAAGTCCGAAGGTGCCGTTAGTGTAATTCTCGAATAAACCCTGTGGACACTGTATCTCGCTTGACGGTATATGGTCAAACAGTTTCTTCATCTCAACGGTGCTAAGCTGGTATGAAGAATTGGCCTTTACCGAGAACGGCTGTGCTGGCTGACGGTTTGCCGGGGTTGACAGATACAAATCTGAATTTGCTGGCGTCACCTGCTTCATATTCAGTCCAAGATAGACATTCTGCACATCGTTGGTGGTATTTGTAAGCGTTACCGTAAAGAAACGGCCCGGGTCGTCCAAATACATCATCACCTGAGGCGGCATAATCTGCTGTTTGGGCGATACGGTTACAATAATCTCCGAAGCCGACACACATAATGTGCCGTAAAGGAGTACTGCAAGACTTATTATCAACCGAGATATCTTCATAATTCTTATTCTATAATCGTGAGATTAGGTACTATAATCAGGATACGTGCGCCGTGATGCGAGCGCGGCTTTATCATAAACAGAGATGCTACAGCTTTACATCGAATTGTTTTTCTGCTTGTTAGCCTTATTCTTTATAGAGAGCAGCGTGAATGTGTATGTATAGTTCAGGCTGGCAGTAATATCGGTACAGTCAAGCGTGCTGTGAGTTTCTGTGATATTCACATCACCGTACTTGTTGAATCCGGCACTGGCAGAGAACATATGCACATCCTTATACGTATAACTTGCAGAGAAATCACAACCCAGCGACAGACTCTTAGAGCGACGCTCCACCTCATTGTAGCATAAAGACATGGAAGCTGAGAAATTAAGATTCTTCTCTTTCAGGAACGAACGGCTTGTTCCGAGCGATGCTATATCGCTGACGTAGCGGGTATTGTATCCCGCTGACTCCTGATGGCTGTAACTGAGCGTGAAGTCTGTTTCAATCGGTTTCACATCTATATTGTATGACAGTCCTAACGCCTTGGTCTTTACGTCGCCCTCGCCTGTTGCAAACATGTTCATATCACGGTTCTCGGTGTAGTTAAGCGAGAGGCTGACATTATGACCTAAGGTCTCCGTATCACAGGAGTATGTCGGTGAGAGGCTGAAACTGTGCATCTGTCTGTTTATCTCCGTAGTGTCATTCACAACCATCGTGCCGTCGCGCTGCGACTGGATATAGCCATTATATCCTGCCGTCACGTTAAGATTATCGGTGATGCGCAAAGCAGCATTGGCTGCATAGACATATCCGCAGGTGGTATAGAGCTGCTCGTTTGACAGATTGTCTTCCTGCCCGGAGAATGTTCCTGTCAGCGAGAGCCGGTTAAACAACGTAGTGCCGATAGTGACACCCAGACTATGATAATTGTTCGACATGTAGTATGTACCGAGCGAGGTATAGTCGGGCTGAACAATCTTATAGCTTATATTGGCGTTAATGCCTGGCAGAATGATATTAGCGTTGACATCACCGGCAAAACGCATCAGCGAACTGTATTTCACATCGAACACCTTGTCAAACGAAGTATTCACAGGCACTTTTGACGCACGGGTGTCTGTATTGAAAACCGAGGTGGCGGCATTGGCTGTCAACGACAGCCATCTGAACAGTGTCGTCTGTCCTTTTACTCCGACAACAATATTCTCCTGCGGGGCAAGCGTGCCGCGCCATGTCTCGTCTATCGAGTTGACACAGTCATATGCTCTGAGAAGATACATGTCAACAAAGTTTTTGTTAGAGCCATAGCCAATCTTAAAGCCCCAACCCATACGTTTATACTGTGGTGTGCGGGCAAAAGGATTTGTAGGGTCGCCATTTATGGCATTACGTAATCTTCCGTAGAAGACACCTGCACGTAATTTCTTGCTATTATACTCAACTCCGAATCCGTTGAACGACATGTTCATCACATAATTGCTCATAGACATTGACGACTGTCCGATGTGGCCAGTCCAGTTCTTATAGCGCGGAGTAAGATTAAATGATATCTGAGGATAGTTAAAATCCAGATTGTCGTTACTGTAGAATAACGAGAACGGCATGCTAAAGCCATAGATGCTGATGTTCAGATTAGCAAAGACAGTATTGCTCATAGGCGACGAGAAACCGTTGCCTACAGATGAATAGCGATACGTGTTTTGCGTGCCCACAGCACCAGTAATAATAAGTGGATCACTCTTCGCAATCTCGGAGATGTTCTGGGCATGCATAACGCTGGCAAGCATTGCTGCTACAGCCAAAGCGAATATCTTCTTTATGGATTTATTTAGCATCGTCCGTTAGATTTATTGATATATTGTCATTGCAGAGCAAAGGATATATCATATTATTGCCGTCTATCTTATATAAATAAGGTGTACTTGCCGTATGTGCATACGGCAAGTACTGAGTATATATGTGTCTATTATTTTCTGACAACCTTCTTTGCGGCTACCTTGCCGTTCTCGACTGTCTTTATAATATACATTCCTGACTTATCCATTGAATTGACACGACGGCCGTTCAAATCATAGATAGCGTTGGCATCATTTACAGAATCGAATGTTACATCGGAAATGCCTGTTACTGATGGTGCAGTGAAACGAACTGGTTTCTTCAGCGAACCAGCCTTCTGTGCATACGTCAAGCTTTCGGCTATATCGCTATACTGTCCTGTTACGGTATTGTAAAGACGGAAGGTCACATTCTCACCAGCCTTGCCCGCAACGCTAACCATCATCTTGTTTCCTGTAACGAAATTGCCCTCGCCACGGCATTCTCCATCGACGAATGCTCCGATTGTGTACTGCTCTGGGCTTTGCAGTGCGCTGATTTCTGCTATGACAGCCATATTGTCAGCAAATGCACCAGCATCATACTTCCAGATATTTGTCTTTCTGATTGCTGACTTGCTCTGAGCGTCGTCTGATTCTGACGGATAAGCGTCGAAGCTCAGCGTCTTCTCACCCTCACTGTTGCTATAATACAGATAGCCCTTGCCTGCCTTCAGGATGAATCCGTCCTGTGCTATCCATCTGCCCGTCACATCGTCATACTCTGCGAAACCGTCCTTGCCGATAATGGCATCGCCTGCTGCTGCCTGGTTGTACTCGTTGATAGTATTGAAATCGTCGATGGTCAAATCCCATTCGTTGGTGTAGCCAACCCAGTTGTATCCCTTTACAATAGGCTTGCTTACATATCTGTCCCAATATATGTCGCCCTGGCCGTCGTCAACAATCATTGCGTCGAAAGGATCCTCGTATGCCGCCTTTATCTTATACATGCCATCCTGGGCAGAGAGTGCCCATATCGTACCGAACAGGCCGTATTCATTGTCATTGTAAAGAAGGTCAGTCTGTGAACGCAGGTCTATAACCCTGTTATTTGAATCAACATTCATCCAAGGACGATAGTTGCCGTCTTCGGTCACGAGATCGTAATTTGCAGGATAGTATATCCAGTCCCATCCCTGATGGTTGAATGGTATTTCCACTGGTGTTTTCAGCTCAACCATGTCAGTACCTTCCTCGTTTGTCATCCACTCGCCTTTGTATTCTACGGTCATATAGTTATATCCGCATAAGTTGGCTCTTATAATCCATTCCATGTTTCTTGAGCCTTCAACAGGTGTACATTCAACAGGTTCACCCACTCCTGGCATGACATCTTC
Source organism: Prevotella sp. (assembly GCA_045603685.1). Taxonomy (GTDB): domain Bacteria; phylum Bacteroidota; class Bacteroidia; order Bacteroidales; family Bacteroidaceae; genus Prevotella. The sequence goes on from JAZUMR010000040.1 coordinate 21,603, forward strand.
GCCGCCATGGACATACACCCAAAGATAACCAGCTTCAAAGTTGTCGCCTTCAACTAATGTAATCTTGAACTCGGTGTCCTTGAATTTTGAAAGTGTCAATGAAGATGGGAAGTCAAACTTTATAGGTGTCAGCACAAATACTGTAATCTCTGTTGTAGCTTTTGGATTCTCATTACATGTCACAAGCAGTGTGTATTCGCCTGCGGTTGTTGCAACACCATTTTCAAATGCGGCAGCGTCTGTGTCTGACTTTGGCGCAAGGGTGTATGTGAATGACATCTCCTCTGACATAGGCAACACTTGAATTTCGCCTGTCAGTTTGCGGATGTATGACTCGCCAATATTCAGACTGATGCTTTCTGGTGCTTCAATCATATTGATTATGACAGTCACCGTCTCCTTTATCTCTGGATTATCTGTAGATACTATATATATTGTGTATACTCCAGGCTGGTATGCCTCACCGTCAACAATTGCATCAGACGCCTCAGCTGGAATCTCGAAAGTGAAATCTTTGTTTGTCGCCTCTGCTGGAGATACTGTAACATACGGTGAAATCAGGTCAAACACATTCTCGCCAATGGCCGCATAGAATGTTGATGACGGAGTGCTGAGCGATATATCGTCTACTGGCACAGTCACCGTCACCTTGATTGTAGCATATTTGCTACGGTCTGCCATTGACACGATATTTATATTATATGTACCAGCGGCAGAGAAGATTCCATTATTGAATACTGCAGCGGCAGCATCGTCCGCAGCCGTGAATACGTATCCCTTGTTTGTAGCATCTTCTGGCAGTACTGTGATAGCATTGTTGAGATCCTCTAATTCATAGAGATTGTCATTGATAGTGATGGTCCATTCTGCTGGTGTGCATGAGATGCCTGTCACTGGCACTTCTGGCTTGACAACGCAAACCGTCGTTGAGGCTGTCAGTCTGAACGATTCGCCAACAGATACTCTAAGACCAAGATACCTGCCCTCATTTCCTGTTTCAGCAATAGCGGTCAGTTTGTTACCCTCTACTGTGAAGTATGACGACGAATTAGCGAAATCCCATTCGTATGTCATTTCGCCTTCAATAGACGACTCGTTTTTCGGGGTGTAAGAAGGGTCGCCGTAAACAAACTTGATGTCGTTGGTCAAGTCATAGGTATAAGGCAGGTTTGCCTCGATATTGAGAGGATTTGTCAGCGTCAACTCTGTAGGCAAATCAATATTCAGTACCAAAGGTATCTCTGAATGGGTCTCACCTGTGAACGTCACAGTCTTGGTGAAGTTAAACACCAGACCTTCCCATGACACCTTAAAAGTGATTGTCTTGCCGTTATCATCTGTAGGGTTGCCCCATACACGGAGAAGATGATACTGATTGTCGCCGTGAAGAGCACTCGGCTCATACGATACCGCACGACATTCATCGCCAATGAACGCCGCAACTGGAGCCTTCAACTGTTCCTCACCATTCACGTTCACCTGAACATAGACTGGTGTTGAAGCCTGAAATTCATTTTCTGACGGGGCTTGCCAATCTTGCGCCCATGCCGCCATATTAACCAACACGGACAGCATAAAAATCAATAATCTTTTCATAGCAGTAAATTTATAATATATTTCGATTTTCGTAAGGATTAATGGTGAGGGGCTAAGGGTTAAAGAGCGAAGAGGAAAGAGCAAAGAGCAAAGAGGAAAGAGGAAAACGGAAAGGTTTAAGGGTTAATGTTATCAAATAACTTGTCTACCTGTCTACTCGTTAACTTGTCTACTCGTCAACTTGTCTACTCGTCAACTTGTCTACTCGTCAACTTGTCTACTAAACAATCTACTTGTCAACTTACACACCATTCATTTTATCCGTACTTTTTTATGAATTCTTTGCAAATTTACACATTTGGCGCAAATATCTTTTTCACTCAATAAACATCCTATTGCACTTAAACGACAAAATAACATCAGACGCAGTCATTTTTTCACTTAAACGACTTTATAGTTTGCGTGGATGTATTTTTATTGTTAATTTTGTGTAGTAAAACAAAACTCTACAATGAAAAGAATATTATGCATACTTCTATGCACTGCCACTTTTTTGACAGGCTGCAATAAGGGGAACACCGAAATCTCAACAAACGAGACGAAAGAGGCGGAAATGATTGCCGACAGCACTAACGATATTGCGACATTAAAGCATCTGGCACATCGTTACGACTCGCTCGGCGACAAACGGGCAGAACTGCGCATCAGACAAAAATACGGCAGCGTGTTGCGGAATATCTCTAACTTTGAAGATGCCATACGACAGCATGCACTGTGCGTCAGCATGGCGGCAAAGCAGAAAGACACAACACAACTGATTATAGCATACAACAATCAGGGAACAAACTTCCGACGGCTGGGCGACCTCGAGGAGGCGAGCAACAACCACTATGCCGCACTGAAACTATGCGACATGACACTGCATGATACATGCTTCGTCGCAAGGAAAAACAGGGTGCGTACATACAACGGACTGGGTAACGTCCTGCTATCACTTGGCAATGACAGTGTAGCAGAAGCACTGTTCCGCCGTGCACTGAAAGGAGAGACAGAACTGGAAAGCAGCACAGGACAGGCTATCAATCTTGCAAATATCGGTGCAATAAAGGAGGATAACGGCGATAATGATTCCGCACGCATATATTATAATATGTCAATGAAGAAAAACATTGACGCAGATAATCATCTTGGCATCAGCCTGTGCTATCAATATCTTGGCAATCTCGACAAGAAGGCGGGAAACACCCTTGGAGCCATGGACAACTTCCGCAGGAGTTACGCCATCGGAAGGAAAACAGGCGATGTATGGCACTGGCTGAAACCGTGCGAGGCGATGGCGGGAATATACCTGGAAGAACAGCGCATAGACTCTGCGCGCAAATACATAAACATCGCCTTAGACGCTGCAACGAAAATAAAATCAAGCACACACCTCTCACGCGTATATGAACTATGCTCAAAACTGCACGAAAAGACAGGAAGATATGACATGGCTATTAGCAACATGCGTATGGCACAGGCATATAAAGACAGCGTGGCTATTGAGAACAACCAGATACACGTTCAGAACCAGAGAGTGAAGTATGAGGTCGACAAGCGTACGGCAGAGGTCAAAAAGGCAGAGAGCGATGCTAAATACGAAAGGAACATACGCCAAATCACAACATGGTGCTGCATAATTTTCTGTATACTTATTATTGTTATTCTTGTCTCACAGAGAAAAATCATCAAGGAACGCTCTAAGACATACAGACTCCTGAAGAAAATAGACCGGGAACGACAAGACTTCTACCGCGGCATTACCCATCAGTTACGCACTCCTCTGACTGTCATTGCAGGTATGACAGAACAGCTCGGACGATACTTGCCAGCAGACAACGAAACTGCCATGCTTAAATATGAGTCGCTGAGAAGACGATGCAACGACCTGCAGAAACTCATCAACGATATGATAGAATTTAACAAGGGCACCAGAAACAACGTTGAAATTTCTGAATTAGCCGCTGCTGCAGAGACAAGCAATACCGCAACAAAAGATACCACCAGCACGACAGAATCAGAATCAAACACACGCAACACGCTGACTATCAATACGTTAAATCCTCAAAATGGGGGGGTAAATCATTTGATATCATTATAGCGGAAGATGACAGCGATGTGGCACTGCTGATTACCGAAATGCTGAAAGACGAAGGCTACAACTACATATGGGCGCAAGACGGACAGGAGGCGCTCGAGATAATAGAAAAGCAAATGCCAAAGTTGCTCATCACTGACATCATGATGCCGCGCATGGACGGTATCGAACTAATAAAGCATATCAGAGATGATGAAGGAAAACAGCATCTGCCAATAATCGTGGTGTCTGCAAGAACGGAAGACAATGACCGTATTGCAGGCTTAGAAGCTGGCGCAGAGGTTTATCTTGGCAAACCGTTCAATCCAGCAGAACTGATGATACGCATACGGAAAATTCTGGAACAGCGCGAAATACTGAAGAGCAAATACAGCAAGCAAATAGAAGATGCCGACAAGAAGAATGCCACCGAAATGCAGAAAACTCTGCCGGAAATGGAGAGGGCGTTCATCGAAAAGGCTAATGCCATCATACATCAGAAAATCATGGACAACAATCTCTCTGCCAGCATTCTCGCCAACGACCTGAACATAACGCTTACCACACTTAACCGCAGAATGAAAGCCATCACCGGCATGAATACCACAAACTACATACGTCTGTGCCGTCTCAAACGAGCCAAGCAATTGCTGACCGACACGAACATGCCTATCGGCGATATTCAGGCTGTATGCGGATTTGACACTCCAAGTTATTTCAGCCGCGCTTTCAAGGGTGAATATGGCATAACGCCTACTGATTTCAAGAAGAACAACGGAAAACCGCAGAGATAAGCCGCACACATTGCTGAAAAAAAGTTAAATAACGCATTACGTATTGATTAATAGCAGAAAAAACGTATATTTGCAAAGAAAAAGGCAACAACGCTTTCATTTCATGCTGCCAAATCAAGAAATCATAACATAATTAACCCATTAAAACAAAAGAATTATGAAGAAACTATTCATCATGGCAATGGCGGTGGCAGCCATTGGTTTCACATCATGCGGAAACAAATCTGCTGAGAAGGCAGAAGCAGGAGAACAGACTACAGAAATCAGCGCTGTAACAGAGGCTGCAACAGAAATTACAGAACAGCTGAAGGAGAAGATCGCTGCTGGCGATAGCAAGGCTATCAACGAGATAATCGAGACCGCAACAGCAAAAGTAGCAGAGTTTGTTGCGAAAGGCGACGCTGAAGCAGCTAAAGCTTATCAGGAGAAGATAAAGACTTTCTTTGAAGAGAACGCTGATAAAATCAAGGCAGCTGTGGGAAATGACGAGACAGTTTCTAAACTCATCGATTCATTCGCTAACATACCAACTGACGTAGAGAACACTATCAACGAAGCAGGCGAAAAGGCTAAGGAAGCTGGCGAGAAAGCTATTGAAGAAGCAAAGGCTGCAGGCGAGAAGGCTGTAGAAGATGCTAAGGCTGCTGCAGAGCAGAAGGTAGAGGAAGCTAAGCAGAAAGCTGCTGATGCTGCCGCTCAGGAAGTAGAAAAGGCTAAGCAGAAGGCTAACGACGCAGTAAACAACCTTCTGAAGAAAAGATAACAAACTCAAGTTTCGTATATGCGAAACTTGCAGTAAATAAAGACAAGAAAGGGGGTGTGTCAAAAGTAACAGGCACACCCCCATTTCTATGCGCAGGAGCTTAATATATATTCCTTGTATTCCGTCGTCCTTTTCTTTGTTTCTATAAAAAAGTGCATATCTGCACTGCTGTCATAAAACACTAGATT
>JAZUMR010000041.1:0-16282 GCA_045603685.1 Prevotella sp.
TAGAGGGAGATAAATGACATTTGTTTTGATGCAGAACACCAGCTTGCCAAAGTATCGTCCTCTATCTTCGACGCCGAAAGCGGCATATCTTCCTGTAACTTCCTATATCTTCTTAACATCCGAAACTTGTCAACTAAAACAACCAACTCGTCTACTTGTCTACTTGTCAACTTGTCTACTAATAAATCTACTTGTCTACTAACCAATCTTTGCCCCTTAAATTGATACATTATTTTTTTTAAAAACAGTTTTTCTCTTCCACCTTCCACTTTTCTTCTGTAACACAATGACACTCAGTTGCTTACCTCGGTGGAAGAGAAATGTTTCTCTTTCACTAAATTCCACTTTCACTTCCACCTTCACCTACACTTTTTTTATGGGAAAGTGCTGTAGGTGTGAGAGTTAGATGAGTGTAGGTGAGGCTGTCAGCCTTTACTCGCCTTCACTATCCTGTGTTGCAAGAAGTAGCTTCTTGGCTTGTAAAACGCTACTTCTTGGGCTGCAAGATGCTACTTTTAAGCAGACGAAAAGCTACTTCTTGCAGAATGCGTTTTTGCTGGCTCAGATTTAGCATGTGCTCAGCCTGCAGTAGAAGGACGTAAACGGGGAGGGCAGAAGACGTTGGCTGTCCTTGCCGTATTATCTGTCTGTTATCCGATGCATGTTGCGCACATCAGAAACCTGTGCTGTGTAATCCTTGCTTTGGGTTTATGTTAACCAAAAAACAATAGGGGAGCGATAACGCTGGTGTTATCGCTCCCCTATTAATTAATGCCATGAGCCATACTCCATGAGCAGTGCCATGGAGTCATGTCGTCTTATGTTGCCTTTCCTGCCGCTTGTGGGCAAAAGGCGTGTGCCAGAATTATATTGTGGCAAGCAGTTCTTCGCAGCGTGCGATGTCGTTTGTGCGTATCACGACCTTAGCACGGTTGTTACTTGAGAATGCATACATGTATTCAATAGAGATACCTGCGCTGGTGAGCATGTCGATGGCAGGCGATAGAGAACCAGGAGTGTCTGGTGTTTCTATCAGCACCACATCGGTCTGGCTTACAGCAAAGTTTGCATCACGAAGCACAGCAGTGGCATGGTCGGTATCATCTACTATCAGGCGCAGTATTCCGAAGTCAGAGCTTTCAGAAACGGTGAATGCCTGGAGGTTTATGTTTTCGTTAGCCAGGATGCGTATAACATCGGCAAAGCGTCCTATTTTGTTATTTAGGAAGATGCTTAACTGTTTGATTATCATAGCGTAGTAGTTGGTTTAGTTTTTGAATTTTCGTTTGTCGTTCACGTGTTTAGCCTTACCCATAGAGCGCTCGATGGTGTTAGGCTCGACGATGTGTATGACAGGTTTGATGCCGAGTACGCTCACGAGTCGTCCTACGAGACGGTCTTTCAGCTTGAGGATTCGTGCTACATCGTCCTGATATACGTCTGGACGGAGTTCCACATCAATATCGAATGTGTCGACGTTGTTGACGCGGTCGACAGTGACGAAGTACTGTCCGGTGAACTCTGGTATTTCGAGAATGACGCTTTCGATGGTAGAAGGGAATACGTTCACACCGCGAATAATCATCATATCGTCGCTTCGTCCGAGTATTCTGCCCATGCGCACCATTGTTCTTCCGCAGCGGCAACGTTCGTAGTTGAGCGTTGTGAGGTCTCTTGTTCGATAGCGTATGACAGGCATGCCTTCCTTTGTCAGGGTTGTAAATACGAGTTCGCCTAATACACCTGGCTCTGCAGGCTCAAGAGTGTCAGGGTCGATAATCTCTGGGAAGAACAAGTCCTCCCACAGATGGGTGCCGTCCTGATACTCACATTCTCCTCCAACACCTGGTCCGCTGACCTCTGTCAGTCCGTATATATCGTATGCTTTGATGTTCAGCTTGTTCTCCAGTTCCTTTCGCATGTTCTCCGTCCATGGCTCTGCGCCGAAGAATCCGCGCTTCAGCTGCATGTCGTTAATGCTCACCTCTTCGCTGTTTTCTATTGCCTCTGCGAGGTATAGAGCGTATGACGGTGTGCAGCACAGTGTGGTTGTGCCGAGGTCTTTCATAAGCATAAGCTGTTTAGAAGTGTTGCCAGATGATGTAGGCAGCACAGCAGCGCCTATGCGTGATGCTCCGTCGTGGGCACCCAGTCCTCCTGTGAAGAGTCCGTAGCCGTATGACACCTGCACACGGTCTTCTTCTGATGCTCCGGCAGCCACGAATACGCGAGCCACGCCCTCGCTCCAGCATTCTATGTCATGCTTTGTATATCCTGCAACGATAGGTTTGCCAGTAGTTCCTGATGAGGCATGGAATCGCACGATGTCCTTCATGGGAGCGGCAAAAGTGCCGGTAGGGTAGTTGTCGCGAAGGTCCTGCTTTGTCATAAAAGGCAGCTTGCTGATGTCTGCTATGCTCTTTATATCCTCGGGTTTCACTCCAGCCTCGTCCATGCGCTGGCGATAGAATGCTACGTTGTCGTATGTGTACTTTACAATCTTTACTAAGCGCTCGCTCTGAAGTTGAGAGAGCGCTTCGCGTTCCATGCATTCTTTTTCCTCGTTGAAGTATTTCATCTTTTCTTGTTTTTGTGGTGTGTTAGTTTTTTTTCTTGCTTTAGTGCTTTTGATAGGCAAAAGTACACTTTTTCTTTCAAATCTCCAAACAATACAGCTGTTTTCTTTTATTCTGTAATGAAAAAAACATGAATAGCGTCAGAAGGAGAGTGTGTAATGCCGATATGAGGGGTTCCTGTATAATAAAGAAAGTGCTGGACACGTCCAGCACTTTCTTCTGCTATGCGCCTTGCAGCATGATGATTCTTCTGCAGGTGCGGTATGTCTTTCTTATTGTCGGTCAGTGATTCTATTCCTCGTCAAGGTCAGGGTATGCGACCATAGATTTTAGTTCTATGCCGTCAGGTGCGAGAGTAATGAGACGTCGTTTATACAGGTCGCCGACGGCCTTCTTGAACACTTTCTTGCTCACGTTGAATTCTGCATAAATATCTTCTGCTGCAGACTTGTCAGTATATGGGCAGTAGCCATCGTGCTTGAAGAGATATTCATAAAGGCGTTCTGCGAAGTCGAGCGTCTGCTCGCGTCCCTCTTTCTGCAGTGCCACATCAATCTTTCCGTCAGGTCTGATGGCGCTGATGTATGCCTTTGCCCTGTCTCCGGTATGCAGATTGCGGAACACCTGGTCGTTGTAGATGAGTCCTTGGAACTTGTTGTCTATTATGACTTTGAATCCGAGGTCGGTCTTCTGCCAGACCAGGATGTCCACCTTGTCGCCTTTTTTGTATTCAGGAGCCTCCTTAGACAGGAAATGCTCTATCTTTGCTGATGCTACGATGCGGTATGAATCCTCATCAAGATGTATGTGTACGATGTATGAACGGTCTTTCTCCATGCGCATTTTCTGCTCACGGAACGGACAGAACACATCCTTCATCAGGCCCCAGTCGAGGAATGCGCCATGCTCGTTGGTCCATGCTACACGCAGATAGGCAAAGTCGCCTACCATGGCAAGCGGCTTCTGGGTGGTTGCTATAGGGCGTTCGTCCTGGTCGAGGTATATGAATACATCCAGTTCGTCTCCAATTTTCGTACCTTTCGGTATGTATCTCTTTGGCAGAAGGATATCTCCGGTAGGTCCGCCCTCCAGATACATGCCGAAGTCAACCTTGCGGAGAACCTTCATAGTATTTATTTTTCCGAGTTTTAGTGCCATGCTTCAGATTATTGTTTTATGTCATTGTCAGAATCATCGACAGCGTTCTCTGCGTTATTCTCCTCCTCGCTGATGTCCTTTGTGCAGTCTTCTTCTTCATCAGCTTTGCTGTCAGGGCAGATATTTGCGTCTGTTTCGGCATCTTCTGTATTGCCGCCGGTAATGTCAGAGTCAGTGTTTATTATTCCGTCACGCATGTGTATAGTACGGTTTGTAATAGCAGCGAGACTTTCATCGTGTGTTACAATGACGAAGGTCTGCCCAAGACGGTCGCGCAGTTCAAAGAAAAGCTGGTGGAGTTCTTCCTTGTTTTTTGTGTCAAGCGAGCCAGAAGGCTCGTCAGCAAGTACGACGTCAGGATTATTAATAAGAGCCCTTGCTACCGCTACACGCTGCTTCTCGCCACCGGAAAGTTCAGACGGCTTATGTTCAGCACGGTTTTCGAGTCCGAGCATCGTAAGCAGCGACATGGCTTTCTCTTTTGCTTCACGCTTAGACATGCCAGCTATCAGTGCGGGAATCATTATGTTTTCCAGAGCAGAAAACTCCGGCAGGAGCTGATGAAACTGGAATACGAATCCTATATGCTTATTTCTGAATTCGGCCAGTTTCTTCTGTGAGAGTTTTGTTATGTCCTGTCCGTCTATGATAACAGAGCCGCTGTCAGCGCTATCGAGCGTACCTATAATTTGCAGCAGTGTGGTTTTTCCTGCTCCTGAGGGGCCTACAATGCTTACTATCTCACCTTTGTTAATAGTAAGGTCGATGCCTTTCAGCACTTGGAGTGTGCCGAAGCTCTTTGTTATGTTTTTTACTGTTATCATGTCTTAATGCCTTTTGAATCGTATCTTTATCCGTTATGGATTGTGGGAGGCCCAGCCTCTTGCTATATCTTTATTTTTCTAAGCATTCCTCTCAGCATGTCGTAGGCTGACAGTTGCTCTGTATGCTGTGCGGCGGTGAATGTCATGAGGTCAGCCTTGCCATACTGGTCAGGGAATATAATCATGAGATTACGTCCGCGGAAATATGTTGACAGCTCGTCTGGCAGGCGGTCCATCGCCGACTTGTAGGAAAGTGTGCCCTTACGTGCCGTTACAACGACGAACATGTCTTCGTCTTTTATGTTAGTAGCCAGTTCTGGCAGCTGGTTCCAGTGCTCCATGCTGCTATATTCGGCTCTGACGCTGTCATGTCGCTGTGATATGTATTCCTCTATATACTGCAGCGAGTCAGTTCTTCCGTGGAATATGATTTTGCAGTCAAGATTGCCCGACAGTCTTGCCAGACGCTCCAGCCAGCGGTAGAATCCTGGCTCGTATTCAGCCCTTGACGGTACAGCCACCTGCAGTCGGCGCAGCGTTGGCAGCGGCTGCACGCAGCGTGCTATGATGATCTGCCTGTTCAGTCCGTTGAATAGGCTCTGCGCAAATTCTCCCCAGAAGCGTGTGGTCACTTCGCGATGAATGTGCAGCCCCATTATTATCTCCGACGCATCGTACTCCTTGAAGGCATGCTTTATTCCGTTGGCAATGTTTGTTGCCAGTCTGACCTGTGTCTGTACGCGCACATCGGCAGCGGCTGCAGTCTTGGTGATGTGAGCCAGCAGTTCGTGTCCCTGCTGCTGGTTGTATGCTGCGTTGTCGTCGTCATACACCACATTCAGAGCCACCAGCCCTCTGTTCAGGCTTCTGTTGCGCATGAGAATGGCAAGGTTAATCAGAGTGTCGCATGTCTCTGGATACTTCACCGGTATGATAATCTTCTCGTCGTCGCCGTCAGGTTTCTCCACCTTCTTGTGTCTTCTCTGCTGCATGACCATCTGTTTTGCTGCCTGTTCTGTCACGACAGTGCTTATGATGCAGGTGAAGAGAATCATCATTACTACACCGTTGAGTGCGGTGTCGTCCATGAGATATACACCAGGCGCCAGCTCCATCTTCATTCCCACCATCACCATGGCTATGGCACCCGCTGCGTGTGCCGATGTCAGTCCGAACATCATATTGCCTGCAGACCAAGGCAGATGGAACATAAGGCATGAGGCGTAGGCAGCGATGGCTTTTCCTAAGGTGCCGAATATCACCATTATTGCCACGGCAATCAGTATGTTGCCCCCTTCAAACAGAACGCCGAGGTTAATCAGCATGCCCACACCGATAAGGAAATAAGGTATGAACAGAGCATTGCCAGTGAACTCTATGCGGTTCATAAGCGGTGAAACGGCAGGTATGAAGCGGTTGAGAATGAGTCCGGAATAGAACGCTCCGAAGATTCCCTCCAGCCCGATGAACTCAGAGAGTGCTGCCGACATGAACAGAATGCACAGTACGAAGATGAACTGCATGACGGCATCAGAATATCTACGGAGAAACCATCGTGTCATCTTTCTCACAATGATGGAAATCAGCACGCAGTAGGCAATGAACTTTCCGAGGAACAACAGCCAGAAGAACGGGTCTGCGGCATTGCCGTAGAAAGCACCGGAGATGGCCGCCAGTGTTATGAGCGATAGCAGGAGCGCCAGCATTGAGGCGCCTACGGAGAGGGTCACCACACGCTGCTTCTGCAGTCCGTATCGTCCGACTATAGGGTAAGCGATGAGTGTACATGCAGCCATGACACACGCCAGGAGCAGTGCTGACATAGGCTGATAGTCCAGCCACATTATCGAGGTGTAGTATGTGAGGGCGAATGGTGCGAGGAACGAGAACAGTCCGAATATCACTACTCGCCGCGCATTGCGCTTCAGGCCCTCCATGTCCATCTCCAGGCCAGCCAGGAACATTATATAGTACAGCCCGACCTTGCCAAACAGCTCGAACGAATCGTCACGCACGAGGATGTTAAGGCCGTATTTTCCCACCAGCACACCTGCCAGCACCATGCCTATGATGTGGGGAATGCGCAGTTTACCCATGATAATCGGGGCGATGAGTATAATCATCATCACCACGAGAAATATCAGTGTCGGGTCAGTAATGGGAAAGTATTGTGCCAGATTAAACATTCCTGTTGATAGTGAGCTAAAGGTATTTGTTATGTTAGATAGAATTAATCGTCTGCAAAGTTACAAAAAAAAGTGCAACTGTCAAAGTATTGCCGGTTATTTATAGGGACGTTCTAAAATTACGAATTTAAGTATTCACTTATTCTATTGTTTCTGTTTCGGTTGCTTTTCGTCTCTTTCGATGTCATTTTGTCAAGTTTCATCTGTCACATAGCCCGCTATGCTCCTTCTTCAACTTACAAAAGCACATACGAAAGAAGAACAAAAATCAACTCGACGTATTTTTTAGCACGCCCCTACAGCAAGACAACCTCCCGGATTATTTCTCGTCAGTTCCGCACAGCCGTTCGATGTATTTGCATACTATGTCTATGCCCGGCTTATTATGCCCTCCCTCAGGAATGATGATATTGGCATAACGCTTTGAAGGTTCGATAAACTGCTCGTGCATAGGCTTCAGCACCTCAAGATAACGGTTAACGACCATTTCCACAGTTCTGCCTCTCTCCACGATGTCCCGCTGTATGTTACGTATCAGGCGCACATCGCTGTCGCAGTCAACGTATATCTTCAGGTCCATCATGTCACGCAGCTTACGGTTCACGAGAGCCATGATACCCTCGACGATAATCACCGGCTTCGGTTCCACATGTACCGTCTCCGGCAGGCGGTTGCTCAGAATGTATGAGTATGTCGGCTGTTCTATAGCCCTGCCCTCCTTCAGTTCGCCTATCTGTTTAATCAGCAGACGCCAGTCGAATGCGTCCGGGTGGTCGAAGTTAATAGCCTTTCGCTCTTCGTCAGTCATGTCTGTCGTATCGTTGTAATATGAATCCTGCGGAACGACAGCCACATAATTAGGAGGCAGCGCCTCAACTATCTTACGCACAACAGTGGTCTTTCCCGACCCTGTTCCTCCTGCAATGCCTATAATGGTCATACGTCTTGTTATTTTAATATTTTTCGCTTTAGGGTTAAAATGTTTATGCAAAAATAATGCAAACCGAACGCAACCAAGTATGCTTGAAGTTGCTGAGGTGCAGCTTATTTTATGCAAAAATACCAAAAATCTGCGACAAACAAGCAAAAAGAGCAGGAAAATTTGGTCAATTCAATAAAAAGCAGTAATTTTGCACCCGCTTTATGCAATTAATCGTATAAACTAAAAAGAAAAGAAAGTAAAATGAAAAAAGGTATTCATCCAGAAAACTATCGCCCAGTAGTATTCAAAGACATGTCAAACGGCGATATGTTCCTCTCTCGCTCTACATGCAAGACAAACGACACAGTAGAGTTCGAAGGCGAGACTTATCCAGTTGTGAAGCTTGAAATCTCTAACACTTCACACCCATTCTACACAGGTAAGAGCAAGCTCGTTGATACTGCAGGTCGCGTTGACCGCTTCATGAGCCGCTACGCTAAGCTGAAGAAGTAATCCGAACGAACCATATAACACTACATATATGGATTTTGCCCGCACGTAGTTGCATATACGTGAATGGTGCTAAAGCCAAAATGAGATGCCTGAGGTGAAAGCCTTGAGCATCTCATTTTTCTTTTTAAACCATCAGAAAAACACAAACAGACTTGCAGGAAAACACACCGAGTTTTCTTATGTTTTTATTCTCCACTACCCTCTTTTTGCCTTTCTGACGAGAGAAAATCATGACAGAAACCCTAAAATTTGACGTTTCAAAAAGAAAAACACATCATTTAGTCGGCTGACTTAGTCCATCTCGCACAGCCATTCTGAGTAGTTTAAATCTTAAAAGGCTACGAATGACATCGTCATTCGCTACTTCTTGCATGCCCAGAAACTTTATTCTTCGTCTTAAATTACTATAACAAACTGAGTCATAATTAGTTACGCAAAACATAATTTCCTTGCAATATTTCCGCTCTTCCCGTCCGAAAAATTCTACAGACGATTCTCAAGGGGGAAAAACATGCCGAGTTTTCTGAAATTGTCCCTGTTGTCATAGTTGTCTTAAATATAAAAGAGACAGCACAGACAACTCAGACAAAGCAGATTTTAACTGTCATACAAACAGTTGTCCCCTGTTGTCATCGTTGTCTTCACAATAATATATTGATAGCACCAAGCACATCCGTGTTAAACAACGTTAATCGCCATTAACAACATCCATGCCTGTGCGTAATAATGGGCAAAGGAAGCAGAATAGACAATACCAAAGCAGAAAGAGACAATCTGCATCAGTCCGAGCAATCCGTGGCCAGGGGAAAAAGGCTACATGGTCCGCTGCAGGTAACGCTCTGCCCTGCCCCACACGCAAAAAGACAAAACAAAACGAAGAAACACACATAACAGCAAAATGAAAAAACTACTGACTGTCATTACCGCACTTCTGGCGTTCGCCTCTGTTTCGGCGCAGACTGACGTGCAGACCGAGAAAAAGAAAACACGCACTGCCTATCTGCATGGCTCTGTCTACGACTCGTTTACGAAGGCCGCTATCGATGCAAAGATTGTACTTATGAAGTCCGACTCAACCATTGTCGACAGTACCAGAATCACCCGCAGCAAGAATGAAAGCATTCGCATCAGAGACAAGTCCTTCCGTTTGAAAGTGCCGCTGCAGCGCGAGAAGTACATCCTGCTGGTCACTGCCGACGGATATGAGGACCAGACAGTCAATTACGAACTGCGCCCCGTACGCAATAAGCAGGCGTTCGTAATGCCTGAAATACTGATGAAACGCATCATACACCGTACCGTCGACCTCGACGGTGTTGAGGTGGTGGGCACACGTGTGCAGATGACCTACCGTGGCGATACGATTGTCTACGATGCCGCTGCCTTCAATCTGCCGGAAGGCTCCATGCTCGACGGACTGATACGCCAGATGCCAGGAGCAGAACTCAAGGATAACGGCGATATATATGTCAACGGAAAGAAAATAGACTATCTGACGCTAAACGGCGAAGACTTCTTCAAGGGGAAGAATCTTGTCATGCTCGAGAATCTGCCTTACTATACGGTGAAGAACGTGAAGGTTTACGACAAGATGACAGAGAAGAGTCAGATGGTGGGAACCGACATTGAACAGCGCGACTTCGTCATGGACGTTAACCTGAAGCGCGAATTTTCACAAGGCTATCTCGCCAATGCTGAGGTCGGAATGGGCACGGAAGACCGCTGGACGGCAAAGGCTTTCGGCCTGATGTACAGCGATTTCTCACGTCTGGCAATGTTTACTAATCTCAATAACATAAACGAAACGCGCAAGCCGGGCAGCGACGGAGAGTGGTCGCCGAAGAAGATGGAGCGTGAACTCCAGACAACACGACAGGTTGGCTTGCACTTTGACACACGCAACAAGAAACGCACCATGCGTGAGGAATTTGATGTTACTGCGGAATGGAATGACAAACACAGTGAACAGAAAAATATAAATGAGATATTCAGCACAGCAGGTAACATATTCAAGAACAACCATGCGCTGCGTTCAACAGACGGATTTGATATCAAAGCAGAAAACCGTTTCTCGCTGGCTCCTTTCGGTACGTTCATCCAATTAGAATATTCACAAGGCACCCGCACATGGATGAATCGCGACTCTACATACCAGCAGTCACTCGTCAACCGCCATTTCGACGACGGATTCAACCGTTACGAAAGACTGAATTTATGGGGAATGGCCTTCTGCTATAAAACATTTAAAACGGGTGATATACTTGCTGTCGACTACACGTTTAGCATAAATCAGAATAAACCAAACGATACACATAAGCTTGAGCGCACGTATTACGCAGCAACAGACAATACCGACCTGCGCAACAGGTTTACTGACAGTTATTCGAAAGAAATCATTCATAAATTGGAGGCACAATATCTATTCCAACTGCCTAATTTCTGGCACATTGGCCCGCGAGCAAATTATCTATACTCAGATGATGACAACCAGGCAAGCATCTATCAGCTTGAGCAACTGCAGATGGACGGAAACGACCAACTCGGATGGCTGCCATCAACACGCGACTCGCTTTTAGTAACGCTTGACGCACAGAATAGTTTCAACCAGACAATCCGACAGCATCGTGTGGTGGGAGGAATAATGGCACAACGAAGTGTGAAGAATAGTATGATTGTAGTGCAACTGCCATTGCAATGGCATAAGGAGAATATTGATTTTCAGCGTGCTGCCATCGACACCACATTTACACGATACTATACGCTCTTTGTCCCGAATATCTTTCTCTACCAGAAAGGTAAGAAATCATGGGAGGTGAGTATTTATAGCACACCTCAGCAACCTACCGTGTCACAAATCATGCCTATAACCGACACTACAAATCCGCTCGCCATAACCATAAGCAACCCGAACCTGAAAACACGCACAAACCACCGTATGAGTGGAAAAATAGATATACGCTGCGACTCGCTGAACATGAATTACTATCTGCAGATGTCAGCAAACATAACGGACAATGCCTTCGGAGTGCGCACATCATACAACACACAGACTGGTGCTTACACATATATGAATGACAATGTCGACGGCAACTGGGAGGGAAGCCTGCAAGGAGGAATAAACGGCACGCTCGGAAAGAAACGCCGCTGGAACTACGGGCTGTATATTGCGGGTGCTTATAAGCATAGTGTCGACTTCGGAGTGGCATACGACGACAGTCCGTCTGAACTGAGCAAGGTAAATACATTCAGTACAGGAGCGGGAGCAACTTTGGGATACAGGCTGCAGAAACTGACTGTCGGGATGACTGCGAAACTGCAGACTCGACACAGCCGAAGCGACTATCAGGACTTTGAGAACATCAACGCATACGACTACCAGTACGGACTGAACATAAAATACACCGTACCTGTGCTGAAACTTGATGTGGCTACAGACATCACGAACTTCAGCCGCCGAGGATACGGCAGCGATATGATGAATACTGACGACATCGTATGGAATGCGCAATTGTCACGTTCATTCATGAAAGGTTTGCTGACTGCAAAAGTGACTGCATTTGACATACTCCATCAGCTGTCAACGGTAAGATATAACATCAATGCGCAGGGACGCACAGAGACATGGTATCGCAGCATTCCGCGCTACGTCATGTTCTCGCTGGCATATAAGTTCAGCAAGAAACCTAAGAAATAACAGCCTATTAAAGTTAGTTGATATATTTAATGCCGCAGGCACATGGGCGTTCTGTGCCGTGTGTCCTGCGGTTCTTCAGCTGGCGGATATGGTCATACAAGGCACGCATTTAGGAGATTAAAGTTTTTTAACCGTATTTATTCGGGCTGCGCACTTAACATTGAGTAACTTTGTGCGTTATTACAACAGAGGGTATGCCTCGCATAAGAAAGCAACACACGGCATAACCAGAACACTGTCGCTGACAGACCGCTAATGACACATAAGGAACTTGAAAATATCATACCGTCGCTGCGCCCGCACCTGATTCGTGTGGGATATGAATTCTTTGCCGACATGGCTAAGGCTGAAGACGTGGCGCAGGAGGTGCTGATGCGGCTCTGGCTCACTGCCGACAGAATTGACCCGGACATCGGAATAACGCCGCTGGCTGTGAGAATGGCAAAGAACTACTGCGTTAGCGAATGGCGGAAACAGAAGCACAAACCGCCCGTCATACAGCCGGAAGCATTGGCGGCAAAACCTGACAACTCCGCTGACGCCATGGAGCGGATGATAGAAACGGAGGAACGTGAGAGACTGAAGAATGCTATCGGAAACCTGACGGCTACGGAGCAGCGGCTGATAAAAATGAGATACGACGAGGAGATGGACATCGGACAGATTACTAAAGCTACGGGAATAGCTCCGCGCTCCGCCAGTTCGATGCTCAGCATGGCAAAGAAGAAACTGAAGAATATATGGAGAAAGGAGAAGAAATATGAATAACGACATCAGAAAAGACATAGAACAGCGCATGAAAGGACGGAAATTCAGCGAGGAGGAGATGAACCGCTGGATTACGGAAGACTTGTCTGAGGAATATGACAGCATCATGGCGCAGCGCAAAGAAGGCGGAAAGGAGAAGCAGACACATCTTTCCATGCCTGCCGCAGTGGTGTCTTCATCACGCAAACGCCACAGCAGCATGAGACGATGGGCTGCCGCAGCATCGGTGGCTGTACTCATAGGCGTGGGCGGATGGTATATAAGTGAGGAGAGAACAGAGAACAGAGCAAAGATAACAGAGCAAAGAGGACAGAGCAAAGAGGACAGAGGACAAAATGCAGAGTGCTGTAGTGGAAAAAGACATGCCTGTCCTTACTGATATAAGCGGCGAACAACCTGCCGCTGCTACTCAAAAGGCGAAGAGCGGCGTGGCTGACGGCGACCGTCTGGTGCCTATAGAAGAGTTGGGTGAGGTTATGGCGAGGCTGACTGAGCAGACTCAGCGCATAGAGGACAGCGTGGAGATAGCACACATAAAGCAGTATATCGAGACGGACGAGAAGTTGTATGAATTGCAACAGAAGATGACTTGCATGAATTGCGGAAAACCTGACTCGGCTGTAATAACGAATGAAAAAGGAAACTAACATATCCAAATATGAAACACTGGATTATAATTGCTGTCGCACTGCTGGCTATGGCGGTACATGTTGCGGCTCAAGAGAATGATGGCTTCTACAGCATAAAGAACGAAATGGACAGCATGGCGGAGTCTGAAAACCTGCTGGTAGAAAGAAGAAAGAACACGGCACTCACCACCATATACTTCAAATACATACTGAACGAGAAGGAAATGGCGCAGGATGGGTTTGTGCCTGAGATTCTAAAAAGGCTGATGAAGGCATTTGACAACACACAGGAATACAGTTCGGAGAGCATGCAGAGACACGCATGGAACATCGATGCGCTGCCTATGGAACCAATGGCTTTCGTACGCGACGACTCGTTCCACGGGAAATTAGTTTGGACTTATATGCTGACACAGAATTACAGATATACGTGTCTGCAGATGGGTGACTCTCTCTGTAACAAATATCTGATGCTATGGAAGGACGTGCAATTTACCGACTATAACGGCAAACCGTTCGCATGTATCGACGGAGAGATAATGGAAATAGCAGGACTCGGATGGCGCAGGACTGAACCGCAGCAGAGATATGACATCAACTCCGAGCATAGCTACGCCCGATATGATGCGGATGTGGACAATGACACTACCGAATTTGTGAAACTAAGGGAGAATCTGAGGAATATAAGCCTGCACTATGCTGCGCAGAAAAGACGAAACAACGCACAGGAAATGAGCGGAGTGGCTTACATTACAAAGCAGATGTGTGAGAAATTCAGCAGGAATATCACTCTGGCACAATACCGCCAGGTGGCTGAATACCTGAACAGCATGACCTCTCAGGAAACAAATGACGCAAGAAAAAGACTGTTCATACATGCCAGAAAGCTCTTGCAGGAAAAGATTGACATGGATACTCATGAAAGACCAACGTCACATGCAGCTGTCACAGCATATGCGGGCAGACTGATAACTGAGGAGAAATCGAAGGACATTTTCAATCAGTATGCTGTCTTAGACAGACATGCCAAGCGGCAGAACATCAATTGGATTCTGACTGGGGACATTGCCGCAGGACGCCCGTTCATTACTATTGATGCCCTCCCGTCATTCGGCAGACCGCATAAATACCGCTATGACGACGGAAAGATTGACTTCCGCAAAGACTTGCCATACGGCTCTGTAGTAATGATAACTGACGGGAAAGACGGCAACTGCTGGACGTTGGTGGTGGATTCCGTGCCTGTAAGCATCAATATGGAGAATGGTGAGATTACGGCATCGGCACTGAACAAGAGGTTTATGGATTATCAGAAACGTATACTTCTGCTTCGGAGAGACATGACTAAATATGTCGTGGATATTGATTCGCACAGAATAATGGACAAGGAGGGGTTTGATGCTGCACGCAACATGCTCGACCGCCTGTATTACGATATAATCAGAAAGGAGAACGGGAACAGTATTGCAAAGTATTATCTGGCTGACAAATACCCAGGGCTGTCTTTTGCACAGCTTGACTCTGTTATGCAGAATCCAGCATACAGGGAGGATTTGCTGACTATGCCCGCATGCTTATACTACGACGGAAAGGTTTCGAGACAGCCGGGAAAGAAATACACTGACGTTACTCTTGAGGACAGCGACGGCAACAAGCATCGTCTGAGCGACTATGTGGGCAAGAGCCGATATGTGCTGGTGCATACGTGGAGCGTCAAATCATGGTGGAGCCGAAGGAATATGTTTGCAAACAAGCATATAGCACGTGATTATGATGAAAGCGACATCAAAGTTATCGGAGTGTCGCCAGATAATGACGATGAATGGAGGAAATATATCAAGGCACGCAAAATGAACTGGACAATGCTGGCTGACAGCAACGGGTGGAACTCTGAATTCATGAAAGCGTATGGCATTACGAGCTTGCCGGAAACATTCATCATCGGACCAGACGGCACGATTATTGCAGAAGGAATGCATGGGGAGAGCCTGAAAGCGAAAGTAAGGGAACTGCTCGGGAAGTAACAATTTGGCATTTATCATACAGAAACAATAAAATAGAAATCATAATGACACACAACAACACATTAAAAATGCTGGCATTGGCACTCATGTGCTGCATATCTCTGAATATATGTGCACAAGCTGGCGAAAAAGAAAACGTAGGAACGAAGGGTGAAGAATATCGTCCTACAACTAACTGGCCGTATCTTAACCCGACATTTGAGCAGGGAGTGATTCATCTCTCAAGCGGAATACACAGCAATGCCGTAATGAATATTCATCTGCACGATGGCATCTTGCAGTGCATCGGAGCAGGGGGAAGAATTTCAAAGGTGGCATTCACGAATATCGCCAGCATTGAGATGGGCGGAAAAAGATATGTCAATATCAACGAAAGATACATGGAATGTCTTGCCGCAAACAGCGACAGCACTGTCATGCTGCTGCTTGACACCGAACCAAAGTTTGAGGAACTGCTGCGCTCAAACTCTTCTTATTATATGAATATGGGTACGGTGACATCGGCAAAGATTCAGCAACTCAATCTGAAAGGCAGGAACAACGAACTGCATGATGAGATGCGCGCCGTATGGTATGACGGAAAACCTATACCGCTGAGATACAAGTACTACATCTGCGATAAGGGTACAATGACTCACGCCACACGCAAGAATCTGCTGAACAACTGCAAGACGGACAATGAGAAAAAGGCATTGAAGGCTTTTATCAAGAAAAACAAGATAAAGACAGACGACAGCGACGACATGATAAAGGTGTTCGGCATGATGTACGGACGGTAAGACAAAACAGCAGAAAACAGAAAGGGGTTGTGTCAAAAGTAACAGGCACCCCCCCTTTAGTTTTTTTTAGAAACAAAGGGGTCGTGTCTGTTACTTTTGACACGACCTCCGAACCGACGAACGCAGCAAGAGCAGAGTTATGCTGTCATAAACTATGCATTGCAAGGAGGAGGAAGACAAAGTCAACTGGGAGCAGAATCGGCGAAGCC
>JAZUMR010000042.1:0-9834 GCA_045603685.1 Prevotella sp.
GACAATGAAGAATTAAGAATATTAGTGAAAGAAATTATTTTAATTAATCATATTGGTTTCAATGTCTTTATAAGGAAATAAATATGAATAATGTGGATAATCTGGCCATTAATAGGAATTAATAATATTAGTGAGGAAATTTTTCAATTATTCACATTGGTTTCAATGTCTTTATAAGGAAATAAATATGAATAATGTGGATAATCTGGCCATTAATAGGAATTAATAATATTAGTGAGGAAATTATTCTTATTATCCACATTGGTTTCAGTGGAGCAAAGGAAACAAATCTGCATAATGTGGATAATTCTGCCATTAATTGGAATTAATTATATTAGTGAAGAAATTATTCTTATTATGCATATTGGTTTCATTTCACAGTATGAAAATCATGCACTGAGTTTTCATTGATTTTCGTTGCAGCAGAACAGATTTTGTGGTTTGGGAACGAACGAAAATCAGAGAAAAGTGCTGGATTTGCTGAATAAGAAAGGGATATATGCCAAATAGCGGGGTGATTTGGAGCAGTTGAAATTTTCATTAAGAGCAGTTTAAAATACGAAAAGCTACGAATGACGCCGTCATTCGTAGCATATTACCACACAGGAATTTGAGATAAATGGCATGATTACGTGTAACCATCTGATTGATAGCATGTTATTAAATTTGTAAAATTTTCGCAAATTTACAGCTTTATGGTACGAAAAATTCTACAGACGATTCTCGCAGACGAATAATTGTAAAGTTTTCTAAAAATTGACCTGTATGAGTATATGAACGTGGATTACGTGGTTACATAGTATGATAAGTTAATTTAATTTAATTAATCGTTGTGTGACACCTTTAGTTAAATAAAATACTGTAACTTTGCATTCGCTTTGATTTGGTACAAGCCGATATGGCTCAGTTGGTAGAGCAACGCATTCGTAATGCGTGGGTCACGAGTTCGAGTCTCGTTATCGGCTCCATTTTGTATGCTGTGACAATTGGTGTGTTTGATAAGGCTTATGCAGTTATTATTATCACACAATCTGTCTGGCATAAGGAGATAAGCAATATGTTCTTTTCGAAATGTACCATAAATACTTTCGAAAAGAACTTTTTTGCTTTTTTGCGGCAGTGGCTCAGTTGGTAGAGCAGCGGCTTCCCAAGCCGCGGGTCGCGGGTTCGAGCCCCGTCTGCCGCTCTTTTGGTAGAACTTAAAATATATTTATCTTATGAAAGTATCTCACATTGAACATCTTGGCATTGCTGTTCAGAGCATTGAGGAGGCACTGCCATATTTCACAGATGTGCTTGGCCTGGAATATTATGCTACTGAGGTGGTAGAAGACCAGAAAGTAAAGACAGCGTTCCTGCGCTGTGGTGAAGTGAAAATTGAACTCCTTGAGCCAACAAGTCCAGAAAGTACAATCCAGAAATGGCTTGACAAAGGCAACAAGGGTGTGCATCATGTGGCATTCTGCGTAGAGGATGGTGTGGCTAATGCTCTCGCTGAATGTGAGGGAAAGGAAATCCGTCTTATAGACAAGGCTCCACGCGGTGGTGCTGAGGGACTGAACATTGCGTTCCTTCACCCAAAATCTACATGCGGTATCCTTACAGAGCTGTGTGAACATTAATATATTTTCTTTGATGCGATAGGGCTTTATTGTGACACGGTTTGCTGGTTGCAACTTGTTTAATAAAGACCTTCAAAAATAGAACAATTAATTTAAGGAAATGTCTAAGCAATTAGAAAAAATCAAGCAGCTGATAGAAAAGCGTGAGACAGCACGTCTCGGCGGTGGCGAGAAAGCCATAGAAAAGCAGCATCAGCGTGGTAAATATACTGCTCGCGAGCGCATTGACATGCTGCTCGATGAGGGTTCGTTTGAAGAATACGACATGTTCAAGCTTCACCGTTGCGTGAACTTCGGCATGGAGAAGAAACAGTATCTTGGCGATGGCGTTGTAACTGGCAGCGGAACGATTGATGGTCGTCTTGTATTTGTCTTTGCACAGGATTTCACTGTTAATGGCGGTTCGCTTTCAGAGACAATGGCTGAGAAAATCTGCAAGGTCATGGATATGGCGATGAAGATGGGTGCACCATGTATCGGCATCAACGACTCTGGCGGTGCACGTATTCAGGAAGGTATCAACGCTCTGGCAGGCTACGCAGAAATCTTCCAGCGCAATATTGAGGCATCAGGCGTTATCCCTCAGATATCAGGTATATTCGGTCCTTGTGCCGGAGGTGCTGTATACTCCCCTGCCCTCACTGACTTCACGCTTATGATGGAGAACACATCATACATGTTCCTTACAGGTCCTGCTGTGGTCAAGAGCGTTACAGGTGAGGATGTTGACGCAGAGCATCTTGGAGGTGCCAGCGTTCATTCTACAAAATCAGGCGTGACACACTTCACTGCAAAGACAGAGGAAGAGGGGCTTGCTATGATCAAGCAGCTGCTGAGCTATATTCCAAGTAACAATATGGAGGAAGCTCCACGTGTAGAATGTACAGATCCAGTTGGCCGTACAGAAGACCTGCTTAACGAAATCATACCAGAGAATCCGAACGAGGCATACGATATGTATAAGGTAATCGCCGCGATAACTGATAACGGAGAGTTCTTTGAGGTTCAGCCACGATTCGCAAAGAATATCATCGTTGGTTTCGCACGCTTCAACGGCCAGTCAGTAGGTATTGTTGCTAACCAGCCTTCATCATACGCAGGTGTACTTGACTGCAATGCCTCACGCAAGGGTGCTCGTTTTGTGAGATTCTGTGACGCATTTAATATCCCTATCGTTTCACTCGTTGATGTTCCTGGATTCCTCCCTGGTACAGGACAGGAGTACAATGCTGTTATTCTTCACGGAGCGAAGCTGCTCTATGCATACGGCGAGGCTACCGTGCCAAAGATTACAGTTACCCTGCGTAAGTCATACGGCGGTTCACATATCGTTATGGGCTCTAAGCAGCTGAAGACAGACCTCAACTTTGCATGGCCATCTGCTGAGATTGCTGTAATGGGTGCTTCTGGCGCTGTTGCCGTACTCCAGTCAAAGGCTATCAAGGCATGCAAGGAGGAAGGCGGTGATGTGGCAGCTCTCATAGCAGAGAAGGAACAGGAATATTCAGATCTGTTCGCAAATCCATATCAGGCGGCAAAATATGGCTATATTGACGATGTGATTGAGCCACGCAATACACGTTTCCGTATCTGTCACGCACTGGCACAGCTTGCAACAAAGCGCGAGTCACGCCCTGCTAAGAAACACGGATGTATGCCAACATAATTTTCATGGAAATGTCTGAGAGAAACAATGAGATATATGCAGCCATAGCAATGGCTCTATATGAAATAGAAGGCGGCATGATGCACGACAATGAGTCTGGCATCATAACCATAAAGCCACGTAAGACGGCATGGTGTACGCCGCAGCAGATAATTCTGTCAAGATAATACGAACTCAACATTAAAATGAAAGAATTCAAATACACAATCAATGGCAATATATATAATGTTGCTGTTGGTGACGTGAATGACAATAATGTCACTGTGACGGTCAACGGCGAAGAATACACCGTTGAGATGGAACGCAAGTCTGTTGCTAAAGAACGTGTGAAGGTGCAGGCCCCTAAGCCTGTGCAGAAAGCAGCAGTAAACACACAGACAGAAAACGGCGCTATAGCAGGTGAAGCCGTAAAAGCTCCTCTGCCAGGTGTTATTAATGAAGTTTGCGTGAAGGTTGGCGATAAAGTGGAAATCGGTCAGACAGTGGTTGTTCTTGAAGCCATGAAAATGGCAAACAACCTTGATGCAGAAAAGGCAGGTGTTGTTACAGCGATACTTGTTGAAGCTGGTCAAACTGTCATGGAAAACACACCACTAGTGGTTATAGCCTGAAAACAGACATAACTATGACAATAATAAAATGACTCGGGGTGAAGCCTTGAGTCATTTTTTTTATATAATATGATAGATGTCACAAAGACGGACACGCCTAATGGCATTATTATATTTTCGGCAAAAAATGATATGTAACGCTAAGGAATAATCATATAGTAATGTTGATACGAATAAAATATAAATTATGATGTGTAGTTTCTTTGCATAATTCAAAAAAATGTTGTACTTTTGCAGAAATTATTTGAATATTGACTTTAGGATACAACAACAACACAAAATTGCAGAAAAGATGTTAAGAATTGCAGTACAATCAAAAGGCAGACTTTATGAAGACACAATGAATCTCTTAAAGGAGACTGGAATTAAGATTAATAGTTCCAGACGTACGTTACTTGTTCAGTCAAGCAATTTCCCTTTAGAGGTGCTTTATCTCCGTGACGATGATATTCCAGAATGTGTGGCACATGGTGTTGCAGACATAGGAATTGTTGGAGAAAATGAATTTGTCGAGCGTGAAGAGGATGCTGATATTGTTAGACGTCTTGGATTTTCTAAATGTCGTATCTCTCTTGCTATTCCTGAAGCTGTTGACTATAATGGCATAGAATGGTTTGATGGCAAGAAGATTGCAACATCGTATCCTAACATTCTTAGACAATTTGCAGAAAAGAACAACATAAAAATAGACATACACAACATACAGGGTTCGGTGGAGATTGCTCCTGGCATAGGCCTTTCAGATGGTATATTTGATATCGTAAGTTCAGGTTCTACGCTTATCAGCAACAAACTTCGCGAAGTTGAAGTTGTCATGAAAAGCGAGGCGCTGCTGATTGGCAATAAGGAAATGAGCGAGGAGAAACAGGCAATTCTTGAAGAATTCCTGTTCAGAATAAAATCGGTTCTTGTTGCTGAAAACAAGAAGTATGTATTGATGAACGCACCGACAGAGAAGGTTAAGGATATTATCAGTATTCTTCCTGGCATCAAATCGCCGACTGTCATGCCTCTCGCTACAGAAGGATGGACTTCAATCCATACTGTTCTTGACGAGAAACACTTCTGGGAGATTGTCAATCAGTTGAAAGCGAACGGCGCAGAAGGCATTTTAGTGCTGCCAATTGAGAAAATGATAATGTAAAATAAAAAAGAATGTATGTGCAGGATTTATCTGTAAGCCCTGAACATGTAATAACCACCATTCTCTCTCTTATTTGAACATAATTCATGAAGATAATAAAATATCCGCATATCTCTGACTATCAAGAAATTTGTAGTCGTCCCCGTATAGACACGACAACTCTTAATGGCGTGGTAAATGAGGTGCTGTCTGACATCAGACAGCGTGGTGATGATGCGGTAAAAGCATACGAGCTTAAGTTCGATCATGTAGAACTAAAAGAACTCAGAGTTACTGAATCTGAGATTGATGAAGCATATCGCACAATCGATTGCGAATTACGTGATGCCATACAGTTGGCACATGATAACATCAAGGCTTTCCATGAGTCTCAGATATATGAGGGCAAGAAGATTGAAACATCGCCTGGTGTTTGCTGCTGGCAGAAAAGTGTTGCGATAGAAAAGGTTGGGCTATATATTCCTGGCGGAACTGCCCCACTCTTCTCTACTGTCCTGATGCTTGCTACACCAGCAAAAATTGCAGGATGCAAGGAAATTGTACTCTGTACGCCTCCGAATAAGGAGGGGAATGTACATCCCGCAATTCTTGTTGCTGCTAAAATATCTGGAGTTTCAAGAATAATAAAAGCTGGAGGTGTGCAGGCAATTGGCGCTATGGCATATGGTACAGAATCCGTACCAAAAGTGTATAAAATATTTGGCCCGGGCAATCAGTATGTTATGGCAGCAAAACAGCAAGTATCTCTGCATGATGTAGCAATAGATATGCCTGCCGGTCCTTCTGAGGTCTGTGTTATTGCTGATGGCAATAGTGATGCTGAGTTTATTGCTGCAGATTTACTATCGCAGGCTGAGCATGGTATTGATTCGCAGGTTCTGCTTATATGTACATCTGAGGAGAAGGTACAGGAGATTATTCCTGAGATAGAAAAGCAATTGTCTGTATTACCAAGAAAAGAAATTGCGGAAAAGACACTAAGTAATTCAACCATAGTAGTTGTAAAGGATACAGAGGAAGCAATAGCACTGTCGAACTATTATGCTCCAGAACATCTTATAATCAACACTTCGGATTACGAATGTATTGCTGAGCGTGTCATTAATGCAGGAAGCGTCTTCCTTGGCAAGTATGCGTGTGAAAGCGCAGGTGATTATGCCAGCGGAACAAATCATACGCTGCCGACACATGGATATGCCACAGCATATAGTGGCGTGAATCTTGATAGTTTCAATCGCAAGATAACATTTCAGCATCTTACAGAAGACGGTATACGGAGCATAGGACGTGCTGTAGAACTCATGGCGGCAAACGAGTCGCTTGATGCGCACAGAAATGCGATGACTGTCAGAATTAACAAGATAGTAAAATGAAAGAACTTAAGGAATTAGTAAGAGATAATATATGGAAACTTAAACCATATAGCAGCGCACGTGACGAATACAGCGGACACGTAGCACATGTATTCATCGATGCTAATGAGAATCCATATAACACATCTTTCAATAGATACCCCGACCCACTGCAAAGAGAACTGAAGCAAAAGATAGCAAGAATCAAGGGAGTGGAGGAAGACTGCATTTTCTTAGGCAATGGTTCTGACGAGGCTATTGATCTTGTATATCGTTGCTTTTGCAACCCAATGGTGGATAATGTCGTAGCAATTGAGCCGACATACGGAATGTATAAAGTATGTGCAGACATTAATAATGTTGAGTATCGTAAGGTGTTGCTTGACAATAAGTTCGCAATGAATGCTGAAGATGTTCTTGCAGCATGTGACACACATACAAAAGTAATCTGGATTTGTACTCCAAACAATCCGTCGGGCAATGACATCTGTCGTTCCGAAATTGAACACATACTTAACACCTTTCAAGGCATTGTTGTTGTAGACGAAGCTTATTCTGATTTCTCACAGCAGAAGACTTTTCGCACAGAATTAAGCACATATCCTAATATGATAGTGCTGAATACTATGAGCAAAGCATGGGGATGTGCAGGAATACGTCTTGGCATGGCATTTGCTTCTCCTGAGATTATCGGTATATTTAATAAGGTGAAATATCCATATAATGTTAATTGTCTAACACAGGAGAAGGCCGCTGCAATACTTGATAATATTCAGGAGGTACAGATTTGGGTTGCACAGATACTTGAAGAGAAAGCTCGTGTTATTGAAGCATTTGGCCAGCTTGACGTTTGTGTTAAGATATATCCATCTGCTGCAAACTTCTTCCTTGTGGAGGTAACTGACGCACAGAGTATATATGACTATCTTGTAAATAAAGGCATAATTGTTCGTAATCGTTCACAGATAGCACTATGCAAGAACTGTCTTAGAATAACTATAGGCAATAGGACAGAAAACAATGAGCTACTTGCCGCACTAAGGGTATATAAGTGATTATAATGGCAAGCTAATAATAATAAATATGTCCTGCCGATTATCAAGAACTGATATCCAATAAAGACAATTGACTAAAACGTAAGAATAATGAGATCAAGAACAGCAAACTGGTTTGAAACCAAAATACGATATGAGAAAATGATGGATGACGGCAAACAGAAGATGGTAACAGAACTGTATGTCGTTGACGCCCTATCATTTACAGAAGCAGAAGCATCAATTATTGAAGAAATGTCATCATATATTTCTGGTGAATTTAAGGTGACGGGTATTTCTCAATCAACATACGGTGAAATATTCTTCTGTGACATCGATACTGACGATAGATTCTTCAAGGTTAAATTACAGTTTATCACAATAGACGAGAAAACAGAGAAGGAAAAACGTTCTAATGTGATTTACCTTGTTCAGGCTCATACTCTTCAGCAGACAATTAAGAATATTGAGGAGGTAATGAGCAGCACCATGATTGATTACGCTATCGTTGCTGTGCAGGAAACTCAAATCATGGATGTGTTTGAGCATAATGCAGCAAAAAAGACAGAGATAGATGCCAAACCGGAATATGAAGAATAATCTGCTTGATAATAACCTGATGAAGCAGCGGCTTGACAACGTTTATTCTATAATCGGAGAAAACCGCATGCTCGTTGCAGTAAGCAAGTATCATGCTCCCGAAGACATAAAACTGTGTTATGGCGAAGGACAAAGACAATTTGGAGAGAGTCATGTACAGGAGTTGCGAGAGAAATATGAAATACTGCCAAAGGATATTGAATGGCATTTTATCGGTCATCTTCAAACAAACAAGGTAAAATATATTGCACCGTACATTACGATGATTCATGCCGTAGATTCTCTGCGTCTGATGCAGGAAATAGAAAAGCATGCGGCAAAGAACAACAGGGTTATTGATGTCCTGCTGGAATTACATGTTGCACAGGAGGAATCAAAATACGGGTTCACAATAGAGCAATGCAGAGCTTTTCTAGAAGAAGGCACATGGAGAGATCTGCAACATGTAAGAATCTGCGGCATAATGACAATGGCATCATTTACGGACGACACATCTGTAATATCAGAAGAGTTTGAATCAGCCTACTCTTTCTACAAGGAGGTAAAACAGAAATTCTTCAACAATGCACCGCACTTCCAATATCGGTCTTGGGGAATGTCAGACGATTATCACATTGCGATAGAACATGGAGCGAATATTGTGAGAGTCGGTTCATATATTTTTGGTGACAGAGTATACAATAAATAAGAAGGTATCCGATATAAATACACTTCACCATATATTTATCAAAGCTATAGAAACAGAGTACATTCAATAGACAACATATAAGCACCTGTAGTTCAATGGATAGAATGTGGGATTCCGGTTCCCAAGATTAGGGTTCGATTCCCTACAGGTGTACTATAAGAATATCCCTTGCATGCCAATTTGCAAGGGATTTTCTTTTCTACACAACTCTTCTATCCTGTTATGGATTATTATGATACGAAACAAATGTTATGTAGAAAAACGTGGATTATAACACAGATTTCAATCATTCGATTGTACATTTAGGAAAAATGAATGCCAATTTGTATATTATATTTTGCTTGTTGAAATAAAATTACTATCTTTGCAATGAGAAAACAAATCAACAGCGATTTGCTCAATAACAATAATTGATTAACTCTTAAAACCGAAAAACTATGTTAAGTAAGAAACTTCACGACGCAATCAATGCGCAAATCAATGCAGAATTATGGTCTGCTTATCTTTATCTTGCAATGTCTCTTGACGCAGAGACAAAGGGTTACAAGGGTGTCGCTAACTGGTTTTACGTTCAGTTCCAGGAAGAACAGGATCATGCACGTATATTCATGAATTATCTTAACTCTCGTGACGTAAAGGTTACACTGCTCCCTATAGCAGAAGTGCCAAGTACATGGGATAATGTCTTGGAGATGTTCAAACAGACTTTAGAGCATGAAAAGAAAGTTACATCCCTTATCAATAATCTTGCATATATAGCAAACGAAGACAAAGACTTTGCATCAATCAACCGTTTAGTATGGTTTATTGACGAGCAAGTTGAGGAGGAAGAGTCTGCACGTGATATGATTACAGCTGTAGAGGCAGTAGAAGACAATAAGTATGGCATGTATATGTTGGATAAGGAATTAGCCGCTCGTGTATACACACAGCCTTCTCCATTGGCAACATCAGCAGAATAATAACAGTATAAAAAAAGGCGTATGGCTCATTTTGCAGGATAAATTTGAGTAGTAGGTATTCAATAGCTCAAATTGCAGGATGACTTTATTCGCTGTTTTCTTGTTAATTTATCTGAGAGTTTGTACCTTTGCTCCGCAGTCTGAAGCATAGTGGA
>JAZUMR010000043.1:0-10716 GCA_045603685.1 Prevotella sp.
TTGTTTTTGTTTATTTCATGTTCAAAGGTGTTTAGTCTTTCAAACAAAAACATAAATAACAACTTAGTTTCAGTCTGCTTCGCATCTTATCGCGTCTGTCTATGCTGTGTCATTGTGAGCAAGCTCCCATGTCACTTCATATCCATCCGCCGCCCAATGGCGAAACTAAGAAAAAACATTAAAGAACCTTATGTATGGGTTTAATGGGTTAATGTATAACGGTTAAAGTCATCAATAACTTGTTACTCGTCTACTTGTTTACTTGTCAACTTGTCTACTGACCATCAACCTTTACCCCCATATTTACGAGTGAGATAGAAACAACTTTACTCCACAGGCAAAAGGAATTCTTCTATATTTTGTGGAGTTATTACTTTATATATTGCATCAGGGTAAGCTTTGGCAAATGTTTGTGGACACTTATAATGAGATTTATTGTTGTTCCATTTTATTTCGTAAGCCGATAGCTTGCCATTCTCCTCTTCAAGATAATCTATTTCCTGTTGTTGGTGGGTGCGCCAAAACCACGAGTGGGTAAAGCCATCCTTATATGCAAGAAGCTTCATACGTTCTGCTATAACAAAATTCTCCCAAAGATTACCGACATCTGTGCGGCTCTCTACCTGTGAGAAATTACCAATAACGGCATTACGTATACCAGTATCCCAAAAATAAATCTTTCGGCTACTTTTCAATTCATTTCGTAAATTTCGGCTATAGCTTCCCACACGAAAAACTATATATGATTTTTCCAATATATCAATATACTTCTCTACGGTCTTAGAGTCTAAGCCAATCAGTCCGCCAATTTCATTATAGCTCACCTGGCTACCTATTTGATATGCCAAGGCTTGAAGTAACCTGTTTAATTTATCTGACTTGTTTATATTGTCTAACGAAAGGATGTCACGATACAAATAACTATTAGCCAATTCTTTTAAGACAACTAATTCATCTCCAGGGGACGTGACAACTTCAGGGTAATAGCCATAAATCAGACGATGAGGTATAAGACGTAATTCATCCAGTAAGTTTGTGTGCTCCACCATCTCTCTAAAACACAATGGAAACATCCTAAATTCACGCTTGCGTCCGGTAAGAGGCTCGTTGATTTTATTTGTCAATTCAAAAGAACTGCTGCCTGTGGCTACAACCTGTACATTTGGAATCTGGTCGGTTATAAGTTTCAGTTTAAGGCCTATGTCAGCTATGCGCTGTGCTTCGTCTATAATAACAAGGCTTTTATTTCCGATAAGAGTTTTGATACGTGTAGAGGTTATTTGACTGAACAGTTGTTGAATATCTGGCTCATCTCCGTTCATCCATATAACATCACTGCGATTACCAAATATTTCTTTAAGCAAAGTGGATTTGCCAACTTGTCTTGCACCAATTATAATAATAGCTTTTCGCGTATTTAATACAGATGTAATTAATCTATTTAGGCTGCGATTTATCATGGCATTATATTTTTTATGGTGCAAAGATAACAAATAAACCTCAAAATCCCAAAAACTTATAAGATTTTTGGATTAAATTCCCAAAAACTTATAAGATTTTAGGATTTTTCTCTTCGTTTAGCGTTAATGATTAACTTTTCCCTCTGACCACGGATAGCTCGGATTCGTATTTTTTGTTTAATGGTTAAAGTTGAAGGTTTAATGTTTAAGGTTTAATGTTTAAGGTTTAATGTTTAATGTCAACCTGTCTACTCGTTTACCTGCCAACTTGTTTACTCGTCCACTTGTCTACTGTCCACTTGTCAACCCGTCTACTCGTCCACTCGTTTACTCGTCCACTCGTTTACTCGTCTACTCGTCTACTCGTTTACTTGTCTACTTGTTAAATCCGTGTCAATCTGTTCTATCCGTGTTCGAAAATTCTTGTCGTCGTCGTTGACGTAACCCTTTAACCATTAAACTTTAAGCCTGTATTTTATCCGTGTTCGTAAATTCTTGTTAACATTATCGTTTGTCAAATAACTCGTCAACTTGTCTACTTGTTTACTTGTCTACTCGTCAACAACTTCCTCATCACATATTTCATATATTCCCATTGCGCCCAAAGCGTCTCAGACCAACCGAACTTGATAAGAACAGCGATTCTTGAGCGCCGCTGAAGATGCTGTCCCAGAAATTTGTTTGAATGATAATTCATATGATACCCGAAATTCCCCCCATTGCAAATATCGTTCAGCAGCAGTTGCCCCAGTCTTTCGTCCGGTTCAGTAATCATATATTCCTCCTTCATACAGAACACCCTCTTTAATATCCACATCAGGGCCGACGCCATAGGCATCAGCCCCGCCTTACCGATAATCTCGAGAGCCCTCTTCCTGTCCTCAGCCGAAGCGTTTAAAACCACGAAATAGTAATCCGCCACGTGCCGCAGCCCAATGCCTCCCTCAAAGAAATGGCAGTGCATATGCGCCAGCTGCATAAGAATATTAAACAGTGGAGTAGGGACCCTGAATCCCCTTTCAGACATACGAGAGTTCATTATCTCCTTGTCCAGAATCCTTTTCAGCCGCCTGTTATACCATGGAGTATTAACCCTCGATGCCGGTTTGAAATGAATCTCCACGCTAATCCCTTTGTCATTACTCTTTATATGCACATGCTGGTACGTCGGTCTGTCCGCTTTGTCCGCCAGCCCATGCTCCTCAATCCATCTCATGACAAAGTCCATTCCTCCAGCCACATAGATGTCAATATCCCCAGGCTGTCTGCATCCCTTCACAGGATAAAGGCGTTCATTGCCCTGACCCTTCAGAATGACATTAAACACCTTGTCAGCATCAAACACCTCCGTCAGTCGCTTCGCCTCATTGTCAAAGAGACTGTTCAGCCGTTTGATTCTCTCAGCCGTCATCAGCCATCTTGTCAGCAGTTCCCTCGGCGGCTTAGCCGTCTCCGCATTCCTTGCCACCCCCTCAAAGACGACACCCTGCATCGCCTGTCGCTTCGCCTCGTTATAAATCCATTTCCATGCATTTATATCGGTTATCTCCACAGGCGTGTCAGAAATGCCCAGTCCGATTCTGACTAATTGAAAGAATTGATTATAGTAGGAATCCATTAAATTTTTATTTCTATTATAACGATAACGTGAATGGTATAATGTATAAGGTTTAATGGTTATTGTTATCGTTGACGTTCCCCATATCGTTCTCGTTCCCGTTCAAGTCTTTTATCTGTGTTATTACAACATAAGATTAGTTTTCATGACTTCCTCAATTACTGGAGCCATGTCATAATACTTATATTGCGCCAGACGTCCGCCAAAGATTACATTCTCTTCTTTACCTGCCAACTCTCTGTAGAGTTCGGATAATTTATTATTACGTTCATCATTTACAGGATAATATGGTTCCATTCCATCTTTATACTCTGTAGAATACTCTTCGCTGATAACAGTTTTTGGGCATTGGTACACATCTTGTCCGAACATCTCAAAATGTTTGTGTTCAATGACTCTTGTATATGGTTTTTCATGACTCGTATAGTTAACTACAGCATTGCCTTGGTAATTCGGAGTTTCTTCTATACGTGTTTGGAAACTAACGGTTCGCCAATCCAGTTTCCCGTAGCAATAACCGAAGTACTCATCAATAGCCCCGGTATATACAAGTTTATCAGCGGCCTCCCTAAATCCCTCCCGCAGAGGGACTTTTTCTGCCACCCACATCGCAAGTTTCACTTTCTTTATGATATTATCAGACGCATTTATAACTTCTTCGTTCTTTAGTCTTAATATTGCGAAACCATATTTTTTAAGTTCTTTTGAACGTAGGTTGTCTTCTAACAGCTGTTGCTCACCATCATGATATCTACCATCGATTTCGATAATTAGTTTTTTCTCAAGACATACAAAATCTACAATGTAATCTCCGATAATATGCTGACGACGAAACTTTGAACCGAAAAGTCCACCTGAAGCCATTTTCCAAAATGCAGATTCCGCTTCTGTCGGTTCTTTTCTCATATTCTTAGCGTCTTCTTTTAATATTCTGTAATTTCCTACATTCGCCATTTCCTTATATCTGCCTTCTGAAGGTTTTTCGAAATCACTTACTACGTTCAATGGCAAATCAATACCCTCAAGTATGTCTATACATCCCTTTTCTTCAAGAGTCTCATCCTCCCTCTCTGCAGGAGAGGGCTTGGGAGAGGCCAGCAGTCCCTCTATAAGCTTATTATATCCGCCAACAGGAATACCCTGATATTTGTCATTAAAATAGTTGTTGTCATACACCATACGAACAGGCAGTCGCTTTATAATGAATGCAGGCAGGTCTTTGCAATCACGTCCCCATTGCTTTTCTGTATATTCTTTTATCAATGTATAGAATATATCCTTTCCGACAAGACATAGCGCCTGTTCCTCAAGATTTTGCGGTTCCCGTCCGTTAAGCATTGCTACGGCATCAGCCTTCTGTTCTTCTATTTTTGCTTGTGCCTCCTCTGGTGTAGTTACTCCCCACATCTGATAGAAAGTATTCATGTTGAACGGCATGTTATACAGTTTCCCCTTATAGTTAGCTACAGGGCAGTTTGTATATCTGTTAAACGGTACGATGGAATTAACAAAATCCCATACTTCTTTATTCGAGGTATGAAAAATATGTGCACCATATTTGTGAACATTAATCCCCTCAATGTTTTCACAATATACATTTCCTCCAAGATGCGGACGTTTGTCTATAACAAGACATTTTTTCCCTTTTTTTGTTGCAAAATGTGCAAATGTTGCGCCGAATAAGCCTGACCCGACTATAAGATAATCGTATTTCATTTAATTAAGTCCTCATATATTTTTATGAAATCATTTACTTTATGATTCCATGTAAGATTATTTGATACCCAGTTTTGCGAACGCAAGCCGATTTCTTTTGCTTCTTTTTCATGTTCGTATGCCCACTTGATTTTTTCTGCAAAATTCATTAGTGTCTTTTCGTATGTGTCATCTACTGGAATTTTTATTAAAATGTCATCAGGAAATATATCTTGTCCTCCAGCTTCAAAACATATTGTAGGACATCCTAATGCCGATGCTTCTAATACAGACATTGAGCCCGAATCCCTAAATGCTGGATAAACACTAAGTGAGCAATTCTTCATTTGTTTTAGTAACTCCGAACGCTGAATAAACGGAATCAGTATAACATTATTTTCTAATCCGAATTCTTTTATCCAGTTTTGCACACGTTCTTGTTCTTCCTTAAATCTTATTCCTATTAGTTTTATTTTCCACGGTCTGTCTGATTCTGTGTTTGCAAATGCGAATTTTACAGCATTAAGGAAAATTTTAAGACCTTTCCAGTCCCAAGCCTTTCCTGCATATATCATTTCAAACTCTTGATTTGAGTTTGCGCTTGGTTCGTTGTTTTTTGATATGACATCTTCTGCTTCAAAATCCTTCTTGTCATAAGCAATGGCAGGCATAAGTTTTAACATGCTTTTCCCAGCATACGGTTTTAATCTCTGAAGATTATCCTTACATGAACATAATATTATTTTCTTATTGTTATTCCTATAGTTAAACCATGAGAATATTTTAAGGTCTTTTCCTTTTCGTCGTATAATTTCTTTTTGTCGTGTGTTCTTATCTAAATCTTGCCAGAAAACAGGATTTATGCATTCTGCACCTCCAATAGGTCCCATCACAAATGGAATATCCAGCCAAAAGCCTGGCGAAGGCGTTCTATACTGATTGAATGTAAGATGATGTATTATGTCAAACTTTATTGTCTCATGTTTTTTCCTAATAAATGCTTTACACCCAATTTGCCACAGAATATAGTTTATCTGCTCCCCCCATTTTGATTGCATCTCGTTCGGATATGTCATCCATTTCTTTATATCATAATACAGAAAATGCAGATTAGGAAGATTTAATTCCGTTTCTGCTTTCTGGATTTTCTCTTTACATCTCGAGCGTGTTAATACATAAATAGAATGCTCTGGATAGTTCTTTGCCATTGTAGTAGGAACCATCCATCCTACTCCATATTCAGAACCAGCATTCGGTTCAGCTGCATATGATGATATAAGAATCTTCATTATAGTGTATATAATTAATAAGTAATTATTATGGTATAAATGTTATATGATATATCTTTTTGATTAGCTCTTTATTATTTTATTTCTAACTATTCTCCATATTACATAATACAGCATTTTAACTCTATACCATGTGCGCACTATATTTGGCTGTTGATTCCCTATAGAAGAAACATTGTGTTCTCCACTCCATCTATGTATAGCACACGAATCATCAATAAAATATAATTTGTTCATAAATGAAGCTATATAAGTCATAAAATTGTCATGATAAGGGATTTGAGGCATGGGTAGGAATAGATTTAACATATTTCTTGTAAATGCTCCACTAAAACCATACATCTTATATTTTCTTATAAGTTGAAAGCGTCCCTCCCTTATATATCTATATGTACTATATGTATACGATAAATCTTCATTCCCTATTTCAAATGCCGTCGCGACCACCCCTTTATTAACGGATTTTAGTAAAGATATTGACTTGTCCATTTTATGTGGATACCAAATATCATCTTGATCTGACAAGAAAATATAATCGCCTGTAGCTTTAGACATTGCATGTCCGAAATTCTGTGTGCAACAAAATGCAGCCTTGTTATATTTTACATCTGGTTTGTCTAAATGATGGAATATTTTAATACGTGAGTCATTATAACTCTCTACTATTTTCAGCGTGTCATCTGTGCTGCCATCATCCGATATAATCAACTCCAATTCAACATCATTATTTTCCTTGAACTCTTGCTTGAGAATTGAATCTATCTGTTCTTTAATATATTTGGCTCCATTATATGTAGCCATGCATACTGATGCTTTTGTCATTTTATATTGTCGTATATAATGTTAATCAAGTTATTTATACTATCTAAAGAAAATTCAGGCAAGGTATTTCTCTTTGCATACTCAGCAATATCATTACGCAGTGTGTCATTCTCTATCAGTCTTTCCATTTGTTCTGCCAATGCCTCGTCATCACCAAAAGGAAATGTCATACAATTCTTGCCTTCTTCAATAACATCAGGTAGTCCGCCGACAGGAGTGGTCACCACAGCCACCTTATGCGCCCATGCTTCAAGCACTACCATCGGAAACCCTTCGTTATATGAACACATGCAGTATATTGATGCCTTACGCCAGATATCCCTCTTCTTCTGTCCTGTTATATATCCAGTGAACGTTACCGAATCCGCTAATCCCATTTCCTCTGACATCTGTTTGTACCGTTCCACTTCTCCGTTCCCCATCATCGTCACCCTCCAGTCAGGATATCTGTCTTTTATTTTCTTCCAAGCCTTCAGTAGAATGTCAGGTGCCTTATTCTCATTAAAATATGCCGCCATGATAATGCTCTTCTCTTTCTCTTCCATCGGAACATCCTCTACATAGTCACATGCATTATACAGCACAGCCGTCTCAACGTCCACATCAGTATATTTCTCTTTGAAGAGTCTTTCCCATCTCTTCGCTAAGAATATTATCAGATTCACCCTGCGCAGCACCCATTTAAACAACCTGTTTTCAGTGTTATCATTCAACTGATTACCCACATGCACCTCTATCACTACCTTCTTTCCGTACAGCTTTGCTGTAAGCAATTCCGGCATCTGGATAATAAGTCCCAAGACATCAGGAACAGTATGGAAATGCACGATGTCATACTTCCACATTATGAAAGGCGCAATTACTGCCGCCTTCGCAGCATACCACAGTTTCCATGCGTAGTTACGCTGAATCTGTGTGCCCAGCCAGTAACACCGTCTCTCCTCCCAGAACGGCATCTTCTTCATCAACCTGATAACTGATGCCACCCCGCCAGCGCTCTGCTCAGCAGAGCCAACCATCATCACACGTTTCTTCATATTCATTTAAAGTTACGTCAACGATAACGTCAACCCTTAACTTTTTTGTTTTGTCAGTTTTGAGTGTTTTATTTTCTAACCGAACACAGATTTCTCGGATTCTCACGGATTTATTTAAGACAAAAACATTAAAGAACAACTTAGCATCTGTATGCTGCGCATCCTCTGGTGTCTGTCTATGCCGTGTCATTGTGAGCAAGCTCCCATGTCACCCCATTTTCATCCACAACCTTACGGCAATGCTAAGCAAAAACATTAAAGAATCTTATGTATGGTTTTAATGGGTTAATGTTTAACGGTTAAAGTCATCAATAACTTGTTACTCGTATACTTGTTTACTCGTCAACTTATCTGCAACTTTTTCTTGTTTTTTACGCAGGGTAGGGAACTGGTGATATATTTATGTCAATGCGATAAGCTTGTTTATCAGCATAGACAGAAGTATATCGTGAGGCTCGTCAGAGCATCCCCTGCGTTGGTTCTTTTTTGTTTTTGTAAAATCCGTGTCAATCTGTGCAATCCGTGTTCGTAAATTCTTGTCGTCGTCGTTGACGTAACCCTTTAACCATTAACCCTTAACCGTTAACCATTACCTCCTTACCTCCTTAACTCTTAATCTATTCGCATTAAGACATATCGCTATAAGCATAAAGAATCCCATACCCTTGCCAGAGAGATACGACGAGTCTGCAACGCTTTCTATTGCAAGACAGAAAAATGCCATTAGCGCTATCCGATAGTATTTCATGTCAACGATCTGATTAAACTCTTTCAACCTTCGCTTCCAGAACCATAAGAACAATATCACACCAACAATACCGAATTGCGCAATAACAACAGGATAGAAAGCATCCGCAATGAATCCACCGCCTTCATCCAACCCCCATATGCCATTCAATTCATATTCATAGTATAGTGGCGAATAATACCTCCAAGCTGCATTACATGCAAATGTACCCATGCCTGAACCAAACGGAACATAGTCCTGCATAATTTGCAAGGATGTTTTATATGTCATAGGTCTTGCCAATGCCTCATTATCCCATCCGCTGACATAATATGTGTCAAAGCGAGTCCAGGTAAATGCTATACATAATGCCATGATTGCAGTCTGCGTTATAATTGTCTTTGGCGATTTCATGTTGAACTTCTTCTTTACAAAGAAAAGCAATGCCACAAAGCATACGACTTCTCCCACAAACTTCATCTTTGGCGCTAACAATCCTGTACATACAATAGCAAGTGCAATCCATCTGTTTTCTTTGTTGTTGTCTGTGAACAGGTAATAAGCCATACCTGTACATATCGCCAATTGTCCCAATACAGGGAACTCGGCTTCAAGACCTGTTGTTTCTGGATGATAGATAATCCACGAAAAGAGTGTTACTATCATCACGAATAACATAAGCTTCTTCTGAATCTTGGAAAAACGCGGACAAAGAATCCATGTACAATACAGCACGGAATACGGACGTATCTGCTGAACCAAATCCAGCCAAACCGCCTCACTGACATTAACCGCCATGATTAGCGAGTATACAATGTAAAATGCTAGTACACCAAGAAAAAGCAGATATTCTTTCCATGGCCTTCTGTTGATACCCTTCCATCCTTGAGCTATAAGTGTAAATGTCATAAGAATCACCGTCATGTACTCATCAACATAACCGAAGCCCTGCAGGTCGTTATATGCTATACATGTCGGGAAATATATCATCCAGAATAATGTGTAGAAATTTGCTATTGCATTCATAATGTATTCTTAATATAAAACGTGAACGATGACGTGAATTGTATAATGGTTAAAGTTTAATGTTTAACGGTTAATGCTTATTGTTGAGAGTTTAATGGTTAAAGTTTAAGGTTAAATCCTTGTCTACTCGTCAACTTGTTACTTGTTAACTTATAAAAAACTTTTTCTTGTTCTTGTTTTATCTGCGTGAATCAGCGTAATCCGTGTTCGTTAACCCTTAAACATTAAACCCTTAACCTTTAACCCTTAAACATTAAACGTTAAACCGTTCACCATTAAACTCTCGACCTAATCACCTTTGCAGGCACACCGCCGATGATAGAGTAGGGCGGACATGACTTAGTTACCACAGCCCCCGCAGCGACTACCGAGTCGTGACCTATTGTTACCCCTTTCAGTATCGTCACGTTAGCACCAATCCAGCAACCGTCTTCTATTGTCACCGGTTGATCGTTCTCTGGCAGTTTTTCATCATCCTTTATGTCTATTATATAGCGGTCCACGAGATCTATGCGATGGTCGCCAGTTATTATAGTCGGTCGCGGTCCGAATATCACCTTCTTGCCTATTGTCAGTGGAGCCTTTGTACAGTAAAACACCGACCCTTTGGGTATTGAGGTTCCGTCACCCACACTTAGGTTATGCAACCCCTTCAAGTCACTCTGCGACGGACGCATAAACACCCCCTTGCCACAATGCTGCATTGCTCTTCTGTAGAACCAGAATAGCACTTTATCATACAGATACGGCAGCACTGCGAAAATCTTTATTATATATAATGATATCTTTTGCATAATAATATTTTTTACGTCAGCGATAACGTCAACCATTAACCGTTAAACATTAAACCTTAAACATTAAACGACAGCGATAACGATAACGTCAACCATTAACCGTTAAACATTAAACATTAACTATCGTAGCTCAGGAGTTCGTTTACACTTTTACCTTTCCTTAGAAGGGGTGTGATGACATTCTTTAGAGCTAGTCATAACAGTTATTTAGACCCCCTAGGGGGTCGCGTCGCTAAGGCGATGCTTGT
>JAZUMR010000044.1:0-25000 GCA_045603685.1 Prevotella sp.
TTTCAAGACGAAAACATCACTATTCAGCATACATATTTTTGTTTTTTAAAATAAGTGCACATCTGCACTGTAATCGTAACTATCTGTGGTTTAGTGTATTTGTTCTTGTGCAGATAGTGTGCAGATGAAAGAGCAAAGAGCAAAGAGCAAAGAGCAAAGAGCAAGAGGAAAGTTAAAAATGGAATCTTTAAGCATCCTGCAGATTCATGACATAGCTAAGAGGAACAGGCTTTATTTTTACAAATCTGTTTTTCGGAATCTTACTTCGTTGAGACAACTATGGTATCTTGCGTAGATACCGCCGGTATCTTTATTTGAAGAAAAGCCGCAGGCTTCATCGGTGTCAAGAGTAAAGAGAAAATGGGAAACTCTGTCGTCTGTCATCTTTGCTCTTCACTCTCTCATCTGTCATTCATCTGCACATTTGTAACTATCTATAATCTAGTGTTTTATGACAGCAGTGCAGATATGCACTTTTTTATAGAAACAAAGAAAAGGACGACGGAATACAAGGAATATATATTAAGCTCCTGCGCATAGAAATGGGGGTGTGTCAAAAGTAACAGGCACACCCCCTTTAGTTTTTTTTAAGAAACAAAGAGGTCGTGTCTGTTACTTTTGACACGACCTCCTTTTATACATACCTTGTCGGTACTGCCTAATCCTTAATTTGTTAATTCCATGCCCTTTATCCTTATGCGTTATATATCAGGAAAACGAAATATGCGATGAAGATAAGCAGAAGGAGGACACCTTCCCAGCGCTCCATCGTCTTCTTGGTAAATGAGAACAGCCACATAAGAAACGCACTGAGGAACACCATGGCAAGGTCGAGCGTGGTGATGCCCTGAGGTGCAAGCGGTGTGATAACACTTGTCAGACCGAGGATGACAAGGATATTCAGCACACAAGAGCCTATTACATTGCCCAAAGCAATGGACGTGCTGCCCTTTATAGCAGCCACAAGGCTGGTGGCAAATTCTGGCATTGACGTGCCGAAACCAAGAATTGTGATGCCGATTACTGCCTCTGACACTCCGAGATCTGTTGCGAGAAGCGTGGCGTGGTCTACAAAGAGATTGCTGCCTAAGACAAGTTCTGCCAGACCGATGGCAACCTTCAAGTACGGATTATAGAATATCTTAGGAAGTCTGCGCTTGGTTTCAACAGGCTCTGCTGGCGCTTCCGCCTGCTCTGTTGTCTTCTCCTTGCGTATCGTATATACTGTATATACAGCATATACCAGCAGCATCACAAGGCCCTCAACCATGCTTATAGTGCCGTTTGTCAGGAAGAATATAAGCATCAGCGTTGCCGCAAAGCAGAACGGAAGGTCGCGGCGGACAGCTGTCATGCCCACTGACAGCGGATGAATGACAGCACAAAGGCCTACAATGAAGAAGACATTGAATATGTTACTGCCAACGATATTACCTACAGCCATATCCGCTGTGCCGTTCAGGGCAGATGTCAGACTGACACAAAGTTCTGGCATCGAGGTGCCAAGCGCTACGATTGTCAGACCAATAATAAGCTCTGACATGTTAAAGCGGCGGGCTATGCTCACCGAACCTTCTGTAAGATTGTCCGCACCGCGCAGCACTATGACGATGCCGATAATGATTAATAGGATGTCCATAATTGCTTGTTCCGTTTTATATGCTTACTCTTCAAAAATAAAAACCTCATGATTACAAGGCTACATATCATATATGCCGGCTCATAACCAAGAGGTTTCAATATTAATATTCTGTCAAACGCATGCCTGAGATTCGGCCTGAGTGTGATTCTTCTTGCTAAAGTAATACACAACAATGCTGTAATGAAGATTCGTTTGCACTTCCCTTGACCATTGGCATGCTGCGAATTGCAGATTGATTATTCTTCTATGCGGTCGTCGATATTGTCGCCTTCTGTCGGAGCAAATGCCTCCTCGAAGTCTGTAATGCCGCCTTTCACAAGTATATTATACCACTGAATGAGTTTGCGGATATCACTGTCACGTACACGGTCGCGGTCATATGAAGGCAGAATCTCTGCGAAATACTCACGCAACTCCTTTGCGCTGGCTTTCTTGAAATCGATAGAAGCAGGCTGCGCTGATTCTTTCTCGCTCATGTTCTTGAGCACCTGCCACAGCGGCATATCCTCATCCTCTGTATACATGGCTATGTCTGCCAGGCTGGTTACACGGTCGCTGGCGAATGCAGGTATGCGCTTCTTTGCCTCGTCAAGTGTCTCTAATATCAAATTTGCCTTACCGCGTGATACCAAACGGTAAAGCCCTGGTTTGCCTGAAACGGCAAGAATTGTTTCTTTCATTGCTTTCTTTTTGTATTTTGTGTTATTATTATCATTCTCTCCCTGATACTTCCGCGGCATGTGCTTCAGCCGCATGTATATCAGCAAGCATTTTCTCTATCTGTTTTTCGAGCGATGTCACTCCGTCATTTTCAATGACATAATGCGAGCGGCGCTCCTTCTCCTC
Organism: Prevotella sp.; assembly: GCA_045603685.1. Lineage (GTDB taxonomy): Bacteria > Bacteroidota > Bacteroidia > Bacteroidales > Bacteroidaceae > Prevotella. Next base: position 2,489 of record JAZUMR010000044.1, read on the forward strand.
CTGCGCCATCTGGCGGTCTATCCATTCAGCAGCCTGTTCACGGGATATGCCGTCACGCTTCATAATGCGCTGTGTGCGCACTTCAAGCGGTGCGGACACACATACTACCCTATCAACATACTTCTGGAAGTCTGCCTCAAAGAGTATTGCAGACTCAAGCCATGACATGCCTGAACTCGCAAAATCATCCGCCACAGCAGGATGAACAATGTTGTTGACAATACGGTTGTTTTCCTCTGAGGCAAGCAGAAACTTAGCTAAGACCGCTTTGTTTAACTGTCCGTCAGGAAAAACCTCTGCGCCTACAGCATCTGAAAGACGTTGCTGCAATGTCCGGTCAGTACGCATCAGACGCTTTGCCGCAGCATCACAGTCATAAACCTCTATGCCGTAATCTTTCAGCATGCGGCAGACGTAGCTCTTGCCGCTGCCTATTCCGCCTGTAATAGCATATTTCATCGCCCTATACTTATACTTCGTTAGACAATGCAGGCTGCTACTGCTCGATGAGATAGTCAACCTGAGACACCACAAGCAGCGGATTACGCACTTCCTTCGGAGCCTTTATCAGTCTTATCGGGCAGTGCTTGCTCGTTCCGGCATCAGTATTGTCATAGTCAGCAACAACCATAAAATCGTTCATATCTATGCGACTATACTGTGATGCACCTATAATATACTGCACCTTCACCTGTGACGGGAAGACACGCAGCACCTTGTTCTCTGGCACATTGATAGTCTGCACCGGCACCATAGCCGTCGCTTCAATCATGATGTCAGGATATATGGTCAGTTTGGCTTCGTCCGGTACAATCTTCGCATTTGCAATTGCTTTTAGCTGTACCTCCTGAATCAACGTATCCTTGACGTCTCTGATGTCCTGTCTTTCTGTGTATACTGCAGCGATGCTGTCAAGCACACTTGATGAAGAGTATACTGTGACGCTGTCCGGAGTAAATCGCATGCTGGCGAGGTAATATGAATCAGCCGGCCGAATAGATCCTATCAGCTTCACAGGCACACGCTTGTTCTTGCCGTAGTTATACTGCAGTTCGAACTTCTCTGGCTTTACGGAAATAATCTTAGTAGAAGCAAACAGCTGCTTTGCTATCAATTTCTGCAGTTCCGAAGGATTAACCACGCAGCGATCGTTTGATTTTGCATACGCAGCAAACGACACATTGACAGGTTTTATCTTGTCTGCATACAGATAAGTCGCTACCGTGTAGCCCTTATCTCGCACCATGACACGAATCTGCATCTCCTCGTCACTGAATATTATCACGTTCTTAGGAACGTCGACTATCTTCACTGGGACAATAATCTCTCGTTCCATAGGATCGCTAAGAACCGACATAACCCAGTATGTGGCGCTCAGGATGAGGAAAAACAAAAAAATCAGAAACTCCCTGTTAAGCACACTGAGCAGGGAGTCTCTGACTGCATGTATCTTATTTGACAATGCCTGGTGCTTCATCAACTATTTATCTCTGCTCTGGAGCTGCTGCGAAAATGTATGATTTCTCACAAACGATGACTACACCTTTGGCTACTTCAACCTCAACAGTTCCTTCCGCAAGGTTTACTTTCTTTACTTCTCCATGCACGCCGCCGCCTGTCACGACCTTTGTTCCAATCTGCAGAGCGTTCTGGAAATTACGTATCTCTTTCTGACGCTTCTGCTGAGGACGAATCATGAAAAAATACATTATAGCAAACATCAGCACGAGCATGATAATCATTTGCATGCCACCGCCTGCTGCCTGTAAGATAATTGATAGTGTCATAATTTTCTATTATTATAAATTTATTATTATTGTTTTTGCTTTGTATATGCCAGCCTACAGCCTGCCTGTTTCTGGAGCTTAGCAGTGGCATTCTGAGGAATCCCTATCGTTCAGGAATCGGCTTAAGCATCTTTCCTGTCTCAGCCAGATAGCGTGCTATAGAGTCGAGCATGCCGTTGATATATCTTGACGACTTAGGAGTGCTGTAACTCTTTGCCAGGTCTACATATTCATTAATAGTCACCAGAACTGGTATGGCTGGGAATGTCAGCATCTCTGCAATAGCAATCTGCATTATCACCACGTCCATATATGCGAGTCGTGAGAAGTCCCAGTTCCTTGATGTAGCAGTCATATACTGCTGATACTCCTCGGCATTATCTATGGTTGTTCTAAAGAGCCGCTTTGCGAAATCCAGATCCTCCATATCCTTATACTTAGGAAGCAGTTCCTGGTTTGCTCCGTTTGCCTGTTCGAAACGCTTTATTGTCTTAATGACGAATGTGTCTACCACCGCCTTATCATCGTTCCAATAGAGCGATCTTTCCTCAAGCACATGGTTTACGGCGTCATTATCAACGATGAAGTTCTTATAAAGCTTGCGCCACAGCTCACGGTCCTGCTCGTATGTTGGCTCAGTCTCCATAGCCATGTATGCCATGTATGTTTCGCTTGCCACGATATCGTCAAGTATTTTTCTTACTACAGTGATATCATCGTCCCATGTGTGACGCTGTTTTTCACGCCATGTATTAAGCATCACATTCTCTTCCAGCTGCGCAACAAACTTATTGTCGGCAAATCGGTTTGATGGCAGCGGAGCGTCGCCACGCTCATATCTTGCCAATGCGATTTCATTTCGCTGTCGTTCCACACGTGTCAGAGCGACAATCAGATCAAGCAGATAGTTATACAGGTCATACGATTTATCAAGGCTGAATACGAGTTCCTTTTCTGCATTCTCTATATTCTGATTACCATTTTGGTAGTAAGCGTACGTCAGCTGAACTATCTTTGTTCTTATTAATTCACGGTTTATCATATCAATCCCAAGTGTGTACCATATTTTATCAGGCAGCCCGCATAACAATATTATATATGCGCACATGCGCCCTATGCAGACTCATTCTGCATAAACTCACCTTTCAAAATGCAAAAATACTCAAAATATGTCACGTGTGCAAGAAAAAAGAGAGTTTTTCTACGTTTTTTAAGATAATATCTTGTGTGTTTCAGAAAAAAGTAGTAATTTTGCCGAGCATTTCGCGAAAACATGCTCAGCGCTCATTTACAGAGCATGCCTGGAGCATAGTGTGATGGCGAATTAAGCGACAATAATCAAATTATTAACTACTTAATTTAGAGTAACACAATTATGTTAGAAATTAACGTATCAGGTCAGAAGAGAACTGACTGCGGCAAGAAGGCTTCTAAGGAGGCACGCAAGCAGGGTCTTATCCCATGTAACATCTATGGCATCAAGAAAGGCGAGAATGGTCTTCCTGAGGCAGAGTCTTTCGTAGCTTCATTCTCTGAACTTCGCAAGGCTATCTACACACCAAACGTTTACGTTGTAAACCTGAACATTGACGGTGTTGAGAAGAAGGCAGTTATTAAGGAGCTCCAGTTCCACCCAGTATCAGACGCACTTCTCCATGTTGACTTCCTCGAAATCACAGAGGACAAGCCAGTAACAGTAGGTATCCCAGTTAAGCTTAACGGTCTTGCAGCTGGTGTTCGCAGCGGTGGTCGTCTTGCTCTTTCTATCCGTCAGATCAAGGTTACTGCACCTTACACTCGCATCCCAGAGGTTCTTGAGGTAGACGTAACAGCACTTGAGCTTGGCAAGTCTATCAAGGTTGGCCAGCTCCAGTTCGAGGGTCTTGAGTTTGCTACTCCTAAGGAGGTTATCGTTTGCTCAGTACAGATGACACGTCAGGCACGTGCTGCTGCTGTTGCTGAGAAAGGAAAATAATTTTCTACTGACCGTACAAACAACATTATCGGCATCAGAGCACAACGCTTTGATGCCTTTTTTTTGATATCTCCCGCCCCACAGGCACACATTAGTACAATTACATGGCACACTGTGGAGGCACTGAATAAACGAACTATCATAAATGGACAAGTTTCTAATTGTCGGACTGGGGAATCCTGGTCCAGAATATCACGAAACCCGCCACAACTGCGGCTGGATGGTAGCAGACAAGCTGGCAGAGTCTCTCGGCGCGACATTCCAGGACAAACGCTACGGTTTTGTAGCTGAAGCATCTCTGCGAGGCAGAAAGCTATTCATTCTCAAGCCTACGACTTACATGAATCTCTCTGGCAATGCCGTGCGCTACTGGCTTGAGAAAGAGAAGATAGAGACCGAGCGTCTTCTGGTTGTTGTTGACGAGCTTGCTCTTCCGTTAGGCAAGATGCGTCTGAAAGGCAACGGCTCTAACGGCGGGCATAACGGATTAGGCCACATACAGCAGCTTATCGGCCAGCGTTACGCACGTCTTCGCATGGGCATCGGCAGCGAATTCCAGCGCGGCGGACAGATAGACTATGTGCTCGGGCGCTTTACCGATGAAGAGCGCACCACGCTCATGCCTGTCATTGACAATGCCGTAGACTGCATAAAGTCATTCGTTCTTGCCGGCATAGACATAACCATGAACCAATTCAACAAGAAATAAGCCCCAGAGCACAACACACAGCGCATGGAAAAGACACAGAAACTGAAGCATCAGGACACAGCGCGTCTGGACAAATGGCTCTGGGCGGCACGCATATTCAAGACTCGCACCATAGCGGCTAACGCATGCAAGACGAACAGAGTCAGCATCAGTCCGGCAGGAACTGACGGTTCGCATGCCATGGGAGCAGCCTCTGCCAAGCCTTCACGCACCATAAAGTGCGGTGAGGTGGTGCATGTAAAGAAATCGCCCGTCACATATTCCTTCCGCATACTCAACTGCATAGAGCAGCGTGTAGGCGCAAAGATGCTGCCAGAGGTATACGAGAATGTCACAGAAGCGAAGCAATACGAAATCCTGGAGATGACTCGCATATCAGGATTCATCGACCGTCAGCGCGGCACAGGCCGTCCGACAAAGAAAGAACGACGCGCGCTGGACGATTTCAACGATGCGCCAATCTTCGGCTTTGAGGATGACGACGAGGATTTATTTGACTTTGACGAATAGGAATCCGCCCCAAAACATGCATTTAGGGAAATTCCTCTCCAAGTTAGGGAAAAACCTTTCGCACAAGCATAAAAAAGCGTTAACTTTGCAAATGTAAAGAAGAAACAGCGGCAAGATGCCAGTATTCTGACACGAGGCGCAGACTTCTGAAAAAGAATATAAACACATTAAAATGCTATACTTATGAAAAAGATTTTCCTGACACTCACCATCATGCTCGTGACACTCTCAACACAGGCTATGAGTTATCAGCAGGCACGCGAGCACGCTCTGTTCCTTACAGACAAAATGGCTTACGAACTCGACCTCACGGAAGAGCAGTATGAGGCTGCATACGAAGTGAATCTCGACTATCTCATGAGCGTCACAACAGCCTCCGACCTATATTCAGACTACTGGACACGTCGAAACCTTGACCTCTCATACATTCTCTTCGACTGGCAGTATCGCACTTTCTGCGGCATAGAATACTTCTACCGCCCGCTGCACTGGAGCGATGGCATCTGGCGATTCAGAATCTTCGCACACTACCCACACCGCACCTACTTCTATTTCGGACGTCCTGCATGCTACTATTCATACCGTGGAGCACACGCATGGCATCTGAACGGAGGACGCTCATGGTACAAGAACCACCACTTCACACGCCACGACTACGGAATGAGAGGCGGATGGGACCGTGGAGGATACCGCAACATCAAGCAGGGATGGCATCATAAGGACGGCGGACACCGCGGAATAAACCACAACATGCATCCTGGAAAGGGCACAAGCAATCATCGCGGAGCAGGCTACCGTGGCAATAGCGGCGGACAGTTTAACAAGAACGACAAGCACCAGAACGGCAGTCACGACATCAACCGTGGCAACAACCGTAACGACAACAACCGTCACAGCGGCACAAGCAGCCGTTTTAACGACAGAACACAGAACGGACAAAAGTATGACCGTACAACCGGTACAAGCCGCGACAACAACAGCAGCGTAAGAAGCAACGACCGCACAACAAGACGCAATTTCAACCGTGGCGAGTCAACACGCCAAAGCAGCACAAGAACAACCGTAGGCGGACACACACGCAGCTCACGCAGCAGCAGCAGCTACACACCATCACGCTCATTCTCAGGCAACCGTTCACAGTCTACAGTACAGCGCTCTACCTCACGCTCGTTCTCTGGCGGCGCAACACGCAGCAGCGGAAGCAGTTCGAGAAGCAGCAGCGGAGGTTCACGAGGCGGACACTTCGGTGGCGGACATCGATAAGAATAAACCTGCCGCAGGGCTATGATGCCCGAGCAGACAACACAGCATGCCCTGCCCTCCCCCATCATTCACGGCGGCAGGCATAGCAGAAAAGCACCACACTGACTGATGCTAATAATATCCGTAATACTCATATATTTCATATCATTACTCGTCTTGAGCAGGATAGTCTCCTCCAAGACGAGTAATGATATTTTTTTTCATGCCGAGCGCAAATCACCATGGTATCTCGTGGCATTCGGAATGATTGGCGCAAGCATCTCCGGTGTCACCTTCATCTCCGTCCCAGGAATGGTCATAATGCAGGACATGACCTACATGCAGATGTGTCTCGGCTTTGTCGTAGGCTATTTCGTCGTAGCCTTTCTGCTACTTCCGCTGTACTACAGGCTGCGGCTCACGACAATCTACTCCTACCTCGGCAAGCGGCTCGGGCAGCGGAGCTATACCACAGGAGCATCATTCTTCCTTCTATCGAAGATGTCCGGAGCGGTAGTACGCTTCTACATCGCCTGCATACTCCTGCACAATTTCGCTCTCAAGCAATACGGCATACCGTTCAGCATGACCGTTCCGGTACTCGTACTCTTCATGTGGATATACACACACCGCGGCGGCATAAAGACCCTCGTATGGACTGACACAATGCAGACCGCCGTCATGTTCATTACACTCATCCTTATTATCACAGCCGTAATCTCCCATCTCGACATGTCGCTGCCACAGGCCGTATCAGCCATTTGCAGCCATCCGCATAGCCGCATATTCGTATTCGACGACTGGCATACGACACAGAACTTCTTCAAGCAGTTTCTATCGGGCATCTTTGTGGTCATCGTCATGACCGGACTCGACCAGGACATGATGCAGAAAAGCCTGACATGCCCCAGCCTGCGTGACTCACAGAAGAACCTGTGCTCATACGCCTTCGCATTCATTCCTGCCAATCTGCTGTTTCTCTCGCTCGGCATACTCCTCATGATGCTTGCCGCACAAACCGGGACACCTCTTCCTGCAAAGGGCGACGACCTCCTGCCCATGTTTGCGGCAACAGGCTTACTCGGACAGACGGTAGTAGTATTCTTCGCCATCGGGCTCATTGCGTCAGCCTTCTCAAGCGCCGACTCTGCGCTGACTGCATTGGTAACAAGCGTCTGCATCGACATACTGCGCCGCCCGGAAGACGAGCGCACACGAAAGGCTGCACACATCATAATAACAGCAGTGTTTGTCGTCCTCACCATACTCTTCAGCCACATAGGCTCATCGAGCGTTATCAATGCCATATATATAATGTGCAGCTACACCTACGGACCGCTTCTCGGACTCTTTTCGTTTGCCATATTCACACGGCGCAGCACAAACGAGCGGTTCACGCCTTTCATCTGCATACTTTCACCCATTGCATGCTACGCTCTCGACACACTATCGCAGCATCTATGGAACTACCATTTCGGCTACGAACTGCTCATGCTCAACGGACTGCTGACATTCTGCGGACTTTTAGCAACAAGCAGACGAAAAGCATAACGAACACATGTCATAAAACCAAAAGCAGCACTTACGTTTTGTAAGTGCTGCTTTTGGTTTTACAATCCGCTACTTTTCACCGTGCAAGAAGCTGCTTCTTGGCTTGTCATTCGCTACCTTTGGGAAAACGGGCAGATGCTGGTAAAAAGCGTAAGCAAAACGCCTAAAAAAATAGCAATGTGTCAGTTGTACGTATAAATGCCACGACACGGCCATATCAGCCAAACACACCGGTAGACAGATAACGCTCACCCGTGTCTGGCAGAAGCACGACAATACGTCGGCCGGCATATTCCGGACGACGTGCCAGCAGCGTTGCGGCATGCAGCGCTGCACCACTGCTGATGCCTGCCAGCAAGGCCTCAGTGCGAGCCAGCGACCTCACTGCAGCATAGGCGTCATCGTCGCACACGGCTATCACCTCATCAACCACCGCCGCATCATAGTTCTCCGGAATGAAGTTTGCACCGATGCCCTGCAGCTTGTGAGCACCAGCCTCTCCGCCCTGCAGTACCTGCGAAGACAAAGGTTCAACTGCCACAATGCGTACGCCAGGGTCATGCTGCTTCAGACGCCGCCCTATACCAGTCAGCGTGCCGCCCGTGCCGACACCAGCCACAAAGGCTGCGACACTGCCATCCATGTCCTGCCATATCTCTTCAGCTGTGGTCTGCTCGTGTATCGCAGGATTCGCCGGATTGTTAAACTGCTGCGGCATAAACGAGCCGTCGGTCTCTGCCATCAGTTCGTTTGCCTTTCTTATGCTGCCCGCCATTCCCTCAACGCCTGGCGTAAGCACCAGTTCGGCACCATAAGCTTTCAACAGCTGGCGGCGCTCCTCGCTCATGGTGTCAGGCATAGTGAGTATGAGGCGGTAGCCTTTTATTGTTGCCACCATAGCCAGCCCAATGCCAGTATTGCCGCTTGTGGGTTCTATAATCGTTGCGCCAGGGGCGAGCAGTCCGCTCCGCTCTGCCGACTCTATCATGGCAAGGGCGGCACGGGCCTTGACGCTGCCACTCGGATTGAACGATTCTAACTTTGCGACAATGTCTGCCTGCACACCGGCTGACGAACCGTATGCCGACAGCCTCATCATTGGTGTCCTGCCTATCAGATCTATCAGATTCTCTGCTATCTTTCCCATCATGATTTGCTGTTTATTACGTTTTGTATTGCAAAAGTAAAACATTTTTTCCATAAAATAAAGGAACACCATGTAAATTTTATCCCTAATGCTATCATTTATGAAAAAATATTATCAAAAAGATATATGCTTTTTGCTTATTTATTGTAACTTTGCACCATAATTTCATAACAAGGAATAATAGCCGGACAAGACATCATGAATATTCTCTGGATTGACCTCAACTGCTCCTACGCTCATTCGTCGCTCGCGCTGCCTGCACTGCATGCCCAGCTGCAGGATGACAGCCGATGGCGGTGGAACGTAGTATCAGCCACGACAAGCGAAAATATCGGCAGCATCGTGAGCCAGATAGCTAAGCTGACGCCTGACATCATTGCATCCACCGCATGGCTGTTCAACGTGGAGGTGCTCATGCACATCTGTGCAAGAGCAAAGGCCATACTTCCTGAGGCTAAAATCATTCTTGGCGGACCAGAGTTTCTTGGCGATAACGAAGAATTCCTGCGTACACACCGCTACATTGACTGTGTATTCCGGGGAGAAGGCGAAAAGGGCTTCGCGCAATGGCTCTGTTCAAATGGCGACACTGCATTATGGAAGGAGATAAGCGGACTGTGCTACATGGCTCCTGACGGCTCATATCACGACAATGGGAAAGCGCAGATTGCGGATTTCGCTGCACTACGCTCACCTGAAGAGAGCCGCTTCTTTAATTGGAGCAAACCGTTTGTACAGCTGGAGACCACACGCGGATGCTTCAATTCTTGCGCCTTCTGTGTCAGCGGAGGAGAAAAGCCTGTGAGAAGCATTGGCATAGAAGAGGTCAGACGACGGCTGCTGAACATCAGAGAGCATGGCATAAGGGATGTGCGTGTGCTCGACCGCACTTTCAATCATAACCTGCGTCATGCCAGACAGCTGCTGGATCTCTTTGCTGAGTTTCATCCTGACATGCGGTTTCACCTCGAGATACACCCTGCTCTCATGCCTGACGAACTGAAGGATATGATTCAGCATCTGCCAGAAGGCCTGCTCCATCTCGAAGCGGGCATACAGAGCCTGAATGAAGAGGTGCTGAAGGCTTGCGGGAGAAAGGGCAGCATAACAGACACGCTGCAGGGGCTGAAATTCCTATGCTCGCTGAAAAACGCAGTAACACATGCTGACCTTATTGCCGGACTGCCGCTATACTCCTATGCAGAGATTATGCGTGATGTGCATACGCTGGCTGAATGTCATGCCGGAGAGATTCAACTGGAATCACTGAAACTGCTCCCTGGCACCGCCATGCGGCGCGACGCTGCCATTCACGGCATACAGTTCTCACCCATGCCGCCATACGAAGTGTTGCAGACTCCATACATTTCTGCAGGCGAACTGCAGACAGCAAGACGACTGTCAAGACTGCTTGACGCATACTATAACACTGAGGCATGGCAGCTCCCGGTAAGAGAGATTATGCTGTGTGAACCGGAGTTCATTCCTTCATTTCTCGACCATCTCACCCGAACGATGCTCATCGACCAGCCTATGAGCATAGAGAAGCGCGGACTGCTGCTCTATAGATTTGTATGCCAGCACTTCCCGAAGCATATCATGCTCGTGGTCATGGCATGGATACGCGCTGGGCTTTCGCTGAAAAAAGAACCGGCAGAACGCATACTGACCAAGCATGTCACACCGCCAGAGGATTGGCACGTGACGAAAGGCGAGTACTCTGACAAACTGCGCCTATGCTTTCTGCCAGCAGATGCCAGCATGCAGCGGGGCTACTGGTTCGGGCTGGAGGCTGAAACGCAGCACCGCAAACCGGTGTTCGAGGCTGAGAATATTTCTATATAGGAAATCACGGATGACGGGAAGGCATAAGATTGCCAGAGGGCCGATGTCCGCTGACGTACAACTGACTGTTGCTACAGCTGCTCAGTCTTTCGCCTGTCACCGCTTCTCCATCATCTATCTCTAATTACAGAACATAATACACAACGCATTATATAAACTAACATCAAACACGAAAAGAAAATTGAAAAAAGTATTAGTTATTGGCTGTGGCGGAGTTGCCAGTGTCGCAATTCAGAAATGCGCACAAAACGCACAAGTTTTCAACGAGATTTGCATCGCATCACGAACTCTCAGTAAATGCGAGGCTCTCAAAGAGAAAATACAGGAACACACGTCTGCTGTTATTACTACCCGCAAGGTAGACGCTGACAGCGTAGAACAACTCACAGAACTAATAAATGATGTAAGACCAGACATCGTGCTGAATCTTGCACTGCCCTATCAAGACCTGACCATCATGGATGCGTGTCTTGAATGCGGAGTGCATTATGTAGACACGGCAAACTACGAATGCGAAGATACTAACGACCCTGAATGGCGCAAGATATACGAAGCAAGATGCAAGGAGAAAGGCTTCACCGCATACTTCGACTACTCTTGGCAGTGGGCTTACCACAAGAAATTTGAAGAGAAAGGTCTCACCGCTCTGCTCGGAACAGGATTCGACCCTGGAGTGACCAGCGTCTTCACGGCCTATGCACAGAAACACTACTTCGACGAAATACACACTATAGACATACTCGACTGCAACGGAGGTGACCACGGATATCCTTTCGCCACTAACTTCAATCCCGAAATCAACCTGCGAGAGGTGAGCGCAAACGGCTCATACTGGGAGAACGGACAGTGGGTAGAGACTGAGCCGATGGAGATAAAGCGTGTGTACAACTTCGACGGTGTGGGAGAGAAAGACATGTATCTGCTGCACCACGAGGAGATTGAGTCGCTCGCAAAGAATATTCCGCATGTGAAACGCATACGTTTCTTCATGACTTTCGGACAGAGCTACCTCACTCACATGAAGTGTCTGGAGAATGTAGGAATGCTCGGAACAGAGCCTGTTGAATTCAACGGACAGCAGATTGTTCCTATACAGTTCCTGCGCACACTCCTGCCCGACCCTGCCTCGCTCGGACCACGCACTGTCGGCAAGACTAACATAGGATGTATCTTCACTGGAATAAAGGACGGCAAGCAGCGTTCCGTATACATATACAACGTATGCGACCATCAGGAATGCTTCCGCGAGGTTGGCTCTCAGGCCATTTCATATACTACCGGCGTTCCTGCCATGATAGGCACATCGCTCCTGATGCAGGGACTGTGGAAGAAACCTGGTGTATTCAACGTTGAGGAGTTCGACCCTGACCCATTCATGGATGCATTGAACAAGTGGGGACTGCCTTGGCAGGTTGAGGAGAATCCTGTGCTCGTAGAATAAGAAGCACAGGAATGTACTCGATCAGGAAACTGACAGATCATCATGCTTAATATCATAAAAAAGGTGGGTTCTAATGCTCATTGAGCACATTAGAACCCACCAATAAACAATCAGAATACTATGACACCAAAGGAAATCAGAAACGAAAAGCTCGCACAGAAACTTATCAAGAACCTGCAGCGCAGAAACTTCAACGCATACTATTGCAGCAGCTCAGCCCAGGCGATAGAGAAAATCATGCAACTCATGCCTGAGGGAAGCACCGTGACATGGGGAGGAACAATGACACTACGTGACATGGGACTCATACAAGCGCTGCACGACAGCAACGCATACAAGCTCTACGACCGCGACAAAGCTACTGACCGTGAAGCGGTGAGCGAAATATATGTAAAGGCTTTCACCGCTGACTACTTCCTCTCAAGCGCAAACGCAATTAGCGAAGACGGTGTCATCGTTAATATCGACGGCAATGGCAACCGAGTGGCTGCCATTACCTTCGGACCGAAGAACGTAATATTTGTCATTGGCATAAACAAGGTGTGCCAGGACGCAGAGGCGGCTCTGAAACGTGCACGCTCTACTGCCGCCCCTATCAACTCTGCACGATTCAATCTGAATACACCGTGTGCAATAGACGGCACTTGCCATAACTGCAACTCTGCCGACTGTATATGCAACCATATTCACTTCCTGCGCAATTCGCCCAAAGGCAGACACTCTGTAATTATTGTCGGCGAGGAGCTGGGATACTAACCTATATTCTCTACTGGCATAAATCATTAGCGAAACAGTGATTTCACTCCGTCTTCCCTCACATCATCTATTATTCTTTTACTCATGCCCTACTTCCTGATTGACTCTGACAGACTCGAAACGAACTTGCAGATACTTAGCGGCGTCATGCAGCGCACCGGATGCAAGATTCTCCTGGCACAGAAATGCTTCAGCTGCTACGCACTTTATCCGCAGATAGCAAAGCATCTGGCTGGAGCTACGGCAAGCGGACTATACGAAGCGCGCCTGTGCAGCGAAGAGATGCCTGACAGGGAGAACCATATTTTCTCGCCGGCTTTCCAGGATAAGGACATGGATGAAATACTGCATCTGTGTGACCATATCGTATTCAATTCGCCCAGACAGTTCCTGTTATATGGGGAAAGGGCAAAGCAGGCAGGGCTGCAGGTGGGCATACGTATTAATCCGGAATGTTCTACTCAGGAAGGTCACGACATCTACGACCCATGTGCCGCAGGCTCACGTCTCGGAACAACCATCAGCACATACGAGAAATTCATGGCAGAGCATCCTGAAGAGGCAAAGAGCATTGACGGGCTGCACTTCCATACGTTATGCGAGCAGAACTCTGACGACCTGCTGACAACGCTCAATGCCGTAGAGCAGAAATTCGGGAAATTCCTCCATGGCATGAAATGGATAAACTTCGGAGGAGGACACCACATCACACGGGAAGACTACGACATTCCTCTGCTGGAGCAATGCATCAGACACATGCAGACACATTACGCTCTGGAGGTTTATCTTGAACCTGGCGAGGCTGTAGCGCTGAACGCCGGCACTCTTCACTCCACCATTCTCGAAATACAGGAGGAAGGGGCTGACGGCATACAGAACGTAATACTCGACACTTCCGCTGCATGTCACATGCCCGACGTAATAGAAATGCCATACACTCCGCCGCTGCTCTCACACAAACAGACCGACGAGGGGAAGAAATACCGATTTGGCGGACCAACGTGTCTGAGCGGTGATGTCATCGGAACTTATTCTATAGAAGATGAACTGCATGAAGGCGACGAGATAGTATTCGGCGACATGGCTATATATTCCATGGTGAAGACTAACACATTCAACGGCATGCCTCTCCCCGACATTTATATAAAGGAGGGTGACAGCAAACGCCTTTGGAAACATTTCTCCTATGACGATTTCAAAGCAAGAATATAAATCTTGGCTCGTATATAACTATACAAGCAAGAATATAGATTATTGCTTAATAGAGAACACCATACAAGCAGATTTCATAATACTGCTTAATTAAGAACATCATACCGATGTCCGCAACAAAATTGCGGACATCTTTTTTTATCTGGCACACAGTTCTGCACGAACCCATTACATACCACGTCAATTCTGTTATCTGCACTCTCTCATCTGCACTCTCTCATCCGCACTCTGCAAATAAAAAAGGCGCACCATTTCTGATGCGCCTGATATATACTTATGTATTAAATATTAGTCAAGAATAATTGGCTTATACTTAGGAACAAGAAGCTTCATTACTGACCATCCGATAAGGTATGCTACTGCACAGATGCAGAAGATGATCATATAGCCAGCAGGCTTGCCTTCAAATCCCATGAACTGGAATGCTGCGCCCTGCTGCTCTGCGTATGTGAACAGTTTGCCTGAACCCATATTGATGAGGAACGAACCAATACCACCTGCCATTGAGCCAATACCTGTGATTGTTGCTACGGCTGACTTAGGGAACATATCGCCTGTTGTAGAGAAGATGTTAGCTGACCAAGCCTGGTGTCCTGCACCTACGAAACCGATGATGATACATGGCCACCATGCACTATACTGTCCCATTGGCTGAGCGAAGAGAGCCAGGATTGGGAAGAATGCGAAGATGAGCATCGCAAGCATACGGCCCTGATATGGATTCATACCCTTTTTCTCAACAAACAGCTTAGGCAGATAGCCGCCGAACATTGAGAGGACTGTTACGATAGCATAGAGTGTGAAGATAAGAGCAATACCCATTGCTGAGTCTGATGTATAGCCATACTGGTCAGAGAAGTATGCTGGAGCCCAGAACAAGAAGAACCACCATACACCGTCTGTCATAAACTTACCGAATACGAAAGACCATGTCTGACGATAAGAGAATGCCTGCATATAGCTCATCTGCTTCTCTTCCTCTTCTTCTACTGGCTGTGCTACCTCTGTATCGTCCTGATTAACATAGAGAAGCTCTGCCTCATTTACATACTTTGACTTTGCAGGCTTGTCATATACAAAAATCCAGATACCAGCCCATAAAAAACCAAGTACACCAATAATAACAAACGCCATCTCCCAGCCGAAAGCCTTAGCAAGCAGTGGAATTGTAGCAGGAGCAGCGAGAGCGCCAACTGAAGCACCTGAGTTAAAAATTGAAGTAGCAAAAGCACGGTCCTTCTTTGGGAAGTACTCTGCTGTCACCTTGATAGCTGCAGGGAAGTTGCCTGCCTCACCAAGTGCGAGAATACAGCGGCAGAAAAGGAATGCATACATACTAACTGTTGCAATTGTGACTGCCGCATCACCTGTAGCGCCAAGGAGTGCCGCTGTAGATGTATAGTCGCCACCCATCCAGCCTTGTGTGAATACTCCGCAGAAAGCATGGAGAACTGCACCTACAGACCAGATAACGATAGCCCAGAGATAACCCCTCTTTGTTCCCATCCAGTCAACAAACTTTCCTGCAAAAAGATTTGCTACAGCATAGAAAATAGAGAATGCAGCTGTGATATAGCCGTAAATCTCATCTGTCCAATGAAACTCTGGAGAGATAAAGTCTTTCCATGTTAACGAAAGTACCTGACGGTCCATGTAGTTGACCGTTGTCGCAAAGAAAAGCATTGCGCACATGACCCAACGCCAGTTGGTCATCTTCGATGTTTTAATTTGACTCATGTTTTTATTATGATTATAGATTTTAGTTAACTCGTTATTTCTGCAAATTTACGCTTTTTTCTCAGAATAAAAGAATTAGTAACATTACCGCAATCGTTGTTTATATTTTTTTAACGACTGCAAGAGAAGGACATAAAGAAAATCAATTTGTCTCCTGCCTTACTCCTTAATCATTAAACACTCATCTCTCTTCTGCACACCGTCATCTTTTCTCTATCTTATACCCCATAGCCTTAAGTTCCATAGCTGCACCAAGCTTATACAGCACACGTATGCTACGAGCATACACATGGAACGCCATAGGACTCTGAGGCTCAATATTTTCATGACGTATCACCGACTGAGCATGAGAGGCACAAGTGCGAACAACACCCTCAGCAGCATCAAATGCCTCGTCTGCTAAACCAAGTACCTCGCCTCTGACCACCTCGTCCATATAATCATACCCTCGTTTGTCACGAAGGTAAATATAAATGCTGTCCATTGATGAATATTTCTGCCAGTCTTCATCCCAGAAATGCGCCACGGCCATACCAAGATACATAGCCCAGCCCAGTGCGACATCGGGGTATTTCGTTATCTCCTTCACACTATCTGCAACATATTCTGGCGCAACCGCTGCCCACACATCTGTTATATCATCGCTAAGCATTATCTGCTTATCAAGGATTCCCTTGCCACTGAGCATTTTAAGCAAGTCTTGCATCAGACGCTCTTCATATTTATCAAGATAAAATTCTACTGCCTGTTCCATAAATTATTATAATTATATATTATAACTTCATAGGCTAAGAGAGCCAAGAAGCCATCAATTCTTTAACTTTTTAGTAAACGATTAAACGAGTTGACAAGTAGGCAAGTTGATTGCTTAACGTTGAATTATCGTAAATTATACGTGAATTTTAGAACATGGATAGATTAACGATAACATTAAACATTAAACCTTAACCATTAAACACAACCATCTTTCTTGCAAGAACAAAGAAATAGTCACTCAGACGGTTCAGATATACAGCGACATTCTCGTCAACCGCCCCACCCTCGTCAATCAGCGCAAACACACAACGCTCTGCACGACGGCATACTGTGCGGCACACATGTGCCAACGCCGCAGTACGGCTGCCGCCAGGGACGACAAAGCTGCGAAGCGGAGGTAGTGCAGCCGACAGCCGGTCTATCTCTGATTCTATTTCGGCTATCATTGTCACGCTTATCTCACAACGTGCCTCACTGACAGACAGGTCTGTAGCAAGCGAACCACCAACGACAAACAGTTCCTCCTGTATCTTCCGCAGAAAAGCAATATCGCCTTCATCAGTGCAGTACGTCACCAGCAGACCAATTAAGGAATTAAGTTCGTCTACACTGCCATAGCTGTCCAGGCGTGTGCAGCACTTCTTCACACGTGTGCCGCCTACAAGCGAGGTCAGTCCCTCATCTCCTGTCTTTGTATATATCTTCATTTTCTTATCTTTTTATTTACCTTACGGCGATTACTTCTGCAAAGGTAACGCTTTTTATTCAGAGCAACAAGAAAACCACCGTTTTTTATCTATTTTGTACAGTCTGCTATACAACATTTGTTTATGACAAAATGTGCCATTATGTTGTTAATTTTTATTAACTCCCATTTGATAACATTATTTGATTTCATACTGCATTTTTTCTATTATAACATTAAAACAATATTACTAATGGTGTAATAAATAATTGAGAATGTCTTATGTAATCAAAGATTTTCTGTCCGCCATAACTGTTTTCTGTTCACAAAGATAATCTAAAAAACACATATAATATGACTATCATTTATACATCCTTTAGCACCATTTTCTTATCTACTGTGACATTCCCTTTTTTTCAAAGAAAGACAAAATTGCAAATGTTAAATAATCTTCCTGATTATCTGTTTGTGAGAAAATTTAATTACTTTTGTGTTAAGAAAGATGCTTTAGCTGAAAAAAATAAACAATTATTCAATGAAAAACAACTTATGAAATATATTGCAATTATTCTATTAGTTTTTATGACCGTTGCCCTTGTTTCCAGCGGTATTCTTTTGTGGAAACGTCGCAAGGATACCGGAGATTATTCTCGTATTATATGGGCTGTACTCAGTTGGATCTCGGCGTTCTTTACCCTGACATTCTCCATACGTACCTGGCAGGAGACCACACCGCTTGACGGAGCGTACTTAGAACAGGAGCATATTTTTGTTCCGATACTTATTCAGACAACTTTCTTCCTGTATCCTCTGGAGCTAATCCGTCCGACAATCAGCAGAGCCAAGGTTTATGCGCTGCTGTTTACTCCGCTGATATTATTGGTCGGAGTGGGAATGTGTGCCGGTATTGAATATACTACTATACATACCTATGCAGAACTATGGCAGCATATCGGAGAGTTCAATGTTTTGTTCCGATTGTTCGCACTTATTGTAATGTTACTCTATAGTTTCTCTCTTTTTCTTGTGCCATACGACTGGCGGAAGAGTAGCGCCGACAAGAAACTCATCATCTGTTACGCATGCGGATTCTGTCTGATAGGATTGCTGCATTTCTCCATTCAGATGACTCATGCCTATTGGCTTATGCTTGTGCATCAGTTTGTGTGGATATCATTCTTCCTGTCTGTGGCTTGGTATGAGTTGAGAGAACGTCTGCTCGTGCCACAGGTAGCTATGAAGCAGGAAGAGTCTTGTGATTGTGACTCCACTGATAGCAACCTTTGGAAAGAGATAACCACTTTGCTGGAAAACAATGAGAAATGGAGAGATCCGAATCTGAGCCTTTTTTCTCTTTCTGAACTGCTGGAGTCAAACCGCACATATATAGGAAATGCCTTCAAACAAAACACAGGAATGACCTTTGTCGAGTATATAACCAAACGTCGTATCGACTATGTTATAGCCGAGATGAAAGACAATCCGGAGGCAGATATTCATGCACTTTTCAACCATGTCGGTTACCGTCAGCGATCTACCGCGTGGAGAAATTTTCAGAAGATCACAGGAATGACACCGACTGAATTCGTTAATAATCTAAAATAGCAAAATCGCCCTTTTCTTTGTTGAAATGGGCGATTTTCTCTTGTTTTGTAAAATTGCAACGGGCTTTTGTAATAATACAACGGCAGTAGTTTCTTTATGTTAACAGAATGGAGTAACTTTGCACTCAAGTAAATATCATGTTCTCATAAGGAGGTATAAAACACAATTAAACTTATTTATTACATTACCATTTTGGCACCTATTCTAAAGGTGTAAAAGCTCTAAAAAAGTCTACGCAGGAGTGAATCGCGGACTCAATATGGGTATAGCTTCAGTTCGTTTGGTGCTGATAAATTTCACTCAGGTTGGACATACGGCATTTTTGGGGATTATCACTTTACGTGAATTCAATAGATATAAGAGTTAAGCAATAAATTTGCTTTTGTCTGTATATCTAAATTCATTGACGGTTTCTAAAGCAAGAGGTTCTATACAATAAGCTCAGACAATAGATTAGTTGCAAAGTTGTCAACAATTCTGTGCCTTGTATATTCTATCTGGCATACATTTTTAGGCTCGTCATTGATGGTCTCAATAACTGAACGTTTTCTGACCTCAAGACTTATGTCAATCGGATTAAGGCAGCAATGAACAAAGATGTTGCAAGATATCAAAACATGGCTATCAATGATCTTTGCAACACTTGAACAAAATGAAGAGACGCAGAGTCCCATTACGACCATTAAATTGGAATCTATATAGAAAAGACAAAAAAGGACAAACCTTGTTTTGCTGAAAAAGTATAACTTTGCAGCAGAAAACAAAAACACATTAATATCATGACACAAACAAACATATCAACAAACATGATAGGCAAAATCACCACATTATTTTGTTTTGCTATGGTTGCGTGCACATTAAACGTACATGCACAAGAAACTAAACCACTAACAAATGGTGTCTTATTCTATTCTCCATGTGAGCACGAATTGGAAGAGACTGGATATCAAGTACCACACCGTATCCCAGCCATTGTGAAATCAGGAAACACTGTGATTGTATTTGCCGACAAAAGATACAGCGGTGGAGACGTAGGACAGCAAACTGACGACACCTATGGTTACAGGATAGATACCAAGATACGCAAAAGTTATGACAATGGTGACACTTGGACAGAAGATATTACAATAATTGAAGGAGAGCCTGGAACTAAGTCTTCTGGTTGGTTCGGTTCCATCACTTGGTCTGGTGGAATTGGTTATGGTGATATCGCTGTAGTAGCAGACAGAGAGAACTCGCAGAACATTGTATATTTCTGTGTTGCTGGAAATACATCTTTCCAAAATTCATCAAAAGGAGATGATCATTTGCAAATATACAGGTTCAGAAGTAGTGATGGTGGGAATACATGGTCTAACGAGAATATTACAACAGAAATCTATGCAAATGCTAATGCTACATTAGGAAACAATTTTGACTGTGCCTTTTTCAGTAGCGGCAGTATCTTGCAAAGTTCAAAGATAAAGGTAGGTACCCATTACCGTTTGTATGCAGCAATTCATACTAAAGTGAATGGATGGTTGTGGGGGCTTAATAAAGCAAATGCAACTCTTTCCTCCACGGTCGTATATTCCGATGATTTTGGAGAAACGTGGAACAGGCTTGGTACGACAGGTACTAACGTCACAATAACAGACGGCAACGAAGCGAAATGCCAAGAACTGCCAAACGGCGATATCGTGGTAAGCAGCCGTACGGCAAATGGCAGAATATTTAATATTTTCAATTACAATTCTCTGCCAACATCTGCTAACACCGCCTCAGGCTCTTGGAAGACACAGGCAAAAGCAAGCATCTGCAATGACTCTGGTACAAACGGAGAGTTTCTTATAATAAAAGCCGTAGGCAAGGATGGTGAAGGCTTGTATGCCCTGCAGTCAATGCCTGCCGGCCCTTCCAGTGGTGGCACAGACCGCAGCAATCTTGCCATATTCTATAAGAAGATTGGCGACAAAGACGGAAATGCGATAGACGAGAACTTTACCAATCCTGCAACCTTTGCATCAGGATGGAAAGAAGCCATCCGCGTGTCAAACACCACATCCGCTTACTCATCAATGACAATGCTGGATGAGAAAACCATCGGATTCGTGTATGAAGAGGACTACCTTGATTATGGTAGTGGCGCATACGACATCAAATTCAAGAAATTCAGCATAGAAGAGATTGTAGAGCCAGGCTCAATGCTTAAGACCATGGCGCAGTCTGACTGCGAGAACTACTCCTGGGCAACATTCTTCTTCGACCAGAACATGACACTGCCAGAAGATGTTACTGCCTATGTGGCTACTAAGATTGTAGACAGAACGATAGAAATAGTGTCTATAGGCAATGTCGTGCCTGCAAATACTCCTGTAATTCTCATTGACAAGCAAGACCGTCCAACCATATATCTGACATACAGCGGCACATTCGACGAGAGTAAACGTCCAGCAACAAACGGACTTACAGGTGCTACTCAAAAGATAGAGATAACCGACAATAACTATAAGAACTATTACGTGGTAGGTCATGGCAGCCGTCACGTCGGACTCTATTATCCGTCAAACCGTGGTATTGCTTCTGGATTAGCATATTACCCATTATCATCAGTGAAAGCACAAAATGTCAGTGCAAAGTCATCATACGGTTTTGTCTTTGCAGAGAATACCACTACTGGCATCGAAAACATAAAGACCAATACATCTATAAAAGATAACATATATTATAACCTTTCAGGACAGGCAGTAAAGAATCCGACAAAGGGCATATATATTCTGAACGGTAAAAAGGTAATAATAAAATAAGATATAAGCGACAGCATGAAAAAAACATATATTAAGCCTAAGATTAAAACATTACATCTCTCACCTCAGAACATCATTGCTTCATCTTTTATCTCACCAGAATTACCTCCTGACCCAGGAGAAGATGAAGAGGACGATGAGCGAGTTGATGCTACTGCAAATCAGACCATATGGGAAGACTTCGGAAGAATTAATGGTTACGAGCAGTACTGGAACTCTCGCTACGACTGGGAATAAGTATTAACCACACATAAAGAAGCAGGTGCTGTGCCAGTAAGCATTGCACCTGCTTTTATATAATAGAATAAAGAATGTCCGCAAAATATCGCCCTGCAGCATATCAAAGAAAAGCAAAAACTTATGTGAAGCTCTGTCCTTTATTGATTAACACTTATCTTGGTCACTCGTCATAATCGTAGTGCAGATATTTGTGTACTGATACGTTAGGATAGTGACGAATGCTTTCCTATTCATCACTTATCCGTCACTCAAGGGGAAAGAATGGATAATTCTGTTTTTATTTTTATTTCTGCACATCTGCACTGCGGTTTTTATCTCTTTAATTGTAGACAGTTACAACGGTGCAGATGTGGTACAGATGACATGCAGACAGACGCAAGAGAAAACATAAAAGAAGGTTATGAGGTTGCGAGGTTACTTGTCTACTTGTTTACTTAACGGTTAAAGTTTGCTTGCCACCAAATGTTTTTATTGTTTTTTCTTATAGGCGGTTGTCAGACGTGATGTGTGCGGATAGACATTGGAAAC
>JAZUMR010000045.1:0-7874 GCA_045603685.1 Prevotella sp.
GTTTTCACTGGGCTATGCCCGAGTAATGGGCAGGTTGGATACGCGTTACTCACCCGTGCGCCGGTCGCCATCAGGGTCTGCACGCAGACTCCATGCTGCCCCTCGACTTGCATGTGTTAAGCCTGTAGCTAGCGTTCATCCTGAGCCAGGATCAAACTCTTCATAGTAAAATCTCTTCATATATCATTCCAGCCAGAGACCGGAAAAACATTGACTTGCCCAGAACGCTCCAAATGTATTACTCTCTATCGATTCCCAGCCAAAACAGCCAGGGAATTGACGGTCGAATCTACCCAAGTATGAATTCTCATACTCGCTTCTTGTACTACTTGTCTGTTTATTGAAATCTATCAAAGAACTCTTTCTTTTTCGCTGGAGAGAACCGTAATTCTCAAAAGCGGATGCAAAGGTACGGACTTTTCCGCAAACAGCCAAACATTTTCTGGAAAAAATTAAGAAAATAAGTGATTTTTCTACACTCTTTGATGCAAATCAAGGAGCAGTATGTGTCTTACATTATTATATTATATAAGGGCGTGAGGTTATGGGGTTGTCTTTGGTATAACAAAAACAATAAAAACAGCTTAGGGTTCAGATTGCTCTGCAATCATGCCTGTATAGATATTCTGCGCCAATATGAGCGTTGCTCACTTGTCACATAATATCTATACATTGCCTGCGGCTACCCTAAGAAAAAACATAAAAGAACCCTATGTGTGGGGAAGCGGAAAGCGAAGCTTCGTCAGCATGAGCAGCGAACGTCAAACGAAGTACGGACGCAGTTCGTACCGTTTGGTGCGCGAACAGCGAATGCTGGCAAAGGTGAATACGGAAAACGGAAAGAGCAAAGAGGAAAAGGTTATCAAATAACTTGTCTACTCGTTTACTCGTCAACTAGTCTACTTAAAAAATCTACTTGTCAACATGTTTACTTGTCTACTCGTCAACTAAATCAATCTACTTGTCAACTATTCAATCAACTTGTCTACTCGTCAACTCGTCAACTTGTCAACTAATTGTTTTTATTGTTTATCCTTCATATTACTCTATAAATACGTTATTTTCTTTGATTCGGCATTCTATTTTCCTTGATTAACCTTGTTTGTCACACTTTTCCTGCCAGCTATATATCTGGTGGCTGCGTATAAACAAAAAAGCCCCAGCCCATAAAAGACTGAGGCCATACTTATGTATAGAAAAAACTATTATTCCCACTCGGTAGTCCTAAAGTGATAATCAGGCTGGAATAGTGTGTCATTGGGAATCTTCAACTGTCATTCATAGATAGAGTATAAAATTCTACTATCTATTTTCACAGATACTTCTGTTAAATAACAGTCTCTCTATATGACTCCTTGCACTTACAACAGTGGTGTCATGTAAAGAGGAAGATAAGTAATGCCCTGCTCTACCTTATAATCTGCTGCATGCAAAACAGTAGGAGTAGTCATATACTCCCCAAACCTCACCATGCACTTCGTTAGGGAAGATAATGTGTAGTTCTTTCCGCTCTTGACTTCTATCGGACGGATATTGTGGCGGCTGGTCACTTTGTCCTTTTGGAGCAGAAAATCGATTTCCATACGTTCTTCGGCTTTCTCTGATGACTTGCCATAGAAAAAAAGCTTGTTACCACTGGCCACCAGAATCTGAGCAACGATATTCTCGATGAGCATTCCCTCGTTCACCTCCAGCTTCCCAAAGAGCAGTTTCTGGTATATCTCAGACGAAACAATGCCCCTTTCATCGAAAGCATGACTTATCAACAAGCCAGTATCATTCATATAACACTTCAATGTTGTGCGGTCTTCGTTCATCTTCAGTCCGATGTTTGGCTCTGCCGAATTGTAGCAGATATTGACAACTCTTGCGTCATTAAGCCAGAAAAAAGCATCATCCCAATCGCGATATTTTGCACCTGGTCTCAGGGCTGACAGACGGAACTTCTTTTCATGCTTAGAAAGCTGAGAAGGAATCAGGTCAAAGATTGACACCACCTTGTCTGCCATCTCATTAGCATAATTAAAAATGTCATTACGATAGATAGCCAGCACATCACGCTTTGCAGCATCTACGGCATCAAAGTCCTTGGTCTCAACATACTTTTTGACGGCCTGCGGCATACCTCCAACAATCATATAGAGACGGAAAGCATCCATGGCCTGACGATGAAAAACCTGACCCATCGGCTTGTGCTCTACATACATCTTCCGTATCAATTCCATCAGCATGTCATTGCCTGTAGCCCACAGGAACTCCTCAAAGTCCATCGGGTACATCTGTATCGGACGTTCTTCCGAAGGAAGGACGATACCTTGCGTATTTTTCTTGATGCTTACTAATGAACCTGTCTCAATATAGTCATATCGGCCATCAGCCACCAGAAACTTGATTGCAGCTCTCGCTCTGGGGCACAACTGTATTTCGTCGAAAACAATAAGCGACTTGCGCTCATAAAGTCTCACCTTGTAGTGCTGGCTCAGGTAGAGGAAAAGCATGTCAAGGTCTTCCAGATAGAGGTCAAACCAGTCTCTGACCATCTGCGGGGCCTTATTGAAGTCGATAATGATATATGACTTATACTCATTCTTGGCGAACTCCTCTACAATATAGCTCTTTCCAATGCGTCGTGCTCCTTCTACGAGCAATGCCACCTCACCGTTCCTGTTTTTCTTCCAGTCAAGCAGTTGCTGATATATCTTACGCTTCATAACGACACCACCTACACCTTTTTGAGATTTTTGTTCTGTCATATCTTACACCTTTTAGAGATTTTCAACGATGCAAATATACACCTTTTTGAGATTTCTTGCAAGAACTCTGTTAGAAAAAAGCAAGAATTTAATTATTTTAAGTCAAATTCATGCACAATCTGATTGTCTTGTCGTATTTTGGAATGACTTTAGACATACACCGCAATAAAAAAGCCCCAGCCCATAAAGGACTGAGGCCATACTTATGTATAGAAAAAACTATTATTCCCACTCGATAGTCGCACATGGTTTTGGCGACATGTCGTAGCATACACGATTTACACCAGGAACCTCATTGAGGATACGGTTGGTAATCTTATCAAGGATTGCCCAGTCAATATGCTCAATGCTTGCTGTCATGGCATCGATAGTGTTCACGGCACGGATAATTACCGGCCAGTCATAACTGCGAGCATTATCTTTCACGCCTACACTCTTGAAATCAGGCACAATTGTGAAATACTGCCATACCTTCTTGTCAAGACCAGCCTTTGCAAACTCCTCACGAAGGATAGCATCGCTCTCACGCAATGCTGCAAGACGGTCGCGTGTGATTGCTCCAAGGCAGCGAACACCAAGGCCTGGGCCTGGGAACGGCTGACGGTAAACCATCTCGTATGGCAGGCCAAGCTCTACGCCGCAGGCACGCACCTCATCCTTGAACAGCTGCTTGAGCGGCTCAACCAGTTCAAACTGGAGGTCCTCAGGCAGACCGCCCACATTGTGATGGCTCTTAACCATCTTGGCTGTCTTTGTTCCGCTCTCTACGATATCAGGATAGATAGTGCCCTGTCCTAAGAAGTCAATGCCTCCCGCAAGCTTGCGTGCTTCTTCCTCAAACACACGGATAAATTCTCCACCGATAATCTTACGCTTCTGCTCTGGGTCTGCAACGCCTTCCAGAAGACCGAGGAAACGGTCTGTAGCGTCAACATATACAAGGTTTGCGCTCAGCTGGTTGCGGAACACCTCAATCACATTCTCTGACTCGCCCTTGCGCATCAGTCCATGATTAACATGCACACAAACAAGATTGTCACCTATAGCTTTAAGCAGGAGAGCAGCTACAACAGAGCTGTCCACACCACCTGAAAGTGCAAGCAGTACTTTCTTGTCGCCAACCTGGCGGCGTACAAGTTCAATCTGGTCTGCCACGAAGTTCTTCATGTTCCAGTTTGCCTCTGCCTTGCATGTCTCAAATACGAAAGGCTCTACAGCCTTCTTAATCTCTTCCTCATCATTTCCGAACTGTGGAAGCTTTGTATCACATAGCGCCTTAGCATGTCCTGCCGCTATAACAGGGAATCCTGCATCATATATCTCTGGGAGCACATCAATCTCTACGCCATCAATGACATTATTTGGGCCGCCATTGATAATTACGCCCTTCACATTAGGCAGGTTCTTCAACTCTTCCGCTGTTATATCATGCGGGTAAATCTCGCTATACACTCCCAATGAGCGTATAGCTCTCGCAACCACGGTATTCTCGTGGCTGCCAAGGTCTAAGATAACAATCATGTCTTGTTTCATAACTACAAAAGTTTATTGCGAGTGCAAAATTACTCTTTTTTATTTTTTTTCGCTACAATTTTTACAAAAAAATATACATTATGATATAAAAAAATGCATATTAGGCAAAAGGGTGAAGGAACCACACACTATGATTCCTTCACCCTATATTAATGTATATCTAACGCATAAGCTGCATGTCGTTTCATTTTAGTACTCATCCTCATTGAAAAGGAAATCCTCCTTTGAAGGATAGTCTGGCCAAATGTCCTCTATTGTCTCGTATACATCACCTTCGTCCTCTATCTCCTGAAGGTTCTCAATCACCTCAAGCGGCAGACCCGTACGTGTAGCGTAATCGATAAGCTCTTCTTTTGTTGCAGGCCATGGTGCATCCTCAAGTTTAGATGCTAATTCAAGTGTCCAATACATTGTTTCCTGTAATTTTTAGTATGTAATTTTTTGTATTATTCTTTTTGCGAGCACAAAAGTAATAATTTTATTATAATAATGCAAGTAATGTGATGTTTTTTTTAGAAATTAATGAATATCAACATCTATTATTACACAGTTCATCCTTTTTTCGTGCAAAATGTCACACATTGAAATCTCTTTTTTCTTATTCTACCATACATAGCTTCTCTATGACATGCGCCACGCCGTCATCATTATTCGACAGGGTAATCATGTCTGCTGCAGCCTTCACCTCCTCGTCAGCATTAGCCATCGCCACACCAATGCCCGAGGTGCGCAGCATCGAGACATCATTATAGCTATCACCAAACGAAACAATATTATCTGTCAGGAAATCATAGCGAGATGCAATAGACTCAAGCGCCGGCCCCTTATCTATGCCAAGCGGCAGCAGTTCTATGAAGTACGGCGTGGAGCGAAGGATATGCATCTCGCCGCAGAATGCTTCCTGCATCCTTCTCTCCCACTCTGGCACAATGTCTGGATTGCCGACCATAAGACATTTATTCACTGGGCGGGGTATGTCAGCAACAAAGTTCTCCACACCAACAGCCGTCATCTTATTATTGCGCACTGATACTCTGACATACTCGTCGTCAGGCCGCTCCGTGTAAATCTTATCACCGTGATAAGTCATGAGAGTCATGCCCGAAAGCTGCTGAAACTCATACAGACGCGTCAGCAGATTCTCGTCAAGGAATACTTCTCTAAGCACCTCCCCCGTCTGACAGTCATACACATAACCGCCATTATACGCTATAACCACGCCTCCGTAGCGCGACATCTCCAGCTGCTCAGCCAGAGGCTGCATGCCGTAAGGCGGTCGTCCGCTGGCAAGACAAAGCCGCACTCCACGCTGCTGAGCCTTCATCAGCGCATTATATGTCCTGGGCGTAATAACCTTTTCGTCGTTCGTCAGCGTACCATCAAGGTCAAGTGCTATAAGGCGTATCTCATTGCTATATTCCATTCTTCTGTAAACTCCCTACGCTGCTCCGCTATTGACAGAGCCGCCATGCTAATAAGAAAAAGCGCTGGCAGAACCGCATAATATCATGCAGGCTCTGCCAGCGTATTAATGATTACAAAAATTATATTCCTGTCATCTGCTGTCTGAAACATCCTCCAGACAGCCATACAGCATTAGTATGCCTCGTTATACAGAGCCTCGATATCCTCAATAGATGTTGGACGTGGGTTGCCGCCTGTACATACATCGTTGAAAGCATCGATAGCCAGCTGATGCAGGTCTTCCTTGCGCACGCCAATCTCATTAAGCTTCTGAGGAATGCCAATGCTCAGCGACAACTGCTTAACAGCCTCTACAGCAGCCTTCACACCTTCCTCTACTGTCATGCCTGTTGTGTCTACACCCATAGCCTTCGCTATCTCCAAATACTTAGGAGCAGCAGGCGACTCAGCGTTATACTGCATCACGTAAGGCAGCAGCAGCGCATTAGCCACACCGTGAGGTGTATCATAGTGTGCGCCGAGAGGATGTGCCATAGAGTGAACGATGCCAAGGCCTACATTACTGAAGCCCATACCTGCGATGTACTGCGCCTGAGACATTGCCTCACGTGCCACAGGGTCGCTGCCGTTATCCACTGCATTCTTCAGGTTTGCAGCAATCATCTCAATAGCCTTCAGCTCAAGCATGTCTGACATTACCCATGCACCCGGAGTAATGAAGCTCTCAATAGCATGTGTCAGAGCATCCATACCTGTAGCAGCCGTAAGTCCCTTTGGCATAGAATACATCAGCTCTGGGTCGACAATAGCAACAGCAGGAATATCGTTAGGGTCAACACACACCATCTTCTTCTTCTTCTCCTCGTCAATGATTACATAGTTGATTGTAACCTCCGCAGCAGTACCTGCTGTAGTAGGAAGAGCGAATGTTGGCACAGCCTTCTGCTTTGTATCAGCCACACCCTCAAGCGATTTAACGTCAGCAAAGTCAGGATTATTGAACACGATGCCTATACCCTTCGCTGTATCTATAGCCGAACCACCGCCAAGAGCAACAATAAAGTCTGCGCCAGAAGCCTTGAAAGCAGCTACACCGTTCTGTACGTTGGCAATAGTAGGATTAGCCTTCACGTCACTGAAAATCTCATAAGGAATACCGTTCTTCTCGAAAACCTCGATAACCTTATCAGCCACCTTGAAGCGAATCAAATCCTTGTCAGTAACGAAGAAAGCCTTCTTGAATCCTCTGCGAGCTGCCTCCACGGCAATATTCTCACGACATCCTGCACCGAAGTAAGATGTCTCATTTAAAATCATTCTGTATGCCATAATGCTTTAGTAAAATAGATTTAGGTTGTTATTAGATATTTCTTTGCAAATATAGTCATTAAAAATCAAACTGCAAAATTTACAGGCAAAAAAGATATAGAAACAAAAGAAAATTAAATCGAGAAAAGTATAAGGTTTAATGTTTAACGGTTAATGTTTAACGGTTAAAGCGAAGCTTCGTCAGCATGAGCAGCGAACGTCAAACGAAGTACGGACGCAGTTCGTACCGTTTGGTGCGCGAACAGCGAATGCTGGCAAAGGTGAAAACGGAAAACGGAAAGAGCAAAGAGGAAAAGGTTATCAAATAACTTGTCAACTCGTCTACTTGTCAACTTGTCAACTTAAAAATCTACTTGTCAACTAATTGTTTTTATTGTTTTTTCTTATAGGCGGCTGAAAAACGTGATATGTGAAGATAGACAAATGGAAACTTGTTTACATATGGATATCTACGCATATCATTATGCTCGAAGAGCATCCGCCTATAAGTGGTTCTTTCTTGTTTTTTTCTATAAACATCATCCGTGTCAATCCGTGCAATCCGTGTTCGTCTAAAAGGAGAAATGAGAAAGCAGAAAAGAGAAATAAGAAAGGAGAAAGGAGAAACGTTATCATCGTCGTTATCGCTAACCAAGCAATCTACTCGTCAACTAAACAATCAACTTGTCTACTCGTCTACTTGTCTACTCGTCAACTAAACAAAAAAAAGAGTCCCGCGACATCTCTGTCACAGGACCCTGGATTGAAAAAAGGCGGCTTCCTACTCTCCCGCATTGCATTGCAGTACCATCGGCGTAGGCGGGCTTAACTTCTCTGTTCGGAATGGGAAGAGGT
>JAZUMR010000046.1:0-65814 GCA_045603685.1 Prevotella sp.
AAACAAAATTCAAACAAAACATGTCGAATCGCACGGGATTAATCAGAGACAAAGTGTAAACGAACTCCTGATACAAAGTGTAAACGAACTCCTGATACAAAAGTGTAAACGAACTCCTGATACACGGCAGTTAAGGGTTAAGGGGTTAAGGTTTAATGTTTAAGGGTGAAAGTTTAATGTCGTCAAGCAACTCGTCAACTCGTTTACTTGTCTACTATATGATTTATGGCTTATTCAAACATGAAGATAGATGAAGATAGATGGAGGTAGAGGGAGATAAATGACATTTGTTTTGATGCAGAACACCAGCTTGCCAAAGTATCGTCCTCTATCTTCGCCGCTGAAAGCGGCATATCTTCCTGTAACTTCCTATATCTTCTTAACATCCGAAACTTGTCTACTCGTCTACTTGTCAACTAACAATCAACTCGTCAACTTGTTTACTTGTCTACTCGTCAACTTGTTTACTTGTCTACTAAAAACAAAATGAAAATAGCCGTATATTGTTCAGCAAATAACGCCATCTCGCAGGACTACTATGAGGCGGCGCGTGAATTGGGAGTATGGATGGCACAGCAAGGCCACACGCTTGTATGGGGCGGAGGCAACTGCGGACTGATGGGATGTATAGGCGACGCTGTTCACGACAACGGCGGAAGAACCATTGGCATGGTGCCGCAGGCGCTCGAACAGTCAGGGCGCGTGTCGGACAAAATAGACATCTACTTCCCGTGCGACAGCCTTGCAGACCGCAAGGAGCTCATGATTTCTCAGTCTGATATAGCCATTGCGCTGCCCGGAGGCATCGGAACGCTCGACGAAGTGTTCACGCAGGCTGGCGCACACACTATCGGTTTCAACGACAAGATGGTCATCCTGTATAACGTAGGAGGATTCTTCGACACTACAATCGCTCTGCTTGAGGATATGCAGAAGCACGGCATGGTGCGTGGACACTGGTCGGACTACATCGCGGTGGCAGACTCTTTTGCTGAGCTCAAGAGCATGTTAGAGAAATATAAATAACCTATAACCACTTAATGCTATGAGAAAGTATTTGCTGCTTCTTGCTTCTATTTGCATGACATTTGCTTCGTGCACGAATAAGTCAGAGGATGAAATCGAGAAAGAGGCCTCGTCTGGAGTCGTACTGGTGCAGAACAAGAGTTTCTATGAGGTGATTCTGTCAAACGATGCGCATATGTATTTCACATCCTTCGACAAGGAAGAAGGAATAAAAGGCCTTGTGCTCGACAAGGATTCCGTAGAGGTTGCTGTATCATACGGCACAGGTTTCATCATCAGTGATGAGGGACAGATAGTCACAAATGCACACGTTGTGTCTAATCTTGTTGCCGACAAGGATGTCAACAAGTCCGTTTCGGAATTCATTGATGCACTGAAGGAGGTTACAAAAGCACTGTACAATAAGTACGACGAAGATTATCAGGAGGCGCAGAGGGCATATGCCTACGCCTATGCCAGCAGCGAGGTGAGTTATGAAACGTTCTGTGAGGTGCGTGATTACAGGGATGCTCTGATGCAGGAGCGTGACGAATGCGCCAGCATCTACTACAGCCTTGACGATATAAGGGCAAGCGAATCGGAAATAAAATACCACAATGAGGTGAGCGTGGCGTATAACAATACGTTCGTGACCAACGACAATGACTTCTCGTCATGTGTCATTACGAAGACTGATGCAGAGCATGACCTGGCTCTGATACAGCTGAAGAACAAGCAGACTCCTGCGGGACGCTATGTCTTCGCCATCGAAGAGAGCGACCCGATAGAGACATACAGCTTCATGGATGATGTCACAGAGACAATATCTGAGGACAAAAACAGCCGCTTATACATGATTGGCTTCAATCTCGGCCCAGCACTTGCCATTACGAAAGAGGGCGTGAAGTCGCAGTTTAACAGCGGCATGATAAGCCAGCGGACAGAAGACCGCCTGATGTATTCTATTCCTGCGCTCCCTGGAAGCAGCGGTTCGCCTGTCCTGAACCGCCGGGGACAGCTCGTAGCCATAAACTATGCCGGGCTGAACGGAACGCAGGGCTTCAATTACGGCATAAGGGTGAAACACCTTAAAAACCTTTTGAATAAATAATGTCTTTCTGAATTTTATTTCTTACTGTGAACATAGGGTTCACAATGGCTGCGTAACTTTGCAGCAGAAAACAAGAACTAACACCCAAAACACTTCACTCATGACCAAAGACAACAAGCAGATATTCTGCGAAAGACTCAGAAAGACTAACCGCGAGGGCATAGAGAATATCATCGAACTGTTTGAAGAGCAAGGCTTCTTCACCGCACCAGCAAGTACAAAGTTTCATCTCAGCCACGAAGGAGGGCTTGTAGAGCATTCGCTGAACGTATGCGACATGGCGCTGGAGATAAGGAAGATGCTCATCGGACGTGACGACTCGCTGCGCGAGCGTCTGCCAGAGGACAGCGTGATAATAGCTGCGCTGCTGCACGACACATGCAAGGGCGACATATACAAGCCTGTGATGAAAAAGCAGAAAAACCAGTTTGGGGTATGGACTGATGTGCCAGGATATGATGTCGACTACTCTAACTTCCCGCTCGGACACGGAGAGAAATCCGTAATCGTGCTTCTGCAGAACGGACTGACACTGACTGACGATGAGATAATGGCCATCAGATGGCACATGAACGCATGGGATCTGGCGTTCCAGTCGCCGGAAGCGAAGGGCAATATCAACATGGCACGAAACATCTGCCCGCTCCTGTCGGTAATACAGACGGCAGACAATCTGGCTGCCAACATCATCGAGAACACCTTCGACTGATTTTTCCTGATGCAGGCAGCCGCAGCCTGTCATCTCAGACATAAATAAATGCCCGCCAAAACAATTACTCCCTGCCCGTCATCGAGCAGGGAGTAATTGTTTGCAGACACATGCAAGCCGTGTAGTTTGATGTTCGCGCACGCGTTTAAGGCCTTCTCTGAAATTCCCGACCGCCTCATAATATTCCGTCAGACGAGAGCTCTCGCGCTCCTCCTCATGTTTTTGTCAGAACTGAAGCACCATGGGGCGGTGGTTGATACGCTTCTCCTCAGGCGGATACTTCGTTATATTGCCGTAGTGGTGGCGGAGGTATGTCTCCAGATCCGACGGAGCGTATACATCCATCTGCCCGAAGCGGCGCATGTCGAGGCTGTCTATTGCTGTCACAGCGATATGGTCTTGCGGCATGATGATTACGTTATAATACTCGCCATTGCCATGGTCGTAGCGTGTCAGCGTGCGCCATAACATATTATATATAGCCTTCTTGCTCACACACGACAGCAGCAGTCGGAACAGGAAGCACAACATCCAGTTCCAGTTGTATGGCTTGCTTGTCTTCGGCTTGCCGCAATGCTTCAGCATCCATGCGTCCTTGCAGATGAAGGCGAGGTTGAGATATTTCGCCGTCTTCCTCTGCCAGCGTTCCTTGCGCTTGCTCTGCGGCACTCTGTTCATAGGGAATATATCTACATATATGCCGTGGTGCATGTCCAGCCCCTCTGTCACCTCCTCCACAAAGCGTGTGCCGTCCTTCCTGACCTTGGCGAAATAGAACGGTGTGTGCGGCTCATTGCCAGGCCAGCACAGGGTGTAGCCCGTCCTGAGTGCAGCAGGTGCCACCGCCATAAACCGCTCGTAGTCGCCGGCAGTCATGCCTATGTCTATGTCATCGTCCCACGGTATGATGCCGTCGAAGAAGTGTGCGCCTATCGCTGTGCCGCCGATGATGAAATAGCGTATATTGTGTTCGCGGCATACACGGTCTATCTCCGCCAGTATGTCGTAGAGCACAGCATGCAGCTGCTGCAGTTCTTGTTCTGTATATTGCTTGTTCTCCATTTCCTTTTTATATACCGAAACCAATCTGAATGATTACTATAATTCCTCCCTCGTTAATATATTAATGCTTATTAGTGGCAGAATGATTCACATTATTCACATTCATTTCCTTATAAATAACCTGAAACCAATATGAATAATTAAAATAATTTCCCCCCATTAATATTATTAATTTCCATTAGCGGCAGGATTATTCACGTTATTTTTTAACATATCCCGTTGCACGACCTCTGCCTATCTTTTCAATATAACCAGCCTCCAACAACTCCTTCAATGTACGTTCAATAGTCGTTTCGCTGATGTCTGGGCAAAGTGTGGCAATATCTGATTTCTTGACTATGCCAAGCTTTTTCTCAAACACGGCTTTCACCCTATCTGCCTTTGATAATTTGCGGTACTTCAAATGCTCAATACGGTCTTGGAACTCATTGTAGCCTTTCAATACGACCCCCAAGTAATATCTGACAAATGAGGTATAGTCGCTTTGAGTGTTATGCCATTCGATGGAACTGTTCTGCAATGCTTCATAATATGTTTCCTTTGTCTTTTCTATCAACATTTCCATACTTACATATTTCCCAACGATATAACCGCTACGATAGAGCAACAACAAGGTCAGCAAACGGCTCATACGTCCGTTACCATCATTGAACGGGTGAATGCAAAGGAAGTCAAGAATGAACATCGGAATCAACAGCAGCGGGTCGTACTCAGCACGATCAATGGCTTTGTTAAACTCATCACATAAGTTCTCCATTGCTTCGGGTGTCTGAAATGCAGGGACAGGCATAAATCTGACCCGTTGTTGACCATCCTTGCCCGATTCTGCTATCACATTATCCGTATTTTTGAATCTGCCCCCTGTCTCGCTACTACTAAAACTGTATAGGTCACGATGCAATTGCAGAATATTGTTCGGACGGATAGGAATATACTCATAATTGTCATGGACGGTAGCCAAAACCTCCCTATATCCCGCTATCTCTTCTTCTGAGCGGTTACGAGGCTCGGCTTTCTCCATTACGAGTGCTTCCAATCGCTCATCTGATGTATATATACCTTCTATCTTGTTGGATGCCTTGGTACTTTGAATCTTGGCTATATCCAATAACGCAGTCAACACATCGGACTCGGCTTCTATATACAGCTCCTGCTTGCCTCTGAATTCGTGCAATGAGGACAGCATATTGACTATGTCGGGAGTCAATAGCTGCTTGGGAGTTTCCGTGTAATCAAATGTATGCATACCTTATCTTATTTGTCGTTGCAAAGTTAATGTTTTTCTGCATCATAAAAGAAAAATCTGCATCATTTTTATTGTTTTTGATGCAGATTCTGAATATTTGATGCAGATTAGGTGTCCTTAAATCTATTTGTTTCCTTGAATCCGCTCATAACTTTTGAATGCTTATGCTACAGTCTGACTTATTATTAATTCCTATTAGTGGCAGAATTATACACATTATCCACATTCGTTTCCTTTATCATAACCGAAACCAATCTTAATAATTCCATTAATATTATTAATTCCTATTAGCGGCAGGATTATTCATATTATCCACATTCGTTTCCTTTATCATAACCAGAAACCAATATGAATAATTAAAATAATTTCCCCCATTAATATTATTAATTTCCATTAGCGGCGGGATTATTCATATTATCCACATTCGTTTCCTTTATCATAACCGAAACCAATCTGAATAATTCCATTAATATTATTAATACTTATTAGCGGCAGAATTATTTATATTATTCAGATTTGTTTCCTTGAAAAACTCATAACCTGATTATTCATTCTTCATTTACCTCCCAGCATGCGCTCCGCAAACTCAAGGTCTTCCTTATACGTTATCTTTATATTGCTCGTCTCGCCCTCCACCACACGGATGCGCGTGTCAGGCAGATAGCGGAACACCACCGAGCAGTCGTCCGTCGGCATAAACTCCGGGTCTTGCAGCGCAAGGTCGAACGCACGGCGTATCACACTGCGGCGGAATCCCTGCGGCGTCTGCACGTTACGCAGGCGGCTGCGCTGCGGTATGCGGCATATATCGCCCCGCTCGTCCACCTCTATTATCGTGTCTGTAGCCGCCACCGCCACATCTACAGCCCCGCAGGAGTCAAGCGCATCGAGACAGTCGTCAATGATACGCTGTGAGACAAGCGGACGCACACAGTCGTGAAACAGCAGCCTGTCCTCATCGTCATGATACGCTTCGAGGGCTGCCAGCGACGAGTGGTAACGCTCCTTGCCGCCGCACAGCACATGCTTCACCTTCCCGTAGCCGTTGCGCGCTATCATCTCGTGCATCTCGCCGATATAGTCCTCCCGTGTCACGATAGCTATTTCGTCTATGCGGCTGTTCCTGTGGAACGCCTCCACGGTATGCTCTATCACCATCTTCCCTGCCACAGGCAGAAACTGCTTCGGCCGTTCGCCGCCCAGCCGTGTGCCAGAGCCGCCGGCAAGTATTATCGCTACATTCATATTCTTCCGTTTTTATGCTGACAGCCTGCTGGCGGTCACGCTGTTTCTCTTGCTGAATGCCTCTCCGCTTCTCATGCGCTGCGCATCCTGTTTCTGGTTACAAAGATAGTGATTTTTATTGATGTGGCAATGAAAAATCCTAAAATTACTGCATTTTCTCTGCTCGTCACGACGCTTTCCCGCATGCCGGCAGAATCTGACGCTCTGTTTGTCATTTTGTAAGCAGTAGCGGATGACAAAATGAAAGGTAGCGAATGACAACGCCAAAAGCAGCTTCTTGCATCCTCAAAAGCAGCTTCTGACCATGCAAGAAGTAGCTTCTTGGAAAACACGGAATATTTAAGAAAAAACGTAACCAAAACCGCCTGTTCTGCTTACAAAATGTCAGGCGCAGCAAAACACAGCACCCTGACTGCCCTCATGCCATATTCCACCCCTCATACTCTACTTTGGCGTTTCCGTTAAAATTACGGAATAATCAATTAATTGACCTTAATCAACGCATAGTTAACTTAATTTTTAGTTAAACTATATTTATATTTTGTAAAATCGGGGGGGTAAAAATTGAAATAATAAGAATATATATACTTTTGCAGTGTATTCTGTTTCGACAATAAAAAACAGGATTCCAGACATGCTTAACTTATTATCATTAACTTAACACAGCAGACTAACTTATCTATATTCTCTCCACATAATACAGTGGGTGGGGAGCATTGCATAGTGAATGAATAATTACATATGAAACAAACACGCAAAATCAAAAATTATATGCATTTACTTTACAACAGAAGTATGGGGCATGCAGGCTCCGTACTCAGCCGCATTTCTAAACTATGGGTATTACCTATTCTGATGC
This sequence comes from Prevotella sp., assembly GCA_045603685.1. Lineage (GTDB taxonomy): Bacteria > Bacteroidota > Bacteroidia > Bacteroidales > Bacteroidaceae > Prevotella. Next base: position 7,238 of record JAZUMR010000046.1, read on the forward strand.
TCTTCGTCAGTATAGGACAGGTGAAGGGACAGGAGACGACTGTGTCCGTTACAGGAGAAAATTTCAAGTTTACCAGTGGTGCTTCTAACGGATATTATACAATTACCAACAGTGAATTTACCGATATCGCAACAATAAAAGTATCAAATAAGACAGGCAGTAGAGTAAAAATAGCAGATGGCGCTGACTTCACAATTGAAGCTGCTGATAATATAACGATAACAAAGATTGTTATTTATTGGCGTCAAGATAGCCAATGTCCAACAGGGGAGAATGAATTAATTGTATCTCCAGAATCTGCCGGCACATTTGAGACATCAAATCTCGTAACTACATGGACGGGCAATGTTGCATCAGGAAGTGTACTGACCTTTACGAATAATGCTAATAAAGAAATACAATTTACTGGTATCTCTATCACTTACACCACTGGTACTGCTAAGACTGTGCCAGCTCTTACTCTTACAGGAACCCCAACTTTATTAAAGGCGGGTGGAACAGCTCAGTTAACCACAACATCTGATGTGGAGGGGCTGACGTATACATACACCAGCAGCAACGAGTCTGTGGCAACGGTAGACGCCACTGGTTTAGTATCTGCCGTCGGCGATGGCAGCGCTACAATCACAGTGACATCCGCAGAGACAGACGAATACGCCTCTGCCATTGCAACATGGGACGTAACTGTCGATGTTACAGCACCTGCATTCACGCTGGCTGCAACACCAAAAGTGGGCGAGAACACTATAACGCTTATTGCAAGCGAGCCAATAAACTTAGAAGAGTATTATGATTCCAATGACATCGGTTCTCTCGAAGACGGAGATGGTGACTATAATCCATCTGGCGCACCAGTAATAGGTGATGATGGCAAGACCGTTACCATTACCTTCGGGGTGTCATTCTATGAAGGCACAAATTATGATTTTACGCTTAATGCTAAGGTCTTTACAGACAATGCAGGCAATGAGAATGGCGTCCATTCATGGAACTTCACACCTATAGCAAAAACTACTCCTACTATTTCTGCCTCTGACATCGAAGTGATGGTAGGCTCGTCTGTCGCTCCAAGCATAGAATACGACGGCGACGGCACACCTTCATACAGCGGATATGACGGCATCGCAACATTCGCTGACGGCAAGTTCACAGGCACAAATGTAGGAACTGCAACCGTAACTGTAAACTTCAGCGAGACTGACAACTACAAGGCTGCAAATACAACCTTCACGCTGACTGTAAAAGAAAAGCCAAGCACTGACGGAGACAAATCAGAGGTACTTACTAATTTCTCAAGTAGCAATGTAAAGGACAATGTATACAGTTTAGGCGAGAGTTGTAATGTAACAACAGGAGGAAGAAATTCACAATATCTAAAAGTGCCTATTACAATAACTCCTAAGAACGACTATACTATAACAAAGGTTGTACTTGAATGGCGTGAGGGTAGTAATTATACTCCTTCTGGAGAAAGTAACCTTTCATGTACGAATGTCAGCAGTTATACAACAACAGAGTTTATTCCTGCCGACGGCACGAAAGATATTGTAATAGACAAGAGCGATTCAGGTAAGAGCGGTTATCAAGTCTCTGCGATAACAATTTTTTATAAGGATGCCGTTGACGAGACAAAGCCGGAGTTCACATTACAGCAGACACCAAGAATAAATGTAGGTGACACTCAGTTAGTTCTTGTTGCAAGTGAGGAAGTAACAAAGGAGGGTGTAGACGAGGTTGCAGCACTTTACAAAACAGACGATGGCGAACAGAATATCGAAGGAATCACATTAGCTGACGACAAGAAGACGCTGACCGTCACACTTAACGGAGCCCTGACAGCAGGAAACTACACTCTGACGATAAACGAGAATGCCTTTGCTGACAACGCAGGCAATAAGAATGCCGCACAGTCATTCCAATTCACACCATTCGCTAAGACTGTTCCTACTCTTACAGCCTCTGACATCGAGGTGATGGTAGGCTCGTCAGTCGATCCAAACGTAGAATACGACGGCGACGGCACAGCAACATACAGCGGACATGAGGACATCGCAACATTCGCTGACGGCAAGTTCACTGGCATTAAAGCAGGAACTGCAACAGTAACAGTAAACTTCAGCGAGACAGACAACTACGAAGCAGGCTCTGCAGAATTCACTCTGACCGTTAGCAAAGGCACTGTTACTCTTTCTGCAGAGACTGTTACAGTGCAGATAGGAAGCACAATCAGTGCCGGCGTGACAGCGAAGGACGCAAACGAAAAGGCTGTGGAAGGTCTGACATACACATACAGCAGTGCCGATGAGACAGTCGCTACCGTTTCTGATGACGGCAAGATTACGGGCAACAAGATAGGTTCTACAACTATCACCGTAACATTTGCAGGCAACGACAACTATAACTCTGCCTCTGCAACAATCAATGTGACGGTGACAGCAAAGGACGCTGGTGTTGCCAAACACTGGGACTTCACCACTTGGGCAGAAGAAGACATCGACAAACTTGATGCTGAAGAGAAATGGAAAGTATCTGACAACACGCTCTATACATACAGCAGCGAGTTGAAGAATGCAACCTTCGACTTCCAGAACACACAGAATCTGTTGTTCTCTGCTTCTTCAAGCCGACTGACTATTAACGCTGTGACAGACGGCAGTGGCTACATCCGTCTGCATAACGAGTCTGCAACGATAGCTCTTCCAGCACAGATTGACGGAAAGAACACTCTGACTGAGGGACAGATTATTACGCTCACGACACAGAGCACTAACTCTTCTGCCCGCGGTCTTGTGCCTACAGACGATTGCAAAGCGTATGTAGAGCTTGTTTCACCAAGCGCTACAGGTTCCGGAACATTCCAGTCGCAGTATCGTGTGACTGCCGAGGGTGCAGGCAAGTCTATTGTCTTCCACTCTTCAGACAACGGTATCTACGTCAAGAAGATAGAGGTTTCGCTGTCACTTAACGACCCTGGACTGAAGTTTGTTGACTCTAAAGGCAACACAGTGACAGAGATTACTGCCAATATCAGTGACTCTGAATCGTTCGTAGAGCCTGAACTGACAATGTCACCTGATGCTCAGGGCCTCAGCATCACCTACCGCTCAAGCAATCCGACAGTGGCTGCTGTCGATGCACAGACAGGTAATGTGACATTCACTTCTGCTGCAACAGCCGGCGGTTCAGTAGTTATCTACGCCACATCAGCAGCAAATGATGCGTTCAACGAGACTACTACATCATACACCATCAACTTCAAGGTCACCACTTCAATCAAGTTTGAAGACACAGACGGCACGGCTGACGGCCATCTCAATGTCACTGGCTATCTGAACGTGGGCTTCGTAGAGCCTCAGCCAGTGCTTACGCCAGCCGGACTTAACGTTGTGAAGTACACAAGCAGCAACCCTGAGGTTGCCACAGTCATTGAGAACACTGGTGAAGTGACATTTATCAGCGCCGGCACAGTGACAATCACTGCGTCAGTGGCAGAGGATGAGCACTACACAGGCTCTTCTGACTCATACACCATCACGGTTCAGGAGAATGCAGACATAGCAGAAGGCGCTACAGCCGCTAATTACAAGATAGCGAATCTGGATCCAGTTAACGGCAACATAGGCAATAAGTTCTACTTCACTGGCGAGGGTATGATAGCCGGCGGTCTGAACATCACATACATGCCGGGAACAGAGATGACCTTCGGCAGATACGAGGCAGACCATGCGGCAGACTGGACCGTGGACAGCAATATGGAGATTGCGCTGAAGAAAGACGGCAAGAATGCTCCAGTAGAAGGCATCACGGAAGACAACCTGCTCCCTACTGGCGGCGGATACTTCGCCTTAGAGCCAGTCGTAAGCGGCATGCTCGCTCTTAACATGACATACTTCAAGGACGAGCAGGTGGTTATTGTGGACAAAGCCACTAAGAATATCGTTGAGGCATACACCTATACCAGCAAGGAGGAAGATGCAGCTGCTACGCTGACAGAGAACCATGAGTTCAGCGTTCCGCTGCAGGCAGGACACACATATTATATATATAACCGTGGCGTTCGCTCTGACAACGGCAAGTATGAAAGCACAGCAAGCAGCAACGGCCTGCAGCTGAAGGAGGTTTCATTCACTCCTGTATTCGTCGGAGCAGTCAGCCATGCTGTGCCAGCAAACAACACCTTCACGTTTGCAGGTAAGGCTTACTACGAGGGAACAGCAACTGTGCCATCGTTAGCTGCTGCAAGTCATAAGAACGACGTGATAACATACGAAACGACAAACAACCTGTTGTCGATGTCGGCAGAAACAGGAGAGTTTGTCATCTCTGACGCTGTAGTAAACGAAACGGGCGTGGTGACTGCCACAATCACTGCTACGATGAAGACAACGTCAACACATGGCGGCGAGGAGCACAACCATACAGCGACCGCAAAGTGTACAGTAAACTACCAGCGTACTGAGCTGAAGTTCTCTGCCGAGTCTGTTGCGCTGTATATAACAGAAGGTTTCACCGCCGAGCAGATAACAGAGCCTACGCTGAACTTTATGAACAAGGAAGGCGCGGAGATATATACAACAGGTGGAAACTTCACAGTTGACGCTGTTACGGGTAATGTGACAGAGATAAAAAATAGCGCAAACGATGTTGTCACTGCAACATTGACAGGCGACCTGCTGAAGTATTATACAGCCACAGCTACATACGACCTCAATGTCATGGCTGCTGCGCCAATCAAGATTAACGAGACAGAGATAGAGCTTATTGTGGGTGAAAAGGGATACAACCTTATTGACAACAAGATTTTCGAGGTGACGAATAGTAGTATCTATGCAACTGATGATGCAAACAAAAACACTTGGGGTAAGAAGGAACTGACAACAAATAATAGAGCATCATTGTTCTTCGTAAATCCAACAAGTGTTGTTGACGGACTTCTTAACGGTTCACAGTCACCAAATGTGGCATCAATAAATAAGGCCATGGGTGTTGACGCCAAGACTGTTGGCACGGCTGTCATATATGTCAATATGAAGCAGACTAAAGATGACAACGGTACTTATGAAGCAACACCGATTAAGATTACTGTTCACGTACTGCCACGTCCATTTGACGAGACAAAGGCAACACTGCGTGTGTGGGACTTCACTAAGGGCGTAGACGAATCTAAACTTGACGACGGCTATTGGGCAACCAATACTGAGACTGGCGAAACATCTACAGAAGGAATGCTTGATGCCACAACAGAAAAGTATTTCACCAAAAAAGACTATGGATTGACAGAGAATCCGCTCTATCTTAGCACATGGCGTTCTGGTAATGAGAACGAAGGTGCAGGTCTGACAACAAACATCACGGTGAATACAACCACAACAATCGGCGAGGTGCCAGGCATTACACCTATTCCAGGAAAGGACACAAACCTCGGTTCAGAATATAACGGCAAGTTGTATAAGGGTATCAGACTCTACGGCCATGCTTCATTCCTGGGAATTGACGGCATTGAAGACGGCATGAACGTAACGATGACAGTGGACCATTACAACTCAGACGGTGGCAGCCAGCCTGCATCAGGATACACAAATTCTGCCATGATAATATACCCTGCGGGCTATAAAGATCCGCAGGATGCGAATGACGACTTCTATCTGAACCGTCTGACCAATGTATATATCTACAGTTCTGGCGGCGAAGGCTCGCTGACATTAGAGCCAACAAACTTAGGCATAACCATCTCTAACATCGTAGCAGGCTATCCTGCAGCGACAGGACTGCTGAACAAGGGCAATGGTGCGAAGCCTTCAAGCAACGGAGAAACCGTGACACGTACTGCCGGATATGCTACATTGATTAGCCCGTATAACATTGACATGACCGGACAGAAGGCTGTGAAGGCGTATATCTGCACATACTACGGATATGCAAACAACCAGGTACACATGAAGCAGATTAGACACATTCCTGCTAACACTCCTGTCATGCTGAAGGGATACGCTCGTGACATGTATGTGCTCTACATCTCTGAAGGCAACAAGCCTGTAGAACACGGAATAGACCAGTCTGTATTCGAGCAGAACCGACTCGTGGGAGCACTGACACCGACAGTGGTTAACACGACAGAGGAGGTCGTAGGCTCAGACGGTGCGAAGGTGACATACTACAACTTCGGTCTGAACGGACACCAGTGGACTAAGTATACACGAAGCGGTACACTGGCTGAGGGCCGCGCATATCTGCGCCTGACAGAAGAGGAGTATGCCGACCTTAAGGCTGGCAGTGTTTCCGGAGCATCTTCTGCTAACACCCGCATTGTATTTGAAGACCTTGAAGACGAGGACGTAGACAATGACAATACGGCAACAGGCATAGAGAATGTGGCTGCACCAACGGCTGGCGACGGCTATTTCTACACACTGAACGGTGTGAGAGTGGACAAGCCAACGAAGAAGGGCATCTACATCTATAACGGAAAGAAAATTGTTATACGCTAATTTAAGGAGGGACAGTGCAATGAAAAAGATATATATAAAACCAACGGTTATTGTGATAGATGACGTTCTGGAGAGCTCTATATTGCAGGCCTCACCAGACAAAATTGAGGATGATGGCAATATGGGCTTTGAGGAAGAAGATGGCTTTGGACCAGAGGATGGAACATCAAAGGGCGACGAGTTCGACCCTTGGGACTGGAGTTTCAGGGACGACCTCCTGTGGTAAAACCAGTTTGTAACATTTAGCACAACCGCAGAACGACACCTCTCTGGCAACTGCGGAGAATAAAAAAAAGACTACGGATTACGATGCAAGACGTTTTTCCTGCATTGTGGTCCGTAGCCTTTTTTCTATCTCTGACTCATTTATTAATCGTGAGAATGCCATGCGTAATATCATGCTCCTCACACATTATCTGCACTGCAACTGCATATCATCTGCACGGCACTGAACTAACTAAAACAAAACAAGTTACGAGCCGTGTGCAGATGTGCAGATTCTCCTAAAAAAAGAATATATTGAATATTTCTGTCAGGTAAATGTCTGCAACTCGCAGTAATTTAACCTATTCACTATGGGTAATCCCTTTCTCGAAAAATAATACACAACAAGCATCTTTATGATTTAAGGGCGTTGCCCTCTGGGAGTTCTTTTGCTCCTGCGGAGCGTTGAAAGATATGCCGCCTAATACATAGGGCGCTGCCCTATGCTGGCATCTTTTGCCTCTTCGAGGCGTTGAAAGCAATGAGTACACAAGTCAACGCCCTGTAACTGACGATTTGAAACCAACGCCCTGAAAGGGCAAAAGACAATAGCCCAGGGCAAGCGAAGCGACACCCTGGGTATTAATGAGCACAGTTGGTAAACGCTCCGCAGGAGCAAAAGAACTCCCAGGGGGCAACGCCCCACGGAAACGTTTACCTGACACTTCATTGGCTCGCCGATTATGCTCTCAGTTGACTTCGTCTTCCTCCTCCTTGCAAGGCATAGTTTATGCCAGCATAACTCTGCTCTCGGTTGACTCCGTCTTCCTCCTCCTTGCAAGGCATAGTTTATGCCAGCATAACTCTGCTCTTGCTGCGTTCGTCGGTTCGGCAGAGATAGAACATATTCTTCTCCGCTCTCGCTTACTCGCAGAATTTTTCATTCAAATCAGCTGTGTTCGCATCAGGGAATAGCTCAAGGAGTTTCTTCTGCGCCTGCTGTTTTATCTCTGGCGTGATGTTCTTCCATACGGTATGCAGCGCCCACGCCAGCGCGCTGAGGTCGTCGGCAAAGCCGAACATCGGCACAGCGTCGGGCACGAGGTCGAGAGGCAGGATGAAATAGCCGAGTGCGCCGCATATCTTCGCCTTGTCCTCCTTAGTGACGTCGGGCGATTTGAGTATGTAGAAGAGCAGCAGCACGATGTATGTGGTTTTCACTCCCGCCTTCTTTGCCACGCTTTTCACCTTGTCCCAAAGTTTGCTTTCAGAGTAGTTCTCTTTGTACTTCTCTATGTCCTGAGGTGTCTTGTTTTCCATATCGATATTTGTTTTAAGATGTTTCAGCCATTAAGCCTTATGTGTCATATCGGGCAAACACTATGCCAGAAAATGCAGAAAGAGGTTTTGACGGTGTCAGCCGTATTGCGTCGCCATTCTTAATTATAATAATGTATAAGCACATGAATAGTGTGAGATTATTATCAGAAGTCGAGAAAAGGTATTAAAATGTAGTCAAAAATGATTTTTTTTATACATCTTGTTGCAAGAAAGGAATTTTATGCTTACCTTTGCAACATGAAAAGAGGAGGTAAAAAGATTAATTTCTGTATTTTGATATAGATATCCTTTGCCTGAGAATAAATTTTAATGGAGCTAATTTAGCATAATCTTCAAAGTAATATTTCATGTGTGGGTGGAGAGATTTAGGTAGAGAAAAATTCAATTATTGCCTTTATGAAGTCGTAAATCGCACATGCAAATGTAAAGAATACTAATTTAATTGTATGGATAACTTTATATATTAATTCAAACTTATTAACCAAATGAAGAAAAAAGTAAATCTCGGAAAAACTGCATTGACAATTTTATCATGTATGATTTTTTCCTGTACAAGTTATGACATTCCCGAAAATTACGTAGATGACGTTCCTAAAAATCAATCACACCGACTAACAGCGGAACAAGCAAAGCAGAATGCTTTAGAATTTATCGCTATGTATGGAAGGACTACACGAGGAGATGACAAAAACATTGAGGTGTTAGAAGTTAAAGCAATAGGCAAAGAACAAGACAAAACTCGTTCTATTAGTAACTCTGTTAATTTAGACTCGCTTTTCTATATTGTAAATTTTGACAATAACAACGGATTTGTAATTGCAGCTTCTGATGATAGGGAAATTCCCGTTTTTGCATATGTGGAAGAGGGTAATTACAATGATAGTATTGTTAATAGTGGTTATGACAGATTTGTAAATTCTCTTATTGAGGCTGAAATTGAGAACAGAAATAATCAGGAAGAAATTCGGGATTTTGCAGACAGTCCTCTAATTCCTATAGAGAGTGGAGAGAATAAAGATGAATTTGAAATAATGTACCCATTGCTTTGCACTAAATGGAACCAAACATTGTATAGTAGTTATTGTCCAGGACAATATACTGGTTGTGTACCAACTGCTATAAGTCAGATATGTTCATTCTTAGAGTATCCAACACGAGTTTCCTGGTATCATAATGGTATAGAGAACACATCTGATATTGATTGGGATGAAATTAATAACGAATGTCGTATCTATAACGGTAATCCCCAAAGTTCATATTTGAGAGATCAGATTGCAAATCTTATGCGTTTTTGGGGTGTTTGTTTTGATGCAGAATATGATTCGGAAGGCACAGGAGTTGACAGCGGCTATGCAATAAATAAAATGAAGGATTTTGGATTCAATGTTACGAGTTTAAGTGATTACGATGCTGTTAATGTGAAGAATGAATTAGCAAAAGGTGACCGCGTGATATACATGAGGGGTAATGCACGCTATTATCATGTTGGATTTGTTTTCAGAAAATATGTTGACGGACATGGATGGGTTGTTGACGGTTACATTCGTTCTGTAAAAAGTGGTATTAATTCTCTATATCTTCATTGTAATTGGGGATGGGGTGGAGCTCATAACGGATATTTTCTAAGTAGTGTTCTTAATGCAGAAGCAGGACCTGATTATGATGACAGTGGAACACCCGTAACAAGAAGTACTGATTTCAAATACAAACTTAAAACATCGACAATATGCAGGTAAGAATAAAATTGTTATTCGTAAGTTTTCTTATGTTGTCTCTATTTGCTTCATGTGAAAAACAAATTGAAGACAGCGTGCCACCAGCTTACAATGTGACCTACGTCAGATTTGTCTCTTCATTGGGAACAAACATTTTAGATTCGCTTAATGTGCTGGGGCCTAACGAAGTGATGAGTGTAATCAGTCCGCAGCAAATGACTTTTACAGAACGCCACACATCAAATGCTTATTTGTGTGACTTCCAGAAGCATTTCGTAAGAGTTTCTCCTGAGCAAGACTACCGTTTCGGAAAAACAGAGACTCTTGTAAAATTTGAGTGGACAGACTTTAATATCCTGTATGCAAAAGACGGTGAGACATATATCTATGCTTTTGACATGAAGAGTAAGGAAATATTCGGGAACGACGACACGCATACCCTCAAATGGTACTTGAATATACTTCATAATACGCACGATGCATTTAAATGCGAAATAGACGATAAGGAAGTGGACTTGAAAAGTGATTCGTTTTATTCTGACCAGAAGTCTGAGAAGAAACGCATGGTTAAAGGGCTCGTTACAATCGTATGCAGGTGATAGATGAGACAGCCGGAAACAAATGAAAGAGGGGTAAGAACCGAGAAGAGCGAAAGTTCGCTTTTTCTCGGTTCTTAAATTATCCCTTCCGTTTTCACTCTTTGCTCTATTGTATTTCTACGGTCAAACATGTGCCCAAATAGTGTAAAATTATTATCAGAAGTCAAGAAAAAGTATTAAAATGTAGTCAAAAATGAATTTTTTTATACATTTTGTTGCAAGAAAAGAATTATATGCTTACCTTTGCAACAGAAATGAGGAGGTAAAAAGATTAATAACAATAACACAATAAACATTTATCACAATGAAGGCAACAGAAGTATTGGAAAACATCAAGCGTCGTTTTCCTAATGAGCCAGAGTATCATCAGGCAGTAGAAGAAGTACTTGGAACTATCGAAGAGGAGTACAACAAGCATCCAGAATTTGAGAAGGCAAATCTTATTGAGCGTCTCTGCATTCCAGAGCGCATATATACATTCCGTGTGACATGGGTAGACGATAAGGGTCAGGTACAGACCAACATGGGCTACCGTGTGCAGCACAACAACGCTATCGGCCCTTACAAAGGCGGTATCCGTTTCCATAGCTCAGTGAACCTCGGCATCCTGAAGTTCCTCGCGTTCGAGCAGACATTCAAGAACTCGCTCACTACTCTCCCTATGGGTGGCGGCAAGGGCGGTTCAGACTTCTCTCCACGCGGCAAGTCAAACGCTGAGGTGATGCGTTTCTGCCAGGCATTCATGCTTGAGCTGACACGCCACATCGGTCCAGACACAGACGTTCCTGCTGGTGATATCGGCGTAGGCGGACGTGAGGTGGGCTACATGTTCGGCATGTACAAGAAGCTTACACACGAGTTCTCTGGCACATTCACAGGCAAGGGCCGTGAGTTCGGCGGTTCGCTCATCCGTCCTGAGGCTACAGGCTACGGCAACGTATACTTCCTCATGGAGATGCTGAAGACCAAGGGCACAGACCTTCAGGGCAAGACAGTCCTCATCTCAGGTTCTGGCAACGTGGCTCAGTATACAGCAGAGAAGGTGCTGCAGCTTGGCGGCAAGGTGCTCACAATGTCTGACTCTGACGGTTATGTATACGACCCAGCAGGCATCGACCGTGAGAAACTTGACTGGATTATGCAGCTGAAGAACGAGTATCGCGGACGTATCAAGGAGTATGCTGACGAATTCCCTGGCGTTAAGTATGTTGCTGGTGAGCGTCCTTGGGGCGAGAAGGCAGACATCGCGCTTCCTTCTGCTACACAGAACGAAATCAACGAGGAGCAGGCTAAGATGCTCATAGCTAACGGCGTGATAGCAGTTTCTGAGGGTGCGAACATGCCATCAACACCTGGCGCAATCAAGGTGTTCCAGGATGCGAAGATTCTCTATGCTCCTGGCAAGGCTGCCAACGCTGGCGGTGTGTCAGTGTCAGGTCTTGAGATGTCACAGAACTCTGAGCGTCTGTCATGGAGCAAGGAGGAGGTTGACGCTCGCCTGCACTCTATCATGGAGAATATCCACGAGAACTGCGTGAAGTACGGCACAGAGGCTGACGGCTATGTAAACTACGTGAAGGGTGCAAACGTTGCTGGCTTCATGAAGGTTGCTAAGGCTATCATGGCTCAGGGCATTGTATAAGCAATACAACACAAACGAAATACACAACACAAACACACAGCACATAAATGTAAAAAGAAAGCGAGGACACGCCGAAAGGATGTGTCCTCACTTTGTATAGTATGTCATCCGTCTTATTGATGTCCCTGCTGCGGGCTGTAAGGAGCGGAGCATAAAAAAACACGAATGAGCATAATGTGGCGTACGGGTGACGTCATGATTATGCTCATTCGTGCTGTTATGGTATGTTGCGAATAGCCAGTGGGCGGCAGCGCCATCAGACGGCTCTGGGTATTAGCGGCAGAGTTTGCATCCTTCACACTTCGAAAGCTCGCCGCGGAAGCGCTTCTCTATGAGATAGTGCAGGCGGTTGCGCAGCGGCTCGAGCGGAATGCTGTCCACTACTTCTGTAATGAATGCCGTCTGCAGGAGCAGGCGTGCCTCCTTGAGCGGTATGCCGCGCTGCTGCATGTAGAAAAGTGCCTTGTCGTTGAGCTGTCCCACAGTTGAACCGTGAGAGCACTTGACGTCGTCGGCGTATATCTCGAGCATAGGCTGCGTGTACATGCGTGCCGTCTTTGTCGCTACGATATTCTGGTTGGTCTCCTCGCTGAATGTCTTCTGTGCGTCCTTGCGTACAAGAATCCTGCCTGCGAAAGCACCGACAGAACTTCCGTCAAGCACGTATTTATACAGCTGATGGCTCTGGCAGCCAGGCACGGCGTGGTCTATCAGCGTGTTGTTGTCAACGTGCTGCTCCTTGTCGGCTATGACTGCGCCGTCCATCCAGCACTCCGCGCCTTCGCCAGCAAGCGTGATGCGGGTGGTCTGGCGTGTCTTGCCGTTGTGCAGGGTTATCAGGTTGTGACGCACACGTGAGCGGTTTGTCTGGCGGATATATGTGTTTGCCACAAGCGTATTGCGCTGGTGAGTCTCCTCCAGGCCGTATATCTCTATGCTGGCATCATCTCCAGCAAACACCTCCATCACCTGTGTGGTGAGGAACTGATGGTCGTCGGCAGCATGATCGCAGAAGAGCAGTTTCACTTCCGCATGCTCCTCAGCCATTATGAGTACACGGCGGTTGACCATGAGACCTACGTCAGAGCGCAGTATGTTGACCACCTGGATGGTGCGGTCAATCTTGGTGTTCTTCGGAACATATACAAACAGTCCGTCCTGCGCCAGCATCGTATTGAGCGCAGTGGTGGCATCAGCGTTGTCTGCCAGGCGGTTGTAGTAATTCTCTATGAGCCCGGGATGCTCCTCAGCAATAGTGCGCAGCGAGCCAACCATAACTCCTTGCGGCAGTTCAGGCTTCGGTAGAGCCTTGCTGTAGAAGGCATCGTTGACCATGAAGTATAGCTGTGTCGACAGATTCGGCACATCACACTTAAATGCTTCGTACGGATTGACCGGGATATCGAGACGGTTTAGGTTGACACCCAGTTCTGGAGAGAAGAACTCCTGCATATTGGAATACTTGTACTCCTCAGTCTTTCGTGTGGGCAGCGGTGTCTTCTTCAGCGTCTGATATGCAGCGTCACGCTCGTCGTTCATAATCTTGCAGCTATGACCTCTGAGCATGTCGCCGTATTGTTCGTAGAGTTCTATGTATTGTTTTGTTGCGTCGTTCATCTTGATGCTTCGGCTTTTATCCAGTCGTATCCTCGTGTCTCAATCTCTTTTGCCAGTTCCGGACCGGCAGTCTTGACTATGCGGCCGTCCCAAAGAACGTGTATGACGCTCGGACGTATCATGTCGAGCAGACGCTCGTAGTGTGTGATGACGATGGTTGATGTCTTTTCGTTGTGCAGGGTGTTCACTCCGTTTGCCACAATGCGCATGGCATCGACATCAAGACCTGAGTCTGTCTCGTCGAGAATGCTCAGGGTTGGCTCCAGCATAGCCATCTGGAATATCTCGTTACGCTTCTTCTCACCGCCAGAGAAACCCTCGTTCACCGAGCGGTGGGCAAGCTTGTTGTCGAGTTCCACTACCTTGCGCTTCTCTCTCATGAGCTTCATGAAGTCGCTGGCATTCATCGGCTCCAGTCCCATATACTTGCGTTTCTCGTTTATTGCGGCACGCATGAAATTTGTCATTGATACGCCTGGAATCTCCACAGGATACTGGAACGATAGGAACAGCCCCTCGTGGGCACGGTCTTCTGGCGCCATCTCAAGCAGATTCTTGCCGTTATACCATGCTTCGCCCTCAGTAACTTCGTAGAGAGGATTGCCTGCCAGCACGGCAGAAAGCGTCGATTTTCCCGACCCGTTAGGCCCCATGATAGCATGCACCTCGCCATCGTTGATAGTAAGGTTTATTCCTTTCAGTATCTCTTTGTCGCCAATGCGGGCATGTAAATTTTTAACTTCAAGCATATTGTGTTCTGTTCTGTATTCGTAAGTATTATTATGCAAAAGTACAAAGATTTTTTCTATTTTCTCAATGTTAATCTTAAAAATGTCATTAACGCTGTATTTATTTCCGTTTTTTTATGTATCTTTGCACTGAATAATGCAGAATACGAGTAAAAAAACATAAGACAAAACTTAACACAAAGACATTCATGAGAAAAAAACTAACACTTCTGGTCACTGCTATGATGGCTGCTATGATGCCATGTATGGCTCAACAAAAGTCTAATACATGGGACCCGAATCTTTCAGGTAACAAATATAGAAATCCAGTTATCAATGCTGACTACTCTGACCCTGACGTATGTCGTGTGGGAAACGACTATTACATGACATCGTCAAGTTTCGCAAACTTCCCTGGACTGCAGGTGCTGCACAGTACAGACCTCGTAAACTGGACTATAATCGGTGCTGCCCTGACTGACAGTTATCCTGTGCTGCCAGAATATAAGGACACTGAGATAGACTGGAGGAAGAAGATACAGCACGGCAATTATGTGTGGGCACCGGCTATACGCCATCACGACGGATGGTTCTACATATACTGGGGCGACCCTGACCAGGGACTTTTCATGACTAAGACACAGGACCCAAGCGGCACATGGTCTGAGCCTGTATGCGTAAAAGCTGGCAAGGGAATGATTGACTGCTGCCCGCTGTGGGACGAAGACGGCAAGGCTTACCTATCTCATGGCTGCGCCGGATCACGTGCTGGAGTAAAGTCTGTGTTGTTTGTCGCACCGATGTCGGCCGACGGAACACGCGTGCTCGGACCGTCACGCATAGTATATGACGGACATGAGGACCAGCCTACAATTGAAGGAACGAAGTTCTACAAGCGTAACGGATACTATTATATCATGTCGCCGGCAGGCGGTGTGAAGTACGGATGGCAGGTAACACTGCGCTCAAAGAATCCGTTCGGACCATACGAAGAGTATGTATCGCTCGCTCAGGGCAAGTCGAAGATTAACGGCCCTCATCAGGGTGCGTGGGTAGACACTCCTAACGGGGAGGACTGGTTCCTGCATTTCCAGGACAAGCATGCCTACGGTCGTGTGGTACACCTGCAGCCTGCAAAGTGGGTAAACGACTGGCTCGTAATCGGCGATGATAAGGATGGCGACGGATGTGGCGACGCTGTGGCACAGTGGAAAAAGCCTAACCTGAAGTCAAGTGGCGTTTTCCAGCCGCAGGAGGACGATGAATTCAATTCTACTGCGCTCGGACTGCAGTGGCAGTTTGAGGGACCTTACAGCCACTACTGGTACTTCTGCGACGCTAACAAGTCAAAACTGCGCCTCTATGGTGTGCAGCAGCCAGAAGGATACAAGAACATCTCAGACATGCAGAACACACTGATGCAGAAGTTCCCAGCAGAGAACTTTACCGTGACTGCTAAGATGAAGTTCATCCCTAACCCAGGATACAAGAACAAGGGTGAAGAGGCTGGATTCATCATCAAGGGTCAGGACTATGCTGCAATAAAGCTTATCACAACTCAGGAGGGATGCTTCATGCGCCTCGTAAAGTGTGAGGGAGCCATGAAGGGCAAGGAGGAGAAGACTCTTGCAGAGATGCTTATTGAACTGAAGGAGATGGAGAAGCCATACACACAGAAGTATGCAGTGGACGATATACCACAGCCTCGCTTCGCTACTCCTGACATCTACGTCCGTGCGGTGGTGAAGAGCTCAGGCATAGGCAATAACATCAAGTCGACAGCGCAGTTCTATTACAGCTTCGACGGCAAGAAATTCCAGAAGTGGGGAGAGCCTTACGCTGTCAAGGAAGGCAAGTGGATTGGCGCAAAGGTAGGCTTCTTCAACTCACGTCCTACGAAGAACAACGACGGAGCATTCCTCGATGTTGACTGGATTCGTTTCACTAAGTAATCCTGAAGGATACAAGCATAAAGGCTGACAGTGGAAGCCGGTAGCGCAACAGGCATGTATGCGGCTTCCTCTGTCAGCATATCAGCATCAAGATTGCATGTTATCACACTCTGACATGTGTGTGTTACGGTATTAATACTGCATGTTATCACATCCTGATGTGTATGTTGTAGCATTAAGACAATTATTATTAATAACTTATTTAACGACTTTAATTATGATTGAAGGAATTATCATCGGTATTATTTGCGGCTATATAGCAAGCAAATTGCAGAAGGGTGAGGGCAGCGGCTGCTGGATTAACCTCTTCCTTGGTATTCTTGGCGGTGTAGTAGGCGGCTGGCTGTTCGGCTTCCTCGGACTGGATCTGAACGGCACTATCGGCAGTGTAATCACTGGCACAGTAGGTGCGGTAATCGTACTGTGGATATTTGCGAAACTGAAGAAATAAAATCCGACGTATAGGAATAAGAAACAAATAAGCGGGATGGCATCATGCTGTCCCGCTTATTTGTATATATGGCAGTTCGTGCCTGTATATATAGTAATATGTGATTGTATGTATAGTAGGGTTGTTCCGCTGTTTTATTTCCTGCGTCTCAGCAGAAACTGCTCGCATTCGTGCAGAATCTGCACCCGGGCGATGCGCATGACGGCATAATAGAGCACTGCCGCCAGCACGATGCGTGCCACCAGAAGCAGCCAGAGATTATGAATGGAAGCCGTGGCAAAGTGTGTCACAGTCATCACAGCTGCCGCTGCCAGCGTAAACGGCAGCATGTCGCGCAGCATTTCAGTCCATCTGTATCCCGCCAGACGTCCTGCGAAATGATGCCACGGCACGAGCCACAGTACCATGAAAGCAGAGTAGGCGCACACCATAGTGAACATTCCGTAGCTGTGGAATGCCAGTATTACGGCTATCTGCACCACAATCTGCCCTATGCTGAGCCACATGAACACGTCAGAGCGGCCGTGGCTTATCGCCAGATTCTGGTACATGGTGTACAAAGGAATGAATGCTCCGGAGAGACACAGCACCTGCAGCAGCGGTATACATCCCGCCCACTCATCGCCGATGGTGAGAAGTATGAACTCACGGCTTACCAATGCCAGTCCGAACATCAGTGGCATAGCCAGGAAACAAGTGAAGCGCAGCATCTTGCGATAGACACGTTTCTGCCTCTCCTCCTCGCTGCCGTTGGTCTCAACCAGTACCGTCTGCGCTATCTGCCCGACAGTATTAGCCACCAGCGACGATGCCATGGTGTCCCATTTGTATGCCTGTGAATAGTTGCCTACGAGGTGTATAGGGAACAGTCTGCCGAATATCACCGTCAGCACATTATTGCTTACGGTGGTGATAATCTTAGTTACGAGAATCTTCACAGCAAACGGCGCCATCTCAACGACAGGGCGCAGATTTACGGTCAGTCGCGGACGCCACTCCCGAACGTAGTAGTATCGTCCCAGATTCAGCACAGCGATATATGTCACCTGCTGCCATGCCAGCGCCCAATAGCCGTAGCCCATGACGGCAAGCGTAACGCCTGTAACGCCAGACGAGAGCAGTGCGACGGCTCCGATGATAGCCATCTCCTTGTTCATCATGTTCTTTGTCATATATCCCCCGTGTGCAATGCCGAGCGAGGCAATGAAGAAGGCGAGGAAGACAAGGCGTGACACGTCAGTAAGACAAGGCTGACGGAAGAACTGCGCTATGAGCGGAGCGCAGAAAAACAGTATGGCATACATGACGACAGACATGCCCACGTTGAATGTGAAGACAGCGTTGTAGTCGCTATGCGCAGGGCGTTTCAGATTGACCAGCCCCTGTGTGAACCCGGCACTCTGCAGGTCGCCCGCTATAGCGGTGAATATAGTCAGCACACCGACAATGCCATAGTCGCCCGGCGTAAGCAGACGGGCGAGTATGATGCCGAAGACGAGGTTGAGCACCTGCGTCGTTCCGCTGTTCAGAGCACCCCAGAAGAGTCCTTTGGCAGTGCGTTGTTTCAGTGATTCTGACATGTCTTGTTCTTTTCGGCGTATGATATTATCAGACAACCTGTAGAAGTTGGCGATGGCATGAGAAGCAATCTTATCATCTATTCATAGTCTGATGCCTCGGCAAAGTTAATCTTTTTTGCTAACAACTCCAAATGTTACTGCTAATAAATATCATGGAACACGAAAAAATAATGCTTGGCATGCATTGTGTTCTCTATTATGCCATCTTAAGATGCAGAACATGAGAAACTCAATGTTGTTGTCGTCAGACACAGTCCGCAACGCATAGGTGTTCAGTAAGTCTACCAAAATAAGTTGAAGCCAAGAGTTGTAGACGAGAACTGCGGGCCCCATCCCTTTCTGAAAATACTTTGTGGCGAGTGCTTCACATATAATCCGAGATTGTGCCACGTAACGCCCATGAAGTAATCCACAGTCAGCTGCTTCACCTTCGGGTCGTTCTTCTTCACCTTAATCTTCTCGCCATCAGCCGTAGTGTATCGAGACTGCGCACTAAGTCCGTTATTTACAGACAGCACCGGACCGAAGCGCACATTAAGTTTTTTTGCTATACGCCAGTTTGCAGTAAGCGTAATGGTTTGCGAGAGAGTCTTTATTCTTGAGTATTTCGGCTTCACCCCCTCCGGATATTCTGCGAGTGACACCGCGCCATCATCCGCCACAGAGAACATCATGTCGTTTTTCATCCGGTAGTTCCTCCAGTCGATACCGAAATCCAGAGCGAATGAGAAATTGCCCGTTGCTGGTCTCACCCACACCCCAAGCATATTAGCCCACCATACCTCGTGGCTTGCGCCTCCGTCGATATCCAGCAGTTTGTCATCCGCATTAGCATAGATGTTACCAAGCAATAGTCCGAATCCGACAGTCAGTGTTACCTTCGTCTTGCCAGCATCCTTTCCCGACTCTAACACTGGCAGAGCGAAATCAAAATTCCGCATCCTGTTTGCCTCTTTTGTAACGACGGTCTGGCAAGAATCCACCATAAAGTCCGTAGAATACCGGTAATCACTGTTCCCTTCCCTGCCTGCGATGTCGATTCTGACATTATTCGTGTTCTTAATCACTCTCACCGTATCAGCCTTCATGATGAGAAGCGTGTCGTTACCAGCATTCGCATTTAGCATTGTTGCTGCCGCCATAGCGGCGATGATAGTCTTTTTCATATTTGCGTTTATGTTATTATTAATTTCTGTTCTACATATTATAGGGGCGTTCTATAAATTACGAATTTAAGTATTCTCCTTATTCTATTGTTTCAGTTTCGGTCGCTTTTCGTCTCTTTCTATGTCATTTTGTCAAGTTTCATCAGTCACATAGCCTGCTATGTTCCTTCTTCAACTTACAAAAGCACATACGAAAGAAGAACAAAAATCAACTCGACGTATTTTTTAGAACGCCCCTATAAATATCAGTTGGCAAATTTTCTCCTGATTTCTTCCAGCGTTGCGCTGCCTTCCATATATATAATGACGATGTTCCCCCCTTCTTTTTTCAGAGCATTATTCTTGTAGAAGAGGTATCGATTCTGCTTGCTGTCAGTCTGTTTCAGAGAGTATACGGCAAAATAAAGCCGTCCGGCAAGCTCCACCATTTCCTTGTCAACAGCATTACGCCCGTCCTTTCTTACAGCAAGTTCAATTTCCTTGCCCGCCGCCTTTGTCTTGCTATTTATGTCAATGCTGAAACTCCGGTATGCCGTCAGGTTATAACTGCGCAGCTTCCTGCCGGTTATATACACCTCTTTGGCATACCCTTCAACTACGCTCCTCTCCTGCCTCAGCACTCTGCCGATGTTTTGCGGCAGATGCTGTGCACCAGACATGAGTGTATGCATAACAAATAGTATTATCAATATAATCCTGTTCATAACTTATCGTTTATTTGATATAGACATAATCTGCCATATTCCGTTCCCTCATTCCATGCGTTATTCCTTCCTGTTTGCGTTCTTTGGCAATAGGAATACTATCTGAGCATGCTGCTCATCTCCGACTCTATAGAGACAAACTCCGTAGCAAGCATCATCTCCATGTCGTTTTCCATCTCATCGATGACAACATTCCTGTCAGTATTCTTCTCACCATTGGCATACAGCACATAGGCAGTAGGGCGGGAGAAATAAACCGTTGCAGCCGCCACACACACCACGGCAACCGCCGCCGCATACTTCAGCATGCGCCTGCCAGGCACGAAGCGGAGCACAGTCTTGTTCTGTACGCTCTGTGCGGCAACGGCATCCAGACCCGCAGCGGCAGTTTTCTGAGCAGCGACGCACTGCCGTCCGCAGACGAAAAAGCCAAGCACAGCCTTAGCCTCGTCAAACCTTGGACTGTCCGTTTCTGCAAGAAAAGCCTTCAATTCTTGCTCCTCTTTTACGGACGTTTCCGCTTCAAGGTATCTGTTATACAGACTCATGTAATATTCCTCACGTTTCATGACTGTCGCTTAATATAAATTTCACGTATTTTCTTTCTTGCTCTCGACAACTGCATTCTTACCGCTGGCGGCTGCATGTCCAGCGCTGCAGCAATCTCCTCAAACTCCATTCCCTCGTATTCCCTCATCCTTATGATGTCACGCTGCACAGGAGAGAGATGCTGTTCGATTATTGTTCTGACATCCTCGAGCGTTTCCTGCCGGTCAGCATCCGTCTCATCAGCCACAGACTTGATGCTGTCGACGCTGCAATCCTCACACCTTACCGTCTGCCGTCGTATTCTGTCTATGGCGATATTTCTGACGGTCATGGCAGCGGCAGCATCGCTGTGTTCCTGTCCTGTCAGCCTGTGACTACCCGGCCACAGTCTGACGAACGCCTCTTGCAGCACGTCGTCGACATCGCTTTCCGCATTCAGGAAGCGCCGGGCAAGAGCCCTAAGCCTGCCACGTCCGCTGGTAAATGTATTTATCAGATTGTTCTCGCTCATTTTATTCTGCTGTCTAATAGTATAACGTGTAACAGAATGTTTTGTAACACCCCGTCACAAAAAAATGAAAAAAAGTTTCTGCATGCCGTATTATGTAAGCAAGAATATGCGTTTTGCCATGCCAAGCCCCGTCATCACCATATTATAATACTGTTTGTTATCCCGAAATAGTATTCTGCAGAATACAGACACGTCTGCTACCGTTATCCCATCAAAACACGAAATGGCACTCATGCCAGGCTGTATCACTGCCAGCAAGAGTGCCGTTTACTATATATATCCATTCATGACATGCCGCATTACCGTCTGAAGTATATGCGATGACATTTATTCCGCCTGTTTCTCCAGTTCCATCACACGGCGTTCCGCCTCGTCGAGAATAGGCAGGAGCTCTTCGAGAGTGTTGGCGCGGAGCATTGCAATGCGGGTCTGGCGGAAGTCAGGGATGCCTTTGAATATCGGTGTTGCAGCCAGATGGCGGCGAGTATGCAGTATTCCGCGCAGCTCAGCGCTTTCAATTCCTCGTGCATCATTTCGCTGCTGTGCGTCTATTGTCAGGCGTTCGATGTTTATATTGAGCTGTTCTCTGAGCATACGCATCTTTTTAGCCAGTGTCAGCTGCTTGCGGTTGAAGAACCAGGGGCATCCGAATGTCGCCCTGCCCACCATCACTGCGTCTACACCATAGCGGTCGAAAGCCTGGTCGGCCTCCTCTATTGATGTTATGTCGCCATTGCCTATGATAGGAATATGTATCCGCGGATTGTTTTTCACCTCGCCAATCAGGCTCCAGTCGGCACTGCCTGTATACATCTGCGCACGCGTTCTGCCGTGTATGGTGAGCGCCTGAATGCCGCAGTCCTGCAGTTGTTCTGCGAGAGTGGTTATGACCAGCTCTTCGTGATTCCATCCCAGACGGGTCTTGGCGGTTACGGGAGTCTTGACAGCGTCAACCACACGGCGTGTCATCTCGAGCATCAGCGGTATGTTGCGCAGCATTCCAGCCCCGGCACCCTTGCCCGCCACCTTCTTTACGGGGCATCCGAAGTTGAGGTCGATGACGTCAGGATGTGCCTGCTCCTCCACGATGCGTGCAGCCTCTACCACAGCATCGACATCGCGTCCGTATATCTGAATGCCCACAGGGCGTTCGTCGTCAGCTATAGTCAGTTTGTCGACGGTGGTGCGCACCGAGCGTATCAGCGCCTCTGCCGCTACAAATTCCGTGTACACCATTTCGGCTCCCTGCTGCTTGCAAAGGCGGCGGAAGCCTATGTCCGTCACATCCTCCATTGGAGCGAGGAATAGCGGGCGTTCAGAAAACTGTATATTACCTATTTTCATTCTGTGTTCTTCTTTATCACATTCATCATTTTATGAGATGATACATCCCTCCAGCCAGCGCCTTCACCAGCCCTTTCATCTCCATCTCGAAGAGAATGGCTGTGATTTTTCCTATCGGAATCTGTGTGTTCCGGCTTATTGTATTTATCTGCATGTCAGTCTGTTGCAACTGCTCCATTATCATCTGCTGCTCAGGTGTCAGGTCGTGAAACATCTGCGTCTGTATTCCTCGTGTTCGTTGCTCATCCTTTACCCGTGCCGACTGCCATCCCATGGTGTCTATGACATCCTGCGCCGAGGTAATCAGCGTAGCCTTATGGCTTCGTATAATCCTGTTGCACCCCTCAGATGTCTTGCTGCTGATATTGCCAGGCAGCGCCATCACCTCACGCCCGTAGTCGAGTGCGATGCCTGCGGTGACAAGGCTACCGCCGTGAGCCATCGACTCCACTACGATGGTGCAGTCAGCCATGCCCGCCACGATGCGGTTGCGCCGCAGGAAGTTCTGCCTTTCGCCCGGTGTTGCCGACATATACTCGGTGAGCAGTCCGCCATGCCGCAGCATCTCAGCCGCCACGCTTCGGTGTGAGGCAGGATACATAGTGTCGAGCCCGTGGGCAAGCACACCAATCGTGTCGGTGCCAGCGGCAAGCGCAGCGCGGTGTGCGCAGACATCTATGCCGTAGGCCAGTCCGCTGACGATGATAGTGTCAGGCAGCAGTTCGTGCAGTTCGCTGACGAGCCTGTTGATGAAATCATGGCCGTATGCCGTAGATTTTCTTGTGCCCACGATGGATATTACGTGGGGAGCATTGATGGCGGCAGTACCTCGATAGTATATGACGGTAGGGCAGTCGGGGCATGTCAGGAGCCGCTGTGGAAAGCTCTCCATGTCAGGAGTGAGGATGCTGATTCTGTTTTTCTCACACCATGCCAATTCCGCCTCCGCCCTCTGCAGGGCTTTCCCCCAGTCGGCAGAGATTAAGGAGTGGAGCGCAGACGATGCTTCATGCGATATGTCGTGTATGTTGTCACGGTTTTCGTATATGCATTGTGCGCTTCCAGCCGTGTTCAGCAGGCGTGCCGCAGCCTGTGGCTGATGGAATGTCAGCCGCTGGTATGCTATGCTGTATATGATGCCTGTGTCAGTCATGCGGAGAGAGTCAGAGTTTTTTGTTTCTTATGTGTGGCCAGTGCAGATGCCGAGGGCTATTCCTCTGCAGCCTGCTGGAATAGTTCTGCGAAAGCCTTGTCGCATGTTGGGCTGTTAGCCAGGCGTCCGTTTACGAGGAAGACAATCTCGAACTGTGCGCGGAAGCATAGCTTATTGTCTGTCAGACGATAGAAGTCCTGGTGGAATACGTATCTGATGCCCTCGCGCTTCACTTTCAGACATGAGCGGAACTCCACCTCCGGAGTGAGCGGAGTCTTATACTGCATGGTCACACGTGCTACTACCGGGTCTTCCCCCTGCTCGTGCATGGCAGGGAAGGACACTCCGTATTTGCGCAAGAACAGATGGCGTGTGTGCTCAGCGTAGTGCATGTAGTTAGCGTTGTTCACTATGCCCTGTATGTCGCACTCATAGTCGCGCACCTGCATTATGGTTTCAAAATGATAGTTCATTGTCGTGTCGTTTGATGTTTCCGCCTGCAAATTTACTAAAAAGATATGATTTATACAATTATTGCCTGAAGAATATTGCTTTTGCGTAGAGACGAACAGGCGATGAGGAGGGAGGGGAGGAGAGAGTGTGAGATAGTTTGTGAAATGGTGTGAGTTTTCTTTGAAAAATCCCGTTTGGCAGGGACGGAATGCGTAGGCAGTGCTTCAGGAATGCGCATATTTTGCTGTCTGACCAATGAAAAACGGCATATTGCAGGCTGATTGGCGGCAAATGGCAGAGGCATTAAGTGCATATCATGCAGCCAAACGCTGCTTCTTACACCGTCAAACGCTACTTCTTGCACCGCCAAACACTGCTTCTTGTGCAGCCGCTTGTGCTGTTTGTGGTGGCATCTTTCTGTAAATCGTTGAGCTGTAAGTTGTTATGTAAAAGACGAAATTCCTGCGATATTTCGCTGCGATGCTGCCGCTGGAATTCTACAGGCGATTCTCGTGCGTTAAAAAACGTAAAGTTTTCTTAAATCGAGTCTGTGCGATGATAATGATAAAGGGCAGGAGCGAGCCATAATTTTTATTAAGAATTAAGGATAAAGCATAGATGACAAGCAATGTTACGGCTCTGTAGTGTAATTGCGTAAATGGCATGTTGCTACGCTATGCTCCTGCCCGTGATGCAGTGCGGCATGTCACATGTCGGCGCTGCCATCGTTGTTTGTTTTGTGTTCTGTTATGTGCTGTTTGTACGTTAGTCCTGTGTCATGCTCTTTCGTGTGTGCTGCGGGTTGTCAGCGGCATTGGCGGCAAGATGCCGCATGCTGAGAGGTTCTGTCAGGCAGTAGCAGAATCAGAGTGTCGTGGTCTTCTGAACTTCCTGATTTCCCGCTTTGCGGTCTGCCGCAGCTCGAACAGCCCCTTATAGAGAAATCCCTGTATGACAACGTGGTCATGGTCTTGGTGATTCAGTTCGGCGTATCTGCGGAGTATGTAGTTTGTCAGGTCGGTGTTCAATGACAGCCGGCAGAGGTTCTTCAGCCGCTTGTTCAGCGTCATGCTCTTTCTGAAACGCATACGGTTTATATCGATTACCTGGAAAGAATATCTTCCGTCATGCTCCTTCCTATATAATATATTGCCAATGTTGAGGTCCTGATGCTCCACGCCCTTGTCATGCAGGCTTATAATCCATACTGTCAGAGCGTCAAGAAGTATTTCGGTATCTGTATCTCCGAATCGGTAGTCGGCGAGAAAAGTCATTGGCTGCCAGTCAGAAAACAGGGTGATGACGCTGCAAGAGGTCATTGTCAGTCCCCTGCGGCGTTCGGCATAAGCTATCTCCTCCGGCGTATTGATGCCCAGAAGGCGCAGGCGGCATGCGTTCTCGTAGGCTCTTTGCGCCTTGCTTTTGCGCAGCGTGGCATACATGAAGCGGTTGAACAGAGTGATTCTCCCGTATCTCTTCACCACCACGTCTGCCCCTCCGACAGAGAACCGCTTCACTGTGTTGCGGCCAGAATGCATGAGCTGTCCCTCCCGGCTGAAATGTTCATCCTCCAGCACCTGACTTATCTGCCTGGAGATATGTGAATACTTGCTGTTAATTGCTTTAATCATAGTGTGTTATCCTTTAGTTTTTCTGAGAAGAAATGTGGCTGCGCACTCTGTTTCTGGCATCAGCATACTGTGCCTCAGACGCAGACGCGGTAGGCCGTGCCTTGCGTGTTCCGGGTGCAAAGTTATGGCTTTTCGGGCTGGTAAGCGGCATGCTATATTCTTTATTCCTGTTCCTATTTTCCTATGATGCCGCCGTTTGGGAGCTAATGAAATCCTTTTGCGACAGAAAGAACAATCTGCTCCGCCGCCACTCTTGGCATTCTGCTGATGCGCCTGTCAGCCTCGCATAGTCTGGGCGAGAGGGCCTCGCTTAGGCATTATCGGTGTTTACCTCTTAAAAAAATATAATAATCAAGGCGTTAGGGGGCTTGTTTTCGATTGATAGAATAATATTTTGTATATTTGCACGAATTTTATTAAGATGTTATAATTTGGGGGCTCCAGCCTCCTTTAGATGCAAAACAAAAAGAAATGAATGTAATTACAAAGACAGTCTCATTGCCTGACGGACGTCAGATAACAATCGAGACAGGCAAGTTGGCAAAGCAGGCCGACGGCTCTTGTACCCTCCGCATGGGTAACACGGTGCTTTTGGCTACTGTTTGTGCGGCAAAAGATGCAGTTCCAGGAACAGACTTCATGCCTCTTCAGGTAGAGTATCGCGAGCAGTATGCTGCGGCAGGACGTTTCCCTGGAGGTTTTACAAAGCGTGAAGGCAAGGCGAGCGACGACGAAATCTTGGTATGCCGCCTGGTTGACCGCGCTCTGCGTCCGCTCTTCCCAAGCGACTACCACGCAGAAGTATACGTTAATGTTATACTTTTCTCTGCTGACGGCGTTGACCAGCCTGACGCTCTCGCAGGCTTCGCTGCAAGCTGCGCCCTGGCATGTTCAGATATTCCTTTCGAATACCCTATCTCTGAGGTGCGCGTAGCACGTGTTAACGGCGAGTATGTCATCAATCCTACTTTCGCTCAGATGAAAGAGGCTGACATGGACCTCATGGTGGGTGCTACAAAGGATAATATCATGATGGTTGAAGGTGAGATGAAGGAAGTGCAGGAGGCTGACCTCCTCGAAGCGCTCAAGGCTGCACACGCTGCTATTAAGCCTATGTGTGAGATGCAGGAAGAGCTCATGAAGGAGCTCGGAACAGACCAGAAGCGTGAGTACTGCCATGAGGTTAACGACGACGAACTGAAGGAGCAGGTTAAGACAGACTGCTATCAGAAGTGCTACGACGTAGTGAAGCAGGCTCTCGAGAAGCACGCTCGCGCTGAGGCTTTTGAGCAGATAAAGGCTGAATTCAAGGAGGCTTACGCTGCCGCTCATGCTGAACTCACAGAGGACGAGATGGAAGAGAAGTTCGCTCTCGTAGACAAATACTACCACGATGTAGAGAAGGACGCAATGCGCCGCTGCATCCTGGACGAGGGTGTGCGTCTCGACGGACGTAAGACAACTGACATCCGCCCTATATGGTGTGAGGTTAGCCCGCTCCCAATGCCACACGGATCATCTATCTTTACACGTGGTGAGACTCAGTCGCTTACTACTGTGACTCTCGGAAACAAGATGGACGAGAAGATGGTGGACAATGTGCTTGAGAAGAGCTATATGAAGTTCCTCCTTCACTATAACTTCCCACCATTCTGTACAGGTGAGGCTAAGGCACAGCGTGGTGTAGGACGCCGCGAGATTGGCCACGGACACCTCGCTTGGCGCGGTCTGAAGGGACAGATTCCTGCTGACTTCCCATACACAGTACGTATCGTAAGCCAGATTCTGGAGTCTAATGGCTCATCATCTATGGCTACAGTTTGCGCTGGAACACTCGCTCTTATGGATGCCGGTGTGCCAATGCACAAGCCAGTATCAGGCATCGCTATGGGTCTTATCAAGAACGCAGGAGAAGACAAGTATGCTGTTCTCTCTGACATTCTCGGTGATGAGGACCACCTCGGCGACATGGACTTCAAGACCACAGGAACAAAGGACGGCCTGACAGCAACTCAGATGGACATCAAGTGTGACGGCCTTTCATACGAGATTCTTGAGAAGGCTCTCGCACAGGCTAAGGCTGGTCGTGAGCATATCCTCAACTGTATAACAGACACAATAGCAGAGCCACGCGCTGAACTTAAGCCACACGTGCCACGCATCGTTGCTCTTGATATTCCTAAGGAGTTCATCGGCGCTGTTATCGGCCCTGGCGGCAAGATCATCCAGCAGATGCAGGAGGACACAGGTGCTACTATCACTATCGAGGAGGCTGACGGCGTAGGTCATGTACAGGTATCTGCACCAGACAAGGACTCTATCGAGGCGGCTATCGCAAAGATTAAGGCTATCGTTGCAATCCCAGAGATTGGCGAGGTGTATGACGGTGTTGTACGTTCAATAATGCCTTATGGCTGCTTCGTTGAGATTCTCCCAGGCAAGGACGGACTGCTTCATATCTCTGAAATAGACTGGAAGCGTCTGGAGACAGTGGAGGAAGCTGGCATCAAGGAAGGCGACAAGATACAGGTGAAACTCATTGACATCGACCAGAAGACTGGCAAGTACAAGCTGTCTCGCCGTGTTCTCGTAGAGAAGCCAGAGGGTTATCAGGAGCGTGAACGTCGCCCTCGCCCAGAGCGTGGCGAGCGTCGCCCTCGTCCAGAGCGTGGTGAGCGCCGCCCACGTCCAGAGCGTGGTGAGCGTCGTCCTCGTCCAGAGCAGGCTGAAGAGCAGGCTGCACAGCCTGTAGTTGAGGCTTCACAGGACTTCACTGATGCTCTTGACAAGTTTGACTTCTAATAGAAGAGATTAATCCGCAGAGACTCTTGCGCCGCCGCTTGTACGAATGGCGCAGGGGTTCGCTATGAACATAATTCCCATCATTTCATATCCGAGATGATGGGAATATATGTTTAGGATTGCCACCCATTATATATACTTATATCCCCCCCCATATATACACATATCCAGCGGATAGGGAAATCAGTCCGCTACATGTCAGGATGAATATCGAGAAAGCGACATATTGCGCCACAGTAGGAGTTTTTGACGGAGTGCATCGTGGCCATCAGCAGGTCATCAGATGCGTGAAGGCACAGGCTGCGGCATCGGGAATGCAGTCGATGGTTGTAACCTTCGACCGTAATCCTTTGGAGGTGATATGTCCGGAGCGGGCTCCTAAGCCGCTGATGTCGCTCAGTGAGCGTGTCGCAAAGCTGCATGCTGCCGGTATAGACCGTGTGGAGGTGCTTCCGTTCGACAACGCATTCATGCAGACTTCGGCGTATGATTTCATGCGTTATGTGCTGTATGAGCGTCTTGGCGTGCGCTGTCTGATTACAGGATATGACAACCGCTTTGGCAGGCGTAATCCAGAGGAGACCTTCGAGACATACGCTGCCTATGGACGTGAGATAGGAATGGAGGTCATGCTGGGGCCGCAGCCAGAGGAGTGCGGGCTTTTTGACGGCCGTCCTGTGTCCTCGTCGCTTATTCGGCACCTGCTTGATACTGGTCGCAAGGATGAGGCTGACGCTCTGATGATGTTAGAGTGATGGTGCGGCAATTACAATTCTGCTGCAGAAAATGGCATTGATTGCGTGCGTTTCCTTAGGGTTCGCATGCCCATTCGTTCACAGCAGTCATATATAAACATACATTATCATATATGTTAAACATACTCTTATATTTCTTTGTCTTCTTTGTCATACAGGTTTCATCATCTTTCTTCGTCGAAAGCCTGTGGGCTCTATTCACTGGAAGCCGTGAACTGACCGCCGGGCTTATGATAACGATGACATCGGTAAGCCACGTAGCCACTATCATCATATTCACACTGCTGAAGTGGACACCGTTTTCAATGGAGTTTTTCCGCAGGAAAGGCATTGGCGGCGGTGCAGGCACAATACTCTACTGGTGTGTGATTGCTGCCTTGGGCATGCTGATTCCCACCATGTGTATAGAGGAACTCATACCTGAGGCGATGCGTCAGGACAATATGGCAGACACATTCAAGACCATCATGCAGAGCCCGTGGGGCTATCTGAGCATCGCCCTGCTGGCGCCAGTGGCAGAGGAACTGGTGTTCCGCGGTGCGATACAGAAGACCGCAGTGAAATATTACGAAGGAAAGTTCGGGCAGACAAACCGCGCACACTGGATAGCCATAGTCGTGTCGGCAGCACTGTTTGCCGCTGTGCATGGCAATCCTGCGCAGATACCCCATGCCTTGCTCATAGGCATGCTGCTGGGCTGGCTATGCTATCGCACAGGAAGCATCATTCCAGGAATAATAGTACACTGGGTGAACAACAGTGTTGCATTCCTCCTGTTTTATTTCTATCCGCGCTCATACGACATGAGTATTAGCGAATTCTTTGGGGATTCCACGCTCCGCCTGTCGGGAGCTGTAGTCCTGTCGCTTCTCCTTTTTATTCCTGCAGTATGGCAGTTGCATAAGACGATGGAGAAAAGTTAAGGATGAAACAAACAGCGTCCGGCTCTCGGAAAATACTGTTCACGAACAATATAAAACATAACGGTCTATGATAATAGAGATAAAAGATACGCTGGTGTCTATGGACATCATAACAGAAGAGTTCTGCTGCGACCTTGAAGCATGCAAAGGCAAGTGCTGCATAATAGGCGATGCCGGTGCACCAGTATCCATGGACGAGGTGATGGAGCTGGAGAATGTTCTTGACGAAGTCTGGGACGACCTCTCAGCGTCTGCCCAGGCAGTGATAGACAAGCAGGGCGTGGTGTATACCGACCAGGAAGGCGACCTCGTGACAAGCATCGTCAATGGCAAGGACTGTGTCTTCACGTATTACGACGACCTCACACTCTCTCTTCCTGATGCTAACGGAGGCGAACGTCAGTGTACGATACCGAACTGCTGTCTCTGCGCTACAGAGAAGGCATTCCGTGCTGGCAGGACATCATGGTGCAAGCCCATCTCCTGTGCGCTGTATCCTATCCGTGTGAAAGAACTGAAGAATGGTCTGACCGCCCTCAACTATCACCAGTGGGACATCTGCGCCGACGGTCGCCGCAAGGGACGCGAGCTGCACATGCCAGTATACAAATTCCTGCGTGAACCGCTCATACGACGCTTCGGGCAGGAATGGTATGACGAGCTATGCCTTGTGGCAGAGGAGGTGAAGAAGCAGATGGGGTAGGTTCCTGTGCTGACGTAAATATATTCAGATAATGAAAAACCGCTAATGATAGACTGACAAGCAGTCTGCCATTAGCGGCTTTTTCGTATTGCATAGTCTCCGTTCTCCGCTCCAGTTACTGGTGTTCTGCACTGTGAAAATATTAGCACGGCATTAGAAAACCTTATGTTTTTTAAGGCATGAGACTCGTCTGTAGAATTTCATTGGCGGCAGAGCAGTGAGATATCGCGAGGAGATAAGTTAAAGATAAGAATATTCTATGGCCAGTCTGCGTGCTGCATCTCCCTGTCCGTGTATGCTGCCTGCTATCCGAAGAACAGATAGCAGATGACTATTGAAGCGATGATGCCTGCCAGGTCGGCAGCCAGTCCGCAGGTGACAGCATGGCGTGTATGGCGTATTCCTACCGAACCGAAATAGACAGCAAGTACATAGAATGTAGTGTCCGTAGAGCCCTGGAAGACGCTTGCGAGCCTGCCCACGAAGGAATCAGCACCGTATTGCGTCATAGCATCGACCATCATGCCGCGTGCTCCGCTGCCCGAAAGCGGTTTCATAAGAGCTGTTGGCAGTGCGCCCACGAAGTCGGTGTCTATTCCGTACTGCTCTATCAGCCAGCCGATGGCATAGATCAGCCAGTCCATTGCCCCTGATGCACGGAATACGCCGATGCCTACAAGTATGGCAACCAGATACGGTATGATGGTAACGGCAGTATGGAAACCCTCCTTCGCACCCTCAATAAACGCATCGTAGACATTTATTTTCTTCCTCATGCCTGCAATGATGAAAGTTACGATGATACTGAGCAGAATGACATTGGCAGCAGTTTTCGACACCATGTCCATCGTATCCTTGTCCATGACAGAGAACGTCCAGATGATGGCGGCAACTCCGAGTATCATTGTTCCGAACGTCAAGAGCAGTGTGCGGTTGAGGAGATTGATGCGCTGATAGGCAGCTGTGACCATTATTCCCACCAGCGTAGAGAAGAATGTGGCAAGGAGTATGGGTATGAATATGTCGGTAGGGTTAGCTGCCCCTAACTGCGCACGGTACACCATGATAGACACTGGTATGAGCGTCAATCCTGATGTGTTGAGCACAAGGAACATAATCATCGGGTTAGAGGCGCGCTGCTTGTCGTTGTTCAGCGTCTGCAGTTCGCTCATAGCCTTCAGTCCCATTGGCGTAGCGGCATTGTCCAGCCCGAGCATGTTGGCGGATATATTCATGAAGATTGTTCCTGTGACAGGGTGTCCCTTAGGAATATTAGGGAAGAGACGGGTGAATACTGGCGACAGAATCCGCGCCAGAACATTCACCACGCCACCTTTCTCGCCCACCTTCATTATGCCGAGCCATAGCGACAGCACACCAGTGAGACCCAACGAAATCTCAAATGCTGTCTTGGCTGACACGAATGTGGAATCCATGATGGCAGGAAAGACATCTACGTCGCCGAAGAACAGCAGTTTAATGAGCGCTATAGCAAATGCTATGAGGAAGAATGCGACAAATATATAGTTCAGTACCATGTTGTGAATAGGGATTAAGGAATTAATGATTAAGGACTGGCAACGGCGGCATCAGCAGCGCATGGCGGTGTGAGGCGTCGTCTCCTGGCCCCTGGTCACACTGTCCTGGTTATAGAATGTGTTGCGCTATGATCTGCACATTGTGCATCCACATGAACGCCGTGAGGAATACTGTCAGTCCGATGAGCGCAGTCTGTATGCCAGTGTGCCGAGCGGTGTGCTTTAGCAGGTATGCAGTGGCTATCGGAACGATGAAAGCCCAGTGGGCGGTCATGATATATACATCAGCTGAGGCGAAGTTCAGCCCGACGTGCAGAAGCATGTCAAACAGGAACATCGCCCCCGTTATCCACATCAATCGCTCACGCCGACCGAACCATACGCCAGCTATGAACAAGGCGACAATGGCAGCCTCGACAGCATAGTAGTGCCAGCTGTCATAATGCACAAGCACCGGACGCTTCCTGTTTGCATCCTTCAGAGCGTGCTCCTTATGGAGGATGAATCCCTCGCCGAAGATATTCTCCACAAGCGATGGCAGGCGGTCAATGTGGTATTCGGTGTTTGTCACTACGTCAAGGTCAATCAGCTGGCGGGAGCGAATCTCGGCATGGCTCTCTTTCGAGCGGCGTATCTTCTCAGCGAAGGCACTGTCCTTCATCGAGCGTTTGCGCACTATGTTCTCCGCATAGCGCTTCTCCTCTATCTGTGTTGTCTGCAACTGATAGTAATACGCTCCGGCGATGATGGCTATGGGTATAAGATATGTCATGAAATGTGTGACAATCTCCATGCTGCGTTTATGCCGTAGCTGTGTGAAGAAATCAGCTATAGCCACCTTGACAATGTTCGTGGTAGTCACGCCAGTAGACACCAGAGCCATCAGCAGCGACTGCCACAGCGGCATTGGCCTTCCCGTGCGTATGGCTTTGGCAGCAAGATAGATGGTTGTCATGAGCAGCAGGAGCGACAGGGTCATGTGGTCAGGCACGAATATCGTAAGCATGACATGGGAGAACGAATAGAAATAAGTTGTCAGCAGAAGGCTTATGCCGCTGCTGAGACCTATAAATCGGTGGATAATTTGGTGCATCAGCATCCACGAGCAGAGGCTCGCTGCGCCCCACACCACTGCCACAATAAAAATAGAGCAGTTTATATTCGTGGCTTCCATAAGCCATGCATTGAGCTGTGACAGAGGCCACAGCATGACTGCCAGCAAAGGATGGCGCGACAGGACAAACAGCGGTCGCCATTTCGAGATAACGATATATGAGTAAGAGTCGAATCCTGAAATCTCGAATCTGTTCCAGAATGCCGACCAGAATCCAGCCTTCGGATTGGTCCACGGGTCATAGTGATAGTGCAGCATAAGCACGTTGAGGGCAATGATTACTATAGCCCCGAGAACGAATGCTGTCAGATTTTCCTTATGTCTTGTGAAGATTTTCATGTCAGGTGATATTGTGTGATGCATAATCTGCAATCGGCTGAAGTCTGCATGCCTCTATCCGAAGAAGTAATATTGTAATATCAGGCACGCATTCCATATCCAGCACCATAGCGCAAGAGCAAGAATCAGCGTATGCAGCGCGGCTGGCAGCCAGCGGTGGCGTATGCTTGCAGCATCTGCCGCCTTCAGGAGGAATGCCGTGGCTATAGGAAGTACGAACATGTAATGGGCTGACATGATATATATCTCGTTGATGCCGAAGCCCAACCCGACATGCAGCAGCACATCCATGAGCAGGAAGGACATTGCTGTCCATAGGAATATGCTTCTGCGTCCAAACCATACGCCGAGTATGAAGAGCAGCACTATGATACCCTCGACAATGTAGTTTGCTGCATAGGAATACTTTACAATGACAGGTCGATTGCGCAGGACATCGCCCAAGAGGTTCTTTTCGTGCAGCTGGATGGATTCGCCAAACAGATTCTCTACGCACACTGGCCAGCGCGCGGTAGTCTTGTCAGTCCATCGCATGAACTCGCCTTTGGCAAAAGGCTTGCCTGTATTGCGGTTCCATATCTTCTTGCGGTTGGCACGGTATGTCTCCACTGCTTTCTGCTGCTTTATCTTTCTAACCAGCTTCTCGACAGCCGCACTGTCCTTAGCTCCTATGGAATCACGCACCTGTCGGCGTATCTGGGCGGTGTGTTCACGGTCCTTGCGCATCTTTATCTCATGGCGCGCCATCTCCTTCGGCCATACGTAGGTGCGGTATTCCCAGCGTGCGAAGCCCCACATGAGCAGCGACGGCAGAGCTACCGCCAGCAGGAGGAATCCCGGGCGGAAGAATCTCTTGCGGCGTGTGACAAGCGCTGCAAGGAAAACCTTCAGTCCGTTATTGAGCGATATGCCGCCAGTAAGCACAAACAGCCCTATTGTCTGCCATGCGTTCAGTGCCGACCCATGCTTCAGTTTCATGCCGGCAATGTAGAGCGTGAGCAGCAGTGCCGCCATCGACATGATGAAATGGTCTGGCACCATGCTTGAGAGCATGATGTAGGCGAAACCGAAATATAAGGTGCAGAGGAGATAGGCGGAGGTCGTGCCAATCTCAATTACACGTGTAAAGATGCGAAACAGGAAGAGGCATGAATATACCGAGCATGCTACAATAATCACAGCGGTGATAATCGTGGCGAAGTTTGTGCCCGTCAGTAGCATCAGACCCTGGTTTATCTGGTTGGCGGGCCACATGAAAAAGGCAAGGAGCGGATGCCTGTAGACATTATATGCGGTACACCAGTTAGAGAGAACCTCATACGTGAGCGGGTCGAATCCTGACACGCGAAATGTCTGCACGAACAGTTTGTGATAATTATCCGCCAGCTGGCTGAACGACCCATAGTAGCGTATCACG
Source organism: Prevotella sp. (assembly GCA_045603685.1). Taxonomy (GTDB): domain Bacteria; phylum Bacteroidota; class Bacteroidia; order Bacteroidales; family Bacteroidaceae; genus Prevotella. Next base: position 42,657 of record JAZUMR010000046.1, read on the forward strand.
GTCAGCGAGTTGAGCAGGGCGAATATGATGGCTGACACAAGCACCAGCCTGCGTTCCTCTCGATATATTCTGAATATGTTCAAGAATTTTTTCATTGTCGGCTATATGGTTGTTTTGTCTGATGTAATGATACAGGAACTGACTGCTGCTGTCTTGCAAAGGAAAGTCTGCTGTCTTGTATGATGCGTTGGCATCTATCTTCTTTCAAGGTATGCCATCGGCATTTTCTTAGCACATCTACCCACAATTCTATCCACATGAAACTTGATTTCGCTTTCCCAATTTTGTAACTTTGCAGAAGCATGGCAGCATTGCAAGATGTAAATCATGCTGTTCATACAGCGCTCTTTGACATTTTGATACAGAAAAAATGGCTGGCTGTCCTTCCTGTTCTGTAGATTCTATGCTGCACGTCAGCATTATCTGCTGTATAATTCGATATATTTCGATGCTACAGCATCCTCGCTATAGCACTCGCGGACCTTACGGAGGGATTCCTGGCTAAGTCGTTCTGTATTGCTTCCGTCAAGTACATAGAGGATGCCTGATGCCAAGTCGCTGGCATTGCGGTACTCTGCCACGTAGCCTGTCTGCTTGTGGGAAATCATCTCTGGTATGCCTCCGACACGGAAACCGACACACGGTGTGCCGCAGGCCATGGCCTCCATGATGGTGTTAGGTAGGTTCTCTGACAAGGAGGGCAGCACGAATGCATCGGCAGAGCTATATGCCTGGCATATCGTCTCGGTATCAGTGACATAGCCTAAGGCGCAGACCGTAATGCCGTCAAGCGCATCAATGATTTCTGATGACTTGCCGCCAAGCATGACAAGGGCGATGTCCTCGCCATTTATACGCCTCATGGCTTCTATCAGATATTGCATGCCTTTGTTCGGGTTGTTTACCCCCTGGGCCACGAAAAGCAGAAGCTTCTTGTCTTGCGGAAGGCCAAGCGCATGGCGCGACTCTGCTTTTTCGCAAGGATAATAGCACGATGTGTCTATGGGGTTAGGTATTGTGACTACATCCTGTCGTGCCATCAGTTTGCTGCCGAGCACCTTCTCTCTTAGCCATTCGCTGCATGAGACAAAGCGTATGTTGTTCTTTGAATATAGCGAATGTTTCTTCTTCCATATTTTATGAGAGAGATCATTGTCGCCACGCACTGCAAGATACATGCAGCGGCCGCATTCCTCACGGTAGTTCTCGCAATTCATGGTCAGATGGCATATGCCTGTGCTGTTCCATGCATCATGCATTGTCCACACCACTGTCTTGCCGCTCGATACGATTTTCTCAAGCGTTTGCATCGAGAGGAAGCCCTGGTTAATCCAGTGGAGATGTATGATGTCTGCATTGCGGAATGCCTCGGAGGCGGTTACATCCTCTCCGGCATTGGCTATATCTACAGCCCACAGGTTTGCAGAAGAGAATCTGTTGCGGGCAAATATTACAAGACGCTCCCAAAGAAACTGCCATGTATGTCCCTTTAGGCAGCCTTTTCCCGCCGTAAGCATAGAAACGCTGACTCCTTTTTTCTGCAAGGCGCAGCGCAAACGGGACGCAGCGATTGCTGCGCCACCTGCCTTCTCGTATGTACTTAATATCAGAACATTCATAGCGTCTGGCTGTTAGGGCGCATGTTCGCAGCCCTTAATATTTTAATATAGTTCGTGCGTGGCACGGTATCAGTGTTTTCCTGCTGGCAGAAGCATCCGGCTTGTATGGCTAATTATGTCTGTCTGGCTTTTGTTACATTCGTCTGAGCATTTCAATGACCACCTTCCAGATATTGTCCACGGTAGACAGCTGTACTCGTTCGTTGACGCTGTGAGGTTCAAGAATGCGAGGACCGATGCTTGCGATGTGCAACCCGGGATATTTCTCGACAAGGTATCCTGCCTCAAGGACAAAATGCATTGATACCTTCTTTGGATCAAATCCGAGTACATCGTGGAAGGTCTGGCTTGTCAGAGCAACGAGGGCGTCGTCGGGATCCTCTTTCCATGACGGTGCCTTCATGACAAGTTCTACGCTGGCGCCTGTCACTTCGAATATCTTGCGCAACTGGCTTGCCAGCTGCTGCATCTTTTCGTCGCTGAAGCTGCGTGTGTGCATGCGCACTTCAAAATGCTGTGGTGTCTGGCGTACAACGCCAATATTGTTGCTTGTCATTGGTGTGTCAGCGTCGAGCATCTCTGTCGGACCGACAGGAATGCCGTTGATGGCGGCAAGCAGAAGATGGGTTGACTCCTCGGAAACTATTGTGCTGTGCCATACCGAAGGCTCGCAGTCTATTCTTACGTCAGTGTCGGACTCCGCAAACTGGCGTTCTATGGCTTCGTCGCACTGTGTGACGAGTGTGTCAAACGCCTCCATCTTGTCTTTCGGAAGCACTATTTTCGCTGTTGCTTCGCCAGGTATGGCCGCTGCAGCCGTTCCGCCTTCAAAGCTTACGAGATAGAGTTTTATGTCGCACTGGCGTATTGCCACAAGCAGAAGGTTTGCCAGTATCTTTATTGCATTGGCTCTGCCGCGTGCTATGTCGACGCCGCTATGGCCGCCCTGCCCTCCGCTTACGGTTACGGTGCATGCCGCATAGTTCTCTGGCATCTTGATTTTCCGGTAGGGAAGCTGCGCCACCTGTATGGTTGCACCTGCCGCTCCTATGGTTATTTCGTCATAAGCTTCTGAGTCAAGGTTTAGGACACGGCGTCCTGTGATGAAATCCTCAGACAGCTGTGCCGCACCGCTCATGCCGTCCTCCTCGTTGGTTGTGGTCAGCACCTCAAGCGGCGGATGCTGCAGGGTGTTGTCAGCAAGTATGGCAAGAGCCATTGACAGCCCTATGCCATTGTCTGCACCGAGCGATGTGCCGTCGGCACGCATCCAGCATTCGCCGTCCTCGTCGTATATCAGAGGCTTTATTCCGTCGTGCTGCGGGTCGTATCGGCGTGAGCCGTCAGAGACACACACCATGTCCATATGGTTGAGTATAACCACTGGCTCGTGGTCTTCGTAGCCTGGTGACGCTGGTTTCTCTATAACCACGCAGTTCTCTTTATCGCGCCGCCATGAGAGATTGTGCGCCTCAGCAAAGCTGCATAGGTAGTCTGCCATCGCCTCTTCATGGTGCGACGGACGCGGAATGGCGTTTATTTCCTTAAATATCTTGTAGTACATCTGATGTGTGTTAATATTTTTCTGCCAGTAACAGCCATGCGGCTGGCAAGGTGTCATTCAGCACGAAATGCGTTTACGGTATCTATGACGTAGCTCACTTCCTCATCAGTCATAACAGGATGGCACGGCAGCGACAGTTGCTCGCGATGTATGCGCTCGGTAACGGGCAGCGACAGCGATGCCCATTCGCTATACGCCTGCTGCTTATGTGGCGGTATCGGGTAATGAATCATGGTGTGTATGCCATGTTCTTCGAGATAGATGCGCAACTGCTCACGGGCGGCGCAAAGCACAGCGAAGATATGGAACACGCCATCATGGGGCGGCATGGCAATATGCTGGTTGTGTATCTCGCTGATATAACGTTGCGCGATAGCCCTGCGCCGTGCGTTGTCGCTGTCAAGATAGCGCAGCTTTACACGCAGGACGGCAGCCTGTATCTCGTCCATCCGTGAGTTACGCCCCTTGTATCTGAAAACGTACTTCTCGTCAGAACCGTAGTTGCCGAGTGCTTCAACGGTTTCTGCCAGCTCTGTATCGTCGGTCACCACACACCCGGCATCGCCTAAGGCGCCCAGGTTCTTGCCCGGATAGAACGAATATGCGCATGCTCCACGCAGTTCCTTGTGTGGCTGGACATTGCCATGAGCCTGGGCGCAGTCTTCTATCAGCAGTAGCCCATGTTGTCGGCAGATCAGCCCTATGCGGTCTGTATATGCGTTATATCCGTAAAGATGGACAAGCATGAGTGCCTTGGTTCGTGGTGTAATAGCCGGTTCGATTTTCTCATCGTCTATCTGGAACGTATCAATACGCGGCTCTATAAGCACCGGTTGCAGCCCGCACTCGCTAATAGCCAGTATCGATGCGATGTATGTATTGGCTGGCACAAGAACCTCGTCGCCGCGGCTGAGCATGCCGTTCTCTATATACGAGCGCAGTATCAGTGTCAGGGCATCCAACCCGTTGGCGCAAGCTACACAACGGCTCATTCCTGTGTATTCGGAAAATTCCTGCTCGAAGGCTTTTGTCTCGCTTCCTTTCAGATACCATCCGCTATCAACTGCACGTGACACAGCATGCTGAATCTCTTCAGCGTGCTGTGCTGTAATCTTATGTAAGGAGAGATACGGGATGTTCATAGTGAATCAGGAATGTTTTATTAGGTATGTGGAATTGGTGTTGGTAATGGTTGTTGGCGGATTGCAGGCTGGGTTGTCTTCCTTGGGATAGAGTCTTGGCGTTGGAAGTCTGTCTGCCAGCCTGTGGAATCATAGCTGCCGGCGCAGTATATGCTCTCGGCTGATAGCCAGATGCCAGTTATTTCCTTCCGAAGTCAGCGGGAATCTCACCCCATTTCTTCGTGTCCCATTTCACTATCGGAACACGGAAGGAATGTGTGGCAAGCCATTTCTCCGCACGCTCCACTATCTGGAATAGTGTTTCTGTGCGCTCTGTGCGCTCCAGTTTTGTCTTGCATTTCCTCTTGCTCACCCATAGTTGCGCATTGACGGAGTCTGAATAGATTATTCTGTCAGTGACTCCTTGCTTCTCCATCAATGCCAAAGCATGTACGATAGCGAGAAATTCGCCGATGTTGTTGGTGCCGAGCATTGGTCCGAAATGAAATATCTGCGCGCCAGTCTGCAGGTCGATGGCTTGGTATTCCATTGGTCCGGGATTGCCAGAGCATGCTGCGTCTACCGCCCATGCCATTGCTTTAGCCTCCGGATGCAGCGGCAGCACAGTGTCGGTCCTCCATGACGGCACGTCAGCAACTTGCTCCTTGCTCTGCGCCACGCCGCTGCCGCGCTTCTTGACATAAGCGTAAGGGTCGTCATGCAACGCCTGCTGCGCTTCGACTTCTGTACCGAATGACTTGTAGAGCACGCCCTTCACTCCCTTTATCGCCTGCTGGCAGTCAGCCCACGTGGTGTATATGCCGGAGTTCTCGCCATTCCATACTACGTAGTATTTCATTTGTTCGGTATCCTATATTTGCTTTGCGGGCAGACAGTTATGACAATGTGCATGTCGTTCTGTCTGCCCGCAAAAGTTATATTACATTCTCTCTGGCACCTCGATGCCGAGGAGTGCCATGCCGTTCTTTATGTTCTTCGCCACGTTCTTCGCTATGAGCAGGCGGAAACGCTTCTGTTCTTCGGTGTCAGCATTAAGGATGCTGTAGTCGTGATAGAACTGATTGAACTGCTTGGTGAGCTCGTAGCAGTAGTTGGCAATGCCCGACGGGCTGTAGTCCTTGCCTGCCTGAGCCACTGCGGCGCCGTATTCGCTTATCTTCTGTATCAGGTCTATCTCCTTCTGCGCCAGCTGTATGTCTGTCGCTTCCGCCTTTATTCCGGCTGCTTCCGCCTTACGCAGGATAGAGCGTATACGTGCATAGGTATACTGGATGAACGGTCCTGTATTGCCGTTGAAGTCGATTGACTCCTCTGGGTTGAACAGCATGTTCTTTCTTGCGTCCACTTTGAGTATGAAATATTTCAGAGCTCCGAGTCCCACAATGCGTGCTATCTCGTTCTTCTCGTCGTCAGTCATATCGTCAAACTTCCCGAGTTCATCGCTTGTTCTTCGTGCATCGTCTATCATGGCAGCCATGAGGTCGTCGGCATCGACAACGGTTCCCTCGCGCGATTTCATCTTTCCGTTAGGCAGTTCAACCATTCCGTAAGAGAAATGTACAAGGTCCTTGCCCCAGCTGAAGCCTAATTTGTCGAGCAGGATAGAGAGGACCTGGAAGTGATAGTTCTGTTCGTTGCCCACAACATATATCATCTGGTCGATTGGATAGTCCTGGAAACGCAGTTTCGCCGTACCGATGTCCTGTGTCATATAAACCGATGTGCCGTCTGAACGCAGAAGAAGTTTCTCGTCAAGGCCTTCGCCTGTGAGGTCAGCCCATACTGAGTTGTCTTCGCGACGGTAGAAGAATCCTTTCTCAAGTCCTTCCTCCACCTTCTCGCGTCCTTCAAGGTAGGTGTCTGATTCGTAGTAAATCTTATCGAAAGCCACACCCATCATCTTGTATGTCTCATCAAATCCGGCATACACCCAGTCGTTCATCTTCGCCCAAAGCGCACGCACTTCAGGGTCGTTCTGCTCCCACTTAACAAGCATATCGTGAGCCTCGACGATGAGCGGCGATTCACGCTTGGCACGTTCTTCTGCTGCTTCGTCCTCCATTCCCTCGGCGATGAACTGCTCCTTCAGTGCTTTCACCTCCTCACGGTAGTGCTTGTCGAAAGCCACGTAGTAGTCGCCAATGAGGTGGTCGCCCTTCTTGCCAGATGTCTCTGGTGTCTCTCCGTTGCCCCATTTCAGCCAGGCAAGCATAGACTTGCATATATGTATGCCTCGGTCGTTGACAATGTTAGTCTTCACAACCTTATTGCCGTTGGCCTGCATAATCTGCGCCAGCGACCATCCGAGGAGGTTGTTACGCACGTGTCCGAGGTGGAGCGGCTTGTTTGTGTTAGGCGAAGAGTATTCAATCATCACGAGCGGAGAATCCTCTCCTGCTGTTTTCTCACCGTAATGCTCGTCGCTGTCAATATCGCTGAGCAGCTGTGTCCATGCCGCATCAGCAATGCTGAGATTAAGGAATCCCTTCACAACGTTGTATGCGCTTACCACTCCGCTTTCTGCTACGAGGTATTCGCCTATCTCTTTTCCCACCATTTCCGGTGCTTTCTTTGCTGCCTTGACAAATGGGAAGACAACGAGCGTGAGGTTACCCTCAAACTCGCTGCGTGTCTTCTGCAGCTGCATCATCTTCTCATCGGCATCCATGCCGTAGAGAACCTTTACTGCCGATATGGCAGCCTGCTGTATCTTCTGTTCTATATTCATTGTTTTGAGTTTTCTTTTTCTGTCTGCAAAATTAGCAATAAAATCTCGAAAGACAAAGCAAAAACCACGCTATCTGTCTTTCTCTCCCGTATTTTGTGCGTTTTTCTGTAAGTTATGCGTCTGTAGCCCCCCCACACTATGTGTGGAATTATGTATTCTTTGCCTGCATGCAGTGATGTGATGTCCTGCGTGCAGGCATTTATTTTTTCTGTGAGATCAGAGTTGTGAGAAACTCTGCAGTTATCTCTGCCACACGGTAAGGATTCTGTGAAAATCCGTGGTCGTAATATTCAAGGAGATGCATCTGGCTTCCTTTCCATATCTGATGATATCGTTCGCCGTAGGTGTACGGCACGATACGGTCAGCGGTGCCATGTATTATGGCAGCCAGACCGTTGTATTTCGCTGACGTTTCGTATATCGGCAATCTGAAAGCTGTGCGTATGTATTGCCCTCCGAGACGTCTTCCTCCAGGCATATCTATATATTTCGGCAGGTCGAGCGGATTGTATGTCGCACCTAATGAACTGCCGCGGATGGCGTCATCACGAAGCACTGCGGCAGGAGCGAGCAGCACCACGCCGTCCACCTTCTCGGCACCAAGTTCGCCAGCCGCCATGCCTGCCACGACACCGCCCTGCGAATGACCGACAAAGAATATGCTGCTGATATCCTGAAGTCCTGTTATATATGCATATACCTCCTTTGCATCAGCAATCTCGTTGGCTACGGTCATCTCCTCAAACTTTCCTTCGCTATTGCCATGACCGTTGAAGTCGAAGGTGAAAGTGGCTACGCCTTGTGCGAGCAGCGAGTCAGAAATGACAGCCAGCAGCCTGTCGTTCTTGCTGCCACCAAAGCCATGCATCAGGACAGCAAGCGGAATTTTCTTGCCTTCAGTGCCCTGCGGACGCTGCATAACGGCAGAGAGCAGTCCTTTAGACCCCTGCACCGTCAGTTCTGAGGTGATACGAGCCGTCTTCTGCCCCGGTGCAAACAGTTCTGCCAGACGCTTCTCTATCTTGTAGCTATGCACAGTGGCAAGTTCTACAACCCCTTCCGGATTGACCAGCACCATGCTCGGAATCCAGCGTATGCCATAGGCTGCGGCAGTCTTTGATTCGCGCATCTTGACCATCTCGCTGCACTGTTTGTAAGTTATTCCGAAACGTTTCAGCGCCGCCTGCCATGCCGCCTTGTTCGTATCGAACGACACACCGAGAAACTCAACACCCTGGGCATGATACTTACGATACATATTCTGCACGTCAGGAATGTCACGCAGACAGTCCGGACACCATGAAGCCCAGAAGTCAAGTACTACATACCTGCCTCTGAACGACGACAGAGTAACGTCCTTTCCGTCAGGCGATTTCATGCAGAAGTCAGGCGCCGGAGTGCCAGCCTTTATCAGTTCGACACCATACTTGCTGTCAAGGTCGGTCTGTGCTGACACGGATGCCGGTGCAGCCGCCAGGCATAGCACTGCGACAACAGTCAGGATGCAGCGGACAATGGCTCTGCCAGCTCTGCTTGCATATTCCGAGAAAACGTGTTCAGCCGTAGTCATAATATTGCTATTCATATCTTCTTTTTGTGGTTTTTGTTACTTGTCGTTGACGGCACACTCCTGGCAAGCCTCCTCATCCGTCCTTTTTTCAGGCATGGAGAACTCACATCCGCAGTACAACTGGTTATAGAACGCATATTCACGAAGCAGCTGATTGCGTCGTTCCTGCAGTCCGTCCTTACGCCAGTTCTGCGCCCAGAACTCCGTTTCCGGCACATTGCTCTGCGCCATCATGCCAGCCTCGGCAATCTGCGTGAGGCTTTTCCAGCGTGACGAGGCGAGTGTGGTGGTGAAGTATCTGATTCCAAGCGATTTAGCCTTAGCTGCCGTAGCCGTCAGACGGAGCGTAAAGCAGCGCAGACAGCGCGAGCCACGCTCCGGTTCTCCCTCCATTCCCTTTACAGCCTCCAGCCATTCGTCGTGCCGGTAGTCGTCATCAATCCATCGCAAACCAAGATTCTCCGCATGACGCTTGCTCTCTGTCTTGCGAATCTCGTATTCCTCGAGCGGATAGATGTTCGGATTGTAATAGTATATCGTCGGGCGTATGCCGTGCTGCAACAGCCATTCGACTATAGCCGAAGAGCATGGCGCACAGCAGGCGTGGAGGAGCACCTCGCTGATGCCCTCCGGAGCGATGATTCCCTTTTGCTTGTTTTTCTGCTTAGTCATATTCATCTGTTCCGCTGCCGCTATGTTTTGCCTGCGTAGCATGTAGGGCATGATCCCGTGAGGCAGAGCTGTTGATGGCAGCAGCAATATTGATGATGCAAAGTTACTATAAAAATATGTAAGAGCAAAGATATATCCTAAAGAAATACCCCTTATGATTAAAAAAAGTTAAGCGCAGGAAGAAAATGCGCCAGATGTTTTGCAGCAGGCTGATATATGTATACTTTTGCAACAGAAAAAGCATAAGAAAGCATGAAAGGATTTATGGTAAATACATGTTGGTGGCGTCTCTTACAACTCGAAAAGTCGTAAGGGAGCAGATCCGTGTATATACCTCTATGTAGCAGAAATATAAGAGAAAATTCCGATACGGGACCTGTCGCACTTGCGGCAGGTCCCTTTTTTTGTTTAACAACCATAAAACAGAACAAAAATGAAAAAGTATGAAGTAAGCCCAAAGGGCTATTACGGCGATTTCGGCGGAGCATTTGTCCCCGACGCCCTGCGCGGTATTCTGAACGAACTGTCAGAATCTTACCGCCAAGTGATGGAAAGCGAGAGTTTCCAGAAAGAATTCCGGCATCTGCTGCGAGATTATGTGGGACGTCCGTCGCCCCTGTATCTTGCCCGCCGTCTGAGCGAGCAGTATGGCTGCCGCATCTATCTGAAGCGTGAAGACCTTAATCACACCGGCGCACACAAGATAAACAACACCATCGGGCAGGCCCTGCTGGCGAAGCGCATGGGCAAGAAGCGCGTAATAGCCGAGACGGGTGCAGGACAGCATGGTGTGGCTACAGCTACGGTATGTGCGCTGATGGGCATGCCATGCACTATCTACATGGGGCAGACCGATATGGAGCGTCAGCGTGCAAATGTAGAGAAGATGCGCATGCTTGGCGCAGAAGTGTGCGGTGTGAAAACAGGAAGCATGACCCTGAGCGATGCCGTGGATGCTGCTATCGAGGCATGGAGCTAGGATGTCGAAGAGACGTACTATCTGTTAGGCTCTGCAGTAGGTCCCCATCCTTATCCCGACATAGTGGCGCGGTTTCAGTCGGTCATCAGCGAGGAGATCCAGAGCCAGCTCCTTGAGCAAGAGGGGCGGGAATACCCCGACTATCTCGTGGCCTGCATAGGCGGAGGAAGCAATGCCGCAGGAACAATCTACCACTACCTTGACGATGATCGTGTGAGAATCCTGCTTGCCGAGGCAGGAGGCATGGGAATAGACACCCTGCAGACTGCCGCCACGATAACATTGGGCGAGGAAGGCGTGCTGCACGGCTTTAGGTCGCTTGTGCTGAAAGACGATGCAGGAGAAGTGATGGAGGCATACTCTATCAGTGCCGGGCTTGACTATCCAGGCATTGGCCCGCTTTATGCGTATCTGGCGAAGGAGAAGCGCATAGATGTCGTGGCGGTGAATGACGATGAGGCCCTGAAGGCGGCTTACAATCTGACACGCACAGAAGGAATCATCCCTGCGCTGGAATCCTCCCACGCCCTGGCTGCGCTGGAGAAGATGAGCCTCAAGCCGGAAGATGTGGTGGTGCTGACCGTGTCAGGGCGTGGCGACAAGGATATGGACACATATCTGAAGCATGCCGCGGAATATGTTTGAAGAGAAGCAGAGCCAGTCAGCCGCTCTGCGCTGAATCATAAGTTGATGGACGTCTGGTGCATGATGTCTGCCAAGGCGGAGATATGCCGCAGTATGCAGACCGTGTAGCCAGACGTCATTGTTTTATACCCGCGGCATAGAAGGAAACGCGGATGTTGTGCCTGCGTGCCAGTGCGGTGGCGTTAGACTTTTCATGAGGGTACAAAAAAACAGCGGCCAGTATGATCACTCACGCTGGTCGCCGTCAAGATAGAGTAACGTTAATTTATTTATTATTGTCAAATAACAACTCCATCCTAATTAATAACATAATCATTTACCTTAAAAAAATCTATCAAACTAACTAACCTAAATGATATACATTTTCACAAATGCAATGCAAAGTTAAGAAGAAGTGAAACATCATGCAAAAAACAAAAGGGGTTTTTGCAATTATTCTTGTTTTTTTTGACTCTTGTCAAAATCGTATTTATTTTTATGCAAACGTTTGCAAGGGCATTGAATTTTGCTATATTAAAAACAAAATGCTGGCGAATGATGTTGCAGGCGGTATTTTTTTATATTCCTGAATATCAAAGATTTTCGTTTAGGAATATTCTGCATGTGGTGATATATGGAGTTTGTGGAGTTGCTCTTTTCAAAACGACAGGCTCTTACAGCATGTTTATGATAGTCAGCATAAGTGGTTTTGCATGCCGAACATACACATTGCGTTTTCTTTCTCAAGACGAAAACAGCTATGATTTTTATGTTTTCTGCACATGGCCCGAGGACGCCACGGTTTGAATGGGCGTGTTTCCACAAGGTGCGAGCAGTGTGAATGACAGGTGTTTGTAATACATTGATTATTAAGGTGTTATAGATTCGGTTGTCAAAAGTAGCTTTTTGCATGGTGAAAAGCTACTTTTGACCGTCTCATTCGCTATTTCTTGGAGGATGAAAAGCAGCTTCTTGCAAGACCATCTGCCAGAAGCAGTGAATCAGGAAGGTCGAAGGCGGAATCTGATGCTGTCAGGCAGAAGTGTCACGAAGTAGAGAATGAAATGACAGAAAAAGAGAAAATAGGACAAAAAACACAATGCGGCGGCAGTATGAAGGGGAAATGTCAAAAAGTAGCGGAATAGTCTTTGTGTGGTAACACGAAACGAGGAAAAAGTATGGCAAAAGAACCTTTTAGTACTAAAAAGCATGCTTGCCCGAACTTTCTGTTAGCAGGCGGCATGTGTGCCGCATTCACTTATTTATAAAAAATATAAATAAAGATGTAAAAATCTTACGTTCTTTCCGTCCGATTCTCATATATTTTTTATACCTTTGCATGCGAATTTAGGTCTAAATAATCAATCTATATAAACTTTTATGTACTTCACTTTGTTTATAACCGTTATCATAACGGCTGTTTTCTTGGTGGTAGCGGCTTACATCACAGCAAAACTGCTGGGCCCACGCACCTACAACAGAGTAAAGGGTGAACCATTCGAGTGTGGTATTCCTACGCACGGCAGTTCATGGCTGCCTATGCACGTGGGCTACTACCTGTTTGCCATCCTGTTCCTCATGTTCGACGTGGAAACCGTATTCCTCTACCCATGGGCAGTAGTAGTAAAGAATTTTGGTACCATGGCATTGTTTAGCATCGGCTTCTTCATGCTGGTACTCGTGTTTGGCTTGGCGTATGCCTGGCGGAAAGGAGCGTTGGAATGGAAATAAAGAAACCATCCATAAAGTCTATTCCATACGATGAGTGGAAAGACAACGAGACGCTCGAGGGTATAATAAACGAACTCAACGAGGGCGGAGTAAACGTAGTGCTCGGCAACCTTGACTCCCTGATTAACTGGGGACGAAGCAACTCGCTCTGGTCGCTCACCTTCGCCACATCATGCTGCGGCATCGAGTTCATGGCATGCGGATGTGCAAGATATGACTTCGCACGATTCGGATTCGAGGTGACACGTAACTCACCACGTCAGGCCGACCTCATCATGTGTGCAGGAACTATCACACACAAGATGGCGCCAGTGCTCAAGCGTCTGTATGACGAGATGGCTGAGCCTAAGTATGTTGTGGCTGTAGGCGGATGCGCTATTTCTGGCGGACCGTTCAAGAACAGCTACCACGTGGTAAGAGGCATCGACGAGTTCCTGCCAGTAGATGTATACATACCAGGATGTCCTCCAAGACCAGAGGCTATCCTCTACGGCATGATGCAGCTGCAGCGTAAGGTGAAGGTTGAGAAATTCTTCGGCGGAGTAAACAAGAAGGAGAAGAACCCTACACCGCTTGTGATTAAAGACATACCGAAAAAGTTTGTCGAGGAAATGAAGAGCGCAGCGGAGACTTGCATTGACGTTGCGAAAAAGGAGTTTAATGACACTTTCAAATAAGGAGGTAAGACGAAATGAAACTAAATAACATTGTATATGCTTTCAACGACTTTGCTGCAGAGATGGCAAAGCTGAGAAACGAGAAACATTTCGACTATCTCGTAACTATCATCGGCGAGGACTTCGGCGAAGAAGGGCTGGGATGTATCTATATCCTGGAGAATACTGACACACACGAGCGTATCTCGGTGAAAACCATGGCGGAGAAGAAAGGCGAGCATGACGTTATCTTCTCTGTGACAAAACTGTGGAAATGCGCCGACCTGCTCGAGCGTGAGGTGTTCGATTTCTACGGAATCAAGTTCCTCGGACACCCTGACATGCGCCGCCTCTACCTCAGAAGCGACTTCAAGGGACATCCGTTCCGCAAGGACTTCGTGGCTGAGGAAGGATACACACTCGAGGACGACAAAGAGCAGGACTATACAACGCAGTATAACCTCGACAGCGAAGGAAACATCGTTGTAACCACATCGCCTCTCTTCACCGACGACGACTTCATCGTAAACATCGGCCCTCAGCACCCTTCTACACACGGTGTGCTCCGTCTGCAGACTATCCTCGACGGCGAGACCGTGAAGAAGATATATCCTCATCTCGGATACATACACCGCGGAATAGAGAAGATGTTCGAGGAAATGACATATCCTCAGACTCTCGCCATGACTGACCGTCTGAACTACCTGTCGGCAATGATGAACCGCCACGCCATCTGCGGCGTGATAGAGGAGGCGCTCGGAGTAGAGCTGAACGACCGCATCAAGACAATACGCACAATCATGGACGAACTGCAGCGTATCGACGGACACCTGCTCTACCTCGGATGCTACGCTCAGGACCTCGGCGCCCTCACCGCATTCCTCTTCTGCATGCGCGACCGCGAATATCTGCTCAACGTAATGGAGGAGACTACTGGCGGACGACTCATACAGAACTACTACCGCATTGGAGGACTTCAGGCTGACATCGACGAGAACTTCCAGACTAATGTGAAGAATCTCATAGAATATCTCCGCCCGAAACTCGACGAGTACATGAATGTCTTCGGAAACAATGTCATCACTCACCAGCGTCTTGAAGGCGTAGGATGCATCTCTAAGGAGAATGCCATATCATACGGTGTGTCAGGCTCTAACGGACGTGCATCACAGTGGGCTAACGACATTCGCAAGAAGTATCCTTACGGCATGTATGACAAGGTAGAGTGGGAGCAGGTGGTTATGGACAACTGCGACTCACAGGACAGATACGAACTGCGTGTGAAAGAGATAGAGCAGTCGCTCCGTATCATTGAGCAGCTTATCGACAACATACCTGAAGGCGAGTACTACATCAAGCAGAAGCCTATCATCAAGTGTCCGGAAGGACAGTGGTATTTCGCTGTAGAAGGCACAAGCGGAGAGTTCGGAGTATACCTCGACTCACGCGGAGACAAGTCGCCATACCGTATGAAGATTCGCCCTATGGCGCTGACACTTGTGGCAGCACTCGACGAAATGCTTCAGGGAACAAAGGTGGCTGACCTTATCGCTGTCGGTGCTGGTCTTGACTATATCATTCCTGATATCGACAGATAAACAAAGTGTGTCAGGAAATGAATCTCACGATACATCACGACACCTTAATATATAATAATAAAGCAAAAAGAAAACAACAATGTTTGACTTTTCAATAGTAACAACATGGTTTGACAACCTGCTCCTGAACGTCATAGGATGTCCGAGCTGGCTGACAATTCTCATTGAGTGCATTATAGTAGGCCTCCTCATCATCGTAGGATACGCACTGCTCGCAATAGTACTCATATTCATGGAGCGTAAGGTCTGCGCATTCTTCCAGTGCCGACTGGGTCCGATGCGTGTCGGACCATGGGGACTCCTGCAGGTCTTTGCAGACGTTCTCAAGATGCTCATAAAGGAAATATTCTTCGTAGACAAAGCCGACAAACTGCTGTATGCCCTCGCACCAATCCTCGTAATCGTAGGTTCGGTGGGTGCATTCGCGTTCCTTCCATGGAATAAAGGCGCAGTAATCCTCGACTTTAACGTAGGCATTTTCCTCTATACCGCTATCTCTTCTATCGGTGTGATTGGTGTCTTCCTCGCTGGATGGTCATCAAACAACAAGTATGGTGTTATCTCTGCCATGCGTGGTGCTGTGCAGATGATTTCATACGAAATATCTCTCGGACTCTGCCTTATCACAGCATGTATCCTCACGGGCACAATGCAGGTGAGCGGAATAGTAGAGGCACAGAGCGGACCTTTCGGATGGCTCATCTTCCAGGGACACGTTCCAGCCATCATCGCATTCCTCATCTTCCTCATTGCAGGTAATGCTGAGGCAAACCGCGGTCCTTTCGACCTTGCTGAGGCTGAGTCAGAGCTTACCGCAGGATACCACACTGAGTATTCGGGTATGGGATTCGGATTCTACTATCTGGCAGAATTCCTCAACCTGTTCATCGTGGCAGGCGTGACAACGCTCATGTTCCTCGGTGGATGGTGCCCAATACACATCGGAGTAGAAGGATTCGACACCGTCATGGACTACATTCCTGGAATCGTCTGGTTCCTCGGAAAAGCATTCGCTATAGTATGGCTCCTCATGTGGATTAAGTGGACATTCCCACGTCTGCGTATCGACCAGATCCTTAACCTCGAATGGAAATACCTCATGCCAGTAGCACTGTTCAACCTCATACTCATGACTGCATGCGTAGCATTCGGATGGACAGGCAACATCGGAGTAGGCATCGTAGTGGCTGCAATCATAGTAGCGCTGTTCGCTATCATAGCATACAGAGCTATCAAGTTCCGCACTGCATTCGGCAAGGCACAGGAGCTTGTCGGTGCTGATATCGCTACAAAAACAGACAAATAACTTTCTTGGGGAATGGCTGGCAGCATTAAGCAGCAGAAAAAACAAACAAACTGAACACAGCTGCATGAACTGACAGTCAGACAGACTACATAAACCAGAAAAGAAAAATAACAATGACAAAAAAGAAATCATACTTCGGCGGTGCACTGGCAGGAATCAAGACGCTCCTCACGGGCATGGACATAACCATGGGTGAGTATGCTACAAGAAAGATTACTGAGCAGTATCCAGAAAACCGCAAGACACAGCACATTGCTGAGCGTCATCGTGGCACACTCGTTATGCCGCATGACGAAAACGGCAAGAACAAGTGTACAGCATGTACATTGTGCGAGAAAGCGTGTCCTAACGGCAGTATAAAGATCTTGTCGCAGATGGTGACAACCGCAGACGGCAAGAAAAAGAAACTGCTTACCGACTATATGTACGACCTTGGCGACTGCATGTTCTGCCAGCTCTGTGTCAACGCATGTCCGCAGAACGCCATCGAGTTCGTCAAAGATTTTGAAAACGCAGTGTTTAACCGTAACGCTCTGAAGCAGCACCTCAACGTTCCACCAACAGAAGAGGAGCTGGCGCAGTATGCTGAAAATGCTAAGCAGGCAGCTGCAAAGGCTGCTGAAGCAGCAAAGGCAGCAGCAGAAACGAGCGGTAACGACAAAAAGGAGGAGAAATAACACATGGACAATATTATTGTTTTCGCTATCCTCGCAGCAGTTATCCTCGTCGCTGCCATAGCATCAGTTATCACAACACGAATCATGCGTGCCGTTACAGCACTGCTATTCGTACTGTTTGCAATCGCTGGCATGTACTTCCTGCTCGGGTATACATACCTCGGAGCTGCACAACTCAGCATATATGCAGGCGGCATGACCATGATATACATCTTCGCGATACAGCTTGTTTCACGCCGCAAACTGCAGAACTTCAAAGAGAAAATCGATGTAAAACGATGCATCACCGGTCTGCTTGTGGCATTATGCGGCGCAGCAACTGTGATAACTGTACAGCTCAAGAGCTTCTTCTTCGAGAAATTCGTTACCGTTCCTGATAAAGAGGTGTCAATGGACCTTATCGGTGAATCTCTCGTCGGCTCAGGCAAGTATCAGTACGTGCTGCCTTTCGAATTTATATCGCTCTTCCTGCTCGCATGTATCATTGGAGGACTCGTTGTTTCACGTAATCATAAGGAGGAAAAATAAGATATGGTACCAGTACAATGCTTCATCGTGCTAAGCGCGATACTATTTTTCATCGGTGTCTTCGGATTCGTGACAAGACGAAATCTTATTGCGATGCTTATATCTGTAGAGCTCGTGCTGAACGCTGTAGACCTGAACTTCGCAGCTTTCAACAGAATTTTGCATCCTGCAGAGATGGAGGGATTCTTCTTCACACTCTTCTCTATAGGCGTAAGCGCAGCAGAAAGTGCAGTAGCAATAGCGATTATCATCAATGTCTACCGTCACTTCAAGTCTGACACAGTAGATTCAATTAAGAACCTAAAGAAATAATTGTCAAACCTATTTAAATAAATATAACAATGGGATTCGAATATACTATTGGCATACTTCTTCTGCCTCTGCTTTCCTTCTTAGTAATAGGTTTGCCAGATGTAGCAGGTAAAAAGTATGCATGGTCACATAAAGCGGCAGGACTCATTGGCACTTTAACTCTCGGAGCAGTTACTGCTTTAAGCTACTACACAGCTTTCGAGTATTTCACAACGCCAAGACTTGCTGACGGCACATTCGCTACACTCGTGCCATATAACTACACATGGCTGCCACTCGGCTCGCTGCATTTTGACCTCGGCATTCTGCTTGACCCTATATCAGTACTGATGCTCATCGTCATTTCTACAGTGTCGCTGATGGTGCACATATACTCTTTCGGCTATATGCACGGCGAGAAGGGATTCCAGAGATACTACGCTTTCCTCTCGCTCTTCACAATGTCGATGCTCGGACTCGTTCTTGCAACCAACATCTTCCAGATGTACATGTTCTGGGAGCTTGTGGGTGTGAGCTCTTACCTCCTCATCGGATTCTACTACACACTGCATGACGCTGTACACGCATCAAAGAAGGCGTTCATCGTTACACGCTTCGCTGATATGTTCTTCCTCATTGGTATCCTTATCTTCGGATACTATACAGGCTCGTTCAACTTCTCTTTCACAGGAACAGAAGTGCAGGTGGCAAACGGAATGACTGCATTCACAACATGCGACGCAGCACGTGCAGCAGCGACAGGAGGACTTATCCTGCCTACAGCGCTTGTGCTGATGTTCATCGGCGGTGCAGGTAAGTCTGCTATGTTCCCACTCCACATCTGGCTGCCTGATGCCATGGAGGGACCAACACCAGTTTCTGCTCTTATCCATGCCGCTACAATGGTCGTGGCAGGTGTTGTGCAGATTGCACGTCTCTTCCCGCTCTGGGTTGAGTATGCTCCAGAGGCTATGGACATCATTGTCGGTGTAGGTGCATTCACAGCATTCTATGCAGCAGCCATAGCATGTGCTCAGAGCGATATAAAGCGTGTGCTGGCGTTCTCAACTATCTCACAGATAGCATTCATGATGGTTGCTCTCGGCGTATGTATGCCAGGACACGATGGTGCTGTGCTTGACAATCATGCTCAGCTTGGCTATATGGCATCACTCTTCCACCTGTTCACACATGCCATGTTCAAGGCATGCCTCTTCCTCGGAGCAGGATGTATCATCCATGCGGTACACTCTAACGAGATGTCTGCTATGGGCGGACTCAAGAAGTACATGCCTGTCACACACGCTACATTCCTCATTTCATGTCTTGCTATTGCTGGTATACCTTTCTTCTCTGGTTTCAGCTCTAAGGACGAAATCATCACAGCATGCTTCGAATACTCTCCAGTATGCGGCTGGTGGATGACTGGCGTAGCAGCCATGACTGCATTCTATATGTTCCGTCTGTACTACGGCATCTTCTGGGGAACAGAGAACAAGGAGCTGCATGCTCATCACACACCGCACGAGGCTCCTCTGACCATGACATTCCCGCTGATATTCCTCAGCGTCATCACTGTCGGTGTCGGAGTTGTGACAACACTTGGTGGTTTCCTCCACTGGGAGTGGGCAAGTTTCGGCTCAATTGTCAGCGCTGCGGGAACATCATATACAATTCATTTCAATCCGCAGATTGCTGCCACATCTACTATCATTGCCGTAGTAGCTATTGCCCTTGCCACATATATCTTCAAGGGTGAGAAGCAGCCTATTGCTGATAAGATGTACAAGGCCGCTCCACGCCTGCATCGCTGGGCATACAAGCGCTTCTACATGGACGAGGTGTATATGTTTGTAACTCATAAGATTCTTTTCCGTTTCGTATCTAAGCCAGTGGCATGGATTGACGAGAAGATTATCAACGGCTTCATCGACTTTACAGCATGGGGAGCAAACGAAGGAGGCGAAAGCATCCGTAACACCCAGTCAGGTGACGTTCGCCACTATGCTGTATGGTTCATATCTGGTGCTGTCGCACTGACTTTGGTTCTCTTGGCAATATAATAGCAAATAACAAACAACAATGAATATATTATCATTATTCGTAGTAATCCCACTCCTGACAATGTTAGGACTTTGGGCAGCACGCAACATCAACCAGGTGCGTGGCGTGATGGTGACAGGCGCTACTGCGCTGCTGGCGCTATCAGCATGGCTGACGATCTACTTCATTGGCGAGCGTGCAGCAGGCAATACTGCCGAGATGCTTCTTACTTCGTCAGTTGAATGGTTCCCATCACTGAACATCTGCTATGCAGTAGGTGTTGATGGCATCTCTGTGGTGATGCTTCTCCTTTCAAGCATCATCGTCTTTACAGGTACATTCGCTACATGGCAGTTGAAGAACATGCCAAAGGAATTCTTCCTGTGGTTTACGCTTCTTTCTACCGGTGTTTACGGATTCTTCATTAGCATCGACCTCTTCACGATGTTCATGTTCTATGAGGTGGCTCTTATCCCTATGTACCTCCTTATCGGCTACTGGGGCTCTGGCAACAAGGAGTATGCTGCCATGAAGCTCACGCTGATGCTCATGGGAGGTTCTGCCCTGATAATCCTCGGACTCGTAGGCATCTACTTCTTCAATGGAGCGACAACAATGAACATACTTCAGATAGCGCATAACAACTGCATCTCCCCTGAGGTTCAGAATGTTCTGTTCCCATTCGTGTTCATAGGCTTCGGTGTTCTTGGAGCGCTTTTCCCATTCCATACATGGTCGCCAATCGGTCACGGCTGTGCGCCTACATCAGTGTCAATGCTTCATGCAGGCGTACTGATGAAGCTTGGTGGCTATGGATGCTTCCGCATCGCGATGTTCCTGCTTCCAAGTGCGGCAAACGAGCTGGCATGGATATTCCTTATCCTTACAACCATCTCTGTTGTGTACGGCGCATTCTCTGCATGTGTTCAGACAGACCTTAAGTTTATCAATGCTTATTCTTCTGTATCACACTGCGGACTCGTGCTCTTCGCTCTTCTTATGATGACAAAGACAGCATGTACTGGCGCTATACTCCAGATGCTCTCACATGGTCTTATGACAGCTCTGTTCTTCGCACTCATCGGTATGATCTACGGACGCACTCACACACGTGACATCCGCAAGCTGGGCGGACTGATGAAGATTATGCCATTCCTCTCTGTTGGATATGTCATTGCTGGTCTTGCTAATCTCGGTCTTCCAGGATTCTCAGGATTCATCGCTGAGATGACAATCTTCGTAGGTTCATTTGAGAATGCAGACACATTCCACCGCTGCTGTACTATCATTGCATGTACATCAATAGTTGTGACAGCTGTCTACATCCTCCGCACAGTAGGCTTCATCCTCTTCGAGAAGGTGGCAGACCCACATTACGAGTCCCTCACTGACGCTACTTGGGACGAGCGTTTCACAGTAGCATGTCTTGTCTTCTGTGTTGCAGCACTCGGTTCCTTCCCTCTTTGGGCAAGCAACGTCATCGACGGTGCCGTAGGCAATATCCTTAACATCGTTTCCCTGTAAAAGAATAATAAGATGAATTACATACAGTTTTTTGACATGGTACCCGAGGCAATCCTCGTAGCCATACTGATTATAACATTCATAGCAGACTTTGCGAGCCACGGCAAGGCCGAGCGCAACTGGTTCAATCCTTTTGTAAGCGCAATGCTCTTTGCAGGAACAGTAGCCACACTGTGCTTTGTCGATGAAGAAGCCTTCCTGTTTGGCGGAGCATACATCTCTACGTCTGCCAGCACAATGATGAAGGCTATACTTGGCGCCGGCACATTCATTGTCGTGCTGCAGAGCAGAAAATGGCTTTCTGGAGAAGAAGCGCGCAAGATAGAAGGCGAGTTCTACATGCTCACCATATCTACCCTTCTCGGCATGTACATGATGATGAGCGCTGGCTCATTCCTCATGTTCTTCCTTGGCCTTGAGACAGCCAGTGTGCCTTTGGCATGCATGGTAGCCCTTGACAAGCATCGCCGCGATTCTGCCGAGGCAGCAGCTAAGTTCATTCTTACCGCAACATTCTCAAGCGGTGTGATGCTCTACGGTATTTCACTGCTCTACGGTGCAGTAGGCACACTCTATTTCAATGATTTTGCAGCCAACCTCACCGCTACACCAATGACTATCTGCGGTCTCGTATTCTTCGTAGCAGGCCTCGGCTTCAAGATTTCGCTTGTGCCATTCCATTTCTGGACAGCCGACACATATCAGGGCGCTCCAACAACCGTAACTGGATATCTCAGCGTAATATCAAAGGGCGCAGCTTCATTCACACTGGCCGTAATCCTCATGCGCGTATTTGCTACAATGACAGAATACTGGGAGACTATGATGTATATCCTCATCGTGCTTTCAATCACTGTAGGCAACCTTATGGCCATCCGTCAGACAGAGCTGAAGCGTTTCATGGCGTTCTCTTCTATCTCACAGGCTGGCTACATCATGCTTGCCATCATCGGCGCCAACTACGCGGCAAGCCTCTCTGCACTCATGTTCTACGTGCTTGTATACATCGTAGCCAACATGTGTGTCTTCGCCATTATCTCTGTCGTAGAGCAGAACAACGACGGCAAGACCGAGATAGCTGACTACAACGGATTCTACGGAACAAACCCGAAACTGGCGTTCCTAATGACTCTTGCGCTATTCTCTCTTGGCGGCATTCCTCCGTTTGCAGGTATGTTCTCTAAGTTCTTTGTGTTCCTTGCGTCAGTCAACGGCGAAGGACACAACTGGATGCCATACCTCATCATGTTCATCGCACTTGTCAATACCGTAGTGTCACTCTACTACTATCTGCTCATTGTCAAGGCTATGTACGTTAAGAAGAGCGACAATCCGCTGCCGACATTCAAGAGCGACTGCTACACACGTCTGACACTTTTCATCTGCATAGCAGGCATACTGCTCTTTGGTGTCTTCAGCTGCATCTATGAAGCAATATATGCTGCTGTAGCATAAGGCGTAAAAGACAAACAGAAAGACATACATTAAGGTTATATAACCTTTCAGAAAATCAGCATCGTACGTCAGAGAAACACTGATATGCGGTGCTGATTTCTTTTTATACCTGTCATAAACAGCATAGTACATATAAGGCAGAAAGCAAGGCAGGAAGCAAGAACAGTTCACAACAACATCTGGAGGCTGCGTTCCTAGTATCGGAACACACTGGATAATAGTAACACTGTGAGATAACAAAACTGCAAGAGCCATTGCCTAAAGAAGCATACAGGGCGAGCTGTCCGCCCACTACATATTGAAAAGAAAGAGGGGGTGTGTCAAAAGTAACAGGCACACCCCCATTTCTATGCGCAGGAGCTTAATATATATTCCTTGTATTCCGTCGTCCTTTTCTTTGTTTCTATAAAAAAGTGCATATCTGCACTGCTGTCATAAAACACTAGATTAT
>JAZUMR010000047.1:0-73823 GCA_045603685.1 Prevotella sp.
ATTGCAACACTTTAGATTCGGTTTATAGAACACAGTTAGAATAAAAAATAGTAGTTATGAAAATCATAGACATTATTGCAATTTTAGGCGCCCTTGCATGGCTCCCTCAAATTATTTCATGGGTATATAATTGGTTAAAGAAACCCAAAATTTCGATATACCACGATGGGGAAGCTGAAGTGGGATACATAAAAAATGGTAATGTATTCAATCTTAGATTCTCTTTTCTTGCAAGAGACAAACATGCCTTAATAGACGATATTGAATTAGTTCTTACAGACAAGGATGGAGCACATCATACTTTAAAATGGATGTGGTATAGTGAAACATTCTATGAGCTTCAAGGACCTGCTGGCAATTCGACTATGGCAAAACAACAGAACGCTATTGCTATTAACGCATTTAGAGATGTGTTGATTGAAAAATTTATCGGCTTTCAATCCGAATCTTTTTTAGAGAAGAGAAAACAATTAGCATATAAGTTGACAACATTGGTTGAGAATCAGAAAACTAGTGGCAACATAGATATGAATGTGATTAAAAGCTCTCAAGAGTATAATGATTTAATTCGTTTGTATAAAAACTCTTTATTATGGAAACCAGGAGAGTATTCTGTTATTGCAAGAGTACATATCGCAGACACAAATGAAACAATTGAACACGCATTTAGTTTTAGACTATCAGAACTTGAGATTGACACTTTAAATAAAAACATAGAATTTGCAAAATCTGTGGTCGATTGTGAGTTTATTGACACAACTCAACAACTCACAGGTGCTTGGTTGTGGGCGAAGCCAACAATTAATTAATAGTATAATATTTTATGACCAAAATATCCATTCGATTTTATAATGACCGTGAGGTGCGAGCTGTTTGGGATGAGGAGAATTCCAAGTGGTGGTTTTCTGTACTCGATATTATTGGAGTGCTGAATGACCAAGACGACTACCAGAAAAACCGCAACTACTGGAAGTATCTCAAAACAAAGCTCAAAGGCGAGAATAGTGAACTGGTTAGTGGCACTAACCAGTTGAAATTGCTTGCGCCTGATGGTAAGCGCCGACTTGCTGATGTCCTCGACTACGATGGGGTTCTGCTCCTCGCAAAGAGTTTTCCGAATGCTCGTGCAATGCGTTTTGTCGAGTGGTTTACCAATAGCGACCAAACTATTGATGGCAAGAGCAAGTCGAAGGCGTATGCTCTCTTTGAAAGTAGTCTAATCGACAATATCGAGGTCGGAACGGTCAAAGGTTTACAGCAGATACATGCCTATCTCTTTGGCGGTCTCTATGACTTTGCTGGTAAAATACGAACAAAGACGATAGCCAAGGGCAATACGCTGTTTTGCTTGGCAGAGCATCTGCACAATTATCTAAAGGTTGTTGAGGCAATGCCCGAAACAACATTTGACGAGATTGTTGACAAGTATGTGGAGATGAATGCCGCACATCCGTTTATGGAGGGCAATGGCCGCAGTACTCGCATTTGGCTTGATTTGATTTTCAAGAAACGCATGAAGATGTGTGTAGATTGGAGCAAGATAGACAAAAAAGACTATCTTGATGCTATGATAGCGAGCCATACGGATAGCAGCCGCATCCATGCACTCATAAAAGAAGCACTGACCGACAAAATCAACGACCGTGAAACCTTTATGAAGGGTATAGACTATTCATATTATTATGAGCAGGAGGCGTAATAATTCTTTATAGCAAAAATGGTTGCCGATGGCGACCGACGTTGGCAAAACATGTTTTAGGATGTAAGAACTGCTCCTGAATATCGAAGAAAAGAAGGAATTGGTAGAGTCGTTAGGTTCTGGTATTCCCCGTATCCTGCGTGCATACGGTGAAGATTGCTTCAAGTTTACGGATAACTTTATCCGCATAACTTTGCCTATAAGTGCTCACGACCATGCAAGTGACCATGCAAGTGACCATGCAAGTGTACAAGTTGAGAAACTTGTTTCTATATTGACTGGTGAGATGGGGCGTTCGGAATTGCAGGGTTTATTGTCAATAAAAAATAGAGATTATTTTAGAACGGACTATTTGAATCCTGCTATTAGTAATGGTTATATAGAACTTACAATTCCTGATAAGCCCAATAGCCAAAACCAAAAATACCGCCTTACAGCAAAGGGTATTGCTTTGAAAAATAGCCTAGCAAACAACAAGTAATTTGATAGTATAATCAGAATAGTGTCAAAGCTATTTTTATTGGTGTCCGCTAAAACTCTAATGGGCATAAATTAGACGTCCGCAATGCCGATAAACAGGCGTTGCGGACGTGTTTTGCAAGGCGCTCCCTCTCAGCAAAAGAGACAAAAAGGATTTGTCTCTTTTAGAAAATTCGGTAATTTGGTGTCGAATTGTTCGGCAATTTGGCTTTTTAGTGCAATTCTATTGTATCTCTTGCTTTCGCTAATGCCACTATTCGCATGCTGGCAACATTACTGCTGGCTGTTTCATGCCAACGGCCTTAGTAGAATGATTAGTTTATTCTTCGGTATCTGCCTGGAGATGTTTCTTCATACTTGCGGCCGTTCTCGTCGTACCAGTTATTGTCAAAACCGCTGCCTCTCGTGAGTCCGCCGTAAATTTCATGCTCATATTTTGAACCGTCGGACTGAGAAGAACTGCTGGATGACGAACTGTATGAGTCATCAGATGAACTGAATGCTACTCCTGCTAAGAATTGTACGGCAATGAAGATTACCATGAATGCTCCAAGCAATTGGGTGATGAGGATTGATGATACCACTTGCATTGGAATCATAATGATGTTAATCAGCACAACTGAAATAAGGAGCACTGCGATGTATGACAATAACAGATATAGCGCTCTAAGGCTCAGTCCCTCGTCGCGTTTGATATGGATGGCGCGCTTGATAACGTAATATAACATGATGGCGGCATAGACGGCTATACCGAATTTGAAGAAAAAGTCAGACAAACTGTGAATGTATGCTACGCCGAAATAGATTAGGAACACGCTTAAACCACCCCAGATGGTTGATTTGAACGTGAGATTATGACCTATCAGTTTGCCTACAGAGGCTGTGAGGGCGGTTAGCATAAGTACCGTGAGAACGAGGAAGGCTAACAGGATAATCAGACGATAGAAAAAACCGTCTATCTGGGTCATGTCATATTGCTGGATATTAAAGGCTATCCAAAGGGCAAATGGCGATGCAAGAACAAATGCCAGCAATTGTACTCCTATAGGCACTTTGATGTCTGATATGCCATAGAATATGCCGATGCCAATGGCTAAAACGATAGCGAAAATCCAGAAGTTGGCTTTCTTGATAGGGAAGAAATCAAGATAGCTCTGCGCAACGGAATCAAGTGTTTCATCTAAATATGGTACGATTACAAGCCCATACTCATCACGCAAGACACTTGAGTGCGTGATGATTGTGGTATCGGATGAAATGTATTTTCTGTCGATATATCCTTTTTGCGGCCCGTACTTATAGAGTGCCACACTTGCCATGCCATTTGATGTCATGTCGGGGTGGAATACTTCGTCTCCGGGTTTTAGCTTACAGATTACTTTAGATTTCGAAATAGAGTCCTCATAAAGACTTACTGTATTTTTGTCGGTGACAATGGTGTGGGTGATGACTCTCTTATCTTCTGCAGGATTGCATGATAAAAATAGGATTGTAATGAGAATAAAAGAAATTAGTAAGCCGAAGTGTTTGGTTTTCATGAGCTTGAATGTTATTGTCGTAGGTTAATCTATGGGTATATATCCAAGCGCAAAGATACGAAAAAAACATAATATTCGGCAATTTGGTGTGATGTTTTTCAGTAATTTGGAGCAAAACTATTCAGATGTTTGGCTTTCTTTTTGAGAATTCGGTGAACTGGGCCTGTAAAGTGGATGCGTTGCAATGTAATTCCGTTGCCGTTTCTCTGATGTTATTGGTCGTTTTTGATGGATATACTCACATGTCTATCCACATAAAATTTGCATTCGCCTTCGTAATTTTGTAACTTTGTAGAAGAAATGCTTGTCTTGAAAACATGAACGTACGGTAGTGGAATTCTTACCCCTTATCCTTTTGAGCATTAGCCACTGATAACAGAATCTATATATAATATGTATATACCTATATATATAGAAGAACTCTGTCCGTTGCTGGATTAAAGCTGACAGCAAGGGACAGAGTCGTGAATACTTTATGGTGGTTTACTGCCTTACAAGATTTCGTCCGGCATCGATACGCAGGAAGATGAATAGCAGTATGGTGAATCCCCATAGCGATGAACCGCCGTAACTGAAGAACGGCAGCGGAATGCCAATTACGGGGGTGAGTCCGAGCACCATGCCGACATTTATGAACAAATGGAACATGAAGATGCTGAGGACGCAGTAGCCGTAGATGCGACCGAACTTGAATGGCTGACGCTCGGCAACATGGATAAGACGCAGAAGGAGTGCCAGGAACAATAGCAGTACGCCTGCTGAACCGAGGAATCCTTCTTCCTCGCCTACGGTGCAGAAGATGAAGTCAGTGTCTTGCTCTGGCACATACTTCAGTTTTGTCTGTGTTCCGTTGAGGAATCCCTTTCCGCGTAGTCCGCCAGAGCCAATGGCTATCTGGCTCTGATGGACATTGTATCCTGCGCCAGAGAGGTCTTCTTTCAGTCCGAGGAGTACATTGATTCGCTCACGCTGATGGTGCTGCATGATATTGTTGAGCACGTAGTTCGACGAATAGAAGAATGCAAGCGAACCGATAGTGAATACTGCAAAGAGTGCGTATTCGCGTATGCGCTCGCGCACTGACATATAGAATAATGTACCTATTATATATATGGTTACGGCCATTTGCACCCAGGTTATGTCAAATCCGTAGACGAATTTTGATATTAGCAGTGCCGCTGTAGTGGCTATGGCGACGACGAGAAGCAAATGGCGTGTAGGTGCCTTGGGGCGGCGATAGACGTGTGCCATGCCGATTGTGAAGAGCTGAATCATTAGCATGACGAGGAATTGGCCGAGTGATGTGGGCGTATCAAACAGGGATGTCGCTTCATATCGTGTGCCTACAACGAAGTATGCCACCATGGCAACACCGGTGAAGAGTATGGAGCCAGGCATGCCTTCGCGGTAGAACATAAGGAAAAAACTGAGATATACAAGTGCGGATCCCGTTTCTTTCTGGCCAATGATGAGAAGCATCGGGGTGATAATAACACCACATGCCAGAAGAAAATGCTTCGTGCGCTTTAGGGTGAATCCGTATGTTGACATTAGTTTTGCAGCGGCAAGTGCAGTGGCGAATTTTGCGAACTCTGCTGGCTGCAGTCGCAATGGACCGAGTACGAGCCAGGAACGTGAGCCTTTTATCTCATGAGGATTGAAGATTGTGGCGAAGAGAAGAAGGAGTAGGGCAAAATAGATTACGAAGCCAAAGGTGTCGAAGAAACGGTCGTCAAGCATCAGTATGATAAAGCCGAGGCATATAGATGTGGCTATCCATACTATCTGCATGCCTGAGCGGCTGCTGAGGCTAAGCAGGTCTGTGTCCTCGAAGGAATAGCTTGCACCGCATACGCTCATCCATCCGAATGCAAGGAGCAGCAGATAAATGATGATAGTCCACCAGTCAAGTGAACGTAATACGCCTATGCCGTTGTTTTTTTTATGTGCCATGTCTTTCCGTTATGATGATAAATAAGCGAATTGGCAGGGAGAAGAGATGAATGAATTCTCTTTAATCTTTAATTGCCGTGTAAACGAACTCCTGAGCTACGATACTTAATCCTTAATCCTTTAATCTTTTATCATTAATCCTTAATCTTTAACCCTTTCTCGCACATTGCTATCTGGCTCGAGCCCCGTATGATATGCGGCGGCGTTGGAAATCAGCAGCCTTCTTCTCGCTCGCATCAGATAGTTTCCCGTTGATATACTTTTCCATCATGAGTGCACCGATAGGTACACCATAGTCTGCGCCAAAGCCTCCGTTCTCAACATACACTGCTATGGCTATCTTTGGGTTGTCCATGGGGGCGAATCCCATAAAGATGGAATGATCTTGACCGCGGTTCTGCGCTGTTCCAGTCTTTCCGCATACGAGATAGTCGCTTCTGTTGGCTGCCCGACAGGTTCCTTTGACGACGGCGGAGCGCATGCCTGCTACAACGTAGTCGTATGCCTTGCGGGACGCTTTTGTGTAACGTCGTGTGGTGTAGATGGAGTCAAGCGGTTCGCCTTTGATACTCTTTACTACGTGCGGCGTAATGAAGTATCCTCTGTTTGCTATGGTTGCGCCAAGGTTTGCTATCTGCAGCGGAGTCAGGTTTACTTCACCCTGCCCGATGGAGATGGATATGATGGTTAGTCCGTTCCATCGGCCTTTGTATGCTTTGTCATAGAAGTCCGCATTAGGAATCAGCCCTCGTTTTTCTCCTGGAAGGTCTATACCGAGTTTATATCCAAATCCCATTGAAACCATGTAGTCTCGCCAGGTGTTCATGGCAGTCTGAACATTGCCGTATTTTCGTTTTGCTCCTATCATGTGGTACAAACCCCAGCAGAAGTATGCGTTACATGATGTGCTCAGTGCGTCAACTGCGGCAATAGGTGAGGAATGTCCATGGCAGCCCACGCGTAGCCCCTTGTGCTGGAATCCGTGATAGCATGGATAGGATGTGTGTGGAGATACAATGCCTTCTGTAAGGTATGTCAGCGTTTGCGATGTCTTGAACGTTGAGCCAGGAGGATACTGTCCCATTATCGAACGATTGAGAAGAGGGCGCCATGCGTCTTGTGATAATATTCGGTGGTTCTTGCCTCTGTTTCGTCCAATCATCTGGCGCGGGTCGTATGATGGTGAGGATACCATGCATAGAACTTCACCTGTGGCGGGTTCTATGGCTACAATTGAGCCGATTTTTCCTTCCAACAGACGTTCTCCAAGTGCTTGGAGTTCTATGTCGAGGGATAGTGTGAGGTCTTTACCTGGTATTGGTGTATGATCGTATGCACCGTTCATATACTTGCCTTGTATTCTTCCTCGAGCATCGCGAAGCAGTACCTGCACACCTTTCTCTCCGCGCAGCTGTTTTTCATATGAACGTTCTACACCAAGTTTTCCTATATAGTCGCCTGACTGATAGTAATCGTCCTCTTCTATGTTAGCAGGAGAAACCTCGCCAACATCTCCCAGAACATGTGCGGCGTATGGATACTGATACTGGCGGATTGAGCGCTTCTGTACGTAGAATCCAGGGAAACGGAAGAGTTTCTCTTGGAATATGGAGAATTCTTTTTCTGATAGTTGAGACATGAACAGCTGCTGGGTGAATCTTGAATAACCAGGATTCTTTGAGCGGTCCTTTATCTCTGCCATGCGTTTCTTGTAGTATTCTGGCGTGATATTCAGAGCCTTGCAGAATTCCAGTGTGTCTATATGGTCTTTTTGCTCATTCATGATGACCATCAGATCGTATGATGGCTCGTTGTATACGAGCAGTTTGCCGTTGCGGTCCTTTATGATTCCGCGTGATGGAAATTCTACCTTCCTGAAAAAAGCGTTTGAGTCTGCGCTTTTACGATAGTCATCACTCATGATCTGGAGAACAAATAGACGTATGATATATATGATGACAATAGCAGTTGCTACGCCACCGATGACATATTTTCTATTTTCTAGTCCGTATTCCAAAATTTCGTAATGAATGGGTGATGAATAATTAGGAGAAAAATGAGCCGCATAGCTTATACGCTTAAATTAAGCTATGCGAATGTGTGGAGAGATAAAGCCTGCACAGAGAGTTAATTTTTTATTCTTTCTAATACAAGCAATATGACAGTGGTTAGCAATGCGCTGCCGCCTATGCTCATTATCCATAGTAATGGATTGAAAAACGAGAATGCTTCCAAACTAAAGAATACGAAGCAATAGGTTAGGGACATCAGCGATGTGTATGTGATGTATTTCATCCATCCCAAAGTTTTTACTGATGGCTTAATGTGCTCTTCTTCGTCATTCTGTATAAAAAGTTTAAGCATTCCAGGCTGAATGGCTCCTAACAATGTCATGGCTCCTGCCGCTACGCCTGGTGTGTTTGCAAAGATGTCTATGAGAAGACCAGTGGCAAAACACCACAATAATGCGCTCCAGCGTGGCTGACTGGAACTAAACTTCAGTGGCAGTATTATATATAATAAAGGTGTAGCTATATTATATATGTGTATGTTGTTGAGCACAAGTGCCTGCAGTAGTACAAGCATAATCGTGTGCGTAAGCCTTACGAAAAAGTTTGTATTCATTAGTTGCCCCTTCTTATTTTAATAGAGTCTTCGGCTGTGCGTAATACCTCCAGCTGCTCGCGTATTGTACTGTCGTCAATTATGCAGACGTTGCGCAGGTTGCTGAAGTCGGTTGATAGTTCTATCATTAGACGGTATGATAGTCCGTCGGGTGAATTGTATACGTGTAGAACTTTGCCTACCATTAATCCGGGAGGGAATACAGAACTGTATCCAGATGTGACAATCTTGTCGTAAAGTCGGAAGTGTGCATGACGCGGTATGTCGTCAATGTATGCGTAGCGTGGTGACTTGCCGTCCCATGTCAGATATCCAAAGTATCCGCGCTTTTGTATCTGGCAGCTGATTCTTGTGTGTGAGGATAGTACAGGAATAATAATACTGTAATGCTGTGACACTTGATACACTATGCCGACTATGCCTGTGCCGCATACGACACCCATGTCAGGGCGTACTCCGTCAGCAGCTCCCTTGTCCAGAGTTATGAAATTATCAAGCTTGTCAATGGAGTTGCTTATGACGCGGGCATTTATAATCTTTGTTGATGCCAGCGCATTGTGCATCTCTTTATTTGCTATGGTGGTGTCAGCAGTCAGATGGTTTATCTTGTCACTTAATGCCTGTACTTGCTTCTCTAGGACAATATTGCGCTGTGTCAGTTGCTCGTTTATACCGATGAGTGAGAAAAATTGGTTGATGTAGGATGTCGCTTCATATACTTTGCCAGACACAATATTAGCAGATGTGAACCATACACTACCATGGTATCCGTTGAATCGAAACAACAAGACCATGGATGCTACTTCGAGCATCAGGAATAGGAACCAATGGAAGTTCTTTTTTATAAATTCAACGAGGTTGTGCATTGTTTTCCTTGCTTTGTTTAGGTTTGTTTTGCCCTGTACAGTTTTGGCGGATGTCTTTAACTGTGCAGTGACTTTGTGTTCCTTACTTGCAACTATGTTGTGTTTCTTGTCTTATAGTGCCAGTTGCAGCTATTTCTATAAGAATACTATCTGTTTTTTCTGGCAGAGTGTTGCTTTCTTACTTGTTATTTTCTTTCTACTCCCAATTCTTATTACTCCATTATCAGTAATGAATGTTTTTACTGGTAGGGTGTTGTTTTTGTCGATTTACAGTTCCCTTTATGTCAGCGACATTTGCTTCTATTCTGTTCTTAATGCCTTGTGAAGCTTATTTCGTTATATCTATATGTATGCTTTGTGACTGACCTGCCGCTTTTTAGGGAGAAAGGGAGTGTTATGCCTGTATGTCTTATATGTTTGTATATATCACAAACATTCATAAAGGCTGTACCAGAAAAAAGCTTTTCCTGGCCCAGCCTTATTATGTTGCATGTGTTTATCTCATCAGGAATGAGAATCGCTCTACATTCTTGAGTGCAATTCCTGCTCCCTTTGCTACAGAATGCAGTGGGTCGTCTGCGATATGGAATGGAATATTAATCTTCGCATGCAGACGTCTGTCAAGTCCGCGGAGAAGCGCACCGCCTCCAGAAAGATATATGCCGTTCTTCACGATGTCGGCATAGAGTTCTGGCGGAGTGTTCTCAAGCGCATTAAGCACAGCGTTTTCTATTTTTGCAATAGTCTTGTCTATGCAGTGAGCGATTTCCTGATAGCATACAGGAACCTCCATAGGGAGGGATGTTATACGGTTCGGACCATGGATAACGTAGTCTTCTGGTGCCTCGTCACCGAGGTCGGTGAGCGCAGAACCTACGTGTATCTTGATACGTTCTGCCATTCTTTCAGATACTTTCACGTTGTGCTGACGGAACATATACTCTTGTATGTCTCTTGTAAGGTCGTCGCCTGCTGTTCTGATAGAATTATTAGAAACGATTCCTCCAAGAGAAATTACAGCGATTTCTGTAGAACCACCGCCTATGTCGACAATCATATTGCCTTCAGGTGCTTCAACGTCAATGCCTATGCCGATAGCTGCTGCCATAGGTTCGAATATGAGATAGACATCACGTCCGTCAGCATGCTCAGCAGAATCTCTTACAGCTCTCAGTTCCACTTCTGTTGAACCAGAAGGTACACCGATGACCATTCGGAGTGATGGAGAAAAGAGACGGCTGCCAGAGTGCACCATCTTGATAAGTCCGCGCATCATTTGCTCGCATGCAGAGAAGTCAGCAATCACGCCGTCACGCAGAGGACGTATTGTCTTAATGTTGCCGTGTGTTTTCTCATACATCATTTTTGCTTCTTTGCCTACAGCAATCATCTTGTCTGTACGGCGATCAATGGCTACAACTGATGGTTCGTCAACAACAATCTTGTCATCACTGATGATGATGGTGTTGGCGGTTCCAAGGTCCATTGCTATTTCTTGTACAAAAGAGAAAAATCCCATGTTAATTATTATTTGAAGAGTGGTGGTGTCTTGTGTTGAGCATAAAGGCGGTCGCCCTTGCTTTTGTATTGCGTTATTTTATTTTGTAGCCTCGAACCATGCGTTGATTGCTGTGTCGTAGTGGCTGCTTACGCCAAATGCACGTGTTGCAAACATTCTTCTCTGCTCGATTGTTGTCTCTGCTCCCTGTTTGTTTATGATGTCAAGCAGCAAGCTGTATTCTGCCTTTGATGGTATGATGACTACATCATTGAAGTTCTTTGCACCGGCGCGAATGAGTGATATGCCGCCTATGTCAATCTTTTCGATGATATCTGACTGTGACGCTCCACTTGCTACAGTCTGCTCGAATGGGTACAGGTCAACGATTACGAGGTCGATTTCTGGTATCTCGTACTGAGTCATCTGCTGCTGGTCGCTTTCGTTTTCACGACGGCCGAGTATTCCTCCGAAGATTTTTGGGTGCAGAGTCTTTACTCTTCCTCCGAGGATAGAAGGGTATGTTGTTACGTCTTCTACTTTCTGGCATTCATATCCGAGTGACTCTATGAATGTCTGTGTTCCTCCTGTTGACAGGAATTTTACTCCTTCTTCATTAAGTTTTGCGAGCAGTTGGTCAAGTCCGTCCTTGTGGAAGACTGATACGAGCGCTGTTTTGATTTTCTTGTTTTCAGCCATGTCTGTTGTATTTTTTGTTTTTGATTTGTTTTTTATTATTCTTTTGCTATTTTTATTCCAATATCAACGATTCCTGGCAGCACTTCACGTTTCATGTTGTGTATCACTCTAACTTTGATGCTGTCGCCTTTGGTATATTCCATTGTGGCTGCAGGCATGGAATACTGATAGAGTGTTACTCCGTATCCGTTCATTTTCCCTTGCCTGTCAGTTACTCTACAGGTAATGGTGTCGGTGTAAGTGATATTTTTAGGGTATATTGTTTGTGAAATAAGCATGTTGAGGTTCTGAAACGGGTATGTGTTATTAATTCTCAGTCCGAGTGTCAAGTTGTATGTTCCCGTTTGCGCAATAGAGTCTATGGTGTATTCCATGACTTCATTCTTGCCCCATCCTCGAGTGTCAGCGTTTATATATTTGTTGTATATTGTGCTGTTGTCGCAGCTAATGTTTATTATTGTTGCTATCAGCAGGACTGTTGTTGCGATTGCCTTTGTCATTTCTGCGAGGTTTCTTTTTCTTTTTCTTTTTTGCTTTGTCGAATCGAGTTATGTCTTCGCTTTCGACGAGGTCCTGTGGCTGTTTTGGTTTTGTCTCTACTTCTACATCATTCAGTTCGACAGGCTTTTCTCCCTGCTTGTTCATTTCGATTATCTTGTTTGCTCTTTCTGGCGTGATGGTCTCGAGATTTGCGGCAAGGCGCTTGTCTGTAGAGTATGTTATTGTTCCAGCCAGTATGTCCTGCTTGAAGTAATAGTAGTCGCTGTCCTGTGTTTGCAGTATTGCATCGCGTGGTGGGAATTTCTTGCCAGCCTCGAGATATGTGTCCACCTCGTAGTTCAGACAGCATTTCAGTTTCGCGCACATTCCTGCGAGTTTCTGTGGATTGAGCGATATGTCTTGGAATCTTGCGGCATTAGTTGATACGCTTGAAAATGCTTTCATCCATGTAGCGCAGCATAGTTCTCTTCCGCATGGTCCTGTTCCTCCAATTCGTCCGGCCTCCTGTCTTGCGCCGATTTGTTTCATTTCTATTCTTACGTGGAAGACATCAGCGAGAACTTTAATGAGTTGTCTGAAATCAACTCTTTCGTCTGCAATATAGTAGAATATTGCTTTGTTTCCATCGCCTTGATATTCTACATCGCCTATTTTCATTTGGAGTCCGAGGTCTT
The DNA here is from genome assembly GCA_045603685.1 of Prevotella sp. Lineage (GTDB taxonomy): Bacteria > Bacteroidota > Bacteroidia > Bacteroidales > Bacteroidaceae > Prevotella. The sequence continues at coordinate 12,534 of JAZUMR010000047.1, forward strand.
TTGCTATCTGCCGGCTCTGTATCATTGTGGCATGTTCGCGTGATTTTGCCTCTTCCCATGTAGCCAGATCCTGTTCTTTCGCTATGCGGTATATGCGCTTTATGTCGTCCATTGACTTAAGGTTGGCTTTTTTCACCTGCAGGTTTACAAGCTGTCCAGTCAGTGTCACGACTCCAATGTCATGTCCAGGTGTGGATTCTACAGCGACAATGTCGCCCTTCTTCAGGTCAAGCGCATTGACGTTGTGGTAGTATCCTTTTCTGGTATTCTTGAACTGCACCTCTACAAGGTCTGTTGATTCGTTATTCCCTGGCACGTCTGCCAGCCAGTCGTATGTGTTGAGCTGGTGGTCCTGCCTGCCACATCCTTTGTGGCAGAGTCCGCGTGAGTTTTCTCCAGAGATGTATTTCAGGTTGTCGTATTTCAAGTTGCTTTAATTTTATGTTGTGTATTGTGAGATTCTGTTAGTCTGGTGTTTTATTGGAAAGGTTCATCTTCTTTGTGTCAGCTTATTCCTTTGAATGAGGACGGTGAGCCGTAGCGCGGTGTCGAAGAACACGATTTTCTGGTAGGTGTTCTGTGAGATGTCTCGTAGCGCCAGCTCGAGCAGGGCATTTATTTCTATGATGTTGTCCTCATTGATGAATTTCCCGAATTTCTTCACGAACTCTTCCTCTTCGATGGTCATGTATGAAAGCTGCGGTTCTCTGAAGTTATACATGAATGCTTCTCTTATCATTCGTATGAAAAACTTCAGCATTCTTTTCTGTTGCTCTCTTCCGAATGTGGCCACGCTGTCACTCCATTTTTTCATGCCCTTCACATCGCTGCTATATGCCTGCCGCATTATCATGATGAACAGGTCGAGGAACATCTTCTGTTCAGATTCAGGCTTGAGTAACTCCACGGCATTACTCCAGTTGCCTTCTGATGCGCGAGCGATTCTGTATGCCACATCGCTATCTACGCCCATTCTTTCCATCAGGGCGTTCTGCAGAACACTCTGCGAGATTTTCGGTACATCGATGCGCTGCACTCTGCTGCGTATGGTTTCAAGTAGAAGTTCTGGGCGTTCTACTACGAGAATGAATACGGTGTCCTGACTTGGTTCTTCCAGCGTCTTTAGGAATTTATTTGCGCTGGCTTCGTTCATCAGTTCTGCCAGCCAAATTATTCCGACCTTGTATCCGCCTTGGCTTGACTTGATAGCTGTTTTTCGTGTCAGTGCATCGCTTTCCCCTGCGGTGATGATGGCCTGCTGTGTTGTTGCGCCCATTTGTTCCATCCATTGGTCGAAGCTGATGTAAGGCCCTTCCCGGTTGATGAGTTCGTTCCAGTTGCTGATGAAGTCGTCGCTGACAGGTTTGTGTTCGGTCGACATTGACGGCAGTTTCACTGTTGGGAACGAGAAGTGCAGATCAGGATGGTGCCATTGTCTAAGCATGGCACATTGCGGGCATTCTCCACATGGCTCAGCGCTGCCTTGGATGTCTGTTGTTGTGTGGTCATCCTCTTCGCCAAACATCCCGAGCGGTGAAGCCGCTGTGTTCTGTTTCCTTCCGTTTGAACGCTGGCATAGAAGAGCAGACGCTAACGCCATGGCGAGGGCGAGTGAGCCATAGCCTGTGCTGCCACATAACATTAGCGCATGCGGCATGCGGCCGTTGCTGACTAAAGTCTTCAACCGGCTTATCACTTCGTCCTGACCTATTACTTCATTCCACTTCATAGCGTCTGTTGTTCGGTATAGTGTATACTACGTTGCAAAGTTACACATATTTTTCGATATATACACATATATATAAGAAATTCTTATTTTTTTTAACCAAAGTCAAGTCTGTCAGCTTTGCGAAGATGTATTGTGGCAGGCGGGAGAATATCATGTGAAGCATCAACCTTCAACTTGATGCGTGCTGTGATGCAGACAAAACGCGCAGGCAGAGAGACTTGCGGTGCCTTGGCGCCGTGTCCTCTGCCTGCGTGCGTAATGAGTTGGACCATCACACTATACATGCTGCTTGAAGTTCATCCGTGTCCTCTGCCTGCGTGTGTAATGATCTGGGGTGTCGTGGCATTCTGACTTGTGTTTTGTTGTGCCACGATGTCTGTTTTTCTGGTCTGCGTCTATTTGCTTATACCCTCAAACCATCCCTGTATTTTCTTTCCCGTACGCTTCATGCTTTTCTTCGCTTTCTTCCCGGCTTCGTTCAGGGCGTCGCCCACGTCTTCCAGCTGGAGCGAGGTGATATGCTTGTTGAACTGACCTTTCAGCGTATAGTAGCGTTTAGCTTGTTCGTCGGTAAAGGTGTCGCTGTAGATTTTCCTGTATTCTTTGCGTAGTTTTTTGCGTTCCTTGCGCCACACCTTTATGCTATCCTCTGGCACCTCATCCATCTTGTCGATAATTGACATGCGGTTTATGAGGCTCTCGAAACGGTTTAGAAACCGTTCGTTGTCGTTCTTCTTCACATCCTGTGAAAAAGATGTGGCAGCCATCATTAAGAAGACTGCCACAACTGTTATTTTCCTCATTCTATTAGAGTTTGTCGTTAGAACCGAGCACGTTGAGAATCTTGTGCATGTACATCTTCTTCATGCTTTCGCGAGCAGGAGTGAGGTACTGGCGTGGGTCGAAGTGTCCTGGGTTCTCAGCAAGATACTTGCGAACAGCTGCTGTCATTGCAAGACGTGAGTCAGAGTCGATGTTGATCTTGCATACGGCAGACTTAGAAGCCTCGCGGAGCTGTTCCTCTGGAATACCGATAGCGTCAGGCAGTTTGCCGCCGTACTGGTTGATTGTGTCAACCTCGTCCTGAGGCACAGAAGAAGAGCCGTGGAGAACGATAGGGAAGCCTGGCAGCTGCTCCTCGATAGCCTTCAGCACATCGAAAGCGAGTGGAGGAGGGACGAGCTTGCCCTCTGCGTTGCGTGTGCACTGAGCAGGAGTGAACTTATATGCTCCGTGTGATGTTCCGATAGAGATAGCGAGTGAGTCGCATCCTGTACGTGTAGCGAAGTCTACAACCTCCTCAGGCTTTGTGTAGTGTGACTCCTCTGCAACAACGTCGTCCTCAACGCCTGCAAGCACACCAAGCTCTGCCTCTACAGTTACGTCATACTGGTGAGCGTACTCTACAACCTTCTTGGTGAGTGCGATGTTCTCCTCGTATGGCAGGTGTGAGCCGTCGATCATAACAGAAGAGAATCCGCTGTCGATACAGTCTTTGCAAGTCTCGAAGCTGTCACCGTGGTCGAGGTGAAGAACAATCTGTGGGTTCTCGCATCCGAGTTCCTTTGCGTATGCTACAGCACCCTCAGCCATATAGCGGAGGATAGTTGCACTTGCGTATTTGCGTGCACCTTTTGATACCTGCATGATAACAGGAGACTTGGTCTCTACAGCAGCCTGTACGATAGCCTGCATCTGTTCCATAGTGTTGAAATTGAATGCTGGAATAGCATATCCACCATCCACTGCCTTCTTAAACATGTCGCGTGTGTTAACAAGGCCCAATTCTTTGTAGCTAATCATTTTCTTTGTAAGTTATTAAGTTATTCAGAGTTATTCGAAATACATTGCAAAATTATAATTTTTTCTCTGTTATACCAAATAGTTAGTAGGAAATTTAGATATTTTGCATTAAAAATTGTTTTATGTTTGGTTGTTTCGTTTTTTTTTAGTTATTTTGCAACCTGTTTTTAAGAAAAGCAAGAAGATTGTAAATTCAAACACACAAACATTATGGTACACATTTCTAAAGAGGCTGCTCTGGAATATCATGAGAGTGGCCGCCCTGGTAAAATTGAAGTCGTACCTACCAAGGCCTATCGTACGCAAACCGATCTTTCTCTCGCATACTCGCCAGGAGTTGCTTATCCATGTCTGGAAATTCAGGATGACCCAGACGCCGCTTACAAATATACAGACAAGGGAAATCTTGTCGCTGTTATTTCTAACGGAACAGCAGTGCTTGGCCTCGGCGACATAGGAGCCATGTCAGGTAAGCCTGTAATGGAGGGCAAGGGACTCCTATTTAAAATATATGGCGGAATAGACGTCTTTGATATTGAGGTGGCAGAGAAGGACCCAGAGAAATTCTGTGAGGCGGTTGAGAAGATAGCCCCAACGTTTGGTGGAATTAATCTTGAAGACATCAAGGCGCCTCAGTGCTTCTATATAGAAGAGCGTCTGAAGCGTACGCTTGACATACCAGTAATGCACGACGACCAGCACGGTACGGCCATCATCTCTTCTGCCGGACTTATCAATGCGCTGGAGGTTAACGGCAAGAAGATAGAGGACGTAAAGATTGTTGTTAACGGTGCGGGTGCTGCTGCGATATCATGTACAAAGCTGTATGTTGCGCTTGGAGCACGCAGAGAGAATATCGTGATGCTTGATTCAAAGGGAGTAATCACGTCAGACAGAGAGAATCTCACTCCGGAAAAGCAGCTTTTCGCTACAGACAGACGTGATGTCCATACGCTTGAGGAGGCCATGCGAGGCGCTGATGTGTTCCTCGGCCTGTCAAAGGGAAATGTTGTTAGCCAGGATATGATTCGCTCTATGGCTGACCAGCCTATTGTTTTCGCTTTGGCAAACCCTACGCCTGAAATCACATACGAGGATGCTATGGCAAGCCGTCCTGACGTACTGATGTCAACAGGCCGTTCTGACTATCCTAATCAGATTAACAACGTAATCGGCTTCCCGTATATCTTCCGTGGTGCGCTTGATGTTCATGCCAAGGCTATCAACGAGGAGATGAAGCTTGCAGCAGTGCATGCCATCGCTGATTTGGCAAAGAAGCCAGTGCCAGACGTTGTGAACGATGTGTATAAGGTGAACAATCTTACCTTCGGTCCTGCATACTTTATCCCGAAACCAGTTGACCCACGCCTCATTACAGAGGTGTCTGCTGCCGTTGCAAAGGCCGCTATTGAGTCAGGCGTAGCACGTCATGAAATCACAGACTGGGATGAATATAAGAAGAATCTTCGTCTGCGAATGGGCCACGAGACAAGCGTTACCCAGTCGCTCTATGATACAGCGCGCAAGCATCCGCAGCGTGTTGTGTTCGCCGAGGGTCTTCATCCTACGATGATCAAGGCCGCTGTGCAGGCTAAGCAGGAAGGAATCTGTATGCCAATCCTGCTCGGTAATGAGGAGATGATAGAAAAGAAGGCGAAGGAACTGGACCTCGACCTCGCCGGAATCGAGATAGTCAACCTGCGTCACGACCGTGAGATGTCACGCCGTGAGAAGTATGCACGCATCCTGGCAGACAAATGCCGCCGCGACGGATATACATTCGAAGAGGCAAACGACAAGATGTTCGAGCGCAACTACTTCGGTATGATGATGGTAGAGACAGGCGAGGCTGATGCGTTTATCACAGGTGTATACACCAAGTTCTCTAACACGGTGAAGGTAGCGAAGGAAGTTATTGGCATCCGTGAGCCATACAAGCACTTCGGTTCTGTGCATATTCTGAATTCAAAGCGAGGTACATACTACATAGCCGACACGCTCATCAACCGCAGTCCGGACAAGGAGGCGCTGAAGGATATAGCACGTCTGACAGCAGAGAGCATTAAGTTCTTCAACGATGAGCCAAAGATTGCAATGATATCATATTCAAACTTCGGTGTTGACAAGGAAGGCTCACCACGTCTGATGCGTGAGGTTGTAGCAGAAATGCAGGCAGAATGTCCAGAGCTCAAGATTGACGGAGAGATGTCGGTAGAGCTTGCACTCGACCACGAGCGTCGTGATGAGAAGTATCCATTCCTTCGTTTGCATGGCGAGCAGGTTAACTCGATGATATTCACCAATCTATCTGCCGCAAACTCAGCTTACAAACTCATCAAGGGCTTCTCACCAGAGACAGAGGTTATCGGTCCGATCCAGATGGGTCTTAACAAGCCTATCCACTTCACTGACTTCGATTCAAGCGTGCGCGACGTAGTGAATATCGTTGTTGTAGCTGTAATCGATGCTTATGTTTCAAAGCTGAAGAAGCAGTAAATTGTTAATGTTGGCACAGCATCATGCTGCCAATATAAAACCAAATAATACAGTAATCCCAGCCAGAAAATGATGTTTTTGGCTGGGATTTTGCTTTTTATGCGATATTTTTCCTGCTTAGATTTGCATTATACCCAAACTTTTAGTACATTTGCAAACAGTAATGGAAAGAAGTACACGCATGGTGTGTGTATCCAAATAGTATTTTTTTAGTCTAACCTAAACAATAAAAAAACATTATGAAAAAGTACATTGCAGAAGCAATCGGTACATTTGTGCTGACATTGCTTGGTTGCGGCGCTGCCGTAAGTCTTAATTGTGGCACTGATCCAGCATCAGTTGTCGGAACAGCCATCGCATTCGGTCTCTCAGTGGTAGCTATGGCATACACTATCGGTGGCATATCAGGATGCCACATCAATCCTGCCATCACTCTCGGCACATATCTTGCTGGACGCACATCAGGCAAGGACCTTTGCGGATATATCTGCGGACAGGTAATCGGCGCTATCGTTGCTGCTGCGGTGCTCTACGCTTTCGTTACAACAGCTCCAGGTCTTGCAGAGGGAACAACAACTGGCGCTAACACATGTGCTGCCTCTCAGATGAACGGTCTGATTGTTGAGATTGTTCTTACAGCCCTCTTCGTGTTTGTAGTGCTTGGCGCTACAAGCAAGACAAACGGCGCTACAAACAACTTCGCAGGTCTTGCTATTGGTCTGACTCTCATCCTTATCCACCTTGTGGGCATCCACTATACAGGCACATCGGTTAATCCAGCACGCTCTATCGGTCCTGCTCTCTTCGAGTGTGGCAAGGCAATGTCAGACCTCTGGGTATTCATCGTAGGCCCATTCGTAGGTGCTGCAATCGCTGCTGGCATGTGGAAGGCAGTTGAACCAAAGGAATAATACATGCTTTATGCATCCTCTGCCCGTCAGACAGAGGAGTTGCGGCATGCGGAAGAAGAAGCGGCGGTGATAGAATCCTCTGCTTCTGACCTTCTGGATGCCCCTCCCTTTTGAATTGATATGCAGAGCGATATATCAAAAAAGAGCCTCCTTCGGCAAGTGAAAAGCTTCGCTGAGGGAGGCTTTCTTTATGCCTTGCGGTATGGAAGAGTGAGGTAGCGGGCGGCTGTTTACAGATTCTTCCTGCTTTTCTCGGTGCTCCCGCTTGCACGGAAATATGGGTATGGAGGATGCGGATGCAGCGGGATCCTGCTTTTCTCGGTGCTCCTGCTTGCAATAAAAGTGTCATTACGGCTGCAGCAATGATACTTTCTTGCCATATGAAAATGTTGTCGGTGCTGTAGAATACCGTCGTCTGGCACCGCTATTCTGCCGTCAGAATATGCTTTTTCTCCTTTCTGAACGCTCTGCATATAGGATGACGGCATATTTTCATGCTTTTTTCAAGCCATTTCTCTGTTTTTCTCCCTTCGTCTTGACAAATTCTGCATGCAGAAAGCAGTCCTTTAGAGTGCAAGAAGCTGCTTCTTGGCTCCTCAAAAGTAGCTTCTTGCCCCTTCATTCGCAGCCTTTGGCGGGACAGGAAGTAGCTGTTGGGGATATTAAAAGTGGTAATCCGTTGGAATACAGGTGGTTATGGGTGTTGTGCAAAATGTGGCGAAAAATGCAGGTTCGGATGCTCTCGAGGGAATAACAGCAATGATGCGAGTGAAGAAAAGTATCATGTCGGGGCTGATTTCGTGTATCCTGATACTTTTATAACCATTGCATGACGAAGGATGCAAGCATATGGCAGCATTCCATGTGTACCGGCATTCATTTGGAAGGGCGGTTTTGGGCAGGAGTCCATGTAACTTATTATATGTTAAAAGTTTATTGGATATAACGTGAAAAACGGCAGTTATGACGTAAATCAGTGATATTTAGGTGCCTAAAATATAAAAAATGTTTTTTTATTTTGTTGTGTTTTAGTTTTTGTGTAATTTTGCATTTCGTTTATTTAAGATATATGTTAACAACAGAATTTATATTTTTCGCATGCTTCCTGATATTCATCGTAGGCATACTTCTGCTCGATATGCTTGTGATAGACAAGGAAGCGCATGAGGTTTCGATGAAAGAAGCAGGCGCATGGACAGCTGTATGGATTACACTGGCGCTTGTTTTCTCAGTATTCTTGTGGTTTCATGGCGACTTGGTACATGGCATCACCAATTTCGAGCAGTTGCAGGCAGTCAGCGCAAAGTATGCGTCGCACCTGAAGCTCGACCCGAATGATTTCGAGGGAGGTCTGCAGATGTACCGTGAAAACATGACCATCTCGTACATAACCGGTTATCTTATAGAGAAAGTTCTCTCTGTAGACAACCTCTTTGTGATGATGATGATATTCACATCTTTCGGCGTTAGCAAGAAGGAATATCAGCGTGTGCTCAACTGGGGCATACTTGGTGCTATCGTGATGCGTTTCATCTTCATCTTCGCCGGTGCTGCTATCATTGAGCGTTTTGAGTGGGTGCTGCTTGTATTCGGCCTGTTCCTGGTTTACAGCGGTGTCAAGATGTACCTTGACCGCAATAAGCAGGAAAGCGTAGATGTTGTGAACCATCCGGTTGTGAAATACCTCTCTAAGATGGGAAGAGTGTTCCCTGATTTCCATGGCGACAACTTCTTTATCCGCGCCAAAAAGAACGCTGAGGGCAAGATTGTACCGGCAGAAAAGTCAAATGGTGGCAAATGGTTTATCACTCCGCTGTTCGTGACTGTCATATTCATTGAGTTCAGCGACCTTATCTTCGCTTTCGACAGTATTCCTGCCATATTCTCGGTGTCGCTCGACCCGTATGTGGTGTTCTTCTCTAACATCTTCGCCATCCTCGGTCTCCGCGCCATGTTCTTCCTCCTTGCAGGAATAGCTGACCGCTTCAGATATCTGAAGATAGGCGTATGCGTACTGCTGGTATTCATCGGTCTGAAGCTTCTCGTGCATGAATACATAGAGATTGACGCCATCTGGTCATTAGTATTCATTGTTGCAGTGCTTGCGGTCAGCATAGGCGGTTCGCTGCTTGTACCAGAGAAAAAGAGTGCATCATAACCCCCGATATATATGAACGAAGCACTTATAATCATAGCGCTTATCCTGCTTAACGGATTATTCTCCATGTCTGAGATTGCTCTCGTCTCAGCACGCAAGTCACGACTTACGGCAAAGGCGAAAGAAGGAAGCCATGGGGCGCAGAAAGCACTTGATTTGGCGGAAAACCCAGACAATTTCCTCTCTACCGTACAAATCGGAATAACGCTTATAGGCATTCTGACGGGTATCTTCTCCGGAGCCACACTTGCCGTCTCACTCGCTGAGGTGCTCAAGGGCATGGGGCTCAAAGGGGCGTATGCCCTTACTTTGGCGCAGACCGGCATCGTAATAATTGTAACGTATCTCACGCTTGTCTTCGGCGAGTTGCTCCCAAAGCGCATAGGCATGAGCAAGGCAGAAAGAATCGCCAGCTTCATGTCGCGCCCGATGATATGGCTGTCAAAACTGATGTCACCATTCGTATGGATACTCTCTAAAAGCACTTCGCTGCTGTTCTCGATTATGGGAATAGACGACGAAGAGGACAAGGTGACAGAAGAGGAGATTCGCTCCATAGTGCAGGAGGGAAAGGAAGACGGCGTGGTGCAGCCTGTAGAGCAGGACCTCGTAGAGCGAGTGTTCATGATGGGCGACCTCAATGTCGACGTCATAATGACCCCGCGAAACGACCTTGTCTGGCTTGATACAAGCATGACGGCTGAAGATGTGCGCAAAGTGCTTGTCAGCGACCTGTACGAGCAGTATCCAGTGTCTGACGGTGAGCATGACAACCTCATCGGAACAGTATCGCTCAAGCAGCTCATACTCGAGATAAACAATCCTGACTTCTCGCTGGAGAGAATCACCGTAGAGCCTGCATATTTCTATGAGAACATGAAGGTTTATAGGGTCATGGAACTCATGAGGGAGAAGCAGGTGAGCCGCGGACTCGTGGTCGATGAGTTCGGCACATGCATTGGCATAGTCACTCTCCGCGATATCATGGAAGGACTGCTGGGAGCAATGCCGGAAGAAAATGATGAGCCGCAGATAATCAAGCGCGAGCACGACGACGGATGGCTCGTCGATGGCAGTTGCACAATGCTTGATTTCCTCACATACTTTGACGAGGAAGACAGCATGACAGACGATGACTTCAATACAGTAGCTGGACTTTGCATTCATAATCTGCACCACATACCGAGCCGCGGAGAAAACTTCACGTGGAACGGATTTATGTTTGAGGTTGTAGATGTCGACCATGCAAAGATTGACACGATACTCGTAAAGAAACTATAAGACACAGCGGCAAGCCCCTGACATTCTGATTTGAGTGTCAGGGGCTTGTCTTTTGCTACGCTTTCCTGCTGCTGTAAAAGCGTAGCCTGCCGTGCCCGCAATTGCTGTTAGCCATGTTTGCGTTCGTTACCTGCTGCTGCCATGATGCCCGTATCTGCCTGCCGCCTCCGCTGCCGCTTGCATGAAACAGTACCGCAATTTGTTAAATAATGCTATTCTTGACGCTAATTGCATACGAGGGTGCAGTTTTTGGAGAAAAAATTCTTAAATTTGCATACGTTAACCATAAATCACTAAAAGTCTGAATGATAAAGAAAACACTTGCTATTGTTGCGTTCTTATTATGCGCAGCAATATCTAATTCACAGACAGCACGCACTTTCAAGGTGCAGATAAGCCAGGACGGAAAGGCCAGCATGGAGGTGTTCCTGCCAGAAAACCCTAACGGAAAAACTGTTGTGGGATGCCCAGGAGGGGGATACCGCGGGCTTGCCATAAATCATGAAGGCAAGGACTGGGTTAGTTTCTTCAATAATCAGGGAATCGCATACTGCATCCTCACATATCGTATGCCTGAAGGCGACCGCACAATCCCTATGGCTGACGCACAGAAGGCAATACGAACGGTGCGCGATAGTGCAGACGTGTGGAATGTCAGCAGGCATGCCGTGGGCATCATGGGATTCTCTGCTGGAGGACATCTGGCGTCGACTACAGCCTGCCATGCACCGATAGAGTCGCGTCCGGACTTCCAGATACTGTTCTATCCTGTGATTTCTATGGATGAGAAACAGTCGCATAAGGGTTCTTGTAATAACTTCCTGGGCGCTGATGTGCAGAATGCGAAGATAGTAAAGCAGTTCTCTAATATGTATGCTGTGCGCAGACACCGCACACCTCCGGCAATTATATTCACGTCAGGAGATGACAGAACGGTCGATCCTGCCACTAACTCCATACCTTACTACCTTGCTCTCAGAAAGGCAGGAGTGCCTGCAGAGCTCCATGTCTATCCTGCCGGAGGACACGGATGGGGCTTCCGTAACAGGTTCATCAAGCACTATCAGATGGTAAGCACGCTAACCCAGTGGCTTTCAGAACTGCAGACACCGGACAGAAATGCTGTGCGTGTGGCATGTATAGGCAACAGCATAACCGACGGGCACGGCATTGACATGGTCGATGTCAATAGCTATCCGGCGCAGATGCAGCGCATGCTGGGACCAGAATACTGCGTAAAGAACTTCGGAGTGAGCGGTCGCACCATGCTTAACAATGGCGACCACCCGTACATGAAGGAGAAAGCATGGGCTGAGGCAAAGGCTTTCAATCCGGACATTGTGGTGATAAAGCTCGGCACAAACGACAGCAAACCGATAAACTGGACGCTTCATAGCAAGCAGTATACTGCCGACATGCAACAGATGATAGACGAGCTGAAGGCTCTGCCGTCACGTCCGGTCATATATCTCTGTACTCCGCTTCAGGCCAATCACGTCACAACAGACACCGAAAGGCAGATTCGCAACGAAGTGATTGCTTCTGAAGTGATACCGATGATACAGAAAGTGGCTAAGAAGAATAAGCTGGAAATCATCGACCTCTATCCTGAAATAGATCCTAACGGCGACGCTATGAGCAAGGACGGAATACATCCGTCGGCGAAAGGCGCAGGCGTTATGGCAAAGAAAATTGCCGGAGTGGTGCGTAATGTGAAGGTTACGGACAAGTAGACAGACGTACACAGATGACAGAAGGCTCTGTCCTGCAAACAACATGCATCGTATGAGCACCCGGTGTGCACCAATAATCATACAGAACAATAATAATCAAACCATAACTATGAGAAAAAGAATACTATCTTTGGCCATTATGGCCGTGGCATCAGTAGCAGCAATGGCACAGGATGCCTACATCTTTACATCCTTCCGTGAGCCTTCGACAGGCGGAATGCATTACCTTTACAGCTATGACGGCCTGAAGTGGGACACCATTCCAGGAGAGTGGATGCGTCCGGAAATAGGCAATGAGCAACTGTATGTTGACGCTTTCACAGGTGAAGCGGTAGTGCCTCACTTCGCACCAGACGACCGTGTGTTCCGCGACCCGTCTATTACACAGGGTGAAGACGGCACGTTCCACCTCGTATGGACTATGCAGTGGTATGGCGCACGCAGTTTCGGCTATGCTCACTCAAAGGACCTTATCAACTGGTCAAAGCAGATTGCGGTGCCTGTAATGCAGAACAACCCTACCAACAACGTATGGGCTCCAGAGATATTCTATGACGATGAGCTGAAGGAATACTTCATTATATGGGCGTCAATGCTCGACCCAAAGAAGCGTACAAGTGCTGATAACCTCGGAACAAACGCTGCACAGCGACTCTGGTATACATCAACAAAGGACTTCAAACGCTTCGCTCCGGCAAAGCCATACTACGATCCAGGATTCAACAGCATCGATGCGTTCCTCCTGAAGCGTGCTTCTAAGGACTATGTGCTTGTCGTGAAGGACAACCGCAAGCCAGGTTTCTCTAACCTGTTCTGCGTGTTCAGCGATTCGCCTCACGGCCCTTTCCATACTGCAGACAATGCTCCGAGAGGCAAGACTCCTACAACAACGTTCGGCAAGACATACTCTGAGGGACCTTGCGCCGTAAATCTCGGCAAGGAGTGGGTAATCTATTTCGACCAGTATCGTCCTCAGAGCTTCGGCGCTGTGAGCACTACAGACTTCAAGACATTCACCCCGATACCTGAGCGCATATCTGTTCCTCTGGAGCATAAGCACGGTACAATCGTCAAGGTTAAGCGTGAGATAGTGGAGAACCTGCTGAAGGAGGCAAAGAAGCGTTACGGAAAATAATACCAGTGGGCATGCGCTCCGAATCAGAACGCAGCATGCCACGTGGCATGTGGCGGAGAAACGCCTGACATGTAAACGCATCTTAATTGACAAGAGGGCGTTCGGCGGCGCATGTGATATCTTGCTTTGAATCAATAAAAATCTTATACTGCGTAATTAAGGACTCAATGTCTGAAAATTAGCGGTATAAGATTTTTTCGTTTTATGGTTTTTTTGTAACTTTGCATGGTTTTCGCAGTGAGGCAAAGCTTTATCTAATAACAGAACAAGAAACAGCAGGATTGACTTCGGGGGAATATGCCGTGCCGATGCCGTGACATGATATTGCCGTGGCATTCATCTGGTGTGGTGTCTCTGTCTGCTGCTGTGTGAGTTATCATTGACAGGAAATCATATAAATAATAATCATAAAAAAACGAATAAAACATGTTTAAAAGTTTTCCGGGCTATCATCTTGTGGAACTCTACCACAACAGAAAGAAGCATGCCCCACAAAAAAGTACGCACACTAAGGCCTTCAAAATACTTGCCGTGTTGCTGGTGAGCCTTGTGCTATGGTGTATGCCGTCGACAGCGTTCGGCATCCCTGACCTTACGCTGACAGAGCAGCGTACAATCGCAATCTTCGTATTTGCATCGCTCATGTGGCTTACAGAGGGCATCCCGTCATGGTCTACATCTGTACTGGTGATAGTCGCACTGCTGTTCACATGTTCCGACTCAAGTTTCTACATGTTCACACAGCATGATCCAGAGACTCTCGGCTCGCTCATAAAGTATCAGAAGATAATGGCTTGCTTTGCAGACCCTATCATCATGCTCTTTATCGGTGGCTTTATTCTCGCTATCGCGGCAACCAAGTCAGGGCTGGATGTGAAGCTGGCAAAACTGCTTCTCACTCCGTTCGGAAAGAAGTCAGAGAATGTCCTTCTTGGCTTCCTGCTTGTGACAGGCGTGTTCTCTATGTTCCTTTCAAACACAGCTACGGCAGCCATGATGCTCACATTCCTCACTCCGGTGCTTAAGCAGTTGCCTGCAAGCGGCAAGGGACGTGTCGGTCTGGCACTGGCTATACCTATTGGAGCAAATATCGGTGGCATTGGCACACCTATCGGCACACCGCCTAATGCTATTGCCCTCAAGGCGCTGAACGACCCTGACGGACTCAATCTCGGCATAGGATTCGGCGAGTGGATGATGATTATGATGCCGCTGGCTATATTTTTCCTCTTTGCAGGATGGTTCCTTCTGAAGTGGCTCTTCCCTTTCACACAGAAGACAATAGAGCTGAAGATTGAAGGCGAGACAAAGAGCGACTGGCGTTCTATCGTTGTTTACGTGACATTCGCAGTGACTATACTCCTCTGGGTGTTTGATAAGTATACAGGCATAAACTCAAACGTAGTGGCCATGCTGCCTGTCGGAGTGTTCTGTGCATGCGGCATCATCACACGTAGAGACCTTGAGGAAATCAACTGGTCTGTGCTTTGGATGGTGGCAGGCGGATTCGCGCTCGGTCTGGCTCTTCAGGATACAGGTCTCGCAAAGCATCTCATCAATACTATACCATTTGCTACATGGCCAGCAATCGTCATGCTAATAGGTTCAGGACTGCTCTGTTATACGCTGTCAAACTTCATCTCGAACACAGCCACAGCAGCGCTTCTCATGCCTATCCTTACTGTTGTAGGTACAGCGGCAATGTCTACACTCGCACCATTCGGCGGCGTGTCGCCGCTCCTGATGGGTATTGCGCTCTCTGCATCAATCGCAATGGTGCTTCCTATCTCTACTCCTCCTAATGCTCTCGCTCACGCAACAGGCATGATAGAGCAGAAGCAGATGATGAAGGTAGGACTTATTATGGGTGTCATAGCCTTCGTTGTAGGTTACGCTGCGCTCATAATGCTTGGCAAGCTGGGAGTGGTATAATCCTGCTGAAATCCTGACTGGCGTCATCTGATGGCATGTGCTGTGGTTCAGACAGCAATATGCTATCCTGCCAGAACTATAAAAAAGTTAACACGAACATACACTCGCGCTCTTTTATTTATTCTCACAACGAGACTGGATAACTGAGCGCGGTTTGTTTTTAAATACAAATAGAATATGGTGAACACATTGATTCAGATGGCAGGAGCCGACGATGTGAACCTCGTCAATGCCATACTGCGCATGCTGCTCAGTCTTCTGCTGGGCGCCATAGTAGGTCTGGAGCGTATGATAAAGGGCCAGACAGCAGGCATGCGTACCTTTGCGCTCATAGCAATGGGAGCCACGCTCGCTATGCTGGTGTCAATCTACATACCTCAGGAGTATCTCGGACTGAAGAATGGCGACCCCGGACGCATTGCGGCGCAGGTTGTCAGCGGTGTCGGATTCCTCGGTGCAGGAGCCATAATACAGATGAAAGGCTCTGTCCGCGGACTGACCACGGCTGCCGGAATATGGATAACAGCCATGCTCGGACTGGCTGTCGGCGCCGGCATGTATCTCATTCCGTGTATCGCCACAGTGCTGATAATGTTTGTCCTCGTCATGATGAACAGATTTGAGCGTGTCACAAGGCTTGGCGGCGACACAAAGATTATACGCCTGAAGAGTCGTGGCATCGTCACAGACATCAATGCATTGAAGGACATATTCCAGTCAGCGCGAGTGTCAGTGACTGATGTTTTCGTGAAATACAACTATGAACAAGACACTACGGTGATAAATTTCCAGGTCAGATGTCCAAGCAATACTTCCTTCCCTGCTATATTTGAGAGATTGCGCAAGCAGCAGGACACGCTCTCCATCACGCTCTCTAACGAAGTGAGCGTCTGAGCCTGACGCCCGAGAAAGCCATGGCATGCCTCTGTCATGCCTGATACATAAGAGTTAAGGTCTGCACTGTCATACAGCATAGTGCAGACCTTTTTTTTTCTATATGCTTAAGGACAGCATGCCGCCTCATGTCTTTATTCTCCCTGAAATGTATCTTTTATTCTGTAATTACTCAGTCTTTGCGGCGTAATTGCTGAGTCTTTGCCCTGCAATTACTGAGTCTTTGTGTTTTAATTACACAGTCTTTAGATTATAACTGCCAAGATTTCATGCCTCAGTTCCCTATGTCATGCCCCGCAGAAACGGAAGCATGGCATGCTGGAGTATGCCTCAGGCTAAAGCGTATGCCCCAGCCAGGTAATCACGAAACACCTGCTACGGATACGGCTGTATGCTTCCAGACTCGGGAAAACATGCAGGAAGGACATCTCAAAGCATAAATATTTTCAGCAGGGAGAGGAAAATAACAAGGCAAAAATTTGGCATTTCATTGAATAATTAGTATTTTTGCAGACGGAATGTATGTCAGGACATAGCTTTTTCGGCATGCAATCGTTTCTCTAACCGTAAATAACCTAAAAACAAATAACTATGAATTTAACAGCAAAACCAGGAAAAGAGACTTTCGGCCTTATCATAGGCACACGTGCATACTTTAATGCAGACCTTGCTGTCGACGTACGCAAGACTATCATAGACAATCTTACTGAGGCAGGATACGGATACGTTATCCTCGACGAAGAGGACACTCCGACAGGCGGTTCGATGGAAACTATCACTGACGGAAAGAAATGTGCAGAGCTCTTCCGCAAACATCGTGAGGAGATTGACGGCATTATCGTGTCGCTCCCTAACTTCGGTTTCGAGATTGGCATCATCAATGCTATCTCTCGTGCAGAGCTGAATGTTCCTGTACTTGTGCAGGCTTGTGACGATGAGAACGACAAGGTAGACCTTGACTCACGCCGTGACGCTTTCTGCGGAAAGATTTCCGTTTGCAACAACCTCTATCAGTATGGCATTCCTTTCACAGACACTACTCTGCACACATACAGCATCAAATCGCCGCTCTTCATGCAGGATGTCAACCGCTTTGCTGCTGTCTGCCGTCTCGTGAAGAAGCTGACACACTGCCGTGTAGGACAGATTGGTACTCGTCCGCTCGGATTCAATACATGCCGCGCATCAGAGAAGCTGCTTCAGGCTTCAGGCATCACAGTCGTTCCTGTTGACCTTTCAGAGATTCTCTATAATGCTGAGCGCATCGCTGACAACGACCCACGTCTTGTGGAGAAGATGGCGGCAATACGTGGCTATGCTACTGTGCCAGAGGCTTACGACGACAAGGTGATGGTACAGGCTAAGTTTGGTGTGGCTGTTGAGACATGGATTAAGGAGAATGAGGTTGACTGCTGCGCTATCCAGTGCTGGGACTCACTCGAGCAGAACTATGGCTGCGCCGCTTGCGTTACAATGTCTATGCTCGGAGAGAAGGGCATACCTTGCGCATGTGAGACTGATATTGCAGGTGCGGTATCTATGTATGCGCTCCATCTGGCTTCAGAACTGGCTCCGGCACTCGCCGACTGGAACAACAACTTTGCAGAAGACCGCAACAAGTGCGTGGTTACACACTGCGGAAACTTCCCTAAGTCGTTCGT
Source organism: Prevotella sp. (assembly GCA_045603685.1). Classification (GTDB taxonomy): domain Bacteria; phylum Bacteroidota; class Bacteroidia; order Bacteroidales; family Bacteroidaceae; genus Prevotella. Next base: position 30,267 of record JAZUMR010000047.1, read on the forward strand.
GCGCGATGAGATTAAGCTCGGTCCTCTCGGTGTTCTCGGACGTACACTCGGAAAGGTGCGCACATTCGGAGCAGTATACGGCAAGTGTACTGAGGGCGAATTTACATACTTCCGCATATCTACCGATGACACACTCGGATGTATCAAGGCTTATCTCGGCAAGGGCGATATGACCAACGACCCATACGGAATGGACGGATGTATAGCCGTTACACAGGTGCCTAACCTCCAGACTCTCATGAAGTTCATCTGCAAGAATGGATTCGAGCATCACGTAGCAATGGTGCGCACTGATGTTGTGGACATCCTGCAGGAGGCTATTGATACATATCTTGGCTGGGATCTCTACGTACACGAATAATATTACAATAGAAAGACAGGCTGCATAGTATATATGCCAGCCTGTCTTTTCTTGTATACACTCTTTTGTTAGCCATATAATAATCTGTATTCCATAATCCTGCCAGGGCAGGAAGACAACAAGCAATATCGTATGAAGTTTATTTCATGGAATGTAAACGGTCTGCGTGCGTGCGTGGGAAAAGATTTTGAACAGGCTTTTCTCGCCCTCGATGCAGACTTCTTCTGCTTGCAGGAGACAAAGATGCAGGCAGGACAGCTCGACCTTGAATTTCTCGGATACCGCTCTTACTGGAACTATGCTGAGAAGAAGGGATATTCGGGCACTGCCATCTATGCCAAGCACGAGCCGCTCTCTGTAGCATACGGCATGGGAGAGCCTGTGGCTGATGCTGACGGCAACTACACAATGCGGTATGACGATGCCTCTATATATAATAATGAGGGACGCATGATTACTCTTGAGTATGAGGCGTTCTATCTCGTCAACGTATATGTCCCGAACTCGCAGGATGGTCTGAAGCGTCTGGACTATCGCATGGAGTGGGAGGATGCGTTCCGCAGTTACGTCATTGCGCTCGACAAGAAGAAGCCGGTCATCATCTGCGGCGACCTAAATGTGGCGCATAAGGAGATTGACCTGAGGAATCCGAAGACCAACCGCCGTAATCCTGGATTTACGGATGAGGAGCGAGAAAAGTTCACTACACTGCTTGGAGCAGGATTCTTTGACACTTTCAGAACACTCCATCCTGAGGATATAGTATACTCTTGGTGGTCTTACCGATTCAAGGCTCGTGAGAAGAACACAGGGTGGCGTATAGACTACTTTGTCTGCTCAGAGCGTTTGCTGCCAAAAGTGGCGGAGGCAAAAATACATACTGACATCTACGGCTCTGACCATTGCCCGGTAGAACTGGTTGTGGCTGCCGACTGATAAAAACTATACCATGAGAGAAATGCCCCGATGCTCCCTGCACATGAAGATATGTGCAAGGGGAGGGGGAATATTATACAAATCAATGGGGAATTTTGTACCAATCAGCCTTTTGGTGCATATATTCTTATGAAATAACAGGAAAAAAACGTAACTTTGCATCTGTTGCGAATTATACTGCCGTTGTGACGGCACGTTCAAACTAACCTATCCAGACAGACTATTTAGACTTACAGCATACGAGATGTGCTGGATAATCATGTCATAGAAGAAAAATTTTTTACAATAACTTAATTTATTAACTTAAACCTAAAGCTTATGAAAAGAAAGCTATTATTGCTTTGGACGTTCTTGCTGTGCTTCACGGCAGGTTCGTTTGCAGAGGAGATTGTTATTGATTTCACTGCCAAAGGCTACACGAACTCTCAAGAGGTCACCACCGTTGAGCAGGATGGCGTGACAGTAACCTTTGACAAGGGTACCAATAGTAATACTCCAAAGTATTTTACTTCTGGTACTGCTGTTCGTGTTTATGGTGGCGGAACCATGACGGTAAGTTCAGGCAGTAACATTACTGGCATTGCTGTTACATTCGGTAGCAGTGACGGTTCTAATGCTCTTACAACAGATGTTGGAACTTTTGCCGATGGTACATGGACAGGTAGTTCCAATTCTGTAGTATTCTCTGTAGGAGGCTCTTCTGGTCACAGAAAATTTAAGACCCTGACAATTACTACAGGCGAGGCTGCTGCAATAGTAAAGCCTACTATTACAGGTAACACACCATTCTATGGTTCAACAGAAGTAACACTCGATTGTGCTACAGATGGTGCGTCTATTTATTACACATTGGATGGCACAGAACCATCTGCAGCGAGCACTCTGTACACTGGACCATTCACAATAACAGAGACAACAAATGTTAAGGCTATTGCTGTGAACGGTGATGCAATAAGTGATGTAGCAAGTAAGGCTTTTGTTGCGCTTACGGCATACTCAACCATAGCAGAGCTGAATGCATTGGAGAGTGGCGAACAGTTTGCGTTCACAGGCAGTGCAGTCGTTGTGGCATCTCCAACAAATAGTTACACTTTTATCAAGGATGCGTCTGGTAACTCTTTAATTTTTGCATTAGGTAAAACATTTGAAGTGGGAAGCGTTATTGCTCAACCATGGACTGGCGAGATCAACATTCACAAAGGTCTCCATGAACTGAAAGCAATTTCAAAGCTGACAGCTGTTGACGGACAGACCGAAACTGTAGAGTATCCAGAGGCAACTGTTGCAGATGTAACTGCTGCTAATATGAATAAGGTGGTTGTTCTTAAGGGTGTGACATATACTGCACCTGAAGGAAAGGACTTTACAATCGCACAGGGTGAGGTGTCTGTCGCTGGCTACAACCAGTTCGGTCTCACTATCGATGCTCCTGTAGAGGGTAAGACATACGATATCCTTGGTGCTATCAGCGTATACGATGGAACTGCACAGTTCCAGCCTATCTCTATCACAGAGAGCGTTGCTGCAGAGCCAGAGGCTCCAGTATGGCGTGACTTCCAGATTGACTTGACTGCTTATAATGATCCTTCATCTCTGTTGACTGCTGACGAAATAGCAAATAATGCAAACTTTGAATTTGGCATCAAGGTGGCTGAAGACGGCACATTATCACGTGTTGAGGCTACTGACGCAACAGCAAATGCTGTAATCAGCGGCAAGTATCATAACGATCATGGCTGTACTGGCGTAAAGGTTGTTATCCCTGTATATGGCCCTACTAAGATTGGTGTAGGTAACTGTACATATTCTAACGAAGCAAAGATAACAGACGCAAACGGAAATGCGGTTGCTACTTTGGCTATTAATAAACTTGGATGCTGGAGCCGCAAGAAGACTGATGAGGCTATGGCATTCGCTTATTATGACGGCGAAGCTACAACTCTTACTATAGAGTCTTCTTCTTACACTCCTGCTGTAAGCTTCAAGGCTATCAGTTCTGAGGATATTCCTCATAACATGGTAGTAGAATATGCTCTTGGCGAGTCTGGCGCAACAGGTGTTCTTCCTGCTGGATTCGAGATTAACGCTGGTGAGAAGTTCGCTATTCCTACAAATACTACTCTCTATGTAGAGGGTAAGACTCTCACAGGATGGACTGATGGCACTAAGACTTACGCTATTGGTGAGGAGATTACAGCAGTTGCTGATACAAAGATTACCCTTGCTCCTGTATTCTCTGCTAATGAGGCTTCGCTTGCTGACCGTACAGAGGCTGTGACTATCAAGTGGAACTTCCGTGCAGACCAGGGTGCTACACGTGTTGGCTTCCAGGGCAATAAGGGCATTTATGTTGCACAGGCTGTCGTAAACGGCAAGACTATTGACGTGAAGATGGATATCGATGCAACATCAGGTAAGTTCAACAACCAGGGTCATAACGACTGGAGCCAGGTTAATTCAGGAACTATATTTACTATTCCTTCATGCAAGGGTGCTGTAGTAACAATGGAGACTTATTCAGCAACAACAACAACAATTGTTGCTGGTGAGACAATCAATCAGGAGACAACGACTCCGACATATACATACAATGGAACATCTGAAACTATTGATGTAGTAATCGGTGATGGCTCATATTGGCGCTATATCCAGGTTGTCCTTCCTGTAGTTGAGGCTGAGGCTCCTTCTACATGGCGTGACATCAAGGCTGATGTATATACATTGGTAACAGATGAAGAGAAAACAGAAGGCACAGAAGTCAACTTCGGTATCGCTGTTGATGAAGAAGGCAATGCAACACGCGTCGCTGCTGATGCAACAAATGCAAATGCTGTGTTCAGTGGCAAATACCATAGCGACCATGGTTTCACAGACTCAAAGATGGTTGTTAAGGTTGAAGGCCCTGTAAAGGTCGGCATAGGTAATTGTACATACGGCGGACACACCGCTAAGTTTACAACTGCAGAAAGCGTGACAACAGAATTTGAGACTGGTGCATCTTGCTTCAAGAACGATGCTGCTCAAGTTACATACGCGTATTATAAGGGAGAGGCAACTACACTCACTATCAATGGTGCTGGATATACAAGATACTTCTCAGTAGAGAAGGTAGCTCTTGAGGACATCCCATCTAATATGAAGGTGACTTATGCTATCGGCGAGTCTGGCGCAACAGGCGTTGCTCCTGCCGAATTAGAGATAGCTGACGGCAAGACATTCGCTATCCCAGTGAACAGAACTCTCTATGTAGAGGGCAAGACTCTCACAGGATGGACTGACGGTACTAAGACTTACGCTATTGGTGAGGAAGTGACAGCTGTTGCTGGCACACAGATGGACCTTACTCCTGTCTTCACAGCTAACGAAGTGGCTCTTGCTGACCGCACAGAGGCTGTGATACTGAAGTGGGACTTCCAGCAGAAGAACGGTGCTCCTATAGTTGCATGGCAGGGAACATCTGGCCATGTATGGGTAGCTCAGGCAACTATCGGCGGCAAGACAATCGACGTTAAGTGTGATATAGATGCTTCAAGTGGAAAGGTTGCTAATGCTAACTGGCAGGATTGGGCACAGATCAACGGTGGCACAAAGATTACTATCCCTTCATGCAAGGGTGCAGTAGTAAGTGTTGAGGCTTACAATGCTCTTGGTACAGGTGATAATCCGTTGACAATTGACGGACAGAGCGATTACGTTTCTGGCAACACAATTGAATATACAGTTGCTAACAAGGCAGAGGCAATCGATGTAATCATTGGTAGTGAGGGTTTTTATTACCGCTATGTACAGGTTGTTCTCCCTGTTGTTGAGCAGTCTGCAGGCGGCAAGACATACACAAACGAGGCTGCTACAGTGGTATGGCCATTTACTGATTCTACAAATCCTGCTGTATATACAGCAACTCCAGCAGAAGTATTCAGTACTGTAAATGTAGCCCTTGGCGATTTGGAACTTAAGGGCACAGGAACAGGCCAGGCAAAGGATGAAAATGGAAATGCTGTTACATTCATAAAACTGAGACCTTCAGGTACTACAACTGCTGCGAAGTGGGAGGTTAAGCCTGCTGCAGGACTTACTTTCACTCCTACAAAGGTGAGCATGTACATACAGCGCTTCGGTACTGATGCTGAGAACGGCGTAACTGTTACAGCTCTTCTTGCTAACGGTACATCTGTAGAACTTGGCAACTATACAGCACCTCGTAATAATCAAGCACAGGATGTTGATAAGTTTGGTGGAAATACAAACTATACTAATAAGATAGAAATTGACCTTACAGCAGAGCAGCAGTCTAAGCTTGCTTCTGCTGATGGATTTGCAATTACAGCAACTATTGGTGTTAATGCTTCAAAGGAAGGTGGTTTCAGCGATGTTCAGATTCACGGTCTTATCAACGGAACTGCTGCTGATGTAGCTAAGTACACTCTGGCTACAGTTGCTTCTCCAGCAGAGGGCGGTACAGTAAGTGCATATCCTGCAGCTGATGAGTATGAGGAAGGCACAGAGGTAACTCTTACTGCAACAGAGAAGTTTGGTTATGACTTTGTTAACTGGACAGATGCTGCTGGTACAGAAGTTTCAGCAGAGGCTAAGTTCAAGTATACAGTAAATGCTGACGAGACTCTGACAGCAAACTTCAAGCAGGTTAACACATACGAACTTGCTATTACTGTTGAAGGCGGTGCTAATGACTACATGGTAGAACTTACACCTGCTCCTACAGTAGTTGACGGCAAGAACATGTATGAGGAAGGCACAAAGGTTGCTCTCGTAGCTTCAAGCAATGCTATCTTGGCGTTCAGCAGCTGGAGCAACGGTCAGACATCAAGCGAGATTGAGGTTGACATGACTGAAAATGTAGCTCTCACAGCAAACTATTCAGCTAAGGACTACATCGTAGGCTGGGACTTCATCAAGCGTGGTAACAACGGACGTCCTGCTGACTTCGCTTCTACAGCGGACAATGAGGCTACAACTCTCATCATGACAAATGCTGAGGGCAAGACAGCTGGCTGGCTTGACAAGTCAAAGGAAGCTGCTAATGGCTATGAGTCATTCATTGGCGCTGCTGTAAACTGGAATAACATTGCTGACAAGTACTACTATCAGACAAAGATTAACGCTTCTGAGTTTACAAACATCAAGGTTCAGGCTGAGATGATGTATAACTACAATGCATATCAGAAGCAGACAATCGAGTTCTCTGTTGATGGTACAAACTGGACAAAGGTTGGTGAGGCTACAATGGAGGCTGTGAAGACTGCTACACCTATCAGCGCAGAACTTCCTGCTGATGCTAACAATGCAGCAGAGCTCTACATCCGCTTCATCCCTGATTACACATCAGCTATTGACGGTACTACATCAAACAACGATGGTACAACTATAACAAACATCTTCGTCCTTGGTGAGAAGAAGCTTGTTGACGACGGCAAGGCTCCTGCACTTGTAAGCACTGTTCCTGCAACAGGTGCAACTGGTGCTTCTGCTAACGGACGTGTTGTAATGAACTTCGACGAGAAGGTGAAGTTGACATCTACAGCTAAGGCTACTCTCAATGGTGAAGAACTCGTACTTTCAGCTACAGGCAAGACTGTTGCTGCAGAGTATAAGGGTCTGACATATGCTACAGAGTACACATTCCAGCTTGCTGCTGGTTCTGTAAGCGACTTGACAGACAACGTGCTTAATGAGGCTGTTAATGTTACATTCACAACAATGACAAAGCCAACAGTTGAGAAGGCACTCTACGACTTTATCGTACCAGACGACGGTAACTTCAAGGACGCTCTCAATGCTGCTTCTACACGTGCTGACAAGAGCAAGCGTTATCGTATCTTCGTTAAGCAGGGAAGCCACATCATACCTGCTAATCAGAATGCTATGGTGACAGGTACAGATGGCAAGAGCTATCCAGATCCTAAGACATCATTCGGTGCGCCTAATACATCTATTATTGGTGAGGAGATGGCACTGACATCTGTTGCTAACACAATGCCTAACGACCTCGCTTCTAATCCAGATGCAGGTGCAGGCGGTCAGGCTAATCCGCTTGAGGGTATCCGTACCAGCGGTCTGCTCTACATGACCAGCGGTGCTACAAATACTTACTTCCAGGATATTACTCTGAAGACTAATACTCCAGATGCAACAGGACGTAACGTAATCCTCGTTGACGGTGGTAACAAGACTATCTGCAAGGATGTTACACTTTGGGCATATCAGGATACATACGTTTCAGACCGTAGCCAGAGCCTCTACTACTTCGAGGGTGGTGTTATCCGCGGACGTACAGACTTCATCTGCGGTAGCGGTGACGTATTCTTCAATGATGTTGACATCGTAATGTGTGAGCGGGCTGGTTACATCGTAGCTCCTCGTGACAATGTTAAGTACGGTTACGTATTCAAGGATTGTACTCTCAAGGGTGAGCAGGACGATGTTAACGGTAACTACTTCCTCGGTCGTCCTTGGACAGAGGCTGCAGAGACCTACTACATTGACTGTACAATGGAGGCTATCCCAACAGCTGCTGGTTGGACAAACATGAGCGCAGGCGGATGTACACGCTTTGCTGAATACAACAGCATTTCTGCAAGCGGCACAACTGTTGACCTTAGCGGACGTGTTAAGGAACTTGGCAACGAGAATCCACACTCATTCAACCCTGTTCTCAGCGCTGAAGAAGCAGCCGAGATTGGCAATATGAGCAATATGTTCGGCGATTGGAATCCACGTGAGGCAACAGAGCAGGCTCCTGCTCCAACTAACGTAGTTCTCTATAAGGGTGACAACACACTCTCTTGGGACGACAACCAGTATGCACTCCTCTGGGCTGTATGTAAGGACGGCAAGGTAGTTGACTTCACTATCGAACCAACTTATATCGTTGACGACGCAACAGCTAAGTGGTCAGTACGTGCAGCGAACGAGATGGGTGGTCTTTGCGACCCAGTTGAGGCAACTGCAAGCGAAGGCGTAGGCATCGAGAACATCGAGCAGCCTGTTGACGACAACGCTCCAATGTACAACGTTGCTGGACAGCGCGTAACTAAGTCTATGAAGGGTATCATTATCCAGAACGGACGCAAGTACGTTAGAAAGTAAAGTTAAATAAATGAGGGTTCTGCCTCGTGCAGAATCTGACGAATAACAGGAAGCGCCGCACATCGTGTCATGTGTGGCGCTTCTTTATGGCATTTAGAGATGAGAGATAAGCATTCGACAAGCTACAAGTATTCATACCTATATACCTGCTTACACCATATTTTTTAAAAAAATACATCTGCACATCTGCACTGCTGTTTTAAGTTCTTATATAGTAGTTAGTTATAGCGATGCAGATGTGGTGCAGATGATATGCAGATAGCCGCAAGAGAAAAATACTGTACACTTAAGTCTATGGGGCTTTTTATTTTCTTAGTTATGCTATAGACAGTCCTGGACATTCGCGTTAAATCCTTGTATCCTGAATTACAGAAAGAATCAGGCGTAATCTGCGCTATCTGCGTGCCGTAGTCTTGATAAACAAAACAGTCAAAACAAAAATGCACATCGGAGCACGCCGCTATGGCATGCCCCGATGTGCGATTTTGTATATAAGAGGTCTCTATGACAGCCCCTCTATCTTCCCGTCAACAATGTCTATTCGCTCCGCCTGAGGCGATTTCGATAGTCCTGGCATACGCATTATTGCGCCAGCCACCGCCACTATCATCTCCGCACCGCTATTGATGACGATATTGCGTATGTGTACGGTATGTCCTGATGGTGCGCCAGCCACCTTTGAGTCTGTAGAGAAAGAGTATTGCGTCTTGGCTATGCAGACTGGGAAGTGCTGCTGATTCATTGCGTTGGCAGCCTCTATGGCAGCGTTTGCCTCGTCGCTGTATGTAACTTCTGCAGCCCCATACATATCCCTGCAAATCTTCTCTATCTTCTCCTTCACGCTGTCCGTGTCAGCGTATGCGAAGCAGAGCGGCTTCTGTTCTGACGCCTCGATGGTGTCGATGACGGTCTGTGCAAACTCCTCCGATCCCGCACTGCCTTCAGCATAAGAGCGGTTGACAGCAAACGGTACGCCCAGAGCCTCGATGCGTGAGCGTATCTCAGCAATACTCTCGTCAGTGTCGTGAGGGAACTTGTTCAGACATACTATAACCTTCTGTCCGAAGCGGTGCAGATTTTCCAGATGCCGTTCCACGTTCTCCCATCCATGAATCTCCAGTGCTGCCGATGTCACGATGAGCACTGTGGCGGCAGGCGTTATGCCAGCCTTGCGGCATTTTATGTCGAAGAACTTCTCTGCACCGAGGTCAGCGCCGAAGCCCGCCTCCGTTATAGCATATTCGCCGAAAGTCATCGCCATTTTCGTAGCCAGAATAGAGTTGCATCCGTGAGCGATGTTAGCAAACGGTCCGCCATGTATGAATGCCGCCGTATGCTCTGTTGTCTGCACCAGGTTAGGGCGTATTGCATCCATGAGCAACACTGTTATCGCACCGCCCACACCCATATCTTTCACCGTGAACGGCTTGTCGTCTTCACGTATGCCCAGCACGATGTTGTCTATGCGCTGGCGCAGGTCGTCGAGCGAGGAGGAGAGACATAGTATAGCCATGATTTCCGATGCCGGAGTGATGTCGAATCCTGATTGCATTGTCAGTCCGTCCTTCGGTCCGCCCTGTCCTGTTGTGATGTATCGCAGATTGCGGTCGTTCACATCCAGTACACGCTTCCACAGCACCTGCTTCAGTCTGAATCCCTCTTCCTGCCGCTGGTACATATAGTTGTCGAGCAGAGCCGTAATCATGTTGTGGGCAGAAGTTATGGCATGGAAGTCGCCTGTGAAATGCAGGTTTATCTTCTCCATAGGCAGCACCTGTGCGTAGCCACCGCCAGCAGCGCCGCCCTTCATGCCGAAGCACGGGCCCAGCGAAGGCTCGCGAAGTGCCACGATGGCCTTCTTGCCGAGGCGTGACATTCCCAGTGCCAGACCGATAGAAACTGTTGTCTTGCCGTTGCCGCTCTTAGTGGGAGTCATGGCAGTCACGAGAATCAGTTTCGACTTAGCCACACGTTCCTCGTCAATCAGCGTTTCAGGCACTTTGGCAATGTATTTTCCGTATGTGTCGATTGCGTCTGTACTAATACCTATGCTTTGCGCAATCTCGCTAATTGGCGACAGCTCTATTTCACGAGCTATTTCAATATCTGTTTTCATTTGTTGAATAGTGTGTTTGCGAATCTTTTTTACCTTATATTATGCTTTTGGAAACGCATTGTTTCGTTTTGTTATTATTTCTTTCTGAAAACGAACAATTATTTGCGATTCTCCGATACAAAGTTACAAAAATTTTCCGAAATACTGATGTCTTTAACAATAATTTTTATGCTGCGGCATGGATATTGCATGGCAGACAGCGAAAAGTGGCAGCTGTGGACGTCAGAACCCTGCTTTGCGTACAACATGCTGTTGTGCTATGCTGTGCCATCTCTCTCCTCGTGATTCTCCTCGTCCTGTTAGCAAGAAAGTATCACCATGCTGCGGAAATCACGGCTGTATGATACTCTCTTGACAGCTCCTCCTGCCCGAAAAATCGTTTTGCCGCAGATGGGCGAATGAATTTCCAAAATCTGCTAATCGTAAACTTCCTTCTGTATCAGCGAGTTATGCCGCTGCTATTTTCTCGCATATACAGAAAACGGCATGAAAGGCAGCGAATGACGGTGCAGATAGCAGCATTTCTTCCTACGAAACGTTACTTCTTGCGTTGTCATTCGCAGCCTTTCATGCCGTAAGATGTCGTTTCTTGTCATCCCGCAGTCATTTTTCTGTATAATTCCCTGCAGTTTTCCATGATTCTTCCGCCAGATTCCAATAAAATCATGTCTGCAAGAAAGTATCATCAAGCTCATTTTCTGCATTCCGCTGATATTTTTTTAGCGATGGGATATTCTTTGTATGACTCTGAAATTTCTTATATATAGCTTATGGACTGCATTTTTTGCAAGGCTTTTCTCCTTTGCTTTTTGCATCTTATTTACTTGTTTTGACGTACTCGTTTTCTGTACATATGTGCATCAAACTCTAAGCATTGTCATATATGAAGAAACGCCTATGGGATATACTCATATGTCTATCCGCATAATACTTGCATTTGCTTTTGAAATATTGTAACTTAGTGGCAGAAATCCAATACCTAATACGTATGCGCTGGCGTTCTTTGATGTATTGTTACAATTCCGTTTTTCTTAGGTTTCGCTTGTGCTCAACCTGTAGTAGATAGAAGTATATAGAGGACGGTAGAGGGAGTAGGTAGGTGAACTCTTTGCTACCTAATCTTTACCCAATAGTCTTCTACCTATGTGATGATAGTTGTATTTCTTCACTTAACTTCCGTTATCTACTTCAGGTTGTTATACTTGCGAGCTTGGCAGTTTTTGTCTTATTTTTTATTTATCCATCGCATCCGTCCATAAATCGTATAAATTGTCTTTGGTCTGATCGAAATCAAACTCGTTTGGGTCATAGTCTTTCTCTATGCCAAACCACTCCAGACGGTCCTTGTCGTCTGCTGATTTGCGTTTCTTGTTGAGTATTTCTAACAGATAGGCGTATCCGTAAATGCCTCCGCAATCTTCAGGGGGACACATGCCTTTGCCCTTAAGCAGTTTTAGCGTTTTTGACTCGTCTGGCTGGTATTCGCTGATACCCTTTAGCCATATGTCATGACGCCAGCAATCTCCAAAGTCGTATTCAAATTCAATGCGGTCGCCCTTCTCTTTGAATATATCTGAGATAGGATAATTGTCGGCGGCAACGGTGCGGATTTGTGACTCGAGGAAGTCGAACATTTCTGGTTCGTACTTAAGACATGCTCGATTTTTATAGATTATATTTTTCTTCTTGAACTGATGCAGGTGTTCGTTTTCCCATCCCATGGTTTCCATGGCTACAAAGGCAAGGAACTCTAAGGAAATATTAGAGGGCACTTCTATCTCACGCCAAATTGGTACGGGCGCATTGTTTAACTTAATACGGAGATGGTATTTCTGTGCAGGCAGATCTTCAAAAAAGATTGCATCAGGGAGTGCAAAGGGAAACATTTCGTCATCGTCATCATCATCATCGTATTCGTCATCAACATAGTCCTCCGTATCCTCCATATCTCTTAACATTCGATAGAAATCGCCGGCTGGATTATCTTCGTCAAACATGATTTCTTCCATTTCTGGTAGTTTTCCTGCACCGTTTTTCTCGTTGAATGCTATCAATTTATCAGGGTCGATACCTATCATTACAGCGAGCCCCATTAAATCTTCAAAACTATTTATGTTGAACTCGTCTAACATCTGACGAATCTCTTCAGGTTGTTGTGCGTATAAGTCATGAAATTCCAATCCTTCTTGAGGATTATTCAATTTGTTTTTCTTTGCCATAGTCTTGAAATTGTTTCAGCGTTTTTGTTCTTGCCTGTTGATTTTGTGTTTGTCAATATAAGTATGTTATAGCCTTTGCATGAGCATGCTTTAGCATACGCAACGTTGTGTGCTCTTGCTTCTATTTCCGTCTGCTTTTGAAGAATGACTGCATGAGTTCCTTGCATTCTTCGCATAATACGCCTTCGGTTACGATGGCTTTAGGGTGTAGCGCACGAGGGGCGTATTCACGGTAGCCGCGCTTCTCGTCTGGACAGCCGTAGACGATGCGTGGTATCTGTGCCCAGCCTATTGCTCCGGCGCACATGGGGCAGGGCTCTACGGTGACGTAGAGTGTGCAGTCGTGCAGATATTTACCGCCGAGAGTATTTGCCGCCGCTGTTATGGCTTGCATTTCGGCATGAGCGGTAACATCACAGAGCGTTTCTGTGAGATTGTGGGCTCGTGATAGTACTTTCCCATTGCATACTATTACAGCTCCGATAGGTATTTCCTGCTCCTCAGCTGCTTTCTGGGCTTCTGCCAGAGCCATGCGCATGAAGCGCTCGTCGTCGTTGTTTGTCATCATGTTATTGATTCTCTGGGGCATCTGCATGGATGGTGTCGTCTCTCCATGTGTTATGATTTGTATGAAAAAAGGCTGTGTCATGACGAATCAGACACAGCCTCTGTTATTGTTTCTTTGTATGTTTTTTTTGTTCAGCCGTATTCTTTGACTGGCTTGGGCATTCCATGTATGCTGCCAAGCACTGTGCGAACCGCTGTGATTAAGTAAACATTACTCGTATGTAGCGAGCACCTGCTTTGCAAGCTCGTTCTCTGGGTCGAGAGCGATGAGCTTGTCGAAGTATGGTTTTGCTGCATCAGCGTCGCTGACAATCTTGAAGAAGTAGATGCCGAGGTATGTGTATGCCTCTTTTACACGAACCTTGTCAGTGTCGCTCTTGATACCAGCTGTCTCGATTGATGTTGCGATTGCCTCATAGTATGGCTTTGCAAGACCGAGCTTCTGGTCTGGGTCGAGCATCTGAATTGTACGTGCTGACATGAAGTTTGCATAGTCTGCTGATGTAGGGAACTTTGTAACCATATCTTTGTAGATATTCAGTGCCTCGTTTACAGATGCCTTCTGCTCCTCACCTGTCTGTTCTGCTGCCATGTTGCGGTAGATTGTTGCAAATCCGGCGTAGTCGTTAGCATTGGCGTTTGGATTAACTGCAAGGTACTCCTTGTATTTTGCCAGTGAGTTCACGAGGTCGCCTTTAGCCTTGTATGAGTCAGAGAGAGCCTTGAGAACATCAGCCTTCGCTTCTGGAGTTTCTGTTGCCTCAAGCTGCTTGCTGTAGTAGTTGATAGCCTCGTCATAGTTCTTTGCACCAGTGTATGCAAGCGCAGCAAACTTATAGTCATTGGCTGTTACTTCAACAGAGTCGCTCTGGTTGAGCAGACGGTCAACGTAATTGATAGCCTCGTCATACTGCTTCAGCTCTACTGCATTGTAGAGAGCAAGGCGATTGTAGCCAGCATGGCGTGGATTTGCCTTCAGACCGTACTCTGCAATCTGCTTTGAAAGGTCGTTTTTCTGGCTTGCGAATGCTACGAGAGCATACTCTGTCATGTAGTATGGCTCAAGTTTAGCGATGTCTGCAAGCTGAACCTTCTGGTAGTGCTCCAGTGCAAGCGGCATGTAGGCTGCATTCTTTGTAGCTGACAGATAGTAGATATGACCAGCCTCTGCGTCAACAGGGTAGGTTGGATCTACTGTGCGGAGCTGCTCAAGTGTCTGAACGGCCTGCTTTGGGTCACGGCCGCGATAAATGAATGCGTACTTCTTGTATGCCTCTGGATTCTTTGCATCGAAATAGATAGCATTCTGATACCAGCTTGCTGCTGCACCAGGATTGTCATTGAATACTTCGATGTCACCGTGGAGAATGTAACCTGCGGCTGCATTCTTGTTTGCCTTGATAGCAAGGTCAGCATACTTCTTAGCATTGAGTGTGTCCTTTACGTCAAGATATGCACGGCCGAGTTTTGCAACTTCAGCAGCATTCTTCTTGATTGGCTTCATTGCTTCTTTTACAACCTTTGCTGTAGCCTTTGCGTCTGTAGAACTCTTGATGGCTTTGATAGCATCGTCAACAGATACCTGAGCCATTGCTGGAGCGCTGATGACTGTCAACAGGGCTCCGATGAAAAAATATTTAATCGTCTTCATAAGTCTGTTAATAGTTTTAATGTTTGGTGTTTGTGACTTTATTTGTTCTATGTTGTTTCTTTATAAATAGTAGGTGAATAGTTCCCTTCTTGTTTTGCGTAGCACTACCAGTTCTTCTGACATGTTAATCTTCCGGTTTCGTGCAACACTACCAGTCCTTCTGACATGTTAATCTTCCTGATTTACGTGGCACAGCCTATTCCTCTGACATATTAACCTTCCTGATTGATAGGTCGCCGCGATAGGGGAGTAGTGCGGACTTCAGAATTATCTTCTGTCCTATAGGCGACTGCAAATAGTTCGCAAATCCTTGCGGCAGTCCGCGATATGGGTCAACGAGCAGAGCGTAGATTGTTCGAGGAAATGCGTAACGTCCATCAAGCAGATAAAGCTGATATGGCTTCCAACTGTTCATCTCTGTAGCTTCTTCCATCTGAGACACTGACATCACGGTTATATTCTTCTTGAATGTCACGTTTGTTGTGTCGCGCTTGTCATTAAGCCAGTTGCTGCCAATAACGCCTATTGAGTTAGGTGTCTTCTCAACGTAATTAATCACCTCTGCACTTGTGTTTACTGCAGTGATGTTAGGGCTGTTGATTGGTACACCACCGAGAATAGAGTCAACAGCATAATGTACTGCCGCTGATTTGTTGTTGTCAAAGACAACGTCAATCTCGCCTAACTTTGAACCTTTATTTACCTCGTCCCATGTTGTCACCTTGCCGCTGAGTATTCGCTTGATGTTCTCAACGGTAATGCATGAGTCTGTATTCTGATTATTGCAGATAAATGCCAGTCCGTCATATCCGATAGGGAAATAGCGTGGATAAAGCTTGTGCGAATTGAAGTATTCTATCTCATCTGGACGGAAGTTGCGTGCCGCAATAATTAGGTTTACTTTCATCTGCTTCAAGGCATTGAAAGCATCTAACTCGTTTATGTACTGCGGAGTTACTTTCGCATCTGGGTAGGTAGCATGAAATACTTTTAATTCTTCGTTGATAATTGGACTGAAACTTTCATCGCACATCAGTATCATCTCGCCAGACGCATATGTGTCTGTCCTTCCATTCTTGGACTTCTTGTTACATGAGCAGAAAACCAATAATGCAAGTAATATGCATGTCAGTATGCTGACTGATGTGTGGCGGTATGTATTGATGTCTTTTTTCATGCTTCTGTTATGCTTCAGAATCTTACTGACGATGTTTGAGAACGCAAATCGGATTATGTCGTTCAGTCTCACACAACGTTTATGATTCTATTTATTATAAATGTGAAAGAGTGAAGAGTAGAGGGAAACCCTCTCTGGGAGAAGCCTCACTACTACTCTTCACATCTTGATTGTATCGTATTGGAGATTTACAGAAACTGATTAATCTCCATACGAATAGAGTTTAATGCTATTACTGGAGACGGAAGACTACAGGCACGAAGTACTTCACACGTACTGCAGAACCATTCTGCTTACCTGGAATCCACTTCGGCATGCTCTTTACTACGCGCTCTGCCTCACGGTCGAGTGCTGGGTCAACAGACTTCATTGTCTTAACGTCTGTAACGCTACCGTCCTTCTCTACGACGAACTGTACGGTTACACGACCCTGAATACCGTTCTCCTCTGCTACTGCAGGATAACGCATGTTCTCACTGAGATACTTCATGAGAGCTGCAGGACCACCAGGGAATGATGGCATCTGCTCTACCACATCAAATACCTTGTTCTCTTCTTCGTGCTTAGGAGGTTCTGGAGCAGCAATCTCTTCTACTGCCTTGAGGACTGTACCGCCTTCTTCGTCATTACCCTTAACGTCGAATGCACCGATGGCAGTCTTGTTCTCATTAAGTTCATCCTGTGACTTCATTTCCTCTTCAGGTTTAACTTCGTCGTCCTTCTTGATTACAGGAGGAGTAAACTTAATAGAAGATTTCACTTTCTCAACCTTCTTTACCTGCTCTACCTTTGGAACTTCAGCTTTCTTTTCAACCTTAGCCTGCTTCTTCTGCTCGAGGAGTGATGCCTCCATCTCAGCTTCAAAGCGTGCCTTCTGAGTTTCCTGGTATGAGTTGTATGCTGCTAAGCCTATGTATGCAAGTGCTGCTACTGCCGCAACGAATATCATTGAGATAACGTTACGTTTGCCAGTACCTCTACGCAACTGGTAAGCACCATAGGCCTGATTACGACCGGCAAATACAAGGTCGGCCCAATCATTTGAAATAAGATCTATTTTTGACATAGTCGGATATTTCTTTATGGATTATTATTCGTTATAAACCGATATTACTTAACGCCAGCTTTGTCAAGAAGCATCTGGTCGTCTTCGTTAATCTGGTCAATAACATACTTACCGATTGCACATATTTGCATTTCATCAAGCGCGTCTACAAGGTTCTTGTATGACGCTGTGTCCATTGCCTTGATGATGATAGTAAGAGGAGGTACCTTACCTGTCTCAAGTTCACCCTTCTTAATCTTGTCCAGACGAGCGTTATAGATAGAGTCTGTCATAGTCTTATCCTTTGCTCTTTCTGCATCAAGAAGTGCCTTTGAAGCCTTGATGTTCTTTACAGGTGTATAACCTTCTTCTGTCTTGTGGTTGATGAGCACGTCACGAATGCCGTCTGCGCCCCATGTTGACTTCTTCATACATGCAGGGTTCTCATAATCAGGAATACCCTTTACGTAGTAAATAGCGTCATTACCAGCAAGATAGAGAGTAATGGTCTGTGACTCCTTTGCAGCGCCACGGTCCTGCTCTTGCACATTCTTATCATTACTTGGCATCGTCAGCTGCATAGACTGAGGCTTGCTCAGAGATGTACACAGCATGAAGAAAGTGATAAGAAGCATCATCATGTCCACCATCGGGGTAAAGTCGACACGGGTGTCGGCTTTTTTCTGTCTAGAGGCTTTTTTCTTTGCCATAATTATTCACTCTCCTTCTTTAACGATGTTATAAGATAGTAACGGTTCTCACTCATGTCCTGAAGTTCAGACATCATCTTCTTCACAACCTTATATGGAGTTGCTGCGTCTGCCTTGATAGCAATCTTCATGTCTGATCCGAAAGAAGCATCACGTGCAGCCTGAACCCACAGCTGGAATTCACTCATGCCTCCGTTGATACTGTCTGTAGGGATACCCATTGACATCTGCTTGTTGTTGATTTCAGATGCTTCAAGCTTGAGTACGTTAGACATTTCTGCAACAGGTGCTCCGAAAGATGCGAGGGCAAGGAAATTCTTCTCCTGAAGTGGAACAAGGTTTAGATTAGGATAATTTGCCTTGAAATTGTTAAGCATCTCCTGCATATATCCCGGTTTGTCCAGGCCGATGAAAATCTTGCCATCTTTGTCTACTAATATTTGTAGAACTTCAGTTTCTGGAACTTTGATCTCCGAAACAGATCCTGGCGTATTTACCTTCACAGCCTCGTTCTTCACGAATGTAGATGTAAGCATGAAGAATGTGAGGAGGAGGACCATAACGTCAGACATCGGAGTCATATCGATCCAGGTGTCGGCTTTTTTAATTTTTACTTTACCCATAGCGATAATAGTATTAAAGGGTTAGTAAAAAGATTAAGCCTCTTCTGTGTGGTTAGCCTCGTATGTCTTAGCAATTGTGTAACCAACCTCGTCAAGAGCGTAAGTAAGCTTATCGATCTTGTTTGAGAAGAAGTTATAAGAAATAACAGCAACCCAAGATGTCAAGATACCAGATGCTGTATTTACGAGGGCCTCAGAAATACCTGTAGAGAGCTCGAGTGAGTCACCACCACCACCTGCTGCGAGGGCTGCGAATGACTTGATCATACCTACCACAGTACCGAAGAGAGCGGTAAGAGTACCAAGAGTTACGAGAGTAGCGATGATAGGCATGTTCATCTGAAGAGTTGGCATTTCGAGCTGAACTGCCTCTTCGTGAGCCTGCTGAATCTTAGCAACTTTCTGCTCTTTCTTCAGGCCTGCTGTGCCTTCCATCTCAGCATAAGTCTTGAGAGATGCTGTAACAACGTTACCTACAACACCCTGCTGCTTGTCGCAGAGCTGCTGAGCCTTAGCGAGGTCGCCAGATGTAACGGCAGCCTTAACTTCGCGAACGAACTTACCGAGTTTGCCCTTACCGTTTGCTGTATTGAGAGCGAGAGTGCGCTCAACAGAAAGTGCGATAACGGTGAAGAGGAGAGTGATAATTACAGGAACGACGATACCACCCTTGTAGATTGTACCGAGGAGGTTGCCTGGAAGTGGATGACCGCTGTTGTCACCACCCTGGAAGTTAGAAGGATTACCGAGCACGAACTCGAAGAAGCATACACCTGCGATGAAGCAGATTACGATAATCCAAATTGCGTTACGAACACCCTGGAAGCCCTGCTTTTTCTTAGCTGGGGCTGGTTTCTGTGAATTTGCCATAATGTTTTTTAAGATTTGGTTATTAATAGATAAAATTATAAATAGTTGTTCTTTCTTGGGTTAAAAGTTTAAGCGGGAGATTGTATTAGGGGTGTATGTTTTTCGTCTTCCGATTAAATGGTATAGCAACGGTTTCAATCGCAAAGATAAGTAATTTTGCTGAATAAAGCGTGCTATTAATGTTTTTTAACCTTGAATTTGTGTTATTTTCTTTGTTTGCGCTTCTTTTTAGTGGAGAAGAGCTAATGCGTCTTTTATGCGTCGCATTGCTTCGCATATATTTTCGTCGCTTGTAGCGTAACTCATTCTGAAGCATTCTGGCGAGCCGAAGGCGTCTCCGGCAACAGTTGCGACATGCGCCTGCTCAAGTATGAAGAGAGCGAGGTCTGTTGATGTGTTTATCTTCTGTCCGTTGTACTCTTTTCCGAAGAATGATGAGCACTTAGGGAAGAGGTAGAATGCTCCCTGAGGGTTGTTTACTTCAAGTCCGGGAATGTCCTTTGCCAGTTCGACGATGAGGTTCTTGCGTCTTTCAAATGCCTGTCTCATGTCTTCCACACACTGCTGGTCGCCAGCGAATGCTGCCTCAGCTGCTTTCTGTGAAACAGAGCATGGTCCAGATGTGTATTGTCCCTGGAGTTTGTTGCATCCCTTGACAATCCACTCTGGTGCGGCGATGAATCCGATTCGCCATCCAGTCATGGCGTATGCCTTAGACACGCCATTTACGATAACCACACGCTCCTTTATGTCGTCGAACATTGCCATTGATGCGTGTTCGCCGATGTAGTTGATGTGTTCGTATATTTCGTCGGCAATGACTATTACGTTCTCGTGCTTGAGGAGTACGTTTTTCAGTGCTTCAAGTTCTTGCTTGCTGTATACAGAGCCTGTAGGATTAGATGGTGAGCAGAGGATTAGGGCGCGTGTTTTTGGAGTTATTGCCTGTTCGAGCTGCTCAGGAGTTATTTTGAAGTCCTGTTCAATAGGAGCGTCAATATATACCGGTGTTCCTTCAGCAAGCAGCACCATCTGCGGGTAGCTT
This sequence comes from Prevotella sp., assembly GCA_045603685.1. Classification (GTDB taxonomy): domain Bacteria; phylum Bacteroidota; class Bacteroidia; order Bacteroidales; family Bacteroidaceae; genus Prevotella. Next base: position 50,694 of record JAZUMR010000047.1, read on the forward strand.
ACCCAGTAAGGTGCAGGAATGATAACTTCGTCTCCTGCATTTACTATGGCCATGATGGCGTTGCATACAGACTGCTTTGCTCCGTTAGAGCATAGAATCTGGCTTGGCGCATAGTCCAGTCCGTTTTCGTTCTTCAGTTTGTCTACGATAGCTTTCTTTAGCTCCGGGTATCCTGGTACTGGGCTGTATCGGCTCCAGTTTTCCTCAACTGCTTTTATTGCGGCTTTCTTGATGTGGTCTGGAGTATTGAAATCAGGTTCTCCTACACTTAAGTTTATTACATCGATGCCTTGGGCCTTCATTTCTGAACTTTTCTGCGACATTGCCAGCGTTGCTGACGGCGACAGACGGTTCAAACGGTCAGATAAATTATACATAATGTTGATTTCTTTATATATTCCGTGCAAAATTAATTAATTTTATTGATTTTTGCGAATAAATGAATCACTTTTTTCTGTTTTAACTTATTTTTGGTTGAAATATTTGATGTTGTTATGTTGTATTTGTGGTGGAGTCAGGCTATTATATATATAATAAGGTAGAGCATGCTCTACCTTATTGTGTGTTCTATAGCTCTATGTTTTCGCTGTTTAGATGTTCTGTGTCTATTCTTTCAATCATCATATCGTTAAGCCTATGTATTTCTTTCATGTCCTTTAGCAGGCGGAGTCTGAATGTCCACATGCGTATGTATAGGAATATTCCTACAGGGAACACGATAAATGATATGATGTTAGCCCATTTCTTGCTGAAAGGCTGTCTATGCGCTATAGGTGAAATCACAGGATATTGTTTCAGCAGTTTTATGATGCTATGGTCCTTTGTGTTGCTGAGGTCGTCTATCACGGCTTCAATCTCTGTGCAGATACGTTCAATCTCGTGATCGGTGTCTTTTCTGAAGAATGTATTCACAATGTTTGGCATGAGATAGATCCGTCTGCTCTTGTTGTATGCCAGCATATCTTCTGTTATCTGCTCCAGATGTGCTTTGTCCTGTGCATAGTCAGGGTCGTTTATGATGACCTCTTTCACTGTTACGCTGCGCTTTGTTCTCAGTCCCAATAGTCTCATAAAGAAGTTCCTGTATGTGTCTACATTGAAGACCATTGAGTCCTTGTTCGCTTTGTATGTGAAGAATATGGCTGTCGGGATAAGCACTATTGGTGCTATTGACTTTGCTATCCATACCGGCCATTCACCCAGTCGCGCCATACGGAAGCCGGTATTGTCCAGCACATAATATATGATGAATACGAATACCGATATTATTACCGGCACTCCGAGTCCGCCTTTCCTGATGATGGCTCCTAAAGGAGCACCAATGAAGAAGAATACGAGACAGAGCAGGGCTGTAGAATATTTGTTTATCCATTCGAGATAATGCTCTCTGACATTTCTGTTTCCGTCTTTCGCCATGATGCTGCCGAACGACAGATAGTCGCGCACCATTCTTGCTTCGCTCAGAGCCTGCTTGATGACGAATTTCTTCTGGTCAGACGTGAGTCTGTCATACAGCGAGTCAGTATTGTATTCCGCGCCTTTTGCCTGTTTGAGCAGTTTCTCGCCTTCTATTGTGTCTTTCTTCTCTCCTATGTATCGGGCGAAGTACTGCTTGTTCATGTCACGGTGTATGCCCTGTCCGATGCTGTCGAGGGCGAGCTGTGTCTTTTCGAGTCCGCTCTTTATATCGTCAAGGCTTTTGCCTCGTGCGTCGCCTGCAAACACATCGTTATTGATATTCAGCTCCGTATCAAAGTCGAGCAGGATACGCTTTGTGATAAAGGTCTCCCTTCTGTATGGCACGTTTGCATTGCCTGCAAACTCCTGCGAGCGCATGTTCTCAAACCATTCTCCTGAATACAGTTGCAGCAGCAGGTGTTTCTTGTCTGCTGTTGACTGCAGTTTCCCGCTATCAGCAAGGATAATGGCGGCATCTTCGAATGAACCGTTCATGCGGTATATCATTACTCCATACAGCATGCCGGTGTCCATGTCTTTCTTCTGCACGTAAAGATTGCAGTCAGGTATGCCGTCGTAGAATATTCCTTCAGGAATTTCCAATTCCGGATTCTTCTGCTTCATGGCTACGAGCAGCTGTGCCAGTTTCTTGTTTCCTTCTGGCGCAATATGGTTCTGGAAAAAGAATGAGCCGAGCGTGATTAATATTGTAATTACGATGAGCGAACGGAAAGCCTGCATCAGCGATATGCCTGCGGCTTTTATTGCTGTAAGCTCCGAGCTCTCTCCCAGGTTTCCGAATGTTATCAGCGACGACAGCAGTATGGCCAGCGGCAGCGCTTGCGGCACGAGCATCAGTCCCATATACCAGAAGAACTGCGCCAGCACATCGAGCGACAGGCCTTTTCCAATCAATTCGTCCACATAGCGCCATAGGAACTGCATCATCAGCACAAACTGGCTGATGCAGAATGTTCCGGCAAAGAGCAGTCCGAACTGTTTTGCTATGAATATGTCGAGGCGTTTGATTCTGAACATGGTCTGGATGTTTTCCTTATAAATCCGCTGCGTTTTTGCGGCTGCAAGCATTTTGCTTCTGCCGCATGATGATATGTTTGCTGTTCGTTATTACCGAATATACTATATTTTAAAATGTATATATAGCAATTGTGGTGCAAAAGTACGAATAATTTTCGATATAAACGAAAAAAACGCATTAAAGGAGTAAAAAAGTTGCAAAAGTTTTTGCAGGATAAAAAAAAAGTCGTACCTTTGCACCCGCAAATAAAATGATGGCGGGATAGCTCAGCTGGTTAGAGCGTCGGATTCATAATCCGGAGGTCGAGGGATCGTGACCCCCTCCCGCTACATTCAGAGGCTTACGAATTAGTTCGTAAGCCTTTTTTGTTTTATATGCCAGCGGTGGTTCGGCGGCAATCGTCAGCTGACCGTATGAAGGAAACCGTCTGCCAGTCCTTTCTGCTGCTGGCAGACATTAAAACGAAAACGGGGTGTCTTCTGATGAAGACGCCCCGTTTATTTTTTTTGCATCAGTTCTGCAATTTGTTTTATCCGAGAGAGATAGCCTCGTTAGGACAAACGTCAGCACATGTTCCGCACTCTGTGCAGAGATCAGGGTTGATTGAATAGATATCGCCCTCAGAGATAGCCTCTTCTGGACACTCGCTGATACATGAACCACATGCGATGCAGTCTTCGCTAATTACGTATGCCATAGTTTTTAAGATTTTATTTGTTAATAATTATTATGTTTTCGTCTTGTGCCGAATGCGTCTTGCTATTGTCAGACAGCTCTGTGTATTACACATCTTTCGGTAGTGCAAAGTTAGCAAGAATATTCGAAATACCTAAATATGAGTATATAAATTTCTTGATTTTAACTATTCTGCGGTATTGTTAACATAAAAATACACTTCGGGCAGTTATGTTTTGCTGTTCCAGTTTCAGTGTCTGTCATTCGGTGCTTTCTGTTCTATTCAAAATAGAATGAGAGGCATATCATCTTAGCGCGTGTCTTGTCTACCGATGCGGCGTATGGCAGCTTGTTCATGTCCTTCAGTCGTCCGGCGTGTCCGCTGTCGAGGCTGTTTGTCAGTCCGTACATGAACTTCAGTTCCGGTCTGAGTTTGAAGTATGGCAGATAGAAGTCGCATCCCACTCCGACGCTTGCGAATATGTCTGATTTGTTCAGACGGATGTAGTCGTTGTCTCTGCTGGTGAGGTTGAGCATCGGGGTTACGCCTGCTACGATGTACGGACGGTGGTTGTTGAAGCGTTTTGCTGCGAAAATGATGTCCATGACAGCGGCAATGTATACCGATTTCAGATTCTGTCTTGCCTCAGTAGGAGCACCTTTGTCATCGAGTTTCTTATGATTATAGAATGTCAGATGCCTTGTGCCGAACATCATCATGGGAGCCAGACGGAAGGCGAAATGTGTGCCGAGGCGTGCTTCGCCCAGCACACCCACCTGGAATCCTGGGTCCCATCGGTCCTGGTCGACTGACACGAGCGATTCGTATGTGTTGCCGTCGGCGTCAGTTATGGTGGTCAGTCCGACATTGCATAGCTCGAGGTCCTGGAAGTGTGTGCCCACGACTACGCCGAAATGGAACGGGCGCAGGTCGGTGTACGGTCTGTTCTCCACTTTCCGCTCCTGTGCCGAGACATTTATCAGGGTGCAGACAGATATGAGTGTTACGAAAAATCTTTTGGTCATAGGTTGAGATTGAATATGTCAGGAAAGGTGTGAGATGCCAGATGGCATGGTGTGTGACGATTTCAGCCATTCCGCACATCACCGCCTCCGTCTTCCGTTTAGGATAAACTATTGCTCTGAGAGTGTAAGGGTCATCTTTCCGACGTATATAGCCGATTTGCCGTTCTGGTCGACAGCCACATCACGTCCGTCCATGTCTTTCACGTACTTCAGTTCCTTGAACATTGAGTGTGTGTGTCCTCCCAGCACCAGGTCTATGTATTTGGTCTGCTTTATCATGGCTATGTCATAGTCCGGTCCCCATCCGAGATGTGAGATGCAGAGCACGAGGTCGCATTTCTCCTTCTCTTTCAGCATGGTGGCAGTCTTCAGTGCAGACTCTGCGGGGTCGAGATATTTCACGCTTCCGTAGTGCTTCTTGTCGACAAGCCCTTCCAGTTTCGGACCCACAGCTAGTATGCCAATCCTTACGCCTTTCTTCGTTACTATGGCGTAAGGCTTCACCAGTTTCTCCAGTTCTGTCCCGCTGAAGTCGTAGTTAGAGCATACGACAGGGAAGTTAGCCATACGCAGATTCTCCACGAGACGCTCCATGCCAGAGTCCCACTCATGATTGCCCAGTGTTACAGCGTCGAGCCCCATCATGTTCATCAGCCCTATCTCCACATCACCCTTGAACATGGTGTAGTATGCCGACCCCTGGAAGAAGTCGCCCGAGTCAATGTAGAGCAGGTCCGGGTCCTTCTTGCGTTCCTCTTTCAGCATTGTTATTCGTCTGAGAAATCCTCCTCTGCCGGCCTTTGTCGTGTCAGCCAGATTCGGATTCATAGGAAGTATGCACGAGTGTGTGTCGTTAGTATGAAGTATGACAATTTTCTTCTCGTTCTGTGCCATTGCTGCTGTGGCAATGAAGAACGCCAGCATGCATATTATTCTGTTCATATCCGTTGTGTATATTTAGCAGGAGAGCCGCCTCTCCAGTCAGCATTAGTTTATTTCATTATTACGCGTCCCTCTATGTGGGCGTCTACTGTTTCTCCCATAGCCTGCTTCTCGCGGAAGTAGTCGGCTATGATGTTGCGTGTGTTAGCATAGTCGTCACGTGGCGATACGAGCATTGTGCCGTTTCTGAGTTCGCGGAATCCGTCGTTGCCCTGTATCAGATAGTCAATGGTCGCTATGCGGTATGTCTTCTCTGGTGTAACAGGTTCTCCGTTGAATGACAGCGATACAAGCTCGCGGTCTTTGTATTTTATCTCCAGACCCTTTGACACTCCCGCACCATGTCCTTTTCCCACCTGCTGGAATAGTGTCTTTAGCTGTGCGCCAGTGAGCGTGAGGAAGCATATCTTATTTTCAAATGGAGCGATGTCGAGGATGTCTCCGAATGTCACAGTGCCTTTCGGCAGTGCTGCACGTATGCCTCCGAGGTTGTATATTCCTATGACAGGATTCTCGGCATATCTCTTTCCTCCCCATACCATGATGTCTGCAAGGAGGTTCGAGAGTTCGCTCTCCGGAGCATGTGCGCGCATATATTTCGCTGAAGTGCCCACCACCGGCGACATTACCGAGTCAACTTTCGCCTTATATGGCTTGATGAATTCCGCCCCCTGCGCATCGTCTGCGTACCGGCTGTCAATGAGTATCTGCTCACGCTCTATGCCAGTGAGCTTGTATTTCTGTGCCATGGCGTCTGCGCTGCCAGCAAGAAGCATGCACAGAAGCATTATTGTATGTTTCTTTTTCATAAGCGTGATATTTTCTGCAAAATTACGTCTTTTTTTCTAATTCTCAAAGAATCATGCTGTTATTTTCATTGTGCTGTGGAGTAAAATAACATTCGTGATGCAGAAATCCTCTCGCATACGGCATAATCATATAACGATTTTTCTTGCTCAAAGAAACAGCCAGGACATAGGAACTCCCTTCTGTTATGCCGCTTCCGTATCTTCGTGCGTGTCATAAATGCTGCGCAAACCTATGCCGGCCATAGCCCGCAGGATTGCCGTAAACATGCGTCTGTAATGTAAAGACTCAGTCTTTGCAGCATAATTACTCAGTCTTTACTATGCAATTACTCAGTCTTTATGTTATGATTACTGAGTCTTTACGCTATCAGATGCAGTGTTTCGCGTCGTGATAGGCAGTTTGCCATGCTTGTTGTGGCGGACGCTGACACGCCAGCCAAACCGCAGGAGATAGCGGCATCAGCCCGTTTGCCTTCTATGACTGAGATAGGGTAGGAGCATGCAACTGCCAGAAGCGTAACAGAAGGTTACAAATGAGGACACAGCACCATGCGCAAAAAGTTCGAGAGAATAAAAAATGCAAATATACTGCCCGATATTCCTTGATTTGGAAAGAAAGCAGTATATTTGCACTCAGCAATACCGTTATTATATAGAGCAAAACCCAAAACTGAAGAATCCTAACTTATGGCATTATTTACTCGAATTCCTTTCAGATAAGGAACGGCTTATTTGGCTTTGCATAACACTGAATTCAATAGCAATCATTGCTCTCGTTATCAAAATAATAGCGATATGCCTATCAAATTAGATAAATATTGTTAAATCCAAACACTTTAAGCACCATTGCTTTGGGGGATTAAGATAATATTGTAAATTTGCAGTGAAATTGTTGCAAACAGTTTATTATATGCGGGGGGTGTACCACGAAAGTGGAGCCTCCCGTTCCCTTTTAAGAGATAATCTCCTTTATGATGCTTTCGTCTTGTACACAAATAATTTTATCAAATTTAAGATATTGACCATCGTTGAGTTTTTCAAGACCTCGGTATCTTTTAACTGCGCTATCGAATGTCTCTTCATTAAAACCAATATTCGGGAAATCAAGAATAGCAATTTTAGTCTTCCGTTTTGCTGCGCAATGTTTCAAACCTCTCAAAATATTATTAGATGTTGCCGTTTCACGGCCCGCAACCTCGAAATACGAACCATCCCAAGTACCTTCAGTAAACCTTTCTCCAATCGTGGTTCCTAATTCATTTTCAAGAATTACCACGTGTCCAGCCTTAAAGCCAGCATTTTGTACATGTATTTCGTATTTGCCACCTTGTTTGTCAAAGTTATGATTTGTATGCGTTGTTTTTAATCCACCTGTTTTCTCATCAAACTCAACTTCTTTGTAGTTAGAATCAGCAAGCAGTTTTTGATATTCTTTTTTTCTTGATTCTAATGTACTGTTCTTAATAGCAGTCTTTGGCGTTTTGTCTGCTATGTTAACTTTTTTCTTCCCCAAAATCCCATTCACCACGTCTTTATTATTCCTCACCCAGTACGGAGGATTCTTAGCACCTTGAATCTGCTCTTTGTGGTTCTTCACCCATTTCTTAAAGTCCTTCGGTGTGTCAGTGACGGGGCGACACTTCGGGGTAATGGCAAAATAAAACGGGAGAAAATTGCTTGCTAACAATTTTCTCCCGTTGCTATATATAAATAATGTGTAATCCTGCTTACATCAGATTGCGCACTGCTTGCTTCCAGCCGTCGTATGCTGGCGCCATTTCCTCGGCAGTGTGAGCTGGAGTTGTGGCACCGAGACACTCCCATGCCTGCTCTGCCTCGCTGAATGTCTGCCATGCCCCCATAGCAAAGCGGTTCATCACAAGTGCGCCGAATGCCGATGCGTCCTCTACTTCTGAGCGTACGACAGGTGCCTGCAGAAGGTCGCTCTGCATCTGCATGAGGAACTTATTCTTCGTAGGTCCGCCGTCAACGCGTATCTCTTTCAGCGTGATGCCTGCCTTCTCGGTCATTGTGCGCACGAGGTCGGTCACCTGATATGCTATGCTTTCAAGTGCGGCGCGCACTACATGGGCCTTTGTTGTTGCGAGGGTCATGCCGCTTATGGCTGCCTTTGCACTGCCGTTCCACCACGGAGCGCCAAGCCCAGAGAATGCCGGCACGAAATAAACTCCTCCGTTGTCGGGGATTGATGTAGCAATCTCTTCTACCTCGTGAGGACCATTGATGAGCTGCAGCTGGTCGCGAAGCCATAGAAGTGTTGCGCCTGTGCAGTGGATATTTCCTTCAAAAGCATAGAAGGTCTTGCCGAGTGCAGAGAAACCGACGCTGGTCACCAGTCCGTCAGGTGCTGGAGCGTATGTCTCGCCGATATTCACCATGACGCTTGAACCTGTGCCGTAGGTGGCTTTGCCGTATCCTTCGCCAAAGCACATCTGTCCGGAGAGTGCGCCATGGCTGTCGCCCAGCACTCCGGCTATCTTGACTTCGCCCTGCAGGCCTAACGCCTGTTTCACGTCGTCTGCCACTTCGCCATATACAGCATCGCATGGTTTTGCCTCTGGCATCATAGAGCGTGGAATGGTAAGCATGTCCAGCAGTTCGTCGTCCCAGTCGAGTGTGTGAACGTTGAACAGCATCGTGCGCGATGCGTTAGTGTAGTCGGTGGCGTGTACCTTGCCCCCTGTCAGTTTGTATATGAGCCACGAGTCTATCGTTCCGAAGCATAGCTTGCCGCCTTCTGCCGCCTGACGTGCTCCGTCAACGTTGTCGAGAATCCATTTTGCGCCTGATCCTGCAAAGTATGGGTCTATCAGAAGTCCTGACTTCTCCTTCACCATAGGGCCGTAGCCCTTGGCCTTGAGTTCTTCACAGATGTCCTGTCCGCGCATGCACTGCCATACTACGGCATTGCAAACGGGGCGGCCTGTCGCTCTGTCCCATACGACAACAGTCTCACGCTGGTTTGTGATGGCTATCGAGAGATTGCCGCTGGCACTCTCTAACGGTAGTTGCGAAATGGCTTTGAGCATGTTCTGGTATATTTCCTCAGCGTCATGCTCCACCCAGCCTGGCTGCGGATAGTACTGCTGGTGTGGCACTCCAACCTGCTTTATAAGTTTGCAGTTGTCGTCAAACAGCAACGCCTTGGTTGCCGATGTGCTCTGGTCTATTGCTATAATCATTGTCGTCGAATCGTCTGAAAATGAAATAAGGAGCCAGAAATCCGGGTGTCTGCACCTCTGATTCCTAACTCCTCATTATTAATTGTGATTATTCTTTAACAGTATTGTATATGCCTTCTGCGTCAAGGCCGTAGTAGTGGCGTATCTCCTTGTCTGTTCCGTGTACGGCATTTTCATCAGGTATGCCGAGTATTGTCAGCTCTGTGCCTGGCACTTCCTCGCAGATGATTTCTGCAACCATGCCGCCCAGACCGCCAAAGCGTGAGTGCTCCTCTACGGTTATGATGCGTCCTGTCTCGCGTGCAGCCTTGATGACAGCCTCACGGTCGCATGGCTTGATAGCGAGCGACATGTCGATGACACGTGCATGGATGCCTTCCTCCGCCAGTTTCTTCGCTGCTTCAAGCGCATGATATACTGGTTCGCCGCATGCGATGATAGCAACGTCGTCGCCATCGTGCAGCTGTATTGCCTTTCCTATTTCAAAGTCTGTCTTTGTCTCTGGGTATACTTCTGGTACAGCGGCACGTCCTACGCGCACGTATGCTGCCTGCTTGTAGTCTACAAGATGACGCACGAGAATCTTTGTCTGCTGTGCGTCAGCAGGAATAAATACTGACATGCCAGGGAATGTGCGCAGAACTGCGATGTCGTGAAGCGAGTGGTGTGTCGCACCGAGCGCTCCGTATGCTATGCCGCCGCTGACACCGAGAATGGTAACTGGATTCTCTGAATAGGCAAGGTCTACCTTCACCTGCTCCAAAGAACGGGCTACATAGAAGCAGGCTGGACCGCAGGCGAATACCTTCTTGCCTGAATGAGCGAGTCCGGCAGAGATGCCGACTGCATCCTGCTCGGCAATACCGCATTCTACAAACTGCTCTGGCAGTTCCTTTGCAAAGTCGCCAAGTGTGACAGAACCTCTGGCGTCGCTTGTTACTGCTATAATATCTTTATCTTGTTTTGCGAGAGCCAGCAGCTCGTCAGTAAAACTTTTTCTACATGCTATCATAGTATGAATGTTTTGTTGTGTTAGTTTTGATGGGTTGAAATGCGGACTTCGTGTCCGTATGCTGTCTTAATGGCAGCCTTGCCGGCAAAGTGCCGCGTCAGTAGGCCTTGCAGTCTGCATGACACGCCGCATTATAATGCTGAATGATTTTATTTCAGTGACTCTATGCGTGCTGAAATCTCATCTATCGCCTGCTGATACTGCTCTGCGTTAGGCATGCCGTGGTGCCATTTTGCTATGTTCTCCATGTATGACACACCATAACCCTTTGTTGTGTGTGATACAATCAGATGAGGCTTGCCGCAGCTGTAGTCGATGTTGTGGAAGGCGTCAAGTATTTCTTCCATGTTGTCGCCGTTGATTTCCTTCACGTCCCATCCGAATGCTGTCCAGCGGTCGTATACAGAGTCAATCTTCATTACGTCCTCTGTATCGCCTGATATTTGCAGGTGGTTGCGGTCGATGATAGCAACGAGATTGTCAAGGTTATAGTTCGAGCCAGCCATTGCCGCCTCGTATATAGAGCCTTCGCCCTGCTCGCCGTCGCCCATCAGTACGAAGGTGTGCCAGTCTTTCTTGTCCATCTTTGCCGCAAGAGCCATGCCTACACCGATAGGAAGGCCGTGGCCAAGTGCGCCAGAGTTCACTTCAATGCCTGGCACCTCGATAGTCGGGTGGCCGGAAAGTACAGAGTTGAACTGTCCTAATGTGTCGACAAGTTCGCGTGTTATGAATCCCTTTGCCTCAAGAACAGAGTAGAGGGCTTCTACGCAGTGTCCTTTTGAAAGTACGAAACGGTCACGCTCTGGCATCTTCGGATTCTGTGGGTCGATGTTCATGATGTCGAAATATAGAGCGGTCATGACGTTAAGGCATGACAGGTCGCCTCCGATATGGCCAGCGCCACCGTTGTAGACAATCTCTACCAAACGCTTGCGGTTTAATTCTGCCTGTAGAGTAAGTTCTTTTGCTTTCATTGTAACTTTATTTAAGGTTGATGTATTTTCGCTTTTGGGGGTTGTAGGGTGTGTTGCCGCTTGCATGGATTCGCTATGCTTGCATGTTGTTTATGCGGGCAGTATTCTTGTATCTGATGTGTATTTACTTAATCAGATTCATGAATTCCTGTCTCGTCTCTGCAGCTTTGAATACACCGGAGAATGCTGATGTGGTAGTGATGGAGTTCTGTTTCTCTACTCCTCGCATCTGCATGCACATGTGTGCTGCCTCGATTACCACCATCACTCCCATAGGGTGCAGCGTTTCCTCAATGCATTCCATGATTTGGTGTGTCATGCGTTCCTGCACTTGAAGGCGTCTTGCGAATACTTCTACGACACGTGCTATCTTTGAAAGTCCGGTTATTGTGCCGTTCGGTATGTATGCTATGTGCGCTTTCCCGTAGAAAGGCAGCATGTGATGCTCGCACATAGAGTAGAAATTTATGTCTTTTACGATTACCATGTGATTGTACTCTTCGTGAAAAAGAGCCTTCTCAAGAATGGCTTTCGGGTCTTGCGCATATCCTTTTGTAAGGAATTGCATGGCCTTAGCTACTCGGAGAGGGGTTTTCTGCAGTCCTTCTCGTTCTGCATCCTCGCCTAAGAGTGTCAGTATGTCTTTATAGTGTCCTGCCAGATCCTCTAAACCTGGACGTATGTATGATTCTTCTTCTGCCATTTGCGGCAATTGTTTTTATATGTGATTAGTATTTTCTTGCTTTCTATGCTGGGTGTCTGGCGTGACATGGGAGTAAGTCTCTCGTTATGTCGCGCTATTAGTAGGTGTTTATTCTGATACTACTAATTGTATACGACGATAGTGCCTTTCACGAGACATGCCTGTGAATATCCCATCGCCTTCACTTCCTTCAGGAATGATTGCGCCTCGCTGTAATCAGTAAAGTTGCCTGCACGGCATTTCCAGCTTGGCGAATAGAAATGTACGTATACAGGCAGTTCGGGGAAACTGCGTCTGAGTTGCGCTGCGATTTGCTCGCATCTTGTTCTGTCGGTGCGTTTGTTGCCTCCAGAATATACCTGTATGCGGTAGCCCGTAGTCTTGTATCCACGGCGTGATGATTTCTTGGCTGTTGTTGCTATCTCTGTATTCGCACTTCCCGTTCCCGCTGTTGAAGGGATGGCAGATGCAGCAGCTGTAGTGCCAGCCGTTGTTGTAGAGGTGCTATTTGCTGGCTTCTGTGCTGTAGCCGGCAATTCTTGAGACTTTGCTGCCGCTTGTGTGTTTGCGGCGTCAAGTGCTTTGTGCTTTTTTGTGGCTGCGTTTTTCTCCTCTTTAGGTGCTGCATTCACCAGGCTTTCGATTTCTGCACTATGATTCACAACTATCTTGCCCTGACCTGGAAGGTCACGGTTTAAGTCCTGGGTTATGCTCTGTGCTTTCATTGCAACGGAGCAATATGCGGCAAGTATTATGATGAGGATTGCTCTCATATTGTAGTATTAGTGAAAACGTTAGAGTGCGAGGCATGTTGTCCTCGCTACTCTAACCTCAGTTTTTGTATGTTTTCTTAGTTCCAAGCGTCGATGATGCCCTTGAAGTCGGCAGCCTTCAATGAAGCGCCTCCGATAAGTCCACCGTCGATGTCAGGCTTTGCGAAAAGCTCAGGAGCATTGCTTGCCTTGCATGAACCGCCATAGAGGATAGTTGTCTCTGCTGCAATCTCTGCGCCGTAAACCTCAGCAACGCATGAGCGGATGAATGCGTGAATCTCCTCAGCCTGCTCTGCAGTTGCAGTCTTGCCTGTTCCAATAGCCCAGATTGGCTCGTATGCGATAACGATGTTCTTCCACTGCTCTGCTGTGAGGTGGAATACAGACTCTGCAAGTTCAGCCTTGCAAACAGCCTCCTGCTCGTTTGCCTCACGCTGCTCAAGGCTTTCGCCGATGCAGAAGATAACCTTCAGGCCGTTAGCCAGAGCAAGTTCTACCTTCTCTTTCAGAATCTCTGGAGTCTCGTTGTAGTATTCACGACGCTCAGAGTGGCCGAGTATAACATATTCTGCTCCTGTTGACTTAACCATTTCAGCAGAAACCTCGCCGGTGTATGCGCCAGATGCTTTGTTAGCACAGTTCTCTGCACTCAGTTTGATGCAGCTATCTTTAATTACCTCAGCAACGCTTGCGAGATGAATGAATGGTGTACCGATGATTACTTCGCAGTTAGGATTCTTTACAATCTCTGTAAGTTCTTTTGCGAGAGCGATACCCTCCTGCAGGTTCTTGTTCATTTTCCAGTTACCTGCAACAATTTTTTTTGCCATAATCTTTGTAAGTTGTTTTGTTTGTGTGATAATATTTGTATTTGCTGTTCTATGTTTTTATCTCGATGTCTGTATGTTTTTATCTGTGAATGCTGTATGCTGATAGCCTTCAGATAAAAGCAGTCATACGGTTTGGAGCTTTCTGGTGTTGCCTATTTTCTTCGGGTTATAGCATCAAGCTCTTCTGTGCTTGGCAGTCTGTTGTGGCTCCATTTCCCAATAACCACACCTTTTTTCAGTAGCAACATTCCTGGGTTGCTGCGTATGATGGTTTTCAGTGTTGTGCCATCCGTATTGCAAAAGGCGTATTCTGCTCCAGTTATGTCTTTCCAGTGACTGATGTCTTCTTCGCCGCTCGCTGTGAGACAGTAGAAGTTGTATTCATTGTCCTGGCTGTATTCGTATGTCTGGTCAATGGTTCCGAAGTTCTGGTCGTCGGCATATTTCAGCGAAGGAGAAATCAGCAGGAATGTGTATGACGAGTCGCTGAGCACTTCATGTGTGATGTCTTCCCCCTCCTGTGTCACTATGCTGAAGTCTTTTATTGGCGGAATGTATCCTTCCTTTATTGTGACGGTCTTGCTGTCGATGAATGTCCATGTGGAGTCAGGATAATCGTCGAGCCCGAATTCTTTTCTCACTCCATCTTTCTCAAGAATGAATGTAGTCTCGAACACCGGCTCTTCCGCTCCTTCCGGCACGGTCATTCCTGCCTGTATGTCTGCCCCGACATGATATGGTCTGAAGTCAATCAGCGGCAAGTCGTACAGACACCAGATGCTAAGCGCGACAGAGACAATGCCAGTTCCCTGCACTATAATCCATTGGTTTTGCCTTGACAGAAGACGCTGTATTTCCAAAGGCCATCTTGCTATGACCATAGCACATGCAAACAGGATGATGTTCTTCAGAAGAGTTTCACCGTTTGTCAGTTTTATTGCATCGCCGAAGCATCCGCAGTCCTGCACTGGGTCGTAAATGTAAATCCATAATGTGATAGCGGTCATTATGAACATGAACACCGCCGCACACTTTGACACCTGCCTTCTTCCTATGGCAAGCAGGATGAATACACCCATCGCCAGTTCCAAAGTGCTGAGTATGACTGCGGCAACAAGCAGCAGCCAGTCTGCAGAGAACTGTTCCAGATGAATTGCTTCAAGATAGTCGTGCAGCTTGTATACAGTGCCGAGCGGGTCTATAGCTTTTACAAAACCTGAGAACACGAATGTTGCTCCAAGCAGCAGGCGCGATATGAATATGCATATTGCTTTAAGCTTCTGCATCTTCAGAGAGTTTGATTACGCCGAATGTGGCATAGTTTATTATGTCCATGTAGTTTGAGTCGATGCCTTCTGACACCAGCGTTTCGCCTCCATGGTTTTCGATTTCCTTTATTCTCTCGATTTTGGTGAGTATGAAATCAGTGTAGCTGCTTACTCTCATGCCTCTCCAAGCCTCGTCGTAGTCATGGTTTTTCTTAAGCATGAGCTGCAGACATTCATTGGCATAGCTGTCGTAGAGCGCCATTGCTTCGTCGTTTGTCATGTCAATCTGGTCGACAAAGCCTTTGCTTAACTGTATCAGTCCTACTATTCCGTAGTTTATCAGTGCTATAAACTCCGGCATGATGCCTTCGCCTACGAGCGATTCCTTTTTTATCTCAAGAGACCTGATGCGCTTTGCTTTTATGAACAACTGGTCGGTAAGCGATGATGGACGCAGCATGCGCCATGACGGTTTGTAGTCATAGAGTTTCTTTTGGAAAATATCTCGGCATAGCGTCATGGCATGCTTGAACTGCTGTTCAGTATTATTCTGTTTCTGATTCATTGTTTTTTGCTCTTTCTTTCTTCGCTTTTCTCTTTCCGGTTTGCTTTTTCAGCATTCCTGTGAACGTTGTTGTCCGTATTCCTGGCGCAAAGTTAAGTATTTTTGGCGAGATATACAAGTATATACTATTAATATAGTATAAATCTTAGGTCTGAGCCCCTTGTTTCGTGAGGAGAGCCTGCGCTTCCGCTGTTATTTTGCCTTTTGTTTCGTACACTGCTCGTAGCATTCGCGGCACAGCGGCTCGTATTCTCCCGTTTCGCCAAGCAACACCCTTTTGTCCCCCTCGACAATGCGGTGGCTAACATAGGCCAGTGCTCCGCAGCGCACGCAGATAGCATGCACCTTCGTCACCTCGTCGGCAACCGCCATGAGGGCAGGCATTGGTCCGAAAGGAATGCCTTTGAAGTCCATGTCCAGTCCTGCGCATATCACTCTGACACCCCTGTTTGCCAGTTCGTTACATACGTCCACGATGCCAGGGTCGAAGAACTGCGCTTCGTCAATGCCTACCACGTCGATGTCGCTCGACAGCAGCATGATTGCTCCTGACGACTCAACCGGTGTAGAAAGAATAGACGTGTGGTCGTGGCTTACGACCTCCTCTTCAGAATATCTCGTATCGATAGCTGGCTTGAAGATTTCAACCTTCTGCCGTGCGAATTTTGCCCTTTTAAGTCTGCGTATCAGTTCTTCTGTTTTGCCAGAGAACATAGAGCCGCATATAACCTCTATTCTGCCTTTCTGGCGTTTTTCTCCTTGTATGTTATTTGTCATTGTTTATTTTATATTTGAATACAAAAGTACAAAGAAAATTTAAAAAAGCAAAGAAGAAATGTCTTTTTTTTGTTTTTCTCAGAATAATGGGTTATTTTTGTGGTCAGTTATGGGAAATTTGTATCTGATACCCACGCCTGTGGGAAATATGGAGGATATGACATTCCGTGCTATCCGCCTGTTGAAGGAAGCCGATTTGATTCTTGCAGAGGATACCCGCACTTCGGGCATCCTGATGAAGCATTATGACATTCACCGGCCTCTTATGGCTCATCATAAGTTTAACGAGCACGGCACATCCGCCGGAATAGTCGAGCGTCTGAAGGCCGGGCAGACCGTATGCCTTGTCACCGATGCCGGCACCCCTGGCATTTCCGACCCCGGATTCTATCTCGTCCGTGAGGCCATAGCAGCAGGAATAGAGGTGCAGGCTCTTCCTGGCGCCACAGCATTCGTGCCGGCGCTGGTCAGTTCGGGCATACCTTGCGACAAGTTCTGCTTCGAAGGATTCCTTCCTCAGAAGAAAGGACGTCAGACACGCCTTGAACAGCTTGCCACAGAGCAGCGCACGATGATTTTCTACGAATCGCCATACCGTCTGGTGAAGACTTTGCAGCAGTTTGCCGAGCATTATGGCGAGGAGCGTCAGGTCAGCGTGTGCCGTGAGATAAGCAAGATACACGAGGAGTCGGTGCGCGGAACACTGGCAGAAGTGATAGCCCACTTCACAGCCACACCTCCAAAAGGCGAAATCGTCATAATCCTTGCAGGATGCGAGGAGGTAAAGACCAAACAGAAAAATAAGAACCAAAAAACAGATAAGCTATGAAAAAGTTATTAGTCTTCACACTCTGTCTGCTTTGTCTGACAGCGTGTGACAATGGTAAGAAAAACGCTATGTCGGAGCAGAATGAGAAAACAGATTCTCTGAATCGTGTCATTGCGCAGAAGGACAATGAAATCAACGACATGCTCTCTACACTCAACGAGATTCAGGAAGGATTCCGTCAGATTTCCGCTGCAGAGAACCGTGTTACGATAGCGAAGGACGGTGAATCGACCAACAAGAATGCGCAAATACGCGAAGATATGAAGTTCATTGCGCAGACAATGAAGCATAACCGTGAGCTGATAGCTAAATTGCAGAGGAAGGCGCGCCAGGGAAGCATTGCGGCAGAGCAGTTGAAAGCCACGATAGAGAACCTTACGGCAGAACTTGAGGAGAAGACCAAGCAGATAGACATACTCCGTGCAGAACTCTCGCAGAAGGATGTCCGCATCACAGAGCTCGATCAGACTGTGACAACCCTGAGTGAGGATGTGGCAGAGCTGAAGACAGAGACACAGGAGAAGACAAACACCATTACAAGCCAGGACCGCCAGATACATACAGCATGGTATGTGTTCGGCACAAAGAGAGAGCTTGCGGAGAACAGAATCCTCGAGAAGGGCAAAGTGCTGCAGGCTAACTTCAACCGCAACTATTTCACAAAGATAGACATCCGTGTAGAGAAGGAAATCAAACTCTACTCTAAGTCGGCTAAGATTCTTACTCCTCATCCGTCATCAAGCTACACTCTCGAGCGCGATGCGTCAAAGCAGTACGTTCTTCGCATCGTTAATCCAGAGGTGTTCTGGTCTACAAGCAAGTATCTTGTTATACAGGTGAAGTAGTATCGGACGCTATTTCCTGCGGCATGGCGATGCTGTCAGCCGCATGGCCAGATACAAGACGGGATGCAGGTGTCAGATGATGACACTGCATCCCGCCTTTTTTTGTTGCGCTGTAATAATAGAAAAGAAAAACGGTCAAGCTTCGTTTTGAAACCTAACCGTCTTTTGTTGGGGTATCCGGACTCGAACCAGAAAAGGCAGGACCAGAATCTGCAGTGTTACCATTACACCATACCCCAATGTTTTATGTCTTGCAACGCTTTCCTGCATCGTAATCTGACGCCTTTTGCTTTTTGCGAGTGCAAAGTTACGATGTTTTTTTTATTCCACCAAACATTTTCGTGTTTTTTTTCAAAAAAAGCTGTTTTTGACGCTAAAAAACCAGTTTTTGCCATGTCTGACAGCAGAAAATCATGTGTCAGCCGTTTTTTCTGAATGATAAAAAGAAATGCGTATGAAACATTAGAAACTGTCAGCAGAAGCGTAAAATTCCAATGTGAAATATCCGTCAGAAGCAATATGACGGAGTGAATCCTGCATGAAAAAAATGCGTGAGTTTTCTATGAAAATATCTGTATTTTCTCGCATAGATCTTCGTCTGCAGCCTCTTGCAATCCTGATTTTTGCTGTTTGGCAAAGAAAAAAACGCCTTTTAGCACCCTCATTCGCACCATTTCACGACGTCATACAGAGCATATCAAATTTCCATTCGCTACTTCTTATCCTGCCAAAAGTATCCATCAACGGCATTAGATATGCCCGGTTCGCTTGCATTTCCGTGTAAGTGTCTGTGTGACAACTGTTTATATAAACCTCGATTTCCTTGCGATATTTTCCTCCTTTTGCGCAACTGAAATTCTGTACGCGATTCTCTCGCGTTAAGAAATGTAAAGTTTTCTTAATCTGACCACATGTTCAGGGCAGGGTAGGAGAATGCCGCGGCAGTATGCGCCAGTCTGCTTTGCAGCATCCAGTTGTACTGATATGTGTCGTTTTCTGCCGTTGATATTAGCCTGTCAGCGCATTTCTGCAATTATTTTAATAAATATTTGTCTTTTTATATTTTATTTCAAAAAAAATAACTACCTTTGTCGTGTTAACCGTAAAATACTAACTAATTCCTTTTTTAATACTATGTCTTATATTACTATTCTTGTGGTTGCATTCGTCATAGGCTATGCCTTTATAGCCTTAGAAGCTGTAACCAAAATCAACAAGGCGGCAGTAGCCATCCTTATGTGTGTCGTTTGCTGGACACTGCTTGCTCTTGGCTATGACACAATGAATCTCGCAGACTTCGAGTTGGGTCATTCCATAGAGCGCAATCTGGGCGAGGCAGGCACAACGCTGTTCTTCCTTATGGGCGCTATGACTATCGTTGAGATAGTCGACCAGCACGGAGGATTCAACTGGGTGCGCGGTGCACTGAAGTCGAAGAGCAAGCGCGGACTGCTTTGGAAGATAGCCTTCATGACTGCCATACTCTCTGCCGTGCTCGACAATCTCACGACATCTATCGTGATGATAATGATTCTGCATAAGCTTGTTGCTGATGTGAAAGACCGTATGTGGTATGCTGCCTGTGTGATTATCGCTGCCAATGCCGGTGGCGCATTCTCGCCAATCGGCGACGTTACGACCATCATGCTCTGGAATGGCAAGATGATTACAGCGGCAGGCGTTATCTCTGAGATTATCATCCCGTCATTCATATCGTTCATTGTCCCTACAGCCATAATGCAGTTTAAGCTTCATGGCGAGCTGCCGGCTGTTGCTGATGAGCTGGAGAATACTGTCAGCGACACTACAAAATTCCAGCGCAAGACCATCTTTGCGCTTGGTGTAGGCGGTCTGTGCTGTGTGCCTGTATTCCATGGCTACACACATCTCCCCGCTTTTATGGGCATTCTGGCAGTGCTCGGACTGCTCTGGTGCGTGACCGAGATATTCTATCGCAAGAAAGACGAGCATGACCCTATGGCACGCCGTGTGGTGAAGATTCTCACCCATATCGATATGGCCACCATTATCTTCTTCCTCGGCATTCTCATGGCAGTGGCTACACTCTCTGAGGTGGGCGTGCTCACAGCCGTGGGCGAGTGGCTTGACACGAATGTCGGCAACGATTATCTCGTGACCGGCGCAATTGGCGTGCTCTCGTCTATCGTTGACAATGTGCCTCTCGTTGCTGGCGCGATGAAGATGTATACCGTGTCTACAGCCGAAATGGTGGCAGCCAATCCTGAACTTGCCGGACTTGCTGTCGACGGAGTGTTCTGGCAGCTTCTGGCTTACTGTGCTGGTGTCGGCGGTTCTATGCTTATCATCGGTTCTGCTGCCGGTGTTGTGGTTATGGGCCTTGAGCGCATCTCGTTCGGATGGTATATGAAGAATGTCACATGGGTGGCATTTGTCGGATACATCGCCGGTCTCTTATGCTACTGGGCAATGAATACATTCCTGTAAGCGACATGATGTAAGAACCTACCTATAGGTAGTTCCTATCAATTACCACCGTTATTTTGTTTCGGTTATGCGCATTAACGTTTTGTCTTCTTTTTGTTTCTTTTTGGTACAGACTGCCAGCTTCTTCAGTCATATAGCCCGCTATATTCCTTCAGGAAACTGACACTCTGCCTACAAAAACAAACTGAAAACAAGACAAAGCTAATTAATAGAACCTACTTATACAAAAAGTGCCAGACAGCACGGGCTTCTTGTCCCGCTGTCTGGCACTTTCTTTCTGCGTATAATAGCCTGTTATTTCTTGCGCAGCTTCATTACAGCCTTTCCGTTCTTGTCAGATATTACGGCGCTGCTGCCGTCTACAGATATTGACGCACTCTCGTTTACAGCCTGTATCACACGTGTCTCCACGTCCATGCTGCGCCCCATGCGGCGTGTCATGCCAACGTTGCTGAACGACAGCGTGCCTGTTTTCAGCGTGTAGTCGCCGAAGAACGAGTTGACACTTGAGTTTCCTGTCAGTTTACCCTCCGTGTCAAACGTGATGACAGCCTCGCTGTCGCCCTGTGCTGTGCTCTCGCCCATTGCCTCGACAATGGTCCATGTTCCTGTAATGTCATTGTTCATACCCTGTTTCTTGCATGTGCCGCAACTGCCCAGCATAAGCAGTCCGGCAAGCATTGGCAGTCCTAAGATTCTTTTCATAATTGTCTTGTGTTAGTGTTCTTTTATATATAATGATACGTGCCAGTAAAATATTGCATGGCTGCACGTTGAAAATATGTATTCTTGTTCATGCAATATCTGTGCCAAGATGAGAAAGGGAAGATGAGAGGGGAAGGATTAGGGGGATAAGTGTAAAGGAGAAAGTGGATGCTTCGTGACGGAGCATTCTCTTATTGCAGCATACATCCGTAGTGGTCGACAATGCCGAGCAGGCGTCTGTCTGCGTCTGCCACCAGAACGCTGTGCACCTTATGCTCCTGCATCATTTTCTGTATGTCTGTAATCTTTGTCGTAGGCAGCACCATCTTCGGGGTGCGGGTCATGATGTCGTCAACGGTATGATTGAAGAACTGCTCCTGCCATCTCTCCATGGCGCGGCGTATGTCGCCGTCGGTTATCAGACCTGTTATCTGTCCCTCGCTGTTCAGTGTCACGCCCATGCCAAGCTTTCCCTTGCTCACGTGTATTATGGCTTCGCCCAGACGCATCGTGGCAGGGATGACAGGCAGGTTCTCACGGAACATGACGTCCTCGGCTGTTGTCAGCAGACGCTTGCCCAGTTCTCCGCCAGGATGAAACTGTGCGAAGTCCTGCGGCTTGAAGTTCCTCATTCTCATCAAGGCTATAGCCAGTGCGTCGCCCATAGCCAGCGCAGCCGTCGTCGATGATGTCGGAGCGAGATTCAGCGGGCAGGCCTCTCTCTCCACTCTTACTTTCACATGCACTGTGGCATGGCGTGCGAGCAGCGAATGGCTGTTGCTGCTTATGCCTATGATAGGTATATGCAGATGCTGCAGCATGGGAATGAATCGCAGCAGCTCGTCTGTGTTGCCAGAGTTTGAGAGTGCCAGCACCACATCGTCTGTCGTAATCACTCCGAGGTCGCCGTGGTATATGTCGAGCGGATTAGCGAAGAAAGCTGGTGTGCCTGTCGATGACAGCGTTGCCGCAATCTTTGCCCCGATGTTGCCGCTTTTGCCTACACCTGTGACAATTACTTTCCCTTTGCATTGCAGCATCAGATTCACAGCCTCTGCGAAACTGCTGTCTATCTGCTTCGCCAGTTCTTCTACGGCATGCGCCTCGTCAGTCAGGCATTGCCTGCCATATTCTATTATCTTTTTGTTCATGTCGCCGCCGTGTTATAGTAGTTCTTCTATTAGTGATTCCAGACGGTCCAGCTCCAGCATGTTCGCTGCGTCAGACAGTCCGCTGTCAGGTTCTGGGTGTACCTCAAAGAAGAATCCCGTGGCACCGAAGGCTTTCGCAGCCTTTGCCATCTGTGGTACAAAGCGTCTGTCACCGCCAGTCTTTCCCCCGGCACCTCCAGGACGCTGCACCGAGTGTGTGCAGTCCATGATGACCGTTGGGGTGAATTGCAGCATGTCAGGGATGTTGCGGAAGTCTACCACAAGATTGTTGTATCCGTAGCAGTTGCCGCGCTCCGTCAGCCAGCACTGCTGCTCTATGCCCATAGTGCGGTAGGTCTCCGCTACTTTCTGCAGCGGAAACTGCATGTCTGCCCCAGAGAGAAACTGCGCCTTCTTTATGTTTACGATGCGTCCTGTGCGTGCTGCTGCCACAAGCAGGTCGGTCTGCCGGCACAGGAAGGCAGGAATCTGCAGTACGTCGCACACCTCTGCTGCCCGCTCCGCCTGATTCGGTTCGTGTATGTCGGTTGTTATGCGCAGTTCGTATCTCTCCTTTATGTCTGCCAGCATCTGCATGCCGCGCTCCAGCCCAGGACCACGGAAGGATGACATCGAGGTGCGGTTAGCCTTGTCAAACGAGGCCTTGAATATGATTTCAGTGCCACGTCTGTGGTTGATGTCTGCTATCCGCTCTGCTACGGTGTTTAGTAAGTCTGCCGATTCTATTACACACGGACCGGCAATGAAAATAGGTTTCATGATGTTGTGGTGTTGTCTGTTGTGTTAGGTATATAGGAAGTGATAATAATCTGAGGATATGAAGCCGCCATGGCATGTTGGCATCAATCCTTGCACGTACAAAGGTAGTAAATAATTTGCTGCCGCCAAATCTTATGCCGCATAATTATGTTTTATTATTATTACTGTCCGCTAAACATTGAGCCATCAGACAAAAATTAGGGCTGTCACCACTCAAAGGTGTCAGCCCTTTTGGTTATCTTTGTTTTGAACTAACATAAATATGTCCATGAGCAAATATAATCACCCCTACACACA
>JAZUMR010000048.1:0-18790 GCA_045603685.1 Prevotella sp.
TGTCACTCACGGACAAAACACCGCTCAGAGAACTGTTCTATAAGTCTTATTCCAATGATGTCAAAGAGCAATCAGTTCCCCTTATTCCGGGGTTATTTGATTAATATTTAACTCGTCCCAATTTTAACGGGACACTAATGAAATAAAATATCTAAAACAATTAAAACCTTTTTTGTCTTGGAACACTGCATAAATAAAATCAAATATAGTCACAAGGCATCAATATCATCATGGATTAGCTGGTTTCTCGATAAGAATACCTGCGGTATCTCTACAAGATACCATCGTAATCACTATAGAATGACCCCAAGAAACAGAGCCCCCAAAGAAAGACTGGCAACAGCCTCATGGAGATGTCTGGACGGATACCTTAAACTCGATTCTGACTGAGGATGCTACAGAGATAAACAAGTTTAAAAACATAAATCCTTCCCTACTCTACAACATCGTCTGACACTAAATATATAGGAAAAAAAAACCAAATAACAGTCGAAAAAACTACATGATGACGGGAAGGTACTATATCTAAATAAAATACGACACCTACACATATCTGCACACCATCTGCACACGTGCAAACTCATTAAAGTACAACAAGTTACAGCCATCGTGCAGATGTGCAGATTTTATAAAAACAAAACGGAAATAAGGATTAAGGATTAAAGATTATTACTGTCCGATAAACTTTCGTCATTAGAATAAAATTAGGGCTGATACCAGATTCGGTGTCAGCCCTAATGGTTACCTTTGTAGTCGCAAAACAAAATCAAACGCAACCATGGGCAAAAGTACACATTTTTTCGGACAGCCGCCGTAACGGCACAGAGGAATGGGTGAAAAGGCCGAGAATTATTGATTCCACGACCATAACCCCGTTTTCCAACGTCATATTCAAGGACATAGGCCGGTCGTTCTTCTCGGGTGGAATCATCTATCTTTGGAGGTTGCATGATTAGTAGCTTGTGTACTGTTTTTATGAAAAGAATTCCTTAAACTTCTCTTTAATTTCATCCCGCACTCTGCGAAATTCGCTCATCACAAACTCATCAGTGCCTATGGCATCAGAAGGGTCATCAAAACCTATATGCAGCCGCTTGCCTACTTTGCCAATGAAGTTGGGACAACTCTCGTTGGCTCCGCCACAAACGGTTATCACATAATCCCACTCATCGTTAAGGTATATTTCTACACTTTTGGGGCTATGGCTGGATAGGTCAATACCTACTTCATTCATCACTTCAATAGCTTTAGGATTCACCCTCTCGGCCGGTTTAGTTCCTGCAGAATGCACTTCTATGTCACGATTAAACGACTGAAGAAACCCGTGTGCCATCTGACTACGGCAACTGTTGCCTGTGCATAAAATCAATACTCTCATAAAGCGCAATTGAATATTAGTCTTTACTGATTCTTTTGAAAAAAAGGGCAACGCATTCGGATGCATTGGTTGTTCTTGCTGAAATGTCTGCACACTACGGCAGATTTGTCCATGGAAACGCCGAAATTCGCTTCCACGAAATCAATGGCAGCCTGAATAGACAGATAGGAATCGCGCTTACAGCATCGTGGTCCACCCACTTCTGCTATCTTGCCTAATGATGCTGCCGACATCTTGTGCGACAGAGCAAAAGGCTCGATAGTCAATGGTGTGGAGTGTGAGATGACGGAAACGAACATGCCGGAACTCAATCCCGCACCACAAGCTCCCCAGAAGCCACAAGCCCCACCTGGAACCTGCTTGCCCCGCTTCATCAGTTCCACCAATGCATCGGGAAGTACGATGTCGCCACCGGCATTGTGATAAGCTGTCAGCAAAGCGGCTCCCACCATCACATGATGCTCGGGGCCGTGCATGTGGCAGAAGGGCATCGCCATCATCTTCTCCATTATTTCGATCGGATTCTTGGAGGTTTCGTCAAGGCAAAGCTTGTAAATGGCATCTATTCCCTTTGTGTGACACTCGTTGCAGACGTAATGGCCTTGCTCGCAACAGGTCTTGCTCTCTTCCTTCTTGTGGCAAATAGCACACTCCATGAGAACTTCCTTTTCCAGATATTTCAATGGAGCACTACATATCAAACATTCTTCCTTCATTGTTCCATAATTATATAATTTCGACTTTCAAATCAAACGACCGCCACCTTAATCACCCCATCCAATTTCTTCTCAAAGATGCGGTAGGCTTCCTCAATTTTCCTCTTTACGATTCCTTCTGTTCTCACACAGAGGACTGATAACAGAGTACAGCTTTCAGTTTTCAGTTATTCCTCTAACTTCCAACCACAATCTCCGTGGTAAATCATCTGCTTGGTCATGCCGCCGTCGATGCAGATATTCTCGCCTGTGATGAAACCCGCCTTGTTGCTGCACAGGAACAGCACCATGTTGGCTATGTCCATAGGATTGCCTACCCTGCCTGCTGGCTGCTGCGTGGCGTCGGGACCTTCATAAACAGTGTATGAAGTATCAATCCATCCGGGCGAAATGGAGTTTACTCTTGCCCGTCCTGCCAGGCTGACCGCCAGTGCATGTGTCAGTGCTGCAATGCCACCCTTCGCAGCCGTGTAGCTCTCCGTCTGCGGTTGGCTCATACGGTCGCGCGAGGAGGAAATATTGACAACAGACGCTCCTCCTGCCAGATGCGGCATGAAGAGCTTAACCAGATAGAACGGTGCGGTTACGCCGACGCTAAGGGCATACTGGAACTCCTCGTACGTACATTCATCAATTCCCTTCATCAGCGGCAAGGCATTGTTAATGATAATATCCACTTGGCTGTGCTTGCTCAGCACTTCCGCAACAAAAGCCTCCAGCACATCTTTCCTAGAGATGTCGCCAACAAAATGCTCGCCCTCCTGCTTATCAATCACATATACCGAAGCCCCCTGAGAGCGGAACTCTTCGGCAATGCAGCGGCCTATGCCGTTTGCACCGCCTGTTACAATAACTACTTTTCCTTTATACATAGATATCTCTTTTTTTCAAATCACCGACATCATCCGCCACACCAGACAAAAAGGGGCGCAACGCTGTCAGCACATAAATATACTCGGACAGGCATGAAGCAAAATGCAGTCATAGAAGCAAGAAACGCCCACCTATGCAGAATCATTCCATAAATGTTCTAATCCCATCACTTCATACCCGACAGGCATCTTCCTAATCCTATGCCATAACCAAAGGCAAAAATAACAAAAAAAAGGCAAACGAAAGAAGGATGTCGTGTTTTTTTGATTGTCCGCTGCATTTTTACTCCGCATAATCCCAGCGTGTTCTGAATATGGTAGCCGTCACACTCCCTAACGCACGAGAAACGCCTGTATGATTCTATGAGCAGGGGAGATGTAAAATATCGCAAGGGGGATAATACAAGCCAAGTATCTATAAGACAGCTATTTCCAAAGAAAATACAGTAAGAGAATTCATGCAGAACTCACGTATTGTTTTCCACTAACCATTGACGTGCGAACACGTTCACGTCGTTATTTTTCTGTTTAATCCTTTGTTAATTAAAAAGAAAAGAGTAACTTTGCAGTTACGCACACCATATCAGAAATGGATAAATGCGTAGAAAGAAGAAGATATGAAACACCTGATACTACGGCTGTGCGACAGCCTTTCGTCACATTCGTCGCTATATGTCATAGCAGCGGCTATTGCTGCATTCATCCTTCCTGACACATTCTGCTGGGTCAGGGGCGATGTGTCGAGCGTCATACTCGGCATCATAATGCTTACTATGGGACTGACTCTGACGGTAGACGACTTCAAGATGCTTGCAAGCCGTCCGGGAGACATCCTCATCGGAGCATGCGCACAATACACCATCATGCCTCTCCTGGCATTCTGCCTGACTGTCGTATTCGGTCTCAATCCGTATCTTGCAGTAGGCATCATCCTCGTAGGATGCTGTCCTGGCGGAGTGTCGAGCAATATCATGTCGTATCTGTGCCGTGGCGATGTGGCGTATTCGGTAGGCATGACCACGGCATCTACCCTGCTGGCGCCGCTGATGACACCGCTCCTTGTATGGTGGCTTGCAGACACACGCATAGAGGTTGACACGCTGGGAATGTTTAAGAACATACTGCTTATCACACTGCTCCCCGTGACTATAGGTTTCGCGGTGAACTACCTGATAGGCAAGAAGGAGTATTTCAAGGATGTGCAGCGTGTCATGCCAGGCATCAGCGTGACCTGCCTTGCCATCATTGTTGGAGGCGTGGTGACGCAGGTTAAGCCGCAACTGATGATTAGCGGCCTATCGTTGTTACTGCTGATGATATGCGTAGTGTTCTGTCATAACACCTTCGGATATATTCTGGGGTATAACATTGGACGGCTCTTTAATTTCAATACAGCGAAGAAGCGCACACTATCCATTGAGGTGGGTATGCAGAACGCAGGCATGGCCACCGTGCTGGCAACATCATTCTTCGCCAACGAGGCGGCACTGGCGCAGAATCCAGAGGCGATACTGTGTGTCGTGCCGTGTGCAATAAGCTGCGCCTACCACTCCATATCAGGTACGGTGCTGGCAAATATCTTTGCCGCAAGGGACGGAAAGAGCAAGGAGGCAGAAAACAAGACAATGACAAGACCAGACAAGAACAACTAAGCGCATGAAACAGGCAATAACATTCCTGCGGCAACTGCAGGCAAACAATAACCGTGAATGGTTTAATGCTCATAAAGCGGAGTTCCTGAAGCATCAGGCTCGGTTTCACAAACTCGTAGAGGATGTAATAAGCGAGATTGGCAAGTATGATGTTTCTGTCATCGGACTGACAGCGAAGGACTGCACATACCGCATATACCGCGACGTCAGATTCTCAAACGACAAGAGTCCGTACAAATGTCATTTCGGGGCATTCATAACACGAGGCGGAAAGAAATCAGGCTATGCCGGATACTACTTCCATATCAGTACGGGCGGTGCTGACGAATATCCGTACAGCCACATGCTGGCTGCGGGCGACTACTGCTGCGACAGCGAGGTACTGAAGATTCTGCGTGAGGACATCACTGACGGAGGCGGCGATTTCGACCGCATAGTGAAGGATGCCGCACCGGTATTCTGCCTTGACCGCAGCGATGCCCTCAAGCGTAATCCTAAAGGCTATGCTCCCGATGCGCCATATTCGGAATATCTGCGGCTCAGATACTTCTGCCTGATGAACACACCAGACGATGACTTCTGGACAGCAGACAATCTGGCGAAGCGCATAGCGGGAATGTTTGAGAAGACCAAGCCCTTCCTTGATTACGTAAACCGAGCCATTGACTACGTAAAGGAGGAGAGATGAAGGGAACGGCAACGAGAACAATGACGATGGAGATGAAAGGATTCTACAGCATACTAATCTGCCTGTTCGCACTTCTGCCAATCAAAGCACAGAATGATGCGAACAGCCGTATAGCAGAATGCCTTAATACGAGTGACTGGTTTGAACTAAGGCGAGTATATGAACATGCTGACAAGGCGGCGCTGGCACCGATGCTGAACGCCTTTGCAGAAAGCATGATAGCCACCCAGTTCAATCAGCCAGAGAAAGCATGCGCCTCAATCCGCAAACTGATAAACAACCATGGAAACGAGATTGGAGCTGGCAATATCTCCGGCATGGGATTCATATTAGCGGCAAACGAAGCTAAACTCGGAAGATATGCCGATGCGGCAAAAACACTAGGCAAAATAATACAAGCCTTAAGGCAACACACTGACAGTGCCACGCTTGCTATGCTTCAGCAATACGAAAAGCAGTATCAGATTCTGTCAAAATACGAAGGAATAAACAGCATCGTTTCCTCTCCTGCGGACTATCACCTGCCCTTTCGCCTTGACTCTATAGGTCAGAAGCAGAAACATGCCGTTACCATAACCATTCCTGCCGTTGTCAACAAGAAACCGCAGGACATAATATTAGACTCTGGTTCGGGAGTCAATATAGTAAGTACGAGAGCGGCGGAGAGATTAGGGCTTGACATATACGACACGCAAACTGAAGTGACAGGGTTTGGCAAGCAAAACGGGAAATTTGCCATTGCGTCAAGAATAAATATAGGGAATCTGACCTTGGAGAATATTCCTTTTTACGTGATAGACATCTCGTCGGGCATTGACAGCATAGATGTATATCTGAAACATCTGGATATGATTCTCGGCATAGATTTCATCTACGCAATGAAAGAATTGCAGATAGACTTCGAGAAAAGAGAAATTGTCATCCCGCAGAAACCCAGCACACTGCAAGAGGGCGAGACTCCCAACCTGACAGGCGGCATATCAGAGATGTTCTTTGTTGAAGGCAGAGGCAATGGCGAGCGTCTTGTATATGTTCTTGACACTGGAGCTGACGCAAGCAGCCTGGGAAAGAGCTACTTCCTGCGTAACAAGGAACACATCACAGCAAACTGCCAGGCCGACACATTGCGTTCGGCAGGTGCTGGAGGCATACTTATAGAGCAGGCGTACCGTCTGCCTGATTTCCGCTTGGAGACAAACGGCACAAGTTACACATTCCCCGAAATAATGGTTGAGACACAGGGCAGGACGTCTGACATAAGAGAGGCAGACTTCGGAATGGATTATTTCCTGCAATTCAAGAGAGTCGTTTTCAATACACAGGAAATGTTTGTGCGTGTGACGAAATAAGGGCGTGACAACTCAGAAGAGACACTGCCAGTTCGGTTAATACAAGAGCAAGAGTACATGCTGAAACAACAGCAATACAGATACATAAACCAAAAACAGCCATACAGCCAATGAACAGGAGCAACGACCCGATGGGCAGCGCCATAATGGAATATGCGAAGACCGGCAAAGCCGCCACGCTGCGCGTTCTCTCATCTATGTTTGACGAGGACGAAATCGATGTGCCTTACCTCTTCCGCTCTGTCTGCGATATGCCAGAGACAGAACGCACAGCACTGTCTATGGCAGAAGGGCGTGTGCTTGATGTGGGAGCTGGAGCGGGATGCCACACGCTGGCACTGCAAGACACTCACACCGTGACCGCCATTGATATATCGCCGCTGAGCGTAGAGGCGATGACAATGCGCGGAGTGAACGACGCACGCTGCACAGACGTGTTTGACACAAGCCTCAACGAACAGTTTGACACCATTCTGCTGCTCATGAACGGCACTGGCATAGCCGGCAGACTGGAGCGCATGCCAGCGTTGCTGAACAGGCTGAAAGAGCTGCTGGCGGATGGCGGACAGATTCTCATGGACTCGAGCGACTTGTGCTATATTTATGAAGACGAGGACGGATTTATCGACCTCACCGGTGTAGAAGGCTACTATGGCGAGGTGGACTACCAGATGGTCTATCGTGACACAGAAGGTGAACGCTTCGACTGGCTCTACATTGACTACGAAACTCTCGAAACGGTGGCAGCAGGATGCGGACTTGCTTGCGAAAAGATTGCTGACGGCGGGCATTATGACTACCTTGCAAGGCTGAAAAGGGTTAAGGGTTAAGGGTTAAAGTTTAAGGGTTAAGGGTTAAAGATTAAGGGTTAACATTTCCATATAAATAATACGTCTAACGTAGGCAAAAAAATGATGCCATCTTGCTGTTACAATTATATAGCAGGATGGCATCAGTATTTATTGTTTGTTTCGTATCAGGAAATCCTCATTATTTCCTCAGATAAGCAGTAACCTGGTCAGCCATGGCTTTCATGCCTTTCACTGACGGGTGTCCGTGCTGTTTGTCTATCTTGCGGAGCTGCAGCCACTCTATGCCGTAACGGTCGAGGCATGTGGTCATGGTCTCCACGAAGTCGGGCTTGAGGTCTGTATTGATGATGAATACGATGCGTTTGTCAGGATAGAGCTGTTTCATCGTGTCGCACCATTTTGCCATGGCAGGGCGGAATGTGAAGAGGTCTTGCTCTGTCCATCCTTCATACTTATATTCGCCAAGGAGTTCGCCGCACCAGCTGTCGTTCGTGCCTGCGCAGACAAGGATGACATCAGGGTTGCCCAGATTTGGCGCACGGGTGATGAATGAGCGTGGCTTGTAGTTGTCGTGCTTTCCTGTCTCTGGTATCTTGTAGCCTGTATATCCGATGGTAGAGCCGCTGTACGAATTGTTCACCTCAAGACGCGCGCCAAGATTCTCTATCACCTGCCACCACCATGTCTGGTCAGGGTGCATCACGTCGTTCTGCTTTGTCTTCTTCTCGTGCTGCGCCCAGTAGTACCATGGCTCGTTTGTGGCTGGTGTGATATAGTCCTGGAATGTAGAATAGCTGTCGCCGAAGATTGATATGCGCAGTGGCGACGCTACGTCTGACACGGCTGTCTGCTTTCCGCTGCCTGTTGTGGTGGTAGCGGTAATCTTGCCATTCTCTATCTTAGCCTCTACAATGCGTCCGCCAGTGGCATGCAGGCGGAACTCGGCGTCCCACTCTGTCGGCCAGCACGGGAATATCATGAGTTCGCCGTCAGGCTTCTCCTGAAGCAGCATTTCCTGCAGACCAATCATGGCTGAGCCGCCGCGGTTGTGGTCTGGAGCCCAGTCGAAGCCGCGTTCCCAGAATGCAGGGAAGCGATACGGGCCATTCTCAAACTTCTCCTTGCACAGCTGCACGGCATGGTGTGTCACACCGAGGAGCGGCGCCCAGATGTTGTCTTGCTTCCATCCGCGTGACGAACGCATCTTCTGAACGTAGTCGTCCATGAAGTATGTGTTGCGCGCAATCTGTATGTCAGGGCGTCCGAGTCCGTATATGCGCCATGGGAATACAGGATACAACTGAGGTGATTCGACGTTATTGATACGTGTCCATACAACGGCAGGAGCGATGCATGTCTCACCGTCTATCTCGCGCAGCGGTATCTCTGGTATGCGGCTGGCGAATGCAGTGTCCAGCCCCCATGCTGCCAGTCCGCCATGCTGCTGGAGCTTTGCTGTCACGCTCTGCAGGGCTGCCACCACGGCACTTGGGTTATACGCCATCTTATACGTCTCGCATCCTGACGACGGATAAATGATGAGCTTGCCATCCTCCGTGAGTGCTGTGGCTCCGCGCTGCTTGGCACGGAACTGGTAATGCTCGTCGAAGAATCGCAAGGCTTCGGTTATAAGCGGACGATACTTCGTGATGTCCATGCCGGCATACTCGTTTGCCATGAGAATCATCTGGCAGAACTCCAGTACTGTGTCATACTGATACTCCAGCCATTTGTTGTTCATCCAGCCAGGGTCCTGACCTGGCTTGTGCTTGCCATACTCTGCAGGGTTCGGCAGTCCGAAGTTCTCTATCTGCTCCTCAAAGCATGCGCCGCCGTGTTGCCAGTAGTGCTGCACGCGTGCCTTGGCTGCTGGCAGCATGCGCAGGTATGTATCAAACTGCGAAACCATCATGTCAGTGTCGCCCGACTTTAGCATTGGCCAGTAGACAAGGCGCTGGTTCTGCGCTGTCATTGTGCCGCCGCCCCAGCAGCGGAAGTCTGGTGTGAACGGATTATCTGTCTGTACGTTTATCGGGTCGAAGGTGAATAGTCC
Organism: Prevotella sp.; assembly: GCA_045603685.1. Lineage (GTDB taxonomy): Bacteria > Bacteroidota > Bacteroidia > Bacteroidales > Bacteroidaceae > Prevotella. The sequence goes on from JAZUMR010000048.1 coordinate 9,521, forward strand.
GCCGTTGAACTTGGTTGGCCATGCGCCATAGGCGTTGCAGCCCAGCATATAACGGAACAGCTCATAGTTACGCACTATCTGCTTCACCTCTGGGTGTGTGCTCTTGATGTAAGAACGCTGCCAGTACTGATGCCACCATGCGCTGCTGCGCTTCTTTGACACATTGGCTGCGACGGTCTTTGCTGGCATCTGCAACGCTCCCTTGTTAGAAAGCAGTTCCACGGTCAGTGTCGTGCGCTTCAGATTCTTTGCTACGTAGTTCCATGCACGATAGTCTGTCACGGCGTATGTGCCGTCTGTCGTACCTGCATAGGTGAAGCCTGGAGCCGTCAGGCGGCCGCCGAAAGAGAGGTCGCCTATCGGGTCTGGTATCTGGCTCTTGACAGCATCGAGCTGCTGATATGTCACTGTATAGTCGTACACTGTCTCCTTGCGGTTGCGGTGCTCAAAGACTATAGAGTTCTTTGCTGGACGTATGCTGTCGGCAAATGTGGCATGCTTGCCTTTGGTCAGCCATTTCCACGAGAACTGCTGGCATGCCTCGCGAGGCACAAAGCGGTCGTGGTGGCGCCAGCTCTCATAGGATAGCGTTGCTGATACTGCGGTCTTCGACTTTATATCTGCAAATACTACTGGCTCATGCACATCTGCCCACAGACGAACCTCTACTCCTGTGCCTTTGATATACATTGCGCCGTCGTCAAGACAGAGTGTCTGCTCGAAGTCGTCGCCGTCAAATACTGTCTTGCCGGCCTGCTTCGGCATGTCAATATGCAGACGCAGACGGCCAGCCTTCAGCAGGGTGTTGTTCTCATCGAAGAATCCGCTTCGGCTGAGATATATCATCAGGTCGCCGTTCTCTACCCATACATTCATGCCTACGTCATGTCCGCCGCACGGCATTGATTCACTTGAGTTCTTGCTTTGCTCAGTCCATGTGTATGGCTCTGGCACATAATCGCGCGCAGCAAAAGCAATGCTGCTGGCAAAAAGCATCAGCAGTAATAGTAAATAATTTCTTTTCATAATTTATTTTTTGTTAGTCAAGTTTCGTATGTCAAGAAGATATAGGAAGATAAAGGAAGATATGCCGCTTTCAGCAGCGAAGATAGAAGACGATACTTTGGCAAGCGGGTGTTCTGTATCAAGACTAATGTCTTTTATCTCCTTCTACCTTCATCTACCTCCTTTTATCTCCTTCGTATGTCAAGAAGATATATGAAGTTAAAGGAAGATACGCCGCTTTCAGCGGCGAAGATAGAAGACGATACTTTGGCAAGCGGGTGTTCTGTATCAAGACTAATGTCTTTTATCTCCTTCTATCTTCATCTACCTCCTTTTATCTCCTTCTACCTTCAGCTACAGTCATGATTTCAGTTCGATGCGGAATGTGGTGCCCACCCCGAGTTCGGAATGCTTGACGTATATCCTGCCGCTATGGTATTCCTCAACAATACGCCTTGCAAGCGACAGGCCGAGCCCCCAGCCGCGCTTCTTGGTGGTGAATCCTGGGCGGAAGACATCGGCCATATCCTTCTTCCTTATGCCTTTGCCCGTATCACTCACCTCAACGACAGCACCACGCTGCCACTCCATCACAGTGATAGTAATACGCCCTGCACCTTCCATGGCATCGACAGCATTCTTGCATAGATTCTCGATGACCCATTCAAAGAGCGACTGGTTGAGCCTTACTATTATATCATCCTCTGGCAGCGATGTCTCGATGACAACCTTGCGTGAGGTTCGGCGGTCCATGTACTCCACCACATGCTCCACGACCTCTTTAAGCGACGTAGGGACTGGTTCTGGCAGCGACCCTATCTTCGAGAATCGGTCGGCTATGAGCTGCAGCCGCTTGATGTCCTTGTCCATCTCTGGAATGAGCGTATCATCAGGGTATGTCTCACGCAGAATCTCTGTCCATGCCATAAGTGAAGAGATTGGAGTGCCCAGCTGATGGGCTGTCTCCTTCGACAGGCCAACCCACACCTTGTTCTGCTCTGCCTTCTTCGATGTTAGCAGAGCAAAGATTGCCACCAAGACAAACAGCAGGACGACTCCGAGCTGTACGTAGGGATAGGTCTGCAGGCGCTTTATCATAAGCGATTCATCGTATGTCACCTCGATAAACGCGGAATTATACAAGTCTATACGAACAAGATGACCAGACTTTCTCCATTGCTTAGACATATTCGTGAGCAGCATTGTGCTATCGGCGGCATTGTCTGCATGCAGCTCTACATTGCGGAAGGTCTGCACCATTCCATTCTCATCCGTCACTATTACGGGTATGGTGTTATTCTCGTCAATAACCTTCAGCACAAGATTCAGGTCGGTATTCTCGTCAGCCTCATTCAGCGAACGCATTGCCTCCGCCCATACACGCATTCTGTTCTGCTCCTCCACCTTCAGGTCGCTGACAAGATAATGTGACGTAACAAGCGATGCCGCCGCTATAATAACGGCAGCCACTACAAGCACTATCTTCACTTGGCGTATGCGGTCAGTCCAAATCATTTAGCTACGTATATTTCTTTTCTGATGGATAATGCGCCTCCTTCGGCATGCCCTGACGGCATGGATGACTGCGTCACTGTGTGTCATCACTGTTTTTCCTTTGCTCTGTCTCTGTCGGTATATCGCCTGAGACATAACGTTTCCAGTATGCCATGATTATGGTGGTAAGAGGAAGGGCTATAATCAGTCCGATGAAACCGAGCAGTGTGCCCCAGACGGAGAGCGACAGGAGAAGCAGCGCCGGGTTCATGCCCATGGCCTTGCCCATGACCTTCGGCACGACAATCATATCGTTTATCACCTGCACAATACAGAACACCGCCACAGCTGACGCAAAGACTATCCAGAAGTTTTCTCCCGTATCTGCCGCCTTCAGGAGCGCAAGGAACGCTGCAGGTATAAGTGCGAACGTATGCAGATAAGGCACGAGGTTCATGATACCGATAAGTATTCCAAGGCCTATTGCCATCGGGAAGTCAATGATGGTAAAGAAGACGCTGAAGAGTATAGCCATGATGAGCGACACGAGCGACTGCCCTCTGACATAATTGTTCATGGCACGCTCCACATCGCTCATAACCGACTGCCAGAACGGACGGCTTGAAGCAGGGAATACCTTTGCCCAGTTCTCCGACAGATATTCGTAGTCATAAAGGATAAAGAACATATAGAGCAGTACGATACACGATGCCACAATGCTATACAAGACACTGAACGTCTCAGACAGCACGCCCATGACACCTGGAGCGGCCGTTTTGACCATCTCAGTGAAATCCTTCGAACGGAAGAACGCTTCTACGGCATCACGGTGCTCTATCAGCAATCCGCCCAAAGCATCTGGTATGCTCGTGATATGAACACGGCTGTGCACATAACCTATAACTATATTGCCGAGCTTCTCAAACTGTTCTATCATAGGCGGGATAATAGCCCAGACCACACCAGCCAGCACTCCTCCGACAAGAAGCATGGTTATGACTATCGAAATGGCACGGATGCGGATGTGCAGGTATTTCTCTACGCCTCTTACAATAGGGAAGATGAGATACGACAGAAACCATGCCACGAAGAATGGCAGCAGGGCGTTGCTGAGATAGTTTACACCGAAGAACACCGCCACTACTATCAGCGCGACTATTATCCATCGTATGAATCTGTCAAATGTTATTTCCTTCTGTATCATCTTTCTTTTCTTTATTCTCACTGCCCGTCAAAACCTGCGGCTGAAGTCCTCATAAAGGTCAAGCATCGTGAAGGCATCCTCCGTGTGCTGAATGATATGCTGCGTATCAGGCGTGCCGACAATGCTGATAATGTCATACCTTATCTCACGGTTTTCCTTCTTAAAAATGGAGAGATAGGCTGATGCGGCATTAACTATCTGCCGCCGCTTCTTTGCATCAACAGACGATGAGGGGCTGCCATATTCATCAGTAGAGCGTGTCTTGACCTCAACAAACACCACCTTGCTATCCTCTTCGTCTATAAATATCAAGTCGAGCTCTGCACCGTCATGACGCCAGTTGCGGTGTCTGAGGTACCATCCCTTGCCAGCCATATACGCTGCGGCTACATCCTCGCCCCATCGGCCTAAGTCATTATGCTGCGCCATGACGTTATGATTATTCCCTTACCCTCTGTTCTGATTATTTGTATATCTTTCGCAAGTTTCGCTTGCCTTGTAGATAGAGGGAGGTAGTTTTTACTACATGGAGATAGAAGGAGGTAGATGAAGATAGAAGGAGGTAAATGACATTTGTTTTGATGCAGAACCCCCGCTTGCCAAAGTATCGTCCTCTATCTTCGCCGCTGAGAAGCGGCATATCTTCCTATATCTTCTTAACATCCGAAACTTGACTTATTTATATATCTTTCTTATGTCAGCATTCTTATAGTAGAACATAAGTATGTCTCTGTATCCGAATCCCTGCTCGCCCATTACGGCAGCACCAATCTGGCAGAGCCCGACACCATGCCCCCACCCTTTTCCGTGCAAGACGAAATCCGTATCGCGCACTTCTATATCGAATGCTGAACTGTACAGATGCGTATCAGAAAGCACACGGCGTATCTCCAGTTCCTTGCCTATTGTGAACGAGCCTTCTGTGCCGATTATCTTCAGGCGCGAGATTCTTCCGCTCCTGCCTCGCTCCATGGCTTCCATGGTCACGATATTGCCCAGGCTGATATGCAGCTTATCCATCAGCAGACGGCGGACGTCCTGCTTTGAGATAACCACCTGCCACCTGTAGAAGTCGTGCGTCTCCTGGTCGTAGTTGTTGAGCACCTGACGCAGAATCTTCTCATCGGAAGTATTGCAGTAAGGGTCTCTTACCGAAACGAGGTATGGCTTATTGATATTCTCCCAGCAATAGCGATATTCCTCTGTCACTCCTCCGCAGCACTTAGAGAAGCGAGCATCGCATATTTCATCGTCAGCGACAAGAATCTCGCCGCATGTGTTCATGACAGCCTCACGCACCTGCGGCAGTGTCTGGCGTGTTATGCCCTGGTATCGCTGGCAGTGGTCGTCAGCACAGACGTCGAATATTGTGTGGTCTTCACGGTCATACCATTTTATGAGCTCGTTGTCCTTCTTTACGAATGAGAAGAATCCGCTTCCTGCCGCCTGTTCGTCATTTCTGCGCTTTATCTGTGCCAGCAGCCAAGAACGTGATATCACGGCATGCGCCTTCAGCAGTTCGAGCGATGCGGTGGCTGACATTTCAGAGGAGATGACGCTGGTCAGATAGTCCTCTACCGGCAGTTCGTTGATGGCGCATATCTTATCCTCATGAACCACAAAGCGCAGTATGCCATTGAATGTCTGGCGCTCCTGCCGCTGCCAGTGGAAATTGATACCTATTGTAACATCATATATTGTGAACGACGCCTCCTGTGTGTTCTGGCTGCTGTCTGACGGAATGAAAGCCAATTCGCGATACTGATTGCCATTCCAGAGGATACATCCGTCAGAAAACCTTACGGTCTGCTCGCCTGTCTGTGTCTCGCCCTTTGCATCGTATGGAGCATTCAGCGTGAATCGTATCTCCTCGCCAGAGATTATCCCCACCTTGACGCTTGGCGCATGGTCTAAAAGCAGATCATCCTCAGAGGCCACCTCCGCTATGCCTGCAACAGTCACCGCTACTTCCTCCACCTCTTCATTAGAGAGAGCCACCTCACGCAGTATGCTGGCAGCGTCTGAAGGACTGAGAGCATTGAAATCCTCCTCGCGCGGCGTTATAACAAGTCCCGCCATATCGAGTGCGCCTGGTGATATCATGCAGGATGTGGCATAGCAGTCAGGGCGATGCTTCTTGCGAGGGAAGATGACGCACAGCGTCTCTTCTGCAGTACGCCATGCCAGGACGTTCATCATTGGTTCTTCGGCATGATTTCCCTTCGCATCAAGCGCATCATATACGGCCTTGAAGAGCTGCATGAATGTCTCCTTGCTGCGTGCTCTGACAAGCATGGCAGGCGTGACATATCCGTTTATTATACTTATATCCTCGCCATCAGCTACAGACACGACGATTCTTGCAGTCCGGGATATTCTCGCCCACTGCGCCTGTATAGGTACAATGCCTGTTGTTCCTGCCTGCAGATGGAGATGGTCGGGGCATGACGCTCCGCACTTCGGGCCGTTATAGAATACCGTCAACTCAGGATAGCAATCCAGCACATGGTATATCTCGCCATATACGCCAGAGATATTCTGCGGCTGATGCTCACGCGCCGGTATCGTGAAGTGTTCGGGGAGTATAGGGAAAGGATTAACGAGGAGGTCCATGGCTGTCTCTGCCTCTGCTGTCTGCAGCGGCTTGACCATCTGTTCCTTAGGGCGGTTGTCCTTACAGAGGAAGCATGGGCGTGCTGCTATGGCTTTCCTGTCGATGCTGGCAGCAGTGGAGACTATGCGTGCCGGATTGAACTGCGCCTTCAGGATGATGCCAGTGTCCTCATCCTCCAGCTCTTTTGTCACTACAGTCTTCAGGTCGGTGTATCTCTTTCGTGCATCGTCCCACAGTTCGAGCTGTCTGTTGAAGAATCTTACGAGCGAGTTATCCTGCTCTATTGTTGTCATTTCTATCTGCTGGCGGCACTTCTCGTTTATACGTTTTCGTGCCCTCAGCTCCATTGTGCGCAGGCGGTCCTTATACAGGTTGTTGGCATTGACCTTCTCTATCGGCAATGCTGCGTCGCTGTTTCCTTCCCATCGTCTGCACAAATACAGCTCGTCGTATATTCGTCCTATGCGATAACGTCGTGAGAAAGCCAGCCCGAGCGCATAGTCTTCGCCATAGCTGGTGTTCGGGAATCGCAGATGTCGCAGTATCGGTGTGAAGAACGCACGCGGCGCTCCCAGGCCGTTAATGCGCAGAGCATTGTTCATGCCGTTGTCGTCAGTCCATTCCTTATGGTCTATCAGTCCTGGAGGGAGAGTCTGGAGGTCGAAGTTGCACATGCGATAGGAGCCGATGACCATGGCTGCCTTCTGCTCATAGAATGCGTCGACAATGCGCTGCAGCGTGTCAGGCGAAGAATAGAGGTCGTCAGAATCCAGCTGCACGGCAAAGCGTCCGCAGTGTATTGAGTCGATGGCTACGTTCCAGCATCCGCCTATGCCAAGGTCGTTGCGGTCAGGAACGATATGCACAAGACGTTCTGACGCACTCAGTGACTGCAGTATCTCTGTCGTGCCGTCTGTAGAATGATTGTCAACGACTATGACATTATAGTCGAACGATGTCTTCTGTGACAATGCAGACTCCACCGCATCACGTATGGTCTTCACGCGATTGAACACAGGTATGACAACAGACGCCTCAATCTCAAACTCCTGCTCCATGAAGTCTGGCTCCGTATAATAGTTAACGTCCACCGTAGCATCTATCGCTGCGAGGTGGGCTGTCGCCGCACGCTCCATCTCTATCTGCACCTCACGGTTTCGCGGATTAACATAGTCGAACTGTTTCTCCCCGCTCTTGCGCATATCCATCTGCCGCTCAGTATACAGATACTCGTTCAGATGAAACAGCTCGCCTCTCGTGCTGAGCCATAATCTGAGCGCATAGAGCCCGGCATACTGGTATGACGGAGCGTCAGCCACTGCCAGCACCGTATGCTCGTACTCCTTGATAAAGTCTGTACGGATGAGCATCACCGAGCCAAAGTCGAAATCATCGCGCAGCGAACCCTCCTGGTAGTCTATCACCGGATGCCGCTCTGTCTTGCCGTCGGCCTCGCTGTAATAGTCAGAATACACCATCACGGCACGTGTGTCATGCGCCGCACGCAGCATGCGTTCCAGCGCATACTGCCCCATGAGGAGCGGCGTAGGCTTTGTAACGATAAGAGTATATTTCGCCTTTGATTCCTGCGCTATCCTACGTATTGTCTCGCTGCTGCATATCTCTGCCGTATCGAGTATCACTATATTATTTACGACCTTGTCATCGTGAAGCTGCATCACATTCTTCTCTGTCACCTGTGCATCGGCGGTAACAAGAAAACAGTCTATCTTTGCTCTCATATCTGTAGTATGATTATTTTTCCTGTCAGTCAATAAAAAAACATATATCGTCATGCATGCGACACACTGCAAAGTCAGCGCATGCCATGCACATGATATTTCTGTACAAAGTTAACACTTTATTTCTGAATACCAATAAATAAGCACATATTTTTTGCCCTATGACACAAAAACGGAAACAAAAAGAATAAAACAGCAGCACTCTTGTCTTTAACCTTTAACCCTTAAACATTAAACATTAAACCTTAATTCCTTATAAATTAGGATTGCACGTTCCAAATAAAAGCAGTAACTTTGCAGCCGATTTATAACAAAACAATACACTACAATGCAGAAATTTATCTCTATCATCGTCACTCTGCTGGTTGCTACGGTCATGGCAGCACAGAATACGACAACTGAATATCAGGGCGGACAGAACGTCATGGTGGGCGGAATGTTCGGTCCTTACGAATACAACGAAGCGAAATGCCAGATAACAGGCAACAGCGACGGAACCATTTCGCTGACAATATGCAAGTACGAACTGCTGGGAACACCCATCGGCGACCTCTACGTATCAGACATGACCATACAGAATATCCCGTATGACGCTACGAAAAAGGCATATGCGAAAGACTATACTGCCGACAACGTGTCTGTACACATAAAGGCTGTAAAAGACGGCAAGACAAGTATGGACAATGACTATACCGTAACAAAACAGGGCTACGTAACGGTAACCCTAACCGACGACAGCCGCGCAAGCATCGCCAACAACTTCCAGCCTGGCAGCATGCCGTTCCCTATCGCTGCAACTTTCAACGGACAGGCAACAGCTACGGGCATTCAGTCTCCTGCATTGGCTGGCTCAGAACAGACCAACAGGGTGTTCACCATATCAGGAATGCCGGCAGACAATGCCACACGGGGCATCGTCATACGCAACGGCAGGAAATTCATAGCAAAATAGGACCACGTGCGCTGCATCGAGAATGACGCCTGTCGAATACCGCTTTTTGGTACACAAAATGTGGATGCAACGGCAACAGCGGACTGACGAAATCATGGCTCATAAAACATAGAAAAACAAAGGGGGTGTGTCAAAAGTAACAGGCACACCCCCATTTCTATGCGCAGGAGCTTAATATATATTCCTTGTATTCCGTCGTCCTTTTCTTTGTTTCTATAAAAAAGTGCATATCTGCACTGCTGTCATAAAACACTAGATT
>JAZUMR010000049.1:0-44538 GCA_045603685.1 Prevotella sp.
TCAGAACACTCGTATCCTGCAAAATGAGCTATTGAGCATTTTCATACGTCGAAATGTGTCCTGAAACGTTTGAAACTCTCAGAACACCTGTAGGAATCGACCTTTGAGGGCTGTTCCATCCTGCAAAATGAGCTATAGGTCTCATTATAACACCAGACACAATGCTGTATGCCATGCAGGAAGTATTCTCCCCGCCCAAGCAAGGATGACTGATGACACAAGACGCTACAGATAAGGCGCAAGCGTCTCCTCCACATGTCTGTTGTAGCTGTCAAGCCAGTTGCGCTCCTCCTCTGTCAGCAATTCCCACATCACCGGCTCAGTATCTATAGGGCACAGCGTCAGTGTCTCAAACTCAAGGAAACACCGCGTCGGCGAAAGTGCCACACCCCTCTGCTCTAATGGAGTAATGTATCTGCGCGTAAGGAGCGTGTTCTCTATCCTCACGCCGAAACGCCCCTCAAGGTATACTCCCGGCTCGTCAGTGACCGTCATACCCTCATGCAGCGGCGCACCCCTATACTCCATTCTTATCTGGTGCGGTCCTTCATGCACTGAGAGATACGCCCCCACCCCATGGCCTGTGCCATGCAGATAGTTATATCCATGCTCCCACAGAGCCTTGCGCGCCACGACATCCAGCTGTGTTCCAGCCGCCCCGTCAGGGAATTTCAGCAGCTGCAAGTCTATATGTCCCTTCAGCACCAGCGTATATACAAGCCGCTCTTCGTCAGTGAGCGGACCCAGCGGAATAGTGCGTGTCACGTCAGTCGTGCCGTCCTTATACTGCGCTCCGCTGTCTATCAGCAGGAATCCCTTTGGCATCAGCGCCACATCGGTCTGCTCCGTAGGCTCATAATGCACTATCGCCCCATGGCTGGCATAGCCCGCAATCGTGTCGAACGACACACCCTGATACAGCGGCTGCTCTGAGCGGAACTGCTCCAGCTTCCTGCATACGGTCATCTCCGTAACCACCTCACCGTCAATCATTATCGGGCTGTCAGCATCCTGATGCTTGGCAAGTCCATCCTTCAGCCAGCGGCGGAAACGCATCAGCGCAACACCGTCACGCAGCATGGCACGCCTGAAACCTGCAATCTCTGCTTCGTTCTTCACAGACTTCATCACCGCCACAGGCGATTGGCCGTTAATCACCTGGCACCTCACCTTGCCGTAGAGCGTATGATTCACCTCGTCGGCATCCAGCAGGATATTATAGTCCTTATATCTGCGCAGCCCTTCAGCGACATTCGCATATTCGTCAGTGTCCACACCCTCTGACATCAGGTATGCCTTCACCTCGTCTGACACCTTCCGGCTGTCAACAAACAGTGTGGCACGCTCTGAACCTATCAGCAGATAAGAGAGCACAACAGGAATACACGGCACATCCTTGCCGCGGATGTTCAGCGTCCATGCTATATCGTCAAGCTGTGTCAGCAGCATACCGTCAGCATGCTGCTCAGCCAGAGCCCTCCGCACCTGAGCCAGCTTCTCACGTGCTGGCACACCGGCATACTCCAGCGGATGAATCTCTACCGGCGACATAGGCATCGGCGGACGCTCATGCCATATCTGCTTCAGCGGGTCGAGGTTTGTACGCAGCGTGTATCCGCCTGCCTGGCGCAACTCCTCTGCCAGCCTGCGCACGGCACTCTCCGTATAGACCATGCCATCCACAGCCACCTCCGTCACACCCGCAGCATCGAGCTCCTGAGCTATCCATTGCGCCACAGACGGCGTTTCAGGCATGCCCTGGCGCATCAGCACAAACTCAGAGCCTCGCAACTGCTCCTCTGCCTGAATGAAATAGCGTGAGTCAGTCCACAGCGCAGCCGACCGCAGCGTCACCACCGCCGTACCTGCCGAGCCTGTAAAACCGCTTATCCACTCTCTTCCCTGCCAGTGCGCAGGCACATACTCCCCGTTATGCGGGTCTGTACTGGGAAAAATAAAAGCGCCAATACGCTCGCGCCTAAGTATCTCACGCAAGTCAGCAAGTTTGTTTTTCATATCCTATACATTACAATATATTACTCCTCCACCACATCCTGACCGCTCTGTCAAACCTGTCATACCAACACCCCAGAATCAGCCAAGCCTCTTTCTCCTCCTTCTGGAAATATCGAAGCATAAAGATGTCATGATACTATTTTACCACAAAATTAGAAAAAAATGTTAGAATTCCATATATAATCATACTAAATCTTTGTGTTCTGACATTTTTTTAGTAATTTTGCGTCAGAATATAACTTAAAAACGAATAATACAATGGCATTTTTAACAGACGACAAACTGGTTATCGTAGGCGCAGGTGGCGCTATCGGCTCTACAATGGTACAGACCGCTTTGACAATGAAACTCACACCAAACGTATGTCTCTATGACGTATACGCTCCAGGCATGGAGGGCGTTATGGAGGAAATGTTCCACTGCGGATACGACGGTGTAAACCTCACAGCGACAACTGACGTTGCAGAAGCGTTCAAAGACGCAAAATACATCATCTCTTCTGGTGGCGCGCCACGTAAGGCTGGCATGACACGTGAGGACCTCCTCGCTGGCAACTGCAAGATTGCTGAGGAGCTCGGCAAGAACATCAAGACTTACTGCCCTGACGTTAAGCACGTTGTAGTTATCTTCAACCCTGCTGACCTCACAGGTCTTGTGACACTGCTCTACTCTGGTCTGAAACCATCACAGGTGACAACACTCGCAGCACTCGACTCTACTCGTCTTCAGAGCGCACTCGCTAAGAAGTTCGGTGTGAAGCAGTACGAAGTGACAGGCTGTGCTACATACGGCGGACACGGCGAGCAGATGGCTGTCTTCGGAAGCGCAGTGAAGGTGGCTGGCAAGCCTCTCAACGACCTCATCGGCACAGACGCATGCACTAACGAGGAGTGGGAGCAGCTCAAGGTTGACGTTACTAAGGGTGGCGCAAAGATTATCGAGCTCCGCGGACGCAGCTCTTGGCAGAGCCCTGCATACTGCTCTGTTGAGATGGTACGCGCTATCATGGGCGGCGACGCATTCCGTTGGCCTGCTGGTACATACGTTAAGAACGAGAAATACCAGAACATCATGATGGCTATGGACACTACTCTCGACGAGAACGGATGTACATACAAGATGCCACAGGGAACTCCTGAGGAAATGGCTAAGCTCGATGCAAGCTACGAACACCTCTGCAAGATGCGTGACGAGCTCGTAACACTCAACATCGTGCCTCCAGTATCTGAATGGAGCAGCATCAATCCAAACTTGTAATACTCTCTCTTCGGCTGGCAGAGATATCTGCCAGTCATAAAATTTCTCTCTAAACATGACCGAAAGGTCATTCAATCTCTTTCATCGGGGTGGCAAGTTGCGAAACATGCCACCCTATCTTTTTATACCACACACTACACTCAAGACACTATACATGGCTCTAATAAAATCATACCGCGGCATAAGCCCGCAGTTCGGGCGCGAATGCTACCTCTCAGAGAATGCCACCATAGTAGGCGACGTGCGCATGGGCGACGAATGCTCTATATGGTTCAATGCCGTACTGCGCGGCGATGTGGCGCGCGTAATACTCGGCAACCGCTGCAATGTGCAGGACGGCTCATGCCTGCACGTAACTAATTTCGGAGGAAAAGACCGTCCGTCAGAGGACTTTATCAACGGAAATGACATCATGCTCGAAGATGATGTCACCGTAGGACACAACGCCACACTCCACGCATGCCACATAAAACGCGGCGCACTCATAGGCATGGGGGCTACAGTGCTCGACAAGGCGGTAGTGGGCGAAGGGGCTGTCATCGCAGCAGGCGCACTCGTTCTCGGAGGAACACAGATTGGCGACCACGAGCTTTGGGCAGGCGTACCGGCAAGATTCATCAAGAAAACCGCACCGAACCAGGCGGAGTCATACGCTGAGCACTACGTGGAATACAGCCGCACCTACCTCGCTGAGCAAAAGGGAGAATAAGGATTCTCACACCAGCAGACAATAATGCTGACCGTATCTGCTCTGCCGTGTGGACAGTTTACATAATGTCAGAAAAACAGGGGCTATGCTTGCACTTTGCAGGCATAGCCCTTTGTTTTGCAAGAAGCTACTTCTTGCATGCCAAAAAGCTGCTTTTGAGGTGGTAAGAAGTAGCTTCTTACACGGTGAAAAGTAGCACTTACATTTTGTAAAGATAGCCAGTCGGAAAACAGCATATTGCGATATGCCCGACTGGCTGCATCATGACCACGCCGCTGGGCTCGTTTTCGGTGGCAGATCTGATGCGTCTGAATTCACAAGAAGGTACATTCCGCTATGCTGAGAAAAATCGCTGTTACGGTCAGGAAATACGCTTTTTAAGCCGAATTTATGCTAATGGATGTTAAAAACGAAATGTTTTAGTTAATTAAACTACAAGAATTAGTTATATAACGAAAACTTTTAGTTACTTTGCAAGCAGAACAATAAAAACTATTCGTATTATGATGAAGACATTAACACAGAAGGAAGAGGAGATAATGAACCACTACTGGGAGTTTGGGGATATGCAGATACGTGAGCTGCAGGCTCACTATGACGACCCGAAGCCTCATGTCAACACACTCAGCACGCTTGTGAAGATTCTTGAGGAGAAGGGGTTCCTGAGCCATCGCGCTCTGACCGCTCGCTGCTTCCAGTATTTCGCAGTCATCAGCCGTGAGGAATATAGCGGGGGGACACTATCAAATGTAATCAACAAGTTCTTTGGCAAGTCATACAAGAATGCTGTATCGGCGCTTGTGAAAGATGAGAAAATCAGTCTTGACGAACTGAAGGCGCTTATCAAGGAAGTGGAGGGCGAGTGATGTTAGGTTTGTTTTTCATATACTCACTGAAGGTGGCGCTTTGCCTGATGGCATTCTATCTGCTGCACAAGCTGCTGCTCAGTCAAGAGAAACTGCATGTGTTCAATCGTGCCACACTGCTCTGCATAGTTCTGCTCTCACTCGCTATTCCTTGCATCAAGGTTGCACTGCATGAGCCGAACATGGTGAACGAGGGCATGGTGATAGTAGAGGAACTGATTGTCTCTGCCGAAGTGGTAACCGAAACAGAACAAACCGGACTCTCGCTGCTGCAAGTGCTGTTCATGATATATATAGGAGGAGTGGCAGTATTCATTGTCCGGGACGCCATCTCGCTTCTTCGCCTTCGCTCACTGATAAAGAAGGGCAAAGTGACGGAGCGCCGTGACGGGGCTGTGATAATAGTCATCGAGGAGGACATAGCACCTTTCAGCTGGTTCAGATACATCATACTGAGCCGCAAGGACTATGAGGAGAATCCTCGGGAGATAATCATACACGAAATGGCGCACATGCGCCTGTATCACTCGGCAGACATTCTGCTGTGCAACCTGCTGATTATTCTGCAGTGGTTCAACCCTGCTGCATGGCTATTGCGCCGTGAGCTGCAGGATGTGCATGAGTTTGAAGCTGACGAGGCTGTTATTAATGAAGGAGTCGACGCCAAGCAGTACCAGTTGCTGCTTATAAGAAAGTCCGTGGGCGAACGTTTGTTCTCCATGGCAAACAATCTTAATCACAATTCATTAAAAAGGAGAATTAAAATGATGAAAACAAAGAATTCAAACCGATGGCAGTGTGCCAAGGCACTTGCCGTTATACCAGTAGCAGCAGTAGCGATAGTGGCTTTCGCAAGTCCGAAGGCTGAGCAGGTGGCACAGAAGGTGGCGGCTGAGAGCGAAGAGATTGTAAAGAGCGTTGCAGACGATATGATGCAGACTGAGAGTCAGGCTGAAATCATTGCCACAGCAGATAACAGCAGTATGCCTGAAGCAGAGCCAATGCCTGTCGAAGAGCAGCCTGTCGCAACCGAGAAGAGCGAGACAGCAGCACCTGACAACAGCATGGACGATGACAAAAAGCCTACTAAGACGCAGATGCCGTCATTCCCTGGAGGCCAGAAGGCCATGATGCAGTATCTGGCTGAGAATGTTAAGTATCCGGAGAATGCTCGAAAGAATGGCAAGTCTGGACGTGTGATTGTTCAGTTTATTGTAGAAGAAGACGGTTCTATTACAGAAACGAAGGTTATAAAGTCAATTGATCCTGAGTTAGACGCAGAGGCTCTGCGCGTAGTCAACGGCATGCCGAAGTGGACACCTGCCATACAGGACGGCAAGGCAGTGAGAATCAAATTCTTCATGCCTATAGTCTTCTCTGACGATGAGAGCCATAAGAAAGAGAAGAAAACACAGACTACAGTGGTAAAAGTCAAAGACGATATGATAAAAATCAACGACGAGACCATCACTAAGAATGCCGATGAAATAGTTGTAATCGGTACTGACCCTGAATGGAAAGCACAGCCGGTGTTTGTTTGCGACGGGAAAGTGATTACATCCGCAGAGTTCAAGAAGATTTCACCTGACAAAATTGAGAGTATTACGGTGAATAAGGACGAGGCTACCATAGAAAAATACGGTGCGAAAGGCAAAGACGGAGTGCTTGTCATAACACTGAAGAAATAGTCACTGATGCCTATATGATTAATAAAGGAGAAATATTTGTTATACATACGGATATTTATATTGTTCTAATCTGACGGAATACAGCATGGCAGCAGTTGCCGCACAGGATTTCGGCTGTCATGCCTGACCGTCAAACCAAAGAGAAACAGTCTGTAATCGTAACAGTTCATATCTGTACGGCAGATTATTTCTCTTTTTTATACCTATGGACTAAGGCTGTCTGCCTTGTGCATGTCAACTCTTGTTTTTTGCTTCTTACATCAGAAATTATGTCGGAATAATTGCTGATTTACAGAATAAAATGCGTATATTTGCACAAAGTAAACTTTCTATCGGCATAACGTAACTTCATTATACGCTACTATGGAACAGGAAAAACGCAAGAAATGGCATTGGTCCAGCATCATGCTTGTCATTCTATTGCCTATTCTGGCAATAGCGATTGCTATGGACTCATACGGTCTCTTTGATTCAGCAGAAGAGGATAAAGCTCTGGCTGCCGAAGAGAAAACGGAAGTATCAAAAAGCAATATTGGAGGTTCTCACCTGGAGGATGTGGCTGAAGAAGATGCTGTGGCATACGAACAGGAGGACGATGCTGCAGAACAGGAATCTGACAGCAGGGCGGAAAGCAAGGCGCAGACTGCTGATGCCACCAAGAAGACAGACAGGACTGCTGCGGATATTCCAGACTTTGCCGTCGCTGCCAGGACTCTGGAGGGGCATGATACAGAGGAGGACAATTCACGACTGGCAAAACCTGAAGACAAGGTTTACGACGTTGTAGAGCAGATGCCGTCATTCCCTGGCGGACCAGCGGCTCTCATGCAGTATCTCAACAACAGCATTCGCTATCCGGAAGAGGCAAAAGCTAACGGCATACGGGGACGTGTCACAGTGCAGTTCGTTGTGGAGAAGGACGGCAGCATCTCCGGAGTAAGCACCATGAGGTCAGTAGACCCTCTGCTCGACCGTGAGGCTATGCGTATAGTAAGCAATATGCCGAAATGGAAGCCTGGCAAGAGCAACGGCTCACCAGTACGCGTAAAATACTTCGTGCCTGTTGTATTCAGATAGGCATAGCCATAAAAAAAGAAACAGGAGTTAGGGATGTACGTCCTTAACTCCTGTTTCTGCATATATGATGCCGACTGTTCTGCCCTCTACACAGTGATTTCTCTCCCCGCAATATGCTACAGCCACCACATCTAACTTCACCTTAATTCCTTCTGACAGGCTCACCAACGAATCGCCGTCAGACCTTTTTCAGTGAGCCATGCGCTGCGTCCTGCATTCCAAACTCTGTCCTTCTGCACCCCAGCATACTCACCAACGTATTGGCATCAGCCCCTTCTCATTGAGCCATGCGCTGCGTCCTGCATTCCAAACTCTGTCCTTCTGCACCCCAGCATGCTCACCAACGTATTGGCATCAGCCTTTTTTTGTGAGCCAGGTGTTGCGTCCTGCATTTCCGACTCTGTCCTTCTGCACCCCAGCATGCTCACCAATGTATTGGCATCAGCCCCTTCTCATTGAGCCATGCGCTACTTTCAGCATACCAGACTCCACCTTTCTCTATCCCGAAAGTCTCACCATTGAATCGGTGTCAGCCCTTTTTCGGTGAGCCAGGTGTTGCATGTAGAGAACTGCCTATTGCCGAACCAGCCGCCACGATTGGCTGATAGAGGTGATGGATGCACCGATTCGAGCACCAGATGACGCTCGCGGTCTATGAGTTTCGCCTTGCTTCGGGCATAGCCGCCCCACAAGAGAAACACCACATGAGGGCAGTTTGCAGAGACTGACGATATGACTGCATCAGTAAACTGCTCCCAGCCTTGCCGCTGATGTGAGCCTGCCTGATGCTCACGCACAGTCAGTGTGGCATTGAGAAGCAGCACACCCTGCTCCGCCCAGCGGCGAAGAGAGCCGTCATATACAGCTTTTCCACTTGCATCCTGCACCACCTGCGGCACCGTACCAATATCAGCCTTTATCTCCTTGAATATGTTCACCAGCGATGGCGGCAGTGCTATGCCGGTCTTGACGGAGAAGCACAGCCCCTCAGCCTGTCCTGGTCCGTGGTATGGGTCCTGCCCGAGAATCACCACTCGGACACGGTCGAGAGGGCAGAGATTAAACGCATTGAATATCTCACGCCCTGGGGGATAGCATACACCGCGGCTGTATTCGTCGCGAACAAACTGGGTGAGCCTGACAAAGTACTCCTTGTCAAACTCACCCTGTAGTATTTTTGCCCATGAAGGCTCTATGTTTACTTGCATAACTACTCCTGTTTATTATATCATACACAACATACCAACTGAAACATAATTAATGTTTTCATACTTGATGAAAGAACACAACTCTTCCATCTACAATACCTATCATTACCATTTTGGCAAATATACAGTATGAAACGTGGTGAGTTTTCAATGCGAATTTACTCATTTATTTTTTAATTCGATACAAATTATTATATTTTTTTGTGTTGTTTGAATTATTTTTGCTAAATTTGCATCGTCTTTTAGTCATTATTCTGTTTTTCATATAGAACAAATAGTGTTCTGAGACAACTACATTTTGGAATGCGTTTGCTAACGCTTTGTTTTTGACCGTTGGAACCTAGGAAATTCAAACGTAAAGATCAGAGACATTGCATAGGCAGATGCTACGTATGTGGTGTACCAATCCCATTAGTGTGCATAGGACTACGTGTCCTTATGCACATCTGATGGGTATATATACCATCAGCGTGGGTATCTTGTCTGCTTGTTTTTCTTTACGGGCTTCCTAGGGCCACAACGGGGAACGAGCATGCACAAGATGCCCCGCATTCTTTATGTGGCTTACATTTCAACTATTATCAACGCTCTGATTCTTGGGTATCTTGCAGACAAAAAATAATAATACAAATGAAAAAAATCATTGTATGCATGATCATGTGCGTTATGTCTGTAATGGCATTTGCTCAGAAAGAAGTAACAGTAAAGGCAGGTACAATTGTTCCTTTACAAGTAGTTAATCACACAAAGGCGGCAAATGTCAAGGAAGGAACTAAAGTTGCCTTTCGTGTTTCACGAGACATCAATGTCGAAGGAGTAACTGCTATTCCTTATGGCACTATGGTAAACGGTACCGTTTATGAGGCAAAGAAATCGTCATGGTGGGGAACCAAGGGACGTCTTGGTATTCGTATCAATGACTTTGTAGCGTCAGACGGCACAGTAGTACCATTGACAAACGGTGATGTTTATGTAACAGGAAAGAACCGCACAGCACTTTCTGTTATACTATTCTGCTTTATTACAATGCCAGCATGTTTTATCTGTGGTTCTAAGGCGGAAATACCTGCAGGCTATGAAATACAGGCAAATGTTGCAGCAAATACAGTTTTGAAAGTATTCTAATACAGTCTTCGCTTCTTAAAAAATAATTGGGGGCATGAAACACAATGTTTCATACCCCCAATCTTATTTTGATAATTTACATTATGTATCTTTCTGTCGCTCGTTTAGTCAACGATGAGGTTCTCACCTGTCATATCTGCCGGCTGTTCGAGTCCGAGAATGTGCAGGATTGATGGCGCAACGTCAGCCAGACGGCCGTCTTTCACTGTTGCAGAGTTATTGTCTGTAACGTAGATGAATGGCACTGGATTGAGCGAGTGAGCGGTATTTGGTGTGCCGTCAGCATTGATTGCGTTGTCAGCATTGCCGTGGTCAGCAATGATGATGGCTTCGTATCCGGCAGACTTTGCTGTCTCTATCACGTCGCGAACACAGTTGTCGACAGCGTGAACAGCCTTTGCTATAGCGTTGTAGATGCCGGTATGGCCTACCATGTCACCATTTGCGAAGTTTACTACGATGAAGTCGTACATCTCAGTCTTTATCGCTGCGCACAGTTTATCCTTCACTTCGTATGCTGACATCTCAGGCTTGAGGTCGTATGTTGCTACCTTTGGCGATGCAACGAGTATACGGTCTTCGCCTTCGTATGGGGTTTCACGTCCGCCATTGAAGAAGAATGTCACGTGAGCATACTTCTCTGTCTCTGCTGTGTGAAGCTGTTTCTTTCCCTGCTGAGCAAGGTATTCGCCGAGAGTATTTGTCACATTCTCCTTTGGGAAGAGTATTCCTACACCTGTGAATGATGCGTCGTATGGTGTCATGCAGTAGAACTTGAGCGCTGGTATGGTGTTCATTCCGTTCTCAGGCATATCCTGCTGTGTGAGCACCAGTGTCAGTTCCTTTGCTCGGTCGTTACGGAAATTGAAGAAAATAACTACGTCGCCTTCCTCTATCTTGCCGTTTACGTTAGCGTTGGTGATAGGCTTGATGAACTCATCTGTCACGCCTTCGTCATAGCTCTGCTGCATAGCCTCTACCATGTCGGCAGCCTGCTTGCCCTGTGCGCTAACGATCAGGTCGTAAGCTTCCTTCACTCTCTCCCATCGTTTGTCGCGGTCCATAGCATAGAAACGTCCTACGATTGAAGCTATGTTTGCGTCGTTAGCCTGGCACACGCCGCTTAGCTGCTCGATGAAGCCCTTGCCTGACTTAGGGTCTGTGTCACGTCCGTCCATGAAGCAGTGTACGAAGAGCTGGTCTTTCAGTCCGAACTCCTTGCCAACCTCTATGAGTTTGAAGAGGTGGTCGAGTGATGAATGTACGCCACCGTCAGAGGTCAGTCCCATGAGGTGGAGCTTCTTATTGTTTTCCTTTGCGTATGTATATGCCTCAACTATCTGCGGATTCTGTGCGATAGAGCCATCCTTGCATGCTCTGTTGATTTTCACGAGGTCCTGATATACGATGCGTCCTGCGCCAATATTGAGGTGTCCCACCTCTGAATTGCCCATCTGTCCGTCAGGCAGACCAACGTCTTCGCCGCTTGCCTGCAGCTGAGAGTGTGCAGAAACAGCTGTGAGATAGTCGAGATATGGGGTTGGCGTGTTGTAGATAACATCTCCGTTGCCGTGTTTTCCGATTCCCCATCCGTCGAGAATCATAAGAAGTGCTTTCTTTGCCATAGTTTTATTTGTTTTTATATTTATCCTTGTGGTTTATGATAATGCCAATCAGGTACGCTCATGCATTCCTGATTGGCTTGTAATATATCTTATGCGTCGATGTTTGCGTATGTCGCGTTCTCTTCGATGAACTGTCGGCGAGGCTCTACGTCGTCGCCCATGAGCATTGAGAATATCTCGTCTGCGCGGGCAGCATTCTGTATTGTCACCTGCTTAAGCAGTCGTGTCTCAGGATTCATTGTTGTATCCCACAGCTGCTCTGGGTTCATCTCACCGAGACCTTTGTAGCGCTGTGTGTGCAGACGTGTATCTTCCGCATTGCCATCGCAGTACATGTCGATGAACTTCTGGCGGTCTTCCTCAGTGTAGCAGTATTCTTTGCGGTTCTTGTAAGTACACTGGTAGAGCGGTGGTGTAGCGATGTAGAGATGTCCTTCCTGTATGACTTTCGGCATGAAACGGAAGAAGAGAGTCATGATGAGAGTGTCGATATGTGAGCCATCGACATCGGCATCGGTCATGATGATAATCTTGTCGTAGCGTAGCTTGTCGATATTAGCCTCCTTAGAGTCCTCGCCGTCTACTCCGAATCGTACGCCGATGGCCTGCAGGATGATGTTCACTGACTCCGCCTCGAACACCTTGTGCCACTGCACTTTCTCAACGTTGAGAATTTTTCCTCTCAGCGGCAGGATGGCCTGAGTATTGCGGTCGCGTCCCTGTTTTGCTGAACCGCCGGCAGAGTCACCCTCGACGAGGAATATCTCTGTCTTCTTTGGGTCGCGGCATGAGCAGTCGGCGAGCTTGCCTGGCAGTCCTCCGCCCATCATAGGATTCTTGCGCTGCACGCTTTCACGAGCCTTGCGTGCTGCTATACGTGCTGTGGCAGCGAGTATGACCTTCTTACAGATGCTCTTAGCCTCATTAGGATGCTCTTCGAGATAGTATGTGAGAGCTTCGCCTACAGCCTGCTGCACTGCGCCAGCCACTTCCGTATTGCCAAGCTTTGTCTTTGTCTGGCCCTCAAACTGAGGCTCTGCCACCTTTACAGAGATTACGGCTGTGATGCCTTCGCGGAAGTCTTCGCCAGATATTTCAATCTTCGCCTTCTCGATTTCCTTTGCGAGTGACGGTTCGTTCTCTGCATAGTTCTTCAGCGTACGAGTCAGTGCTGTACGGAAGCCCTGCAGATGTGTACCGCCTTCTATGGTGTTAATATTGTTTACGTAAGAGTGTATGTTCTCTGAGTAGTCTGTGTTATACATTATCGCCACCTCGATAGGCACACTGTTCTTCTCTGTCTTGAGGTATATAACGTCGTTGAAGAGATGAGTGCGGTGACGGTCTACGTAGCGCACAAACTCCTTCAAGCCGTCTTCTGCGTGGAAGATTTCCTCTTTAGGCTGCCATCCTTCTGCGATGTTTCCGTCAGCATCATACTGCGGACGCATATCGCACAGCACAATCTTTATGCCGGCGTTGAGGAAAGCGAGCTCACGCATACGTGTCGCAACGATGTCGTAGCGGTATGTTGTCGTTGTGAATATCTCTGGGTCAGGCCAGAACTGCTGGCGTGTTCCGCGCTTGTCAGTCTCGCCTACCACTTTCACTGGGTAAAGCGGCTTGCCTTTCTCATATTCCTGCTGGTATATTTTGCCGTCACGGTACACCTGTGAGAGCATGTGTGTTGACAGCGCATTGACACACGATACGCCTACGCCGTGTAGACCGCCAGAGACTTTGTATGAGCCTTTGTCGAACTTTCCGCCGGCATGGAGCACTGTCATAACCACTTCAAGCGCTGATTTGTGGAGCTTCGGATGCTCGTCTACTGGTATTCCTCGTCCGTTATCCTCTACGGTGATTGAGTTGTCTTCGTTTATTGTGACGTGTATTTCCGTACAGTAGCCTGCCATCGCTTCATCGATAGAATTATCCACTGTCTCGTTTACGAGGTGGTGTAATCCTTTCTCCGAGATATCGCCGATGTACATGGCTGGTCGCTTACGAACAGCCTCGAGTCCTTCGAGCACCTGAATACTACTGCCGGTATAATTTCCTTCTATGTTCTTGTTTTCTTCCATTATGTTTTGTCTGAATAGAATATTTGTGCAAAGATAATAAAAAAAACTGAGATACGAAAATTATTAATTATAAATTAATAACCCCGAAGAAAGTTTTTTTTCATTTCCACGCATAGACGGTTGGCTGCGCTGACATCTACGTACCAGAAATCGTTTTCATGCTGCTGGTTTTTCGTGCCGTATTGTTTACAATATGTAAGTGCTACTTTTGGGCATCCAAGAAGTAGCGTTTCATGCTGTCATTCGCTACTTTTGGGCGGCTAAGAAGTAGCGTTTTGGTTTATTGCTGAATGCGCAAGAAAAGCGTAAGCAAATTACGTTGTTTTGCTTACATTATGTCACAATACCACATCCAATGCGCTACAATACCGCATTATTCATCTCATAGTGCTATAGCCACCACACCACGACGGTGCTCTTATCACGCCATGACACCGCATCCGCCATACCATAACTTCACCTTTATCATCCCATAGCACCGCATCCATCACGCCACGACAGTGCACCCATCACACCACGACACCGCATCCGCCATATCATAATTCCGCACCCAACACTTCATGACATTGCGTCTGTCTCGTCATGGCAGCATGCTTCCTGCGTCCCCAGCATTCTATATCCGTTTACATAAGGGGCAAAAAAATTGCGGCAACACCCGCGAGGATATTGCCGCAATCGTTATTATTATGCTGTTATGAGTCTATTAGAGCTGTGGACCAGCAGCAACGAGAGCCTTTCCAGCCTCGTTTGTTGTATACTTAGCGAAGTTCTTGATGAAGCGCTGTGCGAGATCCTTAGCCTTCTCCTCCCACTGGCATGCGCACTCGTATGTGTCGCGTGGGTCGAGGATAGCAGGATTTACGTTAGGCAGAGCTGTTGGAACCTCGAAGTCGAACATAGGAATCTTCTTTGTCTCAGCCTTGAGGATAGAGCCGTCGAGGATAGCATCGATGATACCACGTGTATCAGGGATAGAGATACGCTTGCCTGTACCATTCCAGCCTGTGTTTACGAGGTATGCCTTAGCACCGCTCTTCTCCATCTTCTTAACGAGCTCCTCAGCATATTTTGTTGGGTGGAGCTCAAGGAAAGCCTGTCCGAAGCAAGCAGAGAATGTTGGAGTTGGCTCTGTGATGCCACGCTCTGTACCTGCAAGCTTAGCTGTGAAGCCAGAGAGGAAGTAGTACTGAGTCTGCTCTGGTGTGAGGATAGATACAGGAGGGAGCACTCCGAATGCGTCTGCAGAGAGGAAGATAACGTTCTTTGCAGCTGGAGCAGATGAACCTGGCTGTATGTTATTGATATGGTTGATTGGGTAAGAAACACGTGTGTTCTCTGTAACTGACTTGTCGTCGAAGTCGATTGTGCCGTCCTCAGCCACTGTTACGTTCTCAAGGAGAGCGTTACGCTTGATTGCTCCGTAGATGTCTGGCTCATGCTCCTTAGAGAGGCCGATAACCTTTGCGTAGCAGCCACCCTCGAAGTTGAATACGCCATTGTCATCCCATCCGTGCTCGTCGTCACCGATAAGGCGGCGCTTAGGGTCAGTAGAGAGAGTTGTCTTACCTGTACCAGAGAGTCCGAAGAAGATAGCTGTGTTCTCACCGTTCATATCGCAGTTAGCAGAACAGTGCATTGAGGCGATTCCCTGAAGTGGGAGATAGTAGTTCATCATAGAGAACATACCCTTCTTCATCTCACCGCCGTACCATGTATTGATGATAACCTGCTCGCGGCTTGTAATGTTGAATGCTACACATGTCTCAGAGTTGATGCCGAGTTCCTTCCAGTTCTCAACCTTAGCCTTTGATGCGTTGTAAACAACAAAGTTTGGCTCGAATGCCTCAAGTTCCTCAGCTGTAGGCTGGATGAACATGTTTGTCACGAAGTGTGCCTGCCATGCAACCTCAACAATGAAGCGAACTGACATACGTGTATCCTTGTTTGCACCGCAGAAGCAGTCAACAACGTAGAGCTCTTTGTTAGAAAGTTCTTTCTTAGCGATATCCTTGAGTGCAGCCCAAGACTCCTCAGAGAGAGGCTTGTTGTCGTTCTTGTAGTCGTCAGAAGTCCACCATACTGTGTCCTTTGAGTTCTCATCCATTACGATGAACTTATCCTTAGGAGAACGACCTGTGTAGATGCCTGTCATTACATTCACTGCATCAAGCTCAGTGTTCTTACCTGCCTCGTAACCACCGAGACCTGCCTTTGTCTCTTCTGCGAACAACTGCTCGTAAGAAGGGTTGTGTGCAATCACTGTAGAACCAGTGATGCCATACTTAGTCAAATCTAAATTTGCCATTTCGTCGTAATTATTATAAAGGGTTTGAAATTCTTTTTACCTTATGTAATCTTACGGCTGCGGCAACAGAAGAAATTGCCCTGTTTCGCAATTTTTTCACGCTTGCCATGCCATGCCTGTTCAAAACGTTAGCATTGAGCCGATATTCGATGCAAATTTACTAATAAATCGCAATATACACAACTCTTACGCATCTTTTTAAAATTATTTTGCTAACTTTGTGCCAAAATAAATTCATTTTATAATATAAATCAAGTTAGCAATGAAGATAATTGATTTTAGCAAGCAGAAATCTATAGTCAGTAAGTATGTCAGCGAGTTGCGCAATGTCAATATTCAGAAGGACAGGCTGCGCTTCCGCCACAACGTCATACGC
This sequence comes from Prevotella sp., assembly GCA_045603685.1. Taxonomy (GTDB): domain Bacteria; phylum Bacteroidota; class Bacteroidia; order Bacteroidales; family Bacteroidaceae; genus Prevotella. The sequence goes on from JAZUMR010000049.1 coordinate 16,337, forward strand.
ATCGGCCACGCCATGGCATACGAGATAAGCAAATCATTGGAATACGAGTCTACTTCCATCATGACGCCTTTGGCTGATGCAGAGGCCGAAATGCCAAAGGACGACATTGTCATTGCTACAGTTTTCCGCGCCGGACTGCCTTTACACCAGGGCTTCCTCGATGTCTTTGACGATGCTGGCAATGCTTTCGTCTCGGCTTACAGATACTACGAGGACAAGGAAGGCACTAAGGTGGGCGTGAAAATAGAATATATTGCCTCGCCCGACCTGAACGGCAAGACGCTCATTCTTGTCGACCCTATGCTGGCAACTGGCGGGAGCATGGAGCTGGCTTACAAGGCTTTCCTGACCAAAGGAACGCCGAAGCGTCTGATAATGGCAAGCATTATTGCTGCAGAGCCTGGTGTTGACATGCTCAAGGAGCATTTCCCTTCAGACGATGTCGAACTGTATTGCGCCGCCATCGACCCTTCGCTCAATGACCATAAATACATTGTGCCTGGGCTTGGTGATGCTGGTGACTTGATGTACGGTGAGAAACTATAAGCAAAGTTGGCAAGTCTTGCTGCGCCATACGTTGCAAAATGCAAAGCAAGAAGCAGCATTTCCGTGAGCCATAAGCCGCAAAAAGCAAAGCAAGAAGCAGCATCCCCATGAGCCACATGATGCAAAAAGGTGGTGTGTTCTTAGAAAAATGTCTGTCAGCAAACCACTATCTGACAGCAGAAACAATACAAATAAAAATGCCTGTATACGCTTAGCATACAGGCATTTGCTTTTTATTCGCATATCATATCATCGGTACAAGGATACGCTGGACAGCGGATGACGCACACAGATGCCCACGATGCAGGAACAATGCGTGCAAGCATACTGCATCAGAACATTCCTGACACACGCTCTATGCCTGCGACGAGAACATCAATCTCCTCACGAGTGTTGTACAGAGCGAACGAGGCACGGGCTGTTCCTGCCACTCCCAGACGATCCATAAGCGGCTGCGCGCAGTGGTGTCCCGTGCGTATGGCTATACCGAGACGGTCGAGCAGAGTTCCCATGTCGAGATGATGAATGTCACGAAGCTGGAAAGAGATTACCGCATCCTTCATATCTGGGTCCTGCGGACCGAATATCTTCATGCCGTCTATCTGGCTCATGCGTTCCATGGCGTAGCGTGTCAGGTCGGCCTCATGTTTCGCTATATTATCCATTCCGAGCATGCTGACATAGTCGAGAGCCTTTGCCAGTCCGTGAGTAGCCACATAGTCCGGCGTACCTGCCTCAAACTTAAACGGCAGACGCTCAAATACTGTCTTTTCAAACGTCACGCTCTCAATCATCTCTCCTCCTCCCTGATACGGCGGCATGCGGTCGAGCCACTTCTCTTTGCCATAGAGTACGCCGATGCCTGTAGGCCCGTAAATCTTATGTCCTGAGAATGTGAAGAAATCACAGTCCATGGCCTGCACGTCGACAGAGAAGTGCGGAGTTGACTGCGCACCGTCAATCATCACCGGAACATCATGTTCGTGCGCAATGCTTATTATCTTTTCCACTGGGTTGATGCTGCCCAGCACATTGCTGACATGTGTCACACTGACAATCTTCGTGCGCTCATTGAACATTGCCTCGTAGGCTTCCATGTCAAGCATGCCATCGTCAAGCATCGGTATCACCCTCACCGCGATGCCTCTCTTTGCAGCCTGCAACTGCCAAGGGACAATGTTTGAGTGATGCTCCACTGTAGAAATAATCACCTCATCGCCCTCATTCATGAAGGCCTCAGCAAAGGATGACACCACAAGGTTAGCGCTCTCGGTCGTTCCGCGTGTGAAAATCACTTCGCTTGCCGATGGCGCATTAATGAACTTGCGCACTGTCTCACGTGCCTGCTCATGCAGGTCAGTAGCCTGTTGCGACAGATAATGCACCCCACGATGCACATTAGCGTTGACATTATAGTATTCGTCTGTCATCGCCTCGACTACAGAGCGCGGCTTCTGCGTTGTAGCCGCATTGTCGAAATATACCAGCGGACGGCCGTATACCGTGCGCGATAGAATCGGAAAATCTTCTCTTATCTTATTTATATCGTACATGCTTGTTGTTTTGAATGGCTCATCATAAACACCGAGCAGAACCTTCTGGCATAACAGAATCGCTCTCCTCATTCATCATGCTGCACATTCTCTTAATATAAAACACATCTACCTGTATTACGGAACACACCTCCTTGCAGCATGGAAAGCATCCTCTTACATTATGGATGGTATCTCTTTGTTATTTCAGACGCACAAACTTTCCTGCTGATGCATTCTCCCACGTTACATTAATCACAACGCCTGCTATGCAGTCTGTGCTTCTTTCCTATCATAAATCATACTTTATCTGTATTCCTCTGGCACCTGCTCCCGCCATTGCGGATACGGACAGCACAGCAGATGAGAGTTATAGAAAAGCCTGTTTCCAGTAACTTCCGGTCCAAGAAATGGCGGACGCTCAAACGGTTCGCCGGCACTCTCCAGTTCTACCTCTGCAAACACAAGCCCCTGGTTAACTCCGTGGAACTCGTCTATCTCAAATGTATGACCAGCATAGTCTACGAGATGTCTCGTCTTCTCTATCATACCGCCTCGGCAAAGCCTTAGAAGCTGCTCGGCATCAGCCCTATCTATCTCCTTCTCAAACTCATACCTCGACAGCCCGTTGTCGGCCGACGGTCCTTTGATAGTAAGATACGCCTGGCTGTCACGCAGCCTTATGCGCACCGTAGCCCCCTTGCAGTCCATATAGCCCTGTGCTATGCGGCTGCTTGACGACACCATGCTGCGCCATGTGCTGCTGTCTTTTCTTACCAGAAACTTGCGTTCTATCTCCTGCATAATGATTATTCTGATTTGTTATCTCCCTCGAGCAGACGTTCAGCAGAAGACTTTCCACCGCATATATACCTGCTACGAACTCACCAAGAAGCATAATCCCTCTATAGAGAACATAGCCACAGTGCATGCAGCATGTCTCTATAGAGGGATGAACGTTTAAGATACAGCGAAGAAATAGCAGAGCAGTATGAGTATCAGAACAGCGAGTGTTCCGATAATGCCTGTCATTACATTCTTTGCCTGCTTCGCTTCACGTGCCTCTTTGCGGGCGCGTCTTTCTTCTTTGCTTAGTTTCTTGTAAGCCATAGTTGTAGTATTTAATTTAGGTAAAAAATATTATTCTCCCGTGATTGCCTCCGAAGAGCAAGGCTTGCCGCATACCCTGACATTGTCATCTTCAGTAAAGAGCAAGTTTTGCCGCATACCCTGACATTGTCATCTTCAGTAAAGAGCGAGTTATGCCGCTCTATTCTGTTGATGGAAATTCCATGAGGAAGGCCTTGATAAATCCGTCAAGCTTGCCGTCCATCACAGCATCGACATCCGTGGTCTGGTAGTTTGTGCGGTGATCCTTGACGCGTCGGTCGTCGAAGACATACGAACGAATCTGGCTTCCCCACTCTATTTTCAGCTTGCTGGCCTCTACAGCCGCCTGTGCCTCGAGCCTTTTCTTCATTGCGCGGTCATAGAGCTGCGATTTAAGCAGTCGCATTGCGTTCTCACGATTCTGCTGCTGCTTTCGGCTTTCGGTGTTTGCGATGAGGATTTCCTCCTCTTCTCCTGTGTCAGGGTCAGTATACATATATCTCAGACGAACACCAGTCTCCACCTTATTCACATTCTGTCCGCCTGCGCCGCTTGAGCGGAAGGTGTCCCAGCTGACCTTTGACGGGTCGACATACACCTCTATTGTATCATCGACGAGCGGTGTCACGAATACCGATGCAAAGCTTGTCATTCGCTTGCCCTGAGCGTTGTAAGGCGACACACGCACCAGGCGGTGCACTCCGTTCTCTGATTTCAGGAATCCATAGGCATATTCTCCGCCTTCTATCTGCATTGTCACCGACTTTATTCCAGCCTCATCTCCCTCCTGAATGTCAGAGATAGTCACCTTGTAGCCGCCTTTCTCAGCCCATCGCTGATACATGCGCAGGAGCATCTCTGCCCAGTCCTGCGCCTCTGTTCCTCCTGCTCCGGAGTTTATTTTAAGCACACAGTCCATCGGATCCTCCTTTTGTCGCAGCATGTTTCGCAGCTCCAGAGTCTCTATAGCGCTAATGGCTCTCTCGTATGCGCTATCTACTTCCTCCTCGCTGACAAGCTCATCCTTATAGAAATCGAATGCGAGCTGCAGCTCCTCTGCCGCAGTCCTTACCTCGTTGTAGCCGTCAATCCATCGCTTGATGTCCTTCACGAGTTTCATCTGCTCCTGCGCTCTGACCGGGTCGTCCCAGAAGTCAGGCGCCTGAGTGCGCAGGTCTTCCTCCTCGTATTCTATTTTCTTTCGTTCTATGTCGAGATATTTATACAGGGCATCAGCTCTGTCGTTAATATCCTTCAGTTGGTCCTGTGTAATCATTTATATGTTGCAGTGTGTGTAAAATTATTCTTCCAGGCTCATTCAGCCCTCCGTCTTATTTCTCTACATACATTTTTTCGATGATGTCGGCATATCGTTTCATCAGCACGCCACGCTTAATTTTGAGCGTGTTCGTTATCTCGCCCTTGTCCAGTGTGAACGGTTCGGGCATGAGCGTAAAGTTCTTTATCTGCTCATATCCTGCCAGCGTCTGCTGCAGCGTGTCTATTCTGTCGGCTATCATGGCACGGATTTTCTTGTTGCTGCATAGTTCCTGACGGTTGGCGCATGCTATGTTGTTGTCGCGTGCGTATTCCTCGAGCAGCGAGTATACCGGCACTATGAGCGCAGAGACATACTTCCGCTTGTCAGCCACCACAGCAATCTGCTCCACATACTTATCGACAAGAATCTTCGACTCAATCATCTGCGGAGCGATATACTTTCCGTTGCTTGTCTTGAAGAGGTCTTTTATGCGTTCGGTGATATAGAGTTCGCCATCTTTCATATAGCCCACGTCGCCCGTTCTGAAGTATCCAGCGTCAGTGAAAGCCTCTTCGTTGAGGTCAGGGCGGTTGTAGTATCCCTGTGTGACGGTCGGTCCCTTCAGCAGAATCTCTCCTTCGTCAGAGAACTGTATGTCGATGCTATCGATAGGTCTGCCTATGCTGCCGATGGTGTACGGCATGTCAAGGCGGTCAGCAGTGACAGTTGCGAGCGATTCGGTCAGTCCGTAGCCTACCATCATGAATATTCCGATGGAGTGAACAAACTCCTCAACCTGCGGCGATACAAACGAACCTGCCGTCGGGAAGAAGTAAGCATTCTCCAGTCCGAGCTGTTTACGCACGAGCCTGAATACGAGTTTGTCCATCAGTTCATACTCTATGCGCAGCCCAATAGGCGGTTTCTTTCCGTGACTGAGATATTCTATGTTGTGACGCCTGCCCACCTGCAGTGCGTGGCGGAACAGTTTCTTCTTCATAGGGCCAGAGGAGTCGATCGTTGTTATTACTCCAGCGTAGACCTTCTCCCAGAATCTTGGCACCGCCGACATGCATGTCGGATGCGTCTCGCGCATTGACTTCTGCACCTCACGCGGGTCTGTATTGACGATAAGCGTCACGCCTTTCGTAAGACACAGAATAGACCAGCCTTTCTCGAATATATGTGTGAAGGGCAGGAAGTTAAGCGCACGGTCGGTCTCTCTGAGCGGCAGCACTTTGTCGTTGGCATCCAGGGCGGCATGAAACTGTCCTTGCGACAGCATAACACCCTTCGGCTGTCCTGTTGTCCCGGAGGTATAGAGAATACATGCCAGGTCGTCCCATGTGGCGCTCTGCTGTCTCTTCTGCACCTCGCCGCTGCCATTCATGATATTGCCTATATTGAGGAAGTCGTCGAAATAGATTGACGACGGGTCGTGCTCAGCAATAGTGACCGAGCGGTCGTATATGATTATCTTCTGAAGTGATGAGCATAGGTTCTGCACATGGCGTGCCTTGTCATACTGCTCCTGCTCTCCGCAGAATATATAGCGTATCTTTGCTTCGTTTATGACATACTGCATCGTCTCCTCGCTCGTTGTAGCGTAGAGCGGTATGGTGCATGCACGTACGCCCCATGCGCCAAAGTCAGTGTAGAGATAGTGTATGCTGTTCTGCGAGAACACGGCAATCTTCTCCTGCACATCCACACCCAGCGCAAGCAGCGCATCAGAAACACGGCTTACCTGGTTAGAAAACTCGTTCCACGAAACATGCTTCCATTGCGTTCCGCCGTAGTCTTTGTATTCCAGGGCGGTTCTTCCGCCGTATTTCTTTGCAAGATCGTGTATCAGTACTGATAGATGGCTGTTTATCTGCATAACTGGCTTGGGTTTTTATAGGACACTGCAAAGTTACAAAAAAAGCATGAAACGGCAAATCTATTGCCCCATTTTTTTCGATTATACATACAAAAAAGCGACGCTCGGCAGTATTGGCGAGGTTCTAAACACTAATGCTGCGTATACTGAGAAAAACAAGCTGAAGAATGCAGGATTTTTGGTCGTTTTTCAAGAAGTAGCTTCTTACCGTGCAAGAAGCTACTTCTTGGCATGCTAAAAGCTACTTTTGACAACCTAAAAAGCAGCCTTTTGCAAACGCTCCTGTTTTCTCTCAGAAGACTATATTGTATTACACTGATAGTCAGATATTTGCAATAAAACCACAGAAGCCGCAGAAAAGTCAGGTTTGCTGATGTTGTGCAGCGTCTGCGTATGAACAGAAAAAAGGCCACGACATGACCTGCCGCAGCCTTTCAAACATATATTCATTTTTAGAAAATCAACATCGGGGATGCTCCTGTTCTCTTCTCTCTAATCCTTAATCCTTATTCCCTCCCCTCTTAAGCTTTCTCCTTTATCGCAAACACAGCCACTGCACCAGTCACGAGGAACAAGCCCGCAATGACCATCATCATCGGCTGGTTTGACGCTCCGTTGCTGGCAGCCGGCAGCAGGCCGAGGATGAGTCCGCCAAGCGCTGCCGCTACAATCTGCGGGAGACAGATGGTGCCGTTGAACAGTCCAAGGTATGTGCCCATGTGTCCCTTGCCTTCGAGGGCATTGGTGAGCAGAGCGAACGGATAGGCAAGCATGGCTGCCCAGCCGCATCCTATCAGGAGGAACGACACGAAGAGAAGATACTGGTCGGTGATAAACGCCATTGAGATGAAACCTGCCGCGCCAAGCATGAGGCTGAGGGCGTAGCCGGCCTTCGTGCTCTTGATACACGGAATGACAACTGCCCACACGACTGAGCCGATGGCCTGCACAGCGAAGAGTATGCCCACCCAGTTGCTGGCTTGCTGATAGGCGGCAGAAGTAACGTCGAGCTCTCCGTTGACTATCGGGGTGTCAAAAGCGTTGGCGGCAATGGTGCCGTTGGTGTAGGTCCACATGAAGAGGAACGCTGCCCAGCAGAAGAACTGCACAAGGCCGATGCTCCAGAATGCTGACGGAGCCTTTATGAGAAGGCTGAGCATGCTTGGCTCTGAGCCGTTGCTGTCTGATTCCGCAGACATCGCTTTCTCGGCCTCTGCCACGCCGTTATACTCGTTATACTCCTCTGGAGCCCACTCCTTCACCTTCAGCGTGGTGTAGATGACGCAGAGGATGAGTATGGCTGCACCTACATAGAAAGAGTATATCACAGAGTCAGGCACTACGCCTTCTGGGGCAGTATTCTTTATTCCGAGCCATGCGAAGAGGAACGGGAAGACATAGCCCACCACCGAACCGGCATTGCACAGGAACGACTGGATGCTGTACGCCTTCTTCTTCTGCTCTTCGTTGACCATGTCGCCCACAAGCATCTTGAACGGTTGCATGGCCATATTGATGGAGGTGTCGAGAAGCATGAGCATCAGCAGGCCGAATATCATCACTGCCGACATGCCTGCCCAAAGGGCTGTCTTATTGTCAAAATGTAGCGAACCGGAATTAGGCAGCAGGCACATGACTGCCACGGCAACAGCGGCACCAATGAAAAGGTATGGGATGCGGCGGCCCCACCGACACCATGTGCGGTCGGAATACTTACCTACTATGGGCTGGACTATGATGCCCATCAGCGGAGGGAGTATCCAGAAGAACGACAGCGAATGGGGGTCAGCGCCAAGAGTGGCGAAGATTCGGGAGATGTTGGCTGACTGCAGGGCGTATGCTATCTGCACGCCGAAAAAGCCGAAACTGAGGTTCCACAAACCCCAGAAATTCATGTTAGGTTTCTTTTTCATGTGTATATATAGTTTATTCAGTTTTCTTAAGTTATCGCAAACGAGTTGATAAGCTGATTGGTAGTAGACAAGTAAACGAGAAGTTCCTTGAGTTTAACGAAAAAAACAAGCAAACTTGTTGTTTGATGACATTAACCTCACTACCTCATAACATCAACCCTTCTCTTCCAACATGCGCGTGGTGCCTCGTATGACCATCTCGGTCTTGACCACACGCTTATTGACTTTGTCGGCAGGAAGGAGGCCTTCAACTTCCGAGACAAGAATATCCACAGCCTCGCGCCCTACTTCCTGACCTCGCTGGTTTATTGACGTCAGCTGCGGGTCTGAGGCGAGCGAACGGAAACCGTCAGAGAATCCGAATATCGAAACATCTTCCGGAACACGCAGGCCGCTGCGCTTCACCATTCGCAGTATGCCGATGGCGGTGTCATCGTTTATGGCAAAGAACGCATCGGGGCGGTCTTCACGCTGCAAAAGCTCTGGGGTAAGACGCTCGGCATCCTCACGATTGTCGCAGATGCATATTATCGAGTCATCCACAGGCAGCCCGTACTTCAGCAGCGCATCCTTATATCCGTTGTATCTGTTCTTGGATATCTCAAGATGCATGGGCGAACCGAAGAACGCTATGCGGCGGCAGCCTGTCTTTATCAGATAGCTCACGGCCTTGTAAACGCCACGATAGTCGTCGACAACAACACGTGATGCATTGATACCATGGCATATTCTGTCGAAGAAAACCAGCGGCAGACCAGACTGCTGAAGCTCTATAAAATGGCTGTACTCCTTTGTCTCCTTCGCCAACGATACTATTATGCCGCACACTCGGCTCTCATAAAACGACTGACACAGCTCCACCTCACGGCTGTACTGCTCATGACTCTGCCCTACAAGGACACGATAGCCGCGGCGGCGGGCCTCCTCCTCGACACCGTCAAGCACAGAAGCGAAATAGTAATGTATCACCTCCGGCAGGATAACGCCTATTATCTTGGGCGATGAAATCTTAGTGTTACGAAGGTCCTTCGCAATGATATTCGGTGTGAAATTATGCTCACGGGCATACCGCTGAACCATTTCCCTGCGCTCAGCCGATATACGTGGCGAATTATTCAGCGCACGCGAAACCGTGGCAACTGATACGTTCAGCGCCTCGGCTATGTCCTTCATCGTTATCATCTTGTGCTCACTCATAATTCAAAAAACTTTGGCGCACTGGCAGAACATTCTGCCGCACAACTTATTACAGGCATGCATCTGCAGAAAAACAATATAACAGATAAGCAAACACGCACACCGTACCGTCTGCAAACCTTGTCGCAAAATTACAAATCATACACCATAATTTAGCGAGACGCAGAAGACTAAATGCCTTTTCATTAATGCAAACGTTTGCACTGTCATTATGTCATTTTTTCATCCTTATTATATTGTATACATAGATAAAGAATGTAAATTTGCAGATGAAAACACCTACGTTTGATTACGTTAGTGCTTAAGCACTGACAAAACAAACAGGCAACGCCTATACCATAATAATATATAGAGATAAAAATCTCTACAAAATACATGATAAACTGAAGAATTGCACGCAAAAAAGCAATCCTCTATATATATCCTAACTAAAAATAGATATCAATATTGTATTTATAAAACTAAACTTAACAGAAAAAACTAATGAAGCAGGTATTTCTCAGATTCCCGCAGCGAGCTATGATGCTCCTGTTCGGGCTATTGCTATCTGTCGGAGCCTTTGCACAGATTACTGTCAACGGTCTCGTGAAAGATGCTACCGGAGAAACTGTCATTGGAGCTACCGTACGCGTAGTAGGCGAACAGGGCGGCACTGTGACTGATTTCGACGGCAAGTTCGTATTGAAGTGTGCTGAAGGTGCTGACCTACAAATCAGCTCCGTAGGCTATCAAACAGTAACCGTAAAGGCGAAAGAAAACCTCATCGTCGTGCTGCAGGATGACGCTGCGCTGCTCAACGAAGTGGTGGTTATCGGCTACGGTGTAGCAAAGAAGAACGACCTCACAGGCTCCGTGACAGCCATGAAGCCTGATACAAAGAACAAGGGTCTCGTAGTTAACGCACAAGACATGATTCAGGGCAAGATTGCCGGCGTCAACGTAACAAACGGCGGCGGTACTCCTGGCGGCGGCGCTACTATCCGCATCCGCGGCGGTTCTTCTCTTACAGCCAGCAACGACCCGCTCATCGTTATCGACGGTGTGGCTATGGACAACAACGGCGTGAAGGGCCTGGCTAACCCGCTCTCTATGGTTAACCCTCAGGACATCGAAACTTTCACAGTGCTTAAGGACGCTTCAGCCACTGCCATCTACGGTAGCCGCGGCTCTAACGGTGTCATCATCATCACTACAAAGAAAGGACGCAAAGGCATGGCGCCTTCTGTTTCTTACTCTGGTAGCGCAACTATCAGCATGAAGCAGAAGACATACGACGTCATGAACGGTGACGAATACCGCGCATACGTTACTAACATGTTCGGCGAAGGAAGCGAGCAGGCTATGCTTCTCGGTACTGCTAACACTGACTGGCAGGACGAAATTTATCGCACAGCAATAAGCCACGACCACAACATCACTGTTTCTGGCTCTGTAGGCGAAAACCTTCCATACCGTGTCTCTCTGGGTTACACTAACCAGCAGGGTATCATCGACACCTCTGACTTCAAGCGCGCAACTGCTGCACTGAACCTCAACCCATCATTCTTCGATGATCATCTCACACTTAACCTCAACGCAAAGGGCATGTGGGCTAAGAGCCAGTATGCTGACGGCGCTGCCATCTCAGCCGCTCTCTACTACGACCCAACACAGCCAGTACGCGCTGACGACGCTAAATACAACAACCTCGGCGGATACTTCCAGTGGCTCTCAAGCGGTGCGGCTATGAACGACAGCCAGTGGCCTTACATCTACAACAGCCAGGCTACTAAGAACCCAGTTTCTATCCTCGACCTTAAGGACGACCGCGCTATCAGCCGCTCATTCATCGGAAATGCTGAAATCGACTATAAGATTCACGGTTTCGAAGACCTCCGACTCCATGCTACTCTTGGCGCTGACGTGTCTAAGGGCACACAGTGGACTGACGTGTCTCCAGCATCGCCTCTCGCACAGTACTATGGCTCACACGGATTCGACACAATCCTTAAGCGTAACCTTTCATTCAACGCTTACGCACAGTACTACAAGGATTTCAACGACCAGCTGAAGAATCACCTTGACGTAATGGCTGGCTACGAATGGCAGCACTTCTGGCGCAGCCAGAACAACGACTACGTTGGCTATTACCCTGAGACAAACAACGACAAGAGCCTCGCAGGAACAGCACGTCCTCACACTCCTTATAAGTTTAAGACCGAGAGCTACCTCGTTTCATTCTTCGGACGTCTGAACTATTCTCTCCTCGACCGCTACCTCTTCACAGCCACAGTACGTCACGACGGTACTTCACGCTTCAAGGATCACTGGTCAACATTCCCTTCATTCGCATTCGCATGGAAGGCTAAGGAAGAGACATTCCTTAAGGATGTGAACTGGCTCAGCGACCTCAAGCTCCGTCTCGGCTACGGTATGACAGGTCAGCAGGACGGCGGTGGTGTAGGCGACTACAGCTACTTCCCTATCTACAAGATTACTACAGGAACCAACGGATTCTATCCTCTCATGGGCAACGGTACATTCTACACTCCAGTAGAGTACAACGAAAACCTCAAGTGGGAGACTACTACTACATACAACGCAGGCCTTGACTTCGGCTTCATGAAGAACAGACTGACCGGTAGCGTAGACTGGTACTACCGTGAAACTACCGACCTGCTCAACATGTCAAAGGTTCCTGCAGGTTCAAACTTCCGTAACGAGGTTATCTCAAACATCGGTTCGCTCAAGAACTACGGTATTGAAGCATCTCTCGACTGGAAGGCTATCAGCACAAAGGACTGGTACTGGACAATCGGCTATAACTTCACATGGAACAAGAACGAAATCACTGACCTCACAGGAGGCTCTGATCCGAACTTCATCATACCTACAGGCGGCATCTCATCTGGTACAGGTAACCAGGTACAGGCTCACGCCGTAGGCCACCCAGCAAGCTCATTCTACGTTTACCAGCAGGTTTACGGACAGGACGGCAAGCCAATCGAGGGTCTTGTTGTTGACCGCAACGGCGACGGAACAATCTCTGAGGCTGACAAATACTTCTACAAGAGCCCTATGGCTCCTGTGACTATGGGTCTCACATCACGTCTTGAATACAAGAACTGGGACCTCGGCTTCTCACTCCGCGCAAGCTTCGACAACTATGTATTCAACGACTTCGAGGCAGGAGCAAGCAACTGTAGCCCATCAGCTATCTTCCAGACAATCGGTGGCGGCAACTTCCTTGCAAACCGTCCTCTGCTCGTTCTCGACAAGAACTGGCAGTCTTGGGACTGGGTTCTCTCTGATCACTTCGTGCATAACGCATCGTTCCTCAAGTGTGACAATATCACATTGGGCTACTCTTTCCAGGATCTGTTCAAGTCAACAGGATACAAGGGACTGGCAGGACGTGTTTATGCAACTGCTTCTAATGTCTTCACAATCACCAACTACGACGGTATTGACCCAGAGGTTTACGGCGGTATAGACAACAGCGTCTACCCACGTCCATTCTCACTCATCATCGGTCTGAACCTCAACTTCTAATTGTGAACAAACAGACAATTACAATATATAATGTATCATAACATGAAAAAATATATAAAGAATATTGTTCCCGCAGTTCTGCTGGCACTTTCTGCGGGTGTAACAACATCATGTGTCGGTGATCTTGATGTTGAACCTATCGACCCAAACCTCGTGTTGCTCGATCAGGAAACAATACCTAACCTGTTCAACAAGTGCTATGCGAACATCGCCCTTGCCGGTAACTCTGGTCCAGACGGCGACTGTGACATCAACGGACTTGACGGCGGAACCACCGGTATGGTGCGTCAGATGTTCAATACAAATGAGCTGACAACTGACGAAGCTATCTGCGGATGGGGCGACCCAGGTATCGCAGAGTTCTGCTACAACACTTACGACGCAGCACACCCAATGGTTAAGGGTTACTACTATCGTCTCTACAACGGTATCACACTGTGTAACCACTACCTCGCTGTTGCTCCTGAGTATGATGCTACTATGACTGCAGAGGTTCGCTTCCTGCGTGCGCTCTACTATTATCTTGCTATGGACGCATTCGGCAATATTCCTTTCCTTACCAAGGTAGGCGACAAGGCTGTGCAGATGCCACGCGCAGAGATGTTCAAGTTCATCGAAACAGAACTTCTCGAAGCAGAGACAGGCCTTGCAGAGGCTAAGGCAAAGAACTCTTCTGACCCTAACTACGGCCGTGCAGACAAGGCAGCAGCATGGATGCTTCTGTCACGTCTCTACCTCAACGCAGAGGTTTACACAGGCACACCACAGTGGGACAAGGCAGCAGAGTATGCAAAGCGAATTATGAACTCTTCTTACAAGCTCAACACAACAGGCACAAACGGATGGAGCGCATATCAGATGCTCTTCATGGGCGACAACGGTGAGAGCACAGCATCACAGGAGGCAGTATTCCCAATTCTGCAGGATGGCAAGACAACAGCCAGCTACGGAACATTCTTCTTCCTCATGGCATCAACCTTCTTCGGTGACATGTACGCTAATCCACACGACCCTACAGCGCTCAACGGCTCTGCTGACGGTTCTTGGGGTGGCAACCGCGCACGTCCAGACCTCATCAAGAAGTTCTTCCCTCTCGGCGATGCACCAGCCATTTCATCTATTGACATGCCAGGCGCAGCAGGTGATGACCGCGCAATATTCTGGGGCATGGACCGCACACTCGACAACAACGATGTGACAGACTTCAAGAATGGCTACTCAATCGCTAAGTTCGTAAACTTCAAGAGCGACGGCAGCACAATGCACGACAGCAAGTTCCCTGACGCAGACTTCTTCTTCTTCCGCACAGCAGAGGCTTACCTCACATTTGCAGAGGCTACAGCACGCCAGAACGGTGGCAAGACAACAGCTGAGGGAACAGAGGCTATCAATGCACTCCGCAAGCGCGCCAACGCATCAACAGGCAGCGATTACTCACTTGACAATATCCTTGACGAGTGGAGCCGCGAATTCTATTTCGAGGGCCGTCGCCGCGTTGACCTCATCCGCCACGGCAAGTTCGGTGGCAACAACGGTTACAACTGGCAGTGGAAGGGCGGCATTAAGGAAGGCACAAACTTCTCAGCAACAAAGAATGTCTTTGCTATTCCTACTGACGACCTTATCCAGAACAACAACCTTGTACAGAACCCTGGTTACTAATTCATAGTTAATGCTCTGAGACGCTGCTGCGTCTTGGAGCCATAACACAACAAACAGAAAGATTATGAAAAATATAATAAAGTCTGCATTACTGCTTGTGCTTGGCCTGGGTGTCTTCACTGCATGTAATGACGATAACGACGACAACCCAGTCGTAAAGTCTCCTACGACATTCGTGCTCAACGAGTCACCACTCGCAGCAACGCTTATCGACCTGGAGAAATCAAGCACTATACAGCTGACATGCTCTCAGCCAGACTATGGCTTCCCAGCATCAACAACATATACCGTAGAGGTATCGCTCAACGCAGACATGTCTGCAGCAGCTGAGATTGCCACAGCAACAACAGCGAAGATAGACATTGACGCATCTGTATTGGCAAGCACACTTACCACACTTCAGTTAGAAGCGGGCAAGACAGAGGCCGACTTCCCTATGACAATCCCTGCTTACTTCCGCGTGAAAGCAGTGATGTCAACCAAGGAAGGCACACCTATCGAAGGTACAGAGATACTTTCAAATGTCATCTCATTCCAGAACCTCAGCCTGAAGTTCTCTCTCCCACCAGTAACCACACCAGAGACCCTCTACATAGTAGGTCAGTTCTGCGGCTGGGATTGGAACAAGTGTGTTGAAATGGCACCAGTAAACGGCGCTACACACATTTTCTGGCACCTTGTATATATCGACGGCTCAGGCGTTAAGTTCAACAATGCTAAGTCATGGGACGGTGGCGAGAAGGGCTTCGCACACATCAATATCAGCGGTGACCTTGCTGGTGAGATTATTGATGGCGGCGGCAACATCGCTTCTTCTAACCCAGGCTGGTATCTGATGGTAATCACTACATCAGTTCAGGGCCGCGACGTAATCTACGACGTACAGTTCAACAAGCCAGAGGTATGGCTCATGGGTCCATGTATCGGCAACACATCATGGACAGAACTCCTCGACGGCTCTATGTTCACTGTACCAGCAGAGGCTGACGGCGACTTCGTTTCACCAGAATTCACTGGTGTTCCTGGCGATCAAGAGGGCTGCCGTGCATACGTGAAGATTCCTGGCTACGACTGGTGGAAGTCTGAGTTCATGGTATTCAACAACAAGATTGTCTACCGTGGCAACGGCGGCGACCAGGAGCGCGTTATCAACGCAGTAGGTCAGAAGCTGTACCTCAACTTCGGAACCGACACTGGTAAAATTGAGTAAACAATACTGTTTAGTTCCTAAAGCAGATATAATGCCCGCCCATGGCATTCTGCAAGGCGAAGCGCAGCATATATCTGCTTAGGGAACGAACCTTGAACATCAAAACATAAAACATTGTAACAATATGAAACTATTAAAATATATAGCAATGGCTTTTACTGGAGTCCTTATGGCTTCATGTAGCGACAGCTTCGACGACTGGGCAGCACCTCAGACCTACCCACAGGAAGAGGCTATAACAATCCCTGGCTATGCAGCCACTGCAGGCAATGCTGTTGATGTGGCTACTGCAGGCGAGACAGCGCAGGTGATTACTCTTGCCGGCGCAGCTCTTCCAGAGGGCTTCACACTGGCAAACGTACGCATAGAGGCTACTCCTGCTGATATAGCAGGCGCACAGCCAGTGACAATCAACCTTACAAACGAGGGTGTAGCACAGACAGCCGAACTCCAGGCACTCGTGGCTGACTCATACGGCATGCGCCCTGTAGCACGCAATTTCAATGCTCAGGTATACGTAAACGCTGTGAAGGACGGTCAGGCAGTCCTCATCGACGCAGGCACCGTGACACTCGTTGTGACACCAAAGGCTCCACAGATTTCACAGAACTACTACATCATCGGCGCACCATCACAGTGGGATCCTACATGCACCACTCTGAAGTTCAACCATAGCGGCAAGGACGTATACGAGGATGCAATATTCACCATCGTATTCCCAGTAAGCGAAGGCGAGAACTGGTTTGCTGTATCAGACGACATCACAGTGGAGAGCAACGACTGGAAGCAGGTATTCGGCTGCGTAGAGGGTAACGGTAACAACGGTAGCGAAGGCAAGATAGCACGCCGCAGCGAGCTTTCTGACGACGGTTCGTTCAAGGTTGTAGTAAACGGCGATGCTAAGGCTGTTAAAATGACCCTCGACATGATGAGCTACACATACAAGATTGAGAAGCTCAACTTCTTCGAGTACATCGGTGTAATCGGCAACCACAACGGCTGGGGCGGTGATGAGCCAATCGCATCGCCAAACAGCGACGGCAAGTATCAGGGCTATGTATGGCTCGACGGCGAGTTTAAGTTCCGCCAGAATGCAAGCTGGGCAGACCCAGACGTATGGGGCGGCAACGGCACAGAAGGCCAGCTCGCACAGCCAGGTCAGAACCTCAATGCTGCAACAGGCTTCTATCAGGTAGACGCTGACATCACAGCAAACACCTACAGCCTCACACCAGTAAACTCTATCACACTCGTAGGCAACCACAACGGCTGGAACGTGTCTGACGCAGCAATGCACATGACATACAACAAGGAGCTGAAGTGCTGGGAAATCACCACAAACCTCACAAACGGATTCAAGTTTGCTATGAACGACGACTGGTCTGTAAGCTGGGGCGGTGCTAACGGCGACCCTGCTTCTTACGGTCTGCTGACACAGAACAACGGCAAGGACCTCGACGCACCAGAAGGCGACGGAACATACAAGGTTCAGTTCTATCTCTCTTGCGAGGGCAAGAACAATGTCGTGCTGACAAAACAATAATCAGCCAATAAATAAACACACACGGGCTCCCGGTGGCAAGATTAAAATGCCACTGGGAGCCTTTTTGTTTATACCTATCACCACAGAAGCCTGTCACGAGGAGCTGCATTACCTATGCCTACGACGGAATAACACTGCCACCGAAAACCTTTTCTATTACACCTATAAATATATAAGGCTGCAACAGAGAGCCGCTTTTTACGCAGAAAGTCAGATGCAGGGCAGAAACACATAATGGCATGAAAACAAGGGGCTACGCTTACGTTTTGTAAGCGTAGCCTTTTACGTTGCAAGAAGTAGCGTCTTGCATGCCCAAAAGCAGCTTCTTGGAGCATAAGAAGTAGCTTTTGGCGTTATTGACAAATACGAAAGAAAAGCGTTAGCAAAACATGCCGTTTTCCTTACAAAATGACACCGAAATGTAAACAAGAGTTAAAAAACATGCACTCCATGAATATTTTCTCTCCAAATCCTTGCATGATAACCTGCAATGTACTACCTTTGCAGTGTCATATTACACTATTACACTATACAACCCATATTTCACGCATTATTAACACCTCACATAAAAAGAAAGGAAAGACATGGAAATCAAACTCGAAAAAGTAGATTACAGGTACAGGGGCGCACGGGAGAATGCGCTGACTGACATTACTCTCAGCCTTGGAGCAAACAAGATTTACGGTCTGCTGGGCAAGAACGGCGTGGGCAAATCAACCATGCTCTATCTCATAGCCGGACTGCTGAAACCCAAGCAGGGCAAGGTAAGCATAGACGGAATAGAGACTCAGCTGCGCCGTCCGGAGATTCTGAAAGACGTGTTCATCGTGACCGAGGAGTTTACGCTGCCTAATGTCTCGCTGTCTGAATACATCAAGATGAACCGCCCGTTCTATCCTGACTTCTCTACCGACGTGCTCAACAACTGCCTGAAGGCCTTCGAACTGGCTTCTGACATGAAACTCGGAGAACTATCGTTAGGACAGAAGAAGAAGGTATACATGAGTTTCGCTCTCGCCACTGGCACGAAAATACTGCTGTTCGACGAGCCTACTAACGGACTCGACATAACATCGAAGTCGCAGTTCCGCCAGGCTGTCAGCCAGTCAATGACAGAAGAACGCACCATAATAATCTCCACACATCAGGTGCACGATATAGAACAGCTCGTTGACCATGTGGTCATTCTCTCAAAGAAAGGCGTGCTGCTCGACATGTCGACGGAGGAAATCAGCCAGCAGTATGTGTTCGAGACGCGAATGCCTAACGATATGGACGACGTGATTTATGCCGAACCATCGCTGCAAGGCAACATCGTAATGGCAAAGCGAGGAAACAACCCCGAAACAAATATCAATCTCGAAATGCTGTTCAAGGCCATCAATACAGAAAACCAGTAAGCAATAACACCCAATACAATACTAATATGAAAAAGATATATAGCATCACAACAATAATAACGCTGATACTCGCGCTTACAGTGCTGGCTTCATGCAAGATTAACATAGAGAAGAAGGGCGACGGAACCATTACGGAGAAGACCTTCACCGTCAGCGACTTCAACAGCATACAGTTCAGTGGAGCCACTACGGTACACTATACCGTATCAGACACCGTATCAATCAGAATCAAGGCAAGCGAAGAACTGCTGAAGCGCATGCGGGTTGAAACCGATGCATACGGCGTGCTTAACATCCACACCAACGTAAGCAAGCAAATCGGCAAAAATAAATACTCGCTCTCATTCGATGAATATGAGGCTGAAGCATACATCAGCGGACCGTCGCTCAAGCGAGTACAAGTTGTCGGTTCCGGTACATTTGAATGCAAGGACAGCATGACGGTGGAGACATTTGAAACCGAGATTAGCGGTTCAGGCGAGATAAACATGGCTGCCGTATGCACATCTTCATTCCAGACAAAGATTGCAGGCTCAGGCGAGATGTACATCAAGAGCGTGCAGACCGACAACGCTGCCATGGCTATTGCTGGCTCGGGAGAAATAAAGACAGGCATTAAGGGTGCGAAAGATTGCAGGCTTTCTATTGCAGGTTCGGGCGAAGCGCATATACACATGAAAGACTGCGGCAAGGCACACGTGGCAATTGCTGGTTCGGGAGATGTACATCTGGCTGGCAACGTAAAATCGCTGACTAAGGAGATCAGCGGCTCAGGCGATATTGACACCAAGCAGCTGACTGTCAAGGAATAATCTCTGGCGGCATTTCATACAGCCGCACTGATATAGAAATACAACATAACAAATCATAAACCTCTTCATACGGAATATTATGAACTTAAAACGAATACAACAGGTTCTAACATGGAACATCATAGGATATAAGCGCGACCTGATTAATCAGACACTCACTCTGGCAGCTCTTTCATTCCTCTTTGCTTTCTTCCATTCTTTCGGTGGATATGCAGAAGGCATCGCTGACTGGGAGGGCATAAAAGAGAGCGCAGTTATCAATGTCATCATGATTGCTATATTATTTATTCTAAATGCATCAAACATACTATTTACGACAAGAACACGCAACGAATTTGTCAACTTCATGATGCCGCCTGCCACTCACGCGGAGAAATTCTGCTCAAACTTTATATTTCAGACAGTCATTCGCTTTGTATGCATGATTGCATCAATTATGCTTGCTGACGTTGTGCAGGCTGTCATTTCACTCATCACAACACACGATGCCTACAGTCTTACTCTTGCCACAGCAAATGTCCTTTACAAAAACATGACAGGGTTAGAAGGACTTCATAACATAGCCGGAGCATTGAGTCTGCACTCTACATTCATTCTCGGCGGATGCTTCTTCCGCAAGCGTCAGACGCTCTTCACTCTGCTCGCATGGATAGGAATACCTCTTCTCATCGCCATTGTCGTAGGATTCATGGGCTACGGTGTAGTATCTCTCGCTGACGAATTGAACTACTCAATAACCGTCGAGATAATTCCTGAATGGGAGAAATATGCTGACATTGCCGTCACAGTGATTAATGTGGCATGGGCAACGCTCTGCTACTGGCTGTCATACCGCATATTCAGACGTCTGCAATATATCAACAACAGATTCTTCAACTAAACAACAAGGCATGGAGAGGCAAGCGGCAAAAATTTCATCATAATAACTATTTGCCATAACATTGACCCCAAAAGATATTGCGCCGCTTGCGCTCCGAGCCATAACAAACTGATACACATGACTACATTCAGCAATGAACTGCCTATATACCTGCAGATATGCGAACGCATAGCAAACGAGATTCTCGCTGGAACATACAGCAGCGACGACCGCATACCAAGCGTCAGAGCATACAGCACGATGATACAGGTGAACGTCAACACTGCAGCGAAAGCTTACGAGCAGCTCGCTGACGACGGAATCATATATCAGCGGCGTGGCATGGGCTACTATGTGACTGCCGGAGCACGTGACAAAATCATGGAACAAAGAAGAGAAAAATTCAGAAACAACACACTCCAGAAACTCTTCGAGGACATGCAACTGCTCGGAATAACTATCGACGACATAGTCAGCGAATATAACAAACAACAAAAGAAACCTTCAGAATAAGGGTAAATTTGTACATTTATTAGGTTAATTTCTTGCTTTTCGGACTTGAAAAGCAAGAAATTAACTTTTTTTATTGATGTATATCATTAATTTATCATCACATAATTATAACTTTGCAAACAAAACTAAGCTAACAAAAGTATTAATTCTATTAAACATGTATTTTATGAAGAAAATCTTTACTCTTATCGCTGTCGCATTGGCAGCACTGGGTGTTAACGCACAGACACACTTCGAAGCTAATCCTGATGGTCTGGACCCTGTTCCAGCTGGCACAGTACTCACGGATAATGAGTTCTTCAAGGCAACAACTGTTTATGATGCAAAGGGTGGTGCAAACAACTACACATACGCAAGCGGTGCTGCATTTGCACATCAGTTCCAACTGCGTGTTGCTAATAACCCTTCTGCAGATTTACCATATGGTGAACAGCAGGCAGATTGCACACCTGTTATCATTGATGCAAAGCAGAACATCACATTCACTGCTCATGTTAGAACAGGTAACAACAAGGAAGTTTGCATGTATGAAGTAGCAACTTCTTCAAAACTCACAAGCACAAACGAGTTCCTGGAGGATGGCTCAAACAATCTTTGGTCATGGACTTGGACACTTGAGGCTGGCAAACAATACGTTATCACAGAAAAAGGTGGCACTGGCCGTCTCAGCGGCTTCACTGCAGCTGTAGCTACAGCAGGTGGTGACACTGGTTCTGGTGACACTGGCAGTGGCGACACAGGCAGCGGTGACAACACTGGTGGTGGCGTAACTGGCGAAACTTCAAAAGTTATCCTCTACTATCCTGACGGAGCATCAGGTGCTAACGCTATGGATCTTCAGGAAGGCTTCAAACTCGCTATCACTGGAAATACAGGAAAGAATCTTAGCAGCGGTAATGATATAACTGTAGGTGGTTCTGTTTACAAATCTATCAAAATATCAAATGGAGCACAGAACACACTGACACTTCCAGAAGGAAAAGTGGCAACAAAGATTACTCTTTACAGCTATGTAAACCATAATGAAACAAAACGTAACGACGCTATAGCAAACGGCACGAATAACACATCTGGTCATGGATATCGTTGGAGCTACTGGAAGGAAGTTGGCGGAACAGAATACACAGAAGAGACTGCTGTATTGTTCAGCACATTCGTTGACGGTCTACGTCAGGCTGACAACAGTGTCGTTCTTGACGAAACAGCCCTCCAGACTCCTGATGCACAGACATTCGAACTCGCAAATCTCTCTGCTGTTACATTCACCAACACAGGTGAGCAGCCTTGCATTGTTATCGAAGTTGAATATGGTGATGGTTCAGCTACAGGTATCAACAACGTAACAACATCTACAGTTGACGTTAACGCTCCTGTATACAACATCTCTGGCCAGCAGGTTAGCAAGAACTACAAGGGCATCGTTATCCAGAACGGTAAGAAGTTTATCAAGAAGTAATCATCTTGGAAACAGCGCTTCACTGAAGCGATAACATAAAAAAAGACGGGCATCTTACAGCGAGATGTCCGTCTTCTTTTATTATGTTCTCTACATATCTTATTGACGAAAAATGAGGCAATGCACAAGAAAGTACGCAACACTTCAAGTTTAGAATGCAGGATGTACTAACCATGCAGTAGATAAAGGAAGTATAAGAAGGCAAAAAGACACCCCCCGAAAGTCTTTGTCTGATTTTCGGGGGGGCACTTCATTAATCAGCGAATTAGCTTTCGCTCCTTATTCAACCATAAACTTCTGTGTAAGCACTCTGCCTCCTATCTTCACGCTGCATACGTATATGCCTGGCGTAAGATGCAGAGAGAGCGGCTGGTAATAGTCTGTATTCGGCTCTATCATGGCTGTCTTCAGCACAGACAACGTCTGCCCGCTGAGCGAAGAAATGGTGACAACTGCACTTGCCCTGACCTCTGTGCTGATTTTCGCTATGATTTCACCATCATACTGACCGTTCATCATCTCAAGGTCTGTCTTCTGTTCATGGGTGACAATGGCCTGTATGCCTGTACTCTCGCCTTCCGTGACATATTCATAAGGTCCGAGGTCGCGCGCTGCGCCATAGGCTGGCTGCAGCAAGAACGGGAACTCATCAGTGAAAGGCAGCGGCTTGTCTATGCCGGCATCTATCAGTTTGCTGCTGCTCTTCAGGCGTGCAAACTTCTTCGGCATGCTGCCGTCGACACCACGAGGTGCAAGAGCGTCGGCCTCGCTAAGGCTTTCATAGTCGGCACGGCTGAATGTCCGCACCACATTATTGCAGAATGTCTTTCCCGCTTCTGGAGTACCTAAATAGGCATTATTACTTTCCTTGCCTACAAGAATCTCCTGACGGCCGAAGCAGACGTTATTGTAGAACTCTGAGTTGTCGCCGCCGCCAGACTCAAACATAAAGTCGTAGCCGTTGTCGAATGCCAGACCGCCCACGATATAGTGACCGTCTTTATGGCTATTGCAGTCGAAGCCCTTGGTTGATCCTGACTTGTCGCAGCCAAATGCCACACAGTTGTATGCGTAATGCACTCCCTTCGAACTTCCGCCGGAGCCGTTGCCGCCCAGCTTTATGCCGTTGCCATTGCCTGAGAAATTAGGTCCTTTGTCGAAATAGTCATACACCCAGGTGTGGTCTGAAGCGTTTCCTGACTCCCACGCCCAGCACTCTATCATGTAGACACTGTAGTCTGTCTCATACAAATCCCATGCGTCATCGCTATTGCGCCATGCACGACAGCGGATGAAACGGTTGCCCTTGCCGTTGTGCATCTTGCACGCAAAGCCGTCAGCATCGCTTCCGTAGTTTGTATCGAAATCACAGTTGTGGTGGCTGTCGCAGTCTATAATATCGTTATATGCGCAGTATGAGCCGTCATTGCTTGACCCATAGCCGCTGTCTGAGAAGTTATGGCCGAAGCCGAGCTGCAGACCGGTATCGAGACAATAGCTGAACTCGCAGCGTTCTATACGGTTGTGGCTGCCCTCTAACTTTATTCCGTTGTCTGCGGCATGTGTGATATGAAGCCCGTACAGATGCCAGTAATTGCCGGTAAGGTGTATGCCACGGTCGCCAACCTTAGAGCGGTCGCGCTTGCAGTCGAGCAGTTGCTGCTCGAAATCGAATATCGGAGTCTCGCCGTCATAGTTTCTGATGGTTATAGGCGCATCAGCTGTACCCGAATTCTTTATTCGCACAGTCAGCTTGCCGCTGCTGTCTCGTGTCGTGAAATTATATTTTCCGCCACGGCAGATAATCACATCGCCAGGCTTGGCTATGTTGACTGCGTGCTGCAAGTTCATCCACGGGCTGCCGAAAGTGCCGTCGCCGGTCTGGTCATTGCCGTCGGGCGCAATGTAGTATTCATTATTGCCAGTTTCGTCTCCTGCTCCTTTCACCGTCAGAACAGTCTCGACACTGCCGCCGCTCACAGTTACATCTGATGAATACTGCTTATATTCCGTAGGCGAGAAGCGTATCGTGATGCTACCGCCAGCCATTGTGCCTTCAGTGTAACTGAGTGTCTTGCTTGCAGAGAAGTCTGTTCCGTCTGTGCTGACAGTTACTGCCGGATCATTGCTGCTGACAGTTATGACGCCTTCTGACGGATCCATGCAGTATGCCGAAAGGCTTACAGTACGCTCGCGCTGCTCCCCTACCCTCGTGTTTCCGAAGTTCAGACTTGATGCACTGAGTGATATCGTTGGCTCCTGAGGAGTCTCTGCCGGTTCATCCTCGCTGCCGCCCTGTGTTATGACAATATCATCAATATAGATGGTAGAACTCTTGCATGTGAATCTTAAGAGCACATTGTCCGACTTGGCTTCGTCAACAGCATGTCCGGAACTGCCGTAGGCTGATGCAGAAGACACACGCACACTGCCGATTGCTGTCCACGTGCTGCCGTTGTCGGTTGATTTCTCCACCACTAATTCCTTGTTGTTGCCGCTGCCGCGATGCTTATATTCCACCATAGTCACACCGCTCATAGCTGCTGAAACCAGAGTGGCATTGCCGCTCATGGCTGCTCGCATGCTGCCGTTGTCCTTCTTCAGGCTTATACCATTAGCTGTCCAGCCCTCAGGTATTCCGTTCTCAAAATCAATAACAATCGTGTTGCCTGCCACTGCTGCAAGAATACTGAAAAGCACAAGCAGGCTCGAAATTGCATATCGCTTCATTTTACTATTAGTTTGATTATATTATGTAGTACTGATAATAAGTTCCTGCAAAAGTAATGTTATTTTTTATAAAAACCATACTTTTACGGGAAAAAATAAACTCAAATAGAAAAAAAACGCCATCAAGGGTAACGATACCACTCACAACCTTAAAACTTCACACCTCTCTTAGCGAGAAAATATCTGAAAGCAGAAGAAAACCATGCCAGCGTCTTGCAGTATTAGAAAAAAATGAGTAACTTTGCATCAATGTAAACAACTAAAGGCGTGTTCTGTAACGTATGCGGCAGAAGCTTCCGCATCTGTTATCATTAGGAATCCGCCATAGCGCTGCCGGACATGCCGGCATGCTGAAAGTCATTAAGCATTCCGTAACGTCACATACCGCTACCTCTCCGATATGAGATTATTCATACATAGCATTGTGTGCCTGCTGTTCGCCTGTCTGAACTGCGGGTGTTGCTGCATGCCTGGTGATGAACTGCGTGCAGAGACGACTCTGACGTATGGTGCAGACGGATATGCCTACGCTGCAGACGCTGGGGTTGCATGTACAGAAGGAACAGCAACAGAGGGCAAACGGTTTGCTGACAAAGACCAGAAAGGTGCCGACCGTCTGACAGACTTGTCGCATCCGGAGCACAGAACGCCCGTGGCAATGCTGTCGGGCAATGACAACTCGGTACGCATAAACTCACCGAAACCGCAGAGACTGCTGCCGACGAACTGCAGCAGGACGGCAAAACTGCTGGCGAAACTTCATTCACTTTTTTATAATAATCCTCAAAAACTATTGTGCAGCGGAATGCGCCAGCCGCAGAGGGCTGTAATTCTGCCTGTTGTCTCATGCCATCACTTTATCGCACTGAGACACATCATTCGTTAGCGTGGGGATTCGCTATCTCACAGGCTGTGTCAGCGAAAGCGTAACACAGCAGTTACATACTTTTTTTCTATTACGCCGCAAACTGCATGCAGCGATGTCACGCCCGACGGCATAGACCGTCTGGGGCGCACTGGCACGTATATGGCATGCTGTGCCAATGTGCTTGGCAGACAATGGCGGCAAATTTATTAGCTTAAAGGCGGTATGCACGAAGTATGCCGCAACATACACTATATATAAACATGGCAAACATTAAGAATATGGAGACTGCACAGGTGGTTCTCAATCATAAAAACATAACAACAGAAAAATCTTTCTTCGGACTGAAGACACGCATAATATACACTCCGACAGGAACTACAGTGAAGGCGGAGGAATATGAACTCAACCCTAATATGGGCGATAAACTGATTAAGATTCTGAACACTCCAGAGGAGAAACTGGAGAAGGCTGTGGCTGCTGCCGGCAAAGTGGAGACCTCAGAGATAGGCCATTACCATCTGGAGACTTTCATCTCAGAGGATAAAGCGTTTGCTGCAATGCAGATTTTCCGCTTTGTGGATTTCGTTAACGTGCCTGCCAGCGACCTCGTGATTTACGAAGGAAACAGTGCTGCAATATTGGCTGACATAATAAAGTAGGAAGGAATACGTTATGAGTACTCTAACTATTATAATAGTTGCGGTGTTCATCACAGGCTATGCATGCATAGCAATGGAGAACGTAATAAAGGTAAATAAGGCTGCCGTATCACTCCTGATGTTTGCGGCATGCTGGACTATCTTTATGTTTAATCCTGGCGAATACATCAGTATTGCTTCGCCTGACAGCATTGCGTCAGACGTTAGCACCGTAATAGAACATCATTTAGGTACGACTGCCACAACGCTGTTCTTCCTGATGGGTGCGATGACGATAGTAGAAGTGGTAGATCAGAACGGCGGATTCCATTTCGTGAGGGACGCTCTATGCACGAAAAGCAAGCGCACGCTGCTATGGCGCATAGCGTTCATGACTTTCTTCCTTTCGGCTGTGCTCGACAATCTTACCACAAGTATTGTAATGATTATGGTGTTGCGCAAACTTGTGAAGAACGCAAGCGACAGAATCATTTATGCTTCGATAGTCATCATAGCAGCAAACTCAGGCGGCGCATTCTCGCCAATAGGCGATGTCACAACCATCATGCTGTGGAATGTCAGCCTTATTACTGCCGGCAATGTCATTAAGGAACTCTTCCTGCCGTCCGTCGTGTCGCTCGTGATTCCAGTGCTCATGATGCAGTTTGCTTTGAAGGGCAACATGGAGATGGAGGAGAATAAGCCTCTGATGCCCTCTGCCGAGGAGTTTACAGCTAAGCAGCGCAAGGCGATATTCGCCATCGGAGTGGGCGGACTGATTTTCGTACCTATATTCAAGAGCATCACTCATCTGCCTCCGTTTATCGGCATACTGCTTGTGCTGGCGGTGCTGTGGACAGTTACCGAGGTGTTCTATACAGGTTTGAGCAAAAAGAAGGACGTAGATGGCATGAAAAAGCGTGTCAGCAACATACTGACCCGTATCGACATGAGCACCATTCTGTTCTTCCTCGGCATTCTGATGGCTGTGGCATGTCTGGAGGAAATAGGTATCCTTGCGGCTCTCGGAACATGGCTCAATGATGTGAGCAATGGCAATTACTATGCTGTGACGGGAATAATCGGCGTTCTGTCGAGCATCGTCGACAACGTGCCGCTCGTTGCCGGATGTATAGGAATGTATCCTTTGGCCCCTGAGGGCGCTATGGCTACGGACGGTATATTCTGGCAGCTGCTGGCTTACTGTGCTGGCGTAGGCGGTTCTATCCTCATTATTGGCTCGGCTGCCGGTGTGGTTGTCATGGGTCTTGAGAAGATTTCGTTCGGCTGGTATATGAAGAAGATTAGTCCTGCTGCCTTCCTCGGATATCTGGGAGGTATCGCTGTATACTGGCTACAGACAGTACTGTTATTCTGATTTACTGCAAATGCTTTTTCAGGGGTTGTGTCAAAAGTAACAGGCACACCCCCTTTTAGTTTTTTTAAGAAACAAAGGGGTCGTGTCTATTACTTTTGACACGACCTCCGAACCGACGAACGCAGCAAGAGCAGAGTTATGCTGTCATAAACTATGCCTTG
>JAZUMR010000050.1:0-11170 GCA_045603685.1 Prevotella sp.
GGCAATGTATAGATAATATGTGACAAGTGAGCAGCGCTCATATTGGCACAGAATATCTATACAGACATGATTGCAGGGCAATCAGACCCCTAAGTTGTTTTTATTGTTTTTGTTATACCAAAGACAACTTGGACAACAGGGGACAACTTTTTCTTTTTATACTGAAACAAATTTGAATAATAAGAATAATTTCTTTCATTAATATAAAAAAAAGAGGAGGCAGCGCAGGACCGTAGCCCCTTGCTGCCTCCTCAGCGTTTCCTTTTTACATGTTCTGCTTTGTGCAGTTGCTTTACAACTTTATAACAATCTTTTTGCCCTTATAATTCACTTCCTTGCCCGCTGCATCAGGGTTGAACGCCTGTGCGTTGTCGGCATTTACACTGACGATGGTGAATGTGCGCTTGTTGAGCATTCCAGGGAATTCACCGTTGCGCTCGCCGATGGTCAGAGTGCGTGTGGCGTCGTCATAGTTGAATTTGATTGTAGCATAGCGTCCAGCCTCGTAGCCGTAGTTTGTGCCCTCGTCCTCGTAGAGAGTAAACTCGCCGTTGCTGCCTTCATATACGTAGAGACGTATGTTGTCGGCTTTCTTCTGCTGTGTGTGTTCAATCTGCGGACCTACAGGAATGATAGAGCCGCCGCGGATGTAGAGCGGTATGCGCTCGTATGGTGCGCTGACAGTCTTTGTCTCTCCTCCGCGAGATTCAATCTTGCCTGTGTACATGTCATACCATACGTTGTCCTTAGGGAAGTAAACCTCACGCTGGCGAGCCTTGTACTCGTAGACAGGGTTGATGAGGAATGCTGGTCCGAACATATACTGGTATCCTATGTTGGTCACGTTCTCATCGTTCTGGAAGTCCATGATGAGCGGACGCATGATGGTGTAGTCGTTGAAATGAACGTCAGCAGCGAGCGAATAGATGTAAGGCATGAGTCTGTAGCGCAGCTGCAGACAGCCTTCAATCACGTTGTATGCAGGATGTCCCTCTGGAGCAATGTTCCATGGCTCGCGGAATGGGAACTGTCCGTGTGCTCGGTAGATAGGCGCCCACATGCCAGCCTGATGCCAGCGTGCGTTGAGTTCGCGCCAGTCTTTCAGGTCTTCGTTCTCCTCGCCAGTGGCGTCGAAGTGACGCTGTGCCGCCTCGTATCTCTTTTCGACAGAGAATCCGCCGATGTCCTGAGTCCAGTAAGGAATGCCAGAGATAGAGAAATTCAGTCCGGCAGTAATCTGCGCCTTCATGTCCTCCCAACGTGTACCGATGTCGCCTGACCAAGTCGCTGTAGAATAGCGCTGTTCAGAAGAGAATCCGTTGCGTGTGAGGAGGAATACACGGTTATTGTTAGGCGAGAACTGGTTGCTGTGTCCGTCCTGGTTCCAGTCAGTTTCGGCGTAGAGACGCTTGCTGTCGTCGAACGGTATGCCCTTTGTCTCTATTGCTGTCTCGTATGCACGCTGTCCGTCGTAGATGGCTTCAGCATTAACGATAGAGTAAGCATTGAAGTATTCGTCAGACGAACCGTACTTTGTTGGTCCGCAGAGCAGCTTGCGATATTCGAGGTCGGTGCAGTCGCGGACATTCGGTTCAGATGCGTCCATCCACCATGCGTCCATGCCGATGGTGCCGAGATTCTCGTAGAGCTGTCGCCAGAAAATCTTTCGTGCTGTTTCGTCGTATGCGTCGTAGAATGCGTATTTGTAGCCCAGCCAGTCGTAGAGCGAGTCTTTGATTGACTGTTGGTATATCATGCCCTTGTCGTTGAGTTCCTTGAAGTTGTCGACAGTGAGATAGTACTTAGGCCAGCAAGAAATCATGATTTTCGCATTCATGTTATGTATGTCGTCAATCATCTGCTTGGCAGAGCGGAATCGGGTAGGGTCGAATGTGAAAGCGCCCCATGAGTCAGGCACCCAATAGTTCCAGTCCATGACTATATTGTCAATAGGCAGTTTGCGGTCGCGGAATCCCTTGAGCGCATCGACAATCTCGTCCTGAGTCTTGTAACGCTCGCGGCTCTGCCAGTAGCCGAAGAGCCAGTCAGGCATAATCTGCGCCTTGCCAGTGAGCTGGCGGTATCCGCTGATTATTTCGTCGGCGTTATTTCCTGCTATGAAATAGTAGTCGAGCTGCTGTGTCATCTCGCTCCACCATGACTGCTTCTGCTGCTCAGCATCAGCCACCGGCGCATAGGCACGCAGTCCGCAGTATGCCTCGCCTCCGTCAGGAGTCCATTCGAGGCGGAAAGAATATTTCTTTCCTTTTTCGAGACACACGTTGAACTTGCGAGCGTTAGGGTTCCAAGCAGTGCGCCAGATGGTCTGGTCGCTGCTGCCTGTGGCAGCCACGTCTTCAGTGTATACGCTCTTGCCGTCGATGAAAATGCGCTGATAGCCAGAGTAGTAGTGGCAGAATCGGTATTCGCCAGTCTCGAGCGGCTCGATGCATCCCTCGTATACCACCTGTGCGCCGTCGAGCTTGAAGGCAGGAAGATTCTTTGCCGACTTCAGGTTCTCGAAATAGAGCGAGTCTTCGCGGCGTACGAGAGTCTGCTGCTTAGGATGAGAGTATGTGCCAGTGAGCGCTCCGATGTTGCCCTCCTTGTCGTAGAGATTGAACACCTTCTGCAACTGAGAATAGTCGTTAGGGTTGCCGAAGCGGCAGAGTGAGTAGCTGTCGAGCAGCACGCCGTAGTTCTTGTTTGAAATGATAAACGGCACGCTCACCTTTGTATTATACTGGAATAGTTCTTCATTCTTTCCCTTATAGTTCCATTCGTCAGCCTGATGCTGTCCGAGGCCGTAGAACGCTTCGTCGGCAGGTGATTCAAACACCTGGCGGATAGACCATCCGCTGTAGGTCTCGTCAGTTCCGTCGGCATGAGTCTGAGTGGCAGAGTATGGTTTGAAGGTCTTGCCGCCGCCCTTCTGCTCCTGAAGGATGGTTTTTCCGTCGGCGTCAGTGAACCACACCTCGCCCGTCACGCCGTTGACATTGGCGCGCACGCTTTTCGTAGCTACGGTGATGATGTCGCCGTTCTCGCTCACGGTGTACTGGCATCCTTTCTCCTGCGGAACGATGATGAGGCTCTTTGGGTCGGCAAACTTATCTTCTGCAGTGGCAGAAACGCGGATAATCTTGTCGCCCATTACTTGCAGACGCACCAGTGCGGTCTGTCCGGCATAATGATTCTTGACAGCCACGGTCACACCTTTGGCTGTCTTGGTGTAGATGTTCGCTGCAGAAAGTGAGGCAGCAGCAAACAGCATGACAAATGTTGATAGTATCTTCATAAATTTTTATTATGTATTTCTTGCAAATTATTAGGTCTTGGCTGTGCGGGTGCCATGGCGTATGTTGCCGTCGCATACAGGCTTGCTGGGTCCATGGCATGTTTTTAGGTGGGTTCTATTAATTCCCGCAGAATATTAGCAATAGCGAGGGGCTTTTATCTTTTTGTGGCAAAATCAGCTTTGTCTGGGTCTTTTTGCCACCTGGATTCGGTCATGTAGCTCACTACACTCCCTCTACGGATAATAAAAATACCTTGGCTAAACTCTGATTTGTCAGTAAAGCGAATTTATAGACCCCACCTTAATGCAACGCAAAGTTACTCACTTTTGGCATTATACACAAGAAAAGCACCTAATAATGTTGAAAAACGGAAGGATAGTGTCAATTTTCGGACATGAAAATATGACTCTTTTAAAAATAATGTGTAACTTTGCACATGAATAGAAAATAAAAAAAACGGCACGTCAGGTGCTGGGGTATGAAGATATAACACATGGACACAAACAGAATAACACCTGTGCTCTTGCTGACCGGCTATCTTGGCAGCGGCAAGACAACATTGCTGAACAGAATACTTGCTAACAAGGACGGCATCAGATATGCTGTCATAGTGAATGACATAGGCGAGGTGAACATTGATGCCGACCTTATTCAGAAGGGCGGAGTAGTGGGGCAGGAAGATGATTCGCTGGTGCCGCTGCAGAACGGATGTATATGCTGTACGCTTAAGATGGATCTGGTGGAACAGCTGCAGGACTTGATGAAGATGCAGAAGTTTGACTATATCGTCATCGAGGCGTCTGGAATATGCGAGCCGATGCCAATAGCACAGACTATATGCACTATGCCTCAGATGGGGCCGGAATATGTGCGCTACGGCATTGCAAGGCTGAACAGTATTGTCAGCGTGGTGGATGCGCTGCGTCTGCGCGACGAGTTTGAAGGCGGACAGGATTTCCTGAAGCAGGACATCGCGGAGGATGATATAGAGAATCTTGTGATTCAGCAGATAGAATTCTGCAATGTCATTCTTCTGAACAAGGCTTCGGAGGTTACAAAGAGCGAATTGCAGCGGACGAAGGAGATACTGCGTGCGCTTCAGCCTGAGGCAGAGATAATAGAATGCGACTACTGTGATGTAGATATAAAACAGCTGGTAAGCAAGGCCGACTTCGACTTTAACGCCGTTGCTGCGTCTCCGGCATGGGTGCAGGAGGTGGAGAAGCATCTTGACGAGATGGAAGATGATGACGATGACGAGAACTGTCATGAGCATCATCATGAGCATGAATGCCACTGCCATGACGAAGAGCATCATCATGAGCACGAATGCCACTGCCATGACGAAGAACATCATCATGAGCATGAATGCCACTGCCATGACCATGAGCATCATGAGCATGAATGTCACTGCCATGACCATGAGCATCATCATGAGCATCCGGAAGGCTGCACTTGCGGCCACTGTCACTACAACGAGGAGACTGGCGAGGCTGAGGAATACGGCATAGGAACATTCGTGTATTACGCCCGCAGGCCGTTGCTGCTTTCAGAGTTTGACCATTTTGTTGCACGCCTGTGGCCTAAATCTATTATCCGCGCAAAGGGTATATGCTATTTCCAGGGAGAAGAGGATATATGCTATGTCTTTGAGCAGGCGGGAAGACAAATCAGTCTGCGTAATGCCGGACAATGGTATGCTACGATGCCGGCGGATGAGCTGCAGCAGTTCCTGCAGCAGAATCCAGGCGTGATGCGCGACTGGGATAATGTCTACGGCGACCGTATGCAGAAGCTTGTGTTCATCGGACAGCGAATGGACCGCAAGGAGATAACCCGCCTGCTTGATGCCTGTCTGGCGCCAGAGGGCAGCGGGTGTTTTTAACGAATGATGGACCTGCATGACTGAAGCAGGGTTTTCGCAGCCGATAAAGCATAATGATAGGAACAATAGTCAATACACTTTGCATAGTTGCCGGTGTGATAGCTGGCTCTGCAATGAAGCGTGGCATATCGGAGAAGTATACGCAGACGCTGTATAACGCCATGGGACTGGCTTCTATAGCTCTTGGCGTGAATGCCTTCGTGCAGAATATGCCGAAGAGCGAGATGCCTGTGCTGTTTATTGTCAGCATAGCGTTAGGCGGACTGATAGGTGCGTGGCTCGACTTGCAGGGACGCGTAGACAGATTTGGCGAACGGAAAGGTGTCAGCAGACTGGTGCAGGGACTGACAGCGTCGAGCCTGCTCTACTGCATAGGGACATTCTCTATCGTCGGGCCGATGCTTGCCGCACTAAAGGGAGATAACACATTCCTGTATACTAATGCGACGCTCGACCTTGTGACGTCGACCGTCTTCGCCGCTACGTATGGCATAGGCATGATTATAGCCGCGGCGATTCTGTTCGTGTGGCAGGGCAGCATATACATGATTGCGAGCATGTCGGCAGAATCGGCATTGCTGCAGGGGCCGCTTCTCAATGAGTTATGTATTGTGGGCGGACTGCTGATTATCTCTTCTGGCCTGAGCATTCTCGGAATAAAGGATTGCAAGACGCTTAACTATCTTCCTGCGCTGATGGTGCCTGTGGTGTACTATCTGATTGCGTAGCAGACAGCGGCATAAGAATAAGTATTTGGGAAAAAAGGAGGACATATACATAATATGGAGAAGAAAAGACTGATAGGACATACGGAATCAGAACTGAAGGCTATTGCCAAGGAGCTTGGCATGCCGGCATTCACTGGCGGACAGATAGCGCGGTGGCTGTATGTTCAGCATGTGACAGACATAGATGAGATGACGAATATCTCAAAGAAGAACCGTGATATGCTGTCGCAGCATTACAGTGTCGGTGCAATGGCTCCTGTAGACTGCCAGCGTTCAAAGGACGGGACAATAAAGTATCTTTTCCCGACAGAAGGCGGCAAGACGGTAGAGACGGTGTTCATCCCTGACGGCGAGCGCGCAACGTTGTGTGTGTCGTGTCAGGTTGGGTGTAAGATGAATTGTGTGTTCTGCCAGACTGGAAAGCAGGGGTTTGAGGGACAACTGACAACTGCCGACATCCTGAACCAGATATATGCGCTGCCAGAGCGTGAGCGTCTCACGAACATTGTATTCATGGGACAGGGGGAACCGATGGACAATCTGGATAATGTCCTGGCGGCAACACAGATTCTCACAGCGCAGTATGCATACGCATGGAGCTCGCGACGTATCACCGTCAGCTCGGTTGGCGTGCGTGGAAAACTGGAGAGATTCCTTGATGAAAGCGACTGCCATGTGGCTATCTCACTGCACACTCCGATACCAGCACAGCGTGCGCAGCTTATGCCAGCTGAGCGTGGAATGAGCGTGACAGAGATAATAGAACTGATGAAGAGATACTTCCCGAACCGCCGTACGATGCACGGATGTGATACGCCTGACGGAGTGCACCAGCGCCGCCTGACATTTGAGTATACGGTTTTTGCAGGAGTGAACGACACTCCGTCGCATCTGAAGGAACTGGTCAGACTTCTGCGTAATCTCGACTGCCGTGTCAATCTTATCAGGTTCCATGCTATTCCTGACGTAAACCTGACAGGCGCCTCTGACGAACAGATGAATAATATATGTGATTATCTCAACCGATGCGGCATAACGGCTACGGTGCGCGCTTCTCGCGGACAGGATATATATGCGGCATGCGGACTGCTTAACACTAAGCATAAGGAGGAAGGATTAAAGGTTAATGGTTAATGGTTAATGGTTAATGAGTTGATGTTATCGTCAACTTGTCAATTAACTTGTCTACTCGTCTACTCGTCAACTTGTCTACTAAACAATCAACTCGTCAACTAAACGTAATGGTCCGTTTCCCGAAACTTGAGTAAAAAAATAAACAGAAGAATATGATAAAAGAACAAGTAAATATAGGCATATTGCAGTCAGCCGGTATTGCTGGCAGAATAATAGAGACTGCGCTGAACAATCCGGAGATAACGGATGTCTTTACGCCAGTTATCTACAGCAAGGAGAACCAGAACGACAAGAATGTCGGTGCCGACCTGAAGTTTGGCAATATTGCCGCTGTGGTTGTAGCGCCTGGCTCTACTACTGAGTTCAGCTTTCCTGGCGCCATGATTGTATATGCAGACCAGGGTAGGCGTATCGCTGGCATATCATTGGAACAGCTGGCTGCTGACGGTGGTGCTGAGGCTGTGCGTCTGGCGTGGCAGGTGATACGCCGCGACTTTATGGTTTCCATGCCTCGACTGGCTATTGTGGTCAGTGATGAGGATTCTGCCGCAAAATGTCAGCAGACAGTCAAGGAACTGACAGAGCAAGGCGTTTATGTCTTCGGTCCATACAAGGCTGATGAATATATAGAGGAGAACCATGCGCAGCATTTCGATATGACGCTTGCTGCAGGCGAGACAGTACTGCAGAATATGCTGGATGAGCTGACTTCGCCTTCACGCTCGCGCTATATAGCGGGCATGCCAATGATTATGACGCAGACAGACTATCCTGCCAACAATGAGTTTGACGAGTCGGCTCTGAACGAGCCTGCAGATGCGCTGCGACAGGCGGTATACCTTGCTATTGACATCTCAGCTAACAGAAAGGCCTATGACGAGGCGCACGAGAATCCGCTGCCAAAACTGTATCATGAGAGACGTGACGACAGCGAGAAGGTAAGGTTTGCTATTCCAAAGAAGAAAGCAGAGGAACAGGCGGCCTCTTAGGAGTCATACACTTTCACTTTCCTAAATTATAGATAACAGCATGAAGATAGTATTTCTGACAGGAGCAGGCATGTCGGTTGAAAGCGGACTGACAACATTCCGTGATGCAGGCGGATTATGGGAGAACTATCCGGTTATGGAGGTGGCAAGCCATGATGGATGGCTGGCTGATCCGGAGAAGGTTAACTCTTTCTATAATATGCTGCGCACGAAATACCGTGATGTTCTTCCTTGCGAGGGGCATCGGCTTATAGCACAGCTGGATGCCGCACATGATGTGACCGTGGTGACGCAGAATGTTGACAATCTGCACGAGCAGGCAGGGTCAGCACGTGTCATACATCTGCATGGAGAGATGATGAAGATGTGCTCTAGCCGTGATGTGGACAACCCGCGCTTCTGGGTTACGTTGCCGCATGAAGGATGGGGTGAGGATGGACTGGAGGTGCCGTTGGGCACAAAGGCTGACGACGGCTCGCTGCTACGTCCGTACATCGTGTTCTTCCAGGAGAATGTGCCTAATATGTATGACGCAGTGATGGAGGCGCAGAAGGCTGATGTGTTTGTCATAATCGGAACATCGCTCAATGTCTATCCTGCGGCATCGCTTCTGCAGTATGTGCCGTCCCATGCACGTGTCTTCCTCATTGACCCTAAGCCTGCATTGCCGCAGGGAAATCGTGATGTGCGTGTGATTGCGAAGGGCGCAAGCGAGGGTATGAGACAACTGCTGGATGAATTGTAATTATGCATTATGAATCAGGATCTGAAGGAAATAAAGAAAAGATATAATATCGTAGGTAACAGCCGCGGACTGAACCATGCTATCAATGTATGTCTGCAGGTGGCTGCTACCGACCTTTCTGTGCTCGTAGTCGGCGAGAGTGGTGTGGGCAAGGAGATTCTGCCACGCATCATACACGACCATTCGCCACGCAGAAAAGGCAAGTACTTCGCTATAAACTGCGGCTCTATACCAGAGGGAACCATAGATTCCGAACTCTTCGGACACGAAAAGGGCTCCTTCACAGGTGCCGTGGGCGAGCGTGAGGGATATTTCGGTGTGGCTGACGGAGGTACTCTGTTTCTCGACGAAGTGGGCGAACTCCCGCTTGCCACGCAGGCCAGACTGCTGCGTGTGCTTGAGACTGGCGAGTATATCCGCGTAGGAGGACAGGAGGTGCGCAAAACAAATGTGCGCATCGTGGCTGCCACAAATGTCAATATGCGCAAGGCGATAAGCGAGGGACGCTTCCGTGAAGACTTGTACTACCGACTGAATACTATCCCTGTGCACATGCCGCCGCTGCGCGATCGTGAAAACGACATACTTCTGCTCTTCCGTCTTTTCTCTACGCAGATGACGGAGAAATACCGCACCGCACGCCTTGAACTCACACCTGAAGCGCAGCGTCTTCTGCTAAAATATAAATGGCCAGGAAACGTCAGACAACTAAAGAATATCACGGAACAGATAGCTATACTCGCGCCAGAGAGCAAGATAACAGAGGAAACACTGCTTCAGTTTATTCCTGACGACGAGGAAACTACCCAGCTCTCTGCACGGTCCGTCAATCCGTCGGGTTCTGCCCGCTCATACGAGAACGAACGCCAGCTGCTATTCAATTTCCTTTTTGAACTGCAGGCCAATATCACTGCCCTAAGCAATGACGTGGAGGAACTGAAACGAATAGTTGCTGCTATAGGCGGCACGCCAGTACAGAAGCCTGTGCGTGCGTTGCTGCCAGAATATCGGGAGCAGGGTGGTGGCTATGGATTAAGAATTAAGGATGATGGACTAAGGATTAGTGAAGAGGGATTAGAGATTAAGGATGATGGACTAAGAATGAAGGAGGAACAGGGCAGCGAGGCATATGAGGAAGCTGAGGCGGAGGAACTGACCGCGACTGACTCTGAGAATCTGAATATACATCAGACTGAGCTTGAGCAGATACGCAAGGCGCTAGCACGAAATAACGGTAACAGGAAAAAGGCTGCCGAGGAACTCGGAATATCTGACCGCACTCTCTACCGAAGACTGAAGGAGATGTAGGCAAGTAGACGAGTTGGCAAGTAGACGAGTTGACAAGTAAACAAGTAGACGAGTAGACAAGTAGACAAGTTGACAAGTAGACGAGTTGACGAGTAAACAAGTAGACGAGTAGACAAGGAGACAAGTTGACAAGTAGACGAGTTATTTGATAGCATTAAATCTTAACCCCTCATAACCTTTTAAGCTCACAACCTTACAACCTTTCACATTGTGAATGCTGTGTGAGACAAGACAAAAGAAGAAGTATGAAGAAACTGATATATATAATAATGTGTGTTGTCACGCTTACGGTGGTTTCATGTTCCGTAAGCTATAAGTTCAATATGTCGAGCATCGACTATACCAAAGTGAAGACAATACAGATAGCCGACTTCCCTATTCGCTCCTCATACGTATGGGGACCTATGGGCCCTATGTTCAACAACAAACTGAAGGAGCAGTATGCTGATCACACCAAGCTGTCGCAGGTGAAACGTAACGGCGACTTGAAGATAGAAGGTGAGATAACTAACTATTCACAACGAAATAAGTCGGTCTCTGCTGAAGGTTATTCTGCGCAGACAGAACTGTCTATTACGGTCAACGTGCGCTTTACAAACAACACTAACCATCAGGAAGACTTCGAACAGCAGTTCACTGCTACCGCATCATACGAGACAACCCAGTCGCTTGCGGCAGTGCAGGAACAGCTTGTCACAGAGATGATTGATGATATTGTCGATCAGATATTCAATGCAACAGTAGCTAACTGGTAGAATGCGCTTGAGGGAGCAGATGTGAAATCACGTACAGGCAACCAGTGGATACAGCATAAATATCTGGCAGCCGTCCTGTATTTCAGGTAACAGACAATATGCGCCTGATTAAGAAAGGATGGTAGTGGGAAGAATGAGAAGGGGTTGGGTCA
This sequence comes from Prevotella sp., assembly GCA_045603685.1. Taxonomy (GTDB): domain Bacteria; phylum Bacteroidota; class Bacteroidia; order Bacteroidales; family Bacteroidaceae; genus Prevotella. Next base: position 10,996 of record JAZUMR010000050.1, read on the forward strand.
AAAGTAACAGGCACACCCCCTTTTAGTTTTTTTAAGAAACAAAGGGGTCGTGTCTGTTACTTTTGACACGACCTCCGAACCGACGAACGCAGCAAGAGCAGAGTTATGCTGTCATAAACTATGCATTGCAAGGAGGAGGAAGACAAAGTCAACTGGGAGCAGAATCGGCGAAGCC
>JAZUMR010000051.1:0-5139 GCA_045603685.1 Prevotella sp.
ATGTCGCCGGTCACAGTGACTGGGATTGCCGTCAGGACGGCATTACTCTCAACCAAATCTTCGGGGTACCATGCAAGGAAACAATGATGTGGATTGGGGTTGCCATCCAGATCAATATTCTGCCAGCGCAGATAGGGTGTGGTATGCCAGCGGTCATTGGACTTTGAGTAAGTGCTCACGGCATCGTCCCACCATAAGTAGGTGCCCGGCTTTTCAGGGTTCTCGAACTTGTGTCGCTGACTATATACACCAGGGTCAGCATCATACCAACTTACGATATGTATCTTGTCGCCATCCTCGAAGACATACACGTTGTCCTCCGGCTGGGCAACTCGGGTTTCATGTGAACCGATTCTTGCCCTGACTTCCACAAAATCGCCCTCGGGCAATGTCGGTGACAATTCTTCCTGTTCGCAGGAGGTCGTCACTGACAGCAGAGCCAGCGTCATCGGCAATAATATATGTTTATTATATTTCATAGACTTATCTTTATTCCGTTACTTCTCCTGTATATGTATTACCATCGCCGAAGCCATAGATACTATTGTCTTCATTGCTTCCATAACCGTGTGCAATCATCGGTACGGCATCAGAAACGACATCGCTGTTGCCATCGGAGATGCGGATGTAGATGATGGCCTCCTTCTTTCCGGCCCAGAAATCTGTATCGAACAGGTTTTCGCTGTCTTCCTTGAGGTTCACCTCAAGCATACCTGTCTCATCACCAGTGACAGATACCACAGATAGAGGGAATTCTGGTTCGTAGGCACGAGTGGTAGGGTCGTTGGTATATCGTGCAAAGGCCTTCACATTTTCGACTGCAATCAACTTGGCAATAGCTGCCGGAGAGATGCGGAAGTGAGCCTGTGTAGTGCGACCGGTATAATCCATCAAAATCTTTCCATCGCTGTACTGAGGCACGAAGACAAGGCTCTGTATGCGGTTGGCAAAGTTCTGTTCGAGGTTTTCCAGACGATTCTTGATAGAGTCAATCTCTGACTTGATGCCGTCAATCTTGCTCTGCAAATCATTGGTTGCTGCTGTGATGGCGGCAGCGATGGCATCATCAATAACGCCGTTGTTATCTTCGATAGCCTTCTTGATGGCTGCCTCGTAAGCAGCGGTGAGGTCCTTTTTCGCCTGTTCGAGAGCTGCCTGCTGAGCAGTAACGGCCGCTGCAAGCTCTTCATCGGTAGCTGCTGAAGCCGCAAGCGCTTCCAATTCGATCCGAAGAGCCGAAATATCGGAATATACCTTCTGAAGCTCAGCGTTGACCCACTCTTTCATTGTGGCCTCGCTTTTTGCGATAGCATCAGCAATAGCCTTGGTATATGCGGCTTCAATCTCGCCTTTGGCTGTAGCGATAGCCGCTGTATATGCTGAGGTGACAGCGTCGGTTGCGGCCTTAATCTTCGCAGCGTAGTCGGCACCAAACTCTGTGCGCAGTGTGTCGATGGCAGCCTTTATGTCGGCAGCAATCTTCTCGTTGATGCGGGTCTCAATATTGGCTATTGCTGTATTGATGGCTGCAATATCGCCCTTGATGCCGGCAATGGCAGTCTGAATATCTTCATACTGAGCAAGAGTTGCAAAGGTTGCGTTCGCCCAGTCCTTGGTGTTCTTGAGTTCTGTGTTAACGTAATTTTCAAGAGCTGCTATTTTCCCTTCGAGTTCAGCATCCTTTGCTTTGAGGTTTTCTATGTCAGCCTTGATAGTAGCAAGTTCCCCCTCGATAGAAGTCTTGAGGTTGTCGAGCTTGTTGAGCAGTGTCTGTTCTACAGCATCAATCTCGTCGCCCATCTCCTTCTTCAGGTTGTCAATCTTCGTATTAGTGTCGTCAAGCTGTTTCTGCAAGTTATCCGCAGTAGTCTGCAAAGACTCGATATAGCCTTTGAGTTCGGCATCCATTGTCTTGAGGTCGTTTATAGAGCCGTTGATGGCAGCAATCTGCGCTTCTATGGTTGCGATGTTGTTCTTGATGGCCTCGATGTCCTTCTTTATTGCCGCAATCTCATTGTCGATGGCAGCGAGTCGGACATTGACATTGTCGAGAACCTTCTGTACAGCGTCAGCAATAGCCTGGTTGATTACGCCGTTGTTATTTTCGATGGCATCCTTGATGGCTTTCTCGTATGCTGCAGTAAGGTCGGTCTTTGCCTGTTCGAGAGCAGCTTTCTGGTCTTCCAGCTCTTTTGCCAGTTCTGTGTCAGCTCCGGCAAGTTTGGTTTCGAGAGCCGCAAGTTTCGCATCAATGGCAGCGATGTCATAATAGCCGTCGGCGAGAGCCTTGTTCACCCATTCCTTCATTGATGCCTCACTTGTAGCAATGGCATCCTCAATGGCCTTGGTGTATGCGGCAGTGATGTCTGTCTTGTGCTGTTCGATGAGAGCCTTGATGGCTGCAATCTCCTCTTCGATTTCGGCATACTGCTCAAGAGTTGCGAATGTGGCAGTTGCCCAGTCTTTTGTTGCTGTTATTTCACCGTCGACGTATGCCTTCAGGTCGGCAATCTTCTTGTCGAGTTCAGCATCTTTCTCTTGCAGCGCCTTGATGAGCGCCTTGATGTTTGCAATCTCTTCGAGTAATTCTTTTTTCGTTGCGGCATCAGCTTCGGCGTTGCTGTCGAGCTGTTTCTGCAGTTCGTCAGCCTTTGCGCCAAGGTCATTGATGAGGTTCTGCAATGCTCTGTCAGCTGCCTGCAGTTCGGTGATAGAGCTGCTGATGGCAGCAATCTGCTGGTCGACAGCCGCGATTTTTGTTCCTTCTAATTCGTTAATGCGGTCGATGATGCTTGATATGTCATCGTCGTAATTCTTGCAGCTGGTAAGTGCAGTTGCAGAGATGAGCGCAGCAAAAAAGATTCCTGCTGCATAGTGCGCATAGCGTCGGAGAATGTTGATGTTTTTCTTCATTGTATATTCGTTTTTATTTATAGTAAACAAGTTGACGAGTTGACGAGTTGATTGTTTCGTAGACAAGTAGACGAGTTGCTTGTTTTAGTAGACAAGTAGACGAGTTATTTGATGACGTTTTGCTCTTTGCTCTTTCATCTTTGCTATTTCCGTTTTCCGCTTCCCTCTTTGCCAGCATTCGCTGTTCGCGCACCAAACGGTACGAACTGCGTCCGTACTCCGTTTGACGTTCGCTGCTCATGCTGGCGAAGCTTCGCTTTCCTCTTTCCTCTTTGCTCTTTCCTCTTTGCTCTTTAACCCTCTGCCCATAACCACCTCGATAATATTACAACAAACGTTTCCATCAGACATGGTGTGTCCGTGGAAACGTTGTGTGGTATATTGTAGAATCATGTGTTGTGCGTGCAGGTTCTGGCTGGTGCGCATGTCAGACATGCCACCTCTGCGTGCTGCAGCTCCTGGCGGTTTGCAATGTTGTTGTATGTTGTGTCTTGTGGTTCTCATGTGTGCTCGTTTTTCTCTGTTTTAATGTGGTATTGATTGTGTTTAGCGTTGCGCTGGTGTTTTATGTTATGCAAAGATAATGGTTTTAGAGAAAACGCAACAGGCTTTTGCTTTATTTTTTTAGAAATTTAACCAAAACCACTTGCGAAGCAAGGGGGATGGGGGAGAGGGGAAAGGGGAAAGAGCAAAGAGGAAAGCGAATGCTGGCAAAGAGGAAAGGTGAAAACTGAAAGCGGAAAGGTGAAAACTGAAAGCGGAAAGATGAAAGTTAAGCAGTCTACTTGTCTACTAAAACAACCAACTCGTCACTACGATAAGATAAATGGTTGTAAACTAACTCATTAAGGTTGCGACGAATATCTTTTTATCCGTCACCATTCGTCATTCAAGAGCATTGGGAATTATATCTCCTCTTATTTTTTATGATTTTCTATTTCACTTCCACTTTTTCTCTGTAACACAATAGCAATCAGTCGCTTACCTGAGTGGAATATGAAAGCGCCTCTTCCACTCTCTTCCACTGCTAATTAACAGATGAAAGAGCAAAGAGCAAAGGTGAAAACGGAAAGGGGAAAGGGGAAAGGTGAAAACGGAAAGATGAAAGAGCAAAGATGAAAGTTAAGCAATCAACTTGTCAACTAAACAAGCAACTTGTCTACTTGTCTACTCGTCTACTCGTCAACTAAAACAATCTACTCGTCAACTTGTCAAATAACTGTTTTTGTCTATAACTTCCGAAAAACAGATTCTTTACTTTTGATATTTCGCCTTCACCTACACTCTTTATGTGGTAAGGCGCTGTGGGTGTGTAAGTTAGGTTAGTGTAGGTGGGACGGTCTGCCTTCACTCACCTTCACTGCCACCATCAGGCATTACAAGAGACTGCTTTTGGGGTTGTCAGATGCTACTTCTTGGAGGGTCAGATGCTACTTCTTGGGCGGTCAGAAGCTACTTCTTGGAAATGAGGGTTCAGCTCTGCTCTCGCTTACTCGCAGAATTCTTTGTTTTAGACATAACTGAAACCAATTTGAATAATAAGAATAATTTTCTTCATTAATATTATTAATTTCTATTTGTGGCAAGATTATTCACATTGTGCAGATTGGTTTCCTTTAGAAGGATTGAAACAAATTTGAATAATAAGAATAATTTTCTTCATTAATATTATTAATTTCTATTTGTGGCAAGATTATCCGCATTATGCATATTGGTTTCCTATATCAAAATAATATTGTCCCAAATTGTCTGTATTGTCTTCTTGTATATTAAAGACAACTTGGACAACAGGAGACAACTTTTTTCTTTTTATGCGGGTAATGGCTATAGAAAAAAACAAGAAAGAACCACTTATAGGCGGATGCTCTGCGAGCAATGTGATATGTGCAGATATCCATCTGTAAACAAGTTTCCAGAGTCAATCCGCACATATCACGCCTTACAACCGCCTATAAGAAAAAACAATAAAAACAATTAGTTGACGAGTAGATTTTTTTAGTTGACAAGTTGACAAGTAGACGAGTAGACAAGTTGATTGTTTAGTTGACAAGTAGACGAGTAGACAACCTTAACCTTTAACCGTTGAACATTAAACAGAAAAAATCCCCACACATAGGGTTCTTTCATGTTTTTTCTTAGGGTAGCCGGAGGCAATGTATAGATAATATGTGACAAGTGAGCAGCGCTCATATTGGCACAGAATATCTATACAGACATGATTGCAGG
>JAZUMR010000052.1:0-36769 GCA_045603685.1 Prevotella sp.
CGGAAGATGACGGTGAAGTAACCCACCATCTGCAAGAAAACGATAGAAGTATTGACATCGCCTAATAGAGAATCTTCGCCTGTTGTCTCGTATTGGATGGAAGCAAGCTGCTCTTCGGGTGACAGGGACAAACATAGAACCAGACAGACCAATCCCGGCAATAAATGGAGCAAGTCAAGTGGCCTTAGCCGGAACGACGGATCAAAATTCTTCTTGGCAAAGAGCCAAAGCAAGGGCATCAGCAGGGTGTTGGCCGAAAAGCAGACAGGAAGCATAAAAAGTGAAAAATCGTGCCATCCCAACATACGGCTCATATTATAAAGATAGACAGGAACGTTGGGTAGCACAATGATAGCCGCCGCATATCCGTTCTCTCCGCGAAAACGGGTAGCAGCAAGCAGTACAGCGGCCATTCCTAATAGTATGATGATGCTGGACGAATTGACTGTCAATATAAAATCATTGTATCCCATCTGAATATTACCATTCCATTTCGGTATAAAATTACTTCTTAGTGAGTTATCCGAGGGTATGCAAAATATTGCAAATCGCTGAATACTAAAACCTTACCAACAAAAAGCATCTTAACTGTCCAGTAACGATATGGGAACTCAACTTGTGCTTAGCTTTGCCAAAAGGTTGTTTTTCAACCTCTGCAATGCACTGAATTCCAAACCTAACTCGCAGACAATCAGGATACTTTCTCCATATCGCAATATTTCGCTTTTTTCTTTAGTGTTTATTTAAAGAGTTTTCTAAAAGCCGTAGGTATCGGTGTGTCAAATTCCATGCGCTCACGTGTCACCGGATGGTAGAAATAAAGCATATAAGCATGCAGGCACAGACGATGAAGCGGGTCATCACCATTGCCATATTTCACATCGCCACAGACAGGATGAGCCATATCTGCCGAATGCACGCGTATCTGATTCTTGCGTCCGGTTTCGAGTTTGTATTCCACAAGAGAATGGTCTGTTGTGCGTTTAAGTGTTGTGAAATGCGTAACAGCGTATTTCCCCCCATTATCAAATGGAGAAGAGTATGTGACGTAAGCCTTATTGTCCTTCAGCCAGTTGGCTATGGTGCCAGAATCCTCCTCCATTTCACCAGACACCACAGCAACGTATCTGCGGTCGTATACGATGTCGTGCCAGTTGTGCTCCAGTATCTGCTCTGTCTCCATATCCTTGGCATATATCATCAGCCCCGAAGTGTCACGGTCTAAGCGGTGCACGGTGTGAGCCCTGCACTTCTGTCGTGTTCGGTGGAAATAATCATCAAGCACAGACTTGACATTCAATGTTGTATGCGCACCTGCCATAGAGAGGATTCCTGGCATCTTCTCTATAACGATGAGATACCTGTCTTCATAAACAATCTTAACCCATTTGCTCTTGAAAACATCATTACGCTTCGACTTGCTTATAGCCAGTTTCATGCCTCTTTTCAGCGGATAGTCAAACTGCGTAACAGTTTTTCCGCCAACACGTATGCCACGTCCCTGCAGCGTGTCCTTTATCTTATTGCGGGACATCTTCAGATTCTTGCAAAGATACTCGAGAAGCGGCGCATCATATTCTACCTGCATGTACGTGTAGTCTTCAGCACGGTTATTATAGTAATGTTTCATGCGTTCTTAATAAATATGTATTAGTTCTTTTATACATTGCTAAAGGGCACTATATGCCATAAACATTGACCTGAGGCTATATACAATCCTTACACATTGAAGGACTCTGCACGTTCGTGGTCTCTAATTGTCACATCCTTCCAGCCTGTTCTTCTTCTGCTAACTGCTGTGCTATGACCTCACGGCTCCTTCTTCTGAAGAATTCTGCCGCATCCTTATCGTCATCACCTGGCATTATAGGCTCATGTATTATAATCTTCAATGGTCTGCGGCAGATAAATCTGAAATCACGGTGGCGTGGCATGACATCATACGTTCCGATAAGAGTTATCGGAACGACAGGCACATTCACCTGTGACGCTATCATGAACGCACCACGCCTGAAAGGTCCTAACTTTCCATCATGAGAACGGCTCCCTTCCGGAAACACCATAAGCGACACCCCGTTGTCAATCGCCTTGCATGCATGGGTATATGTCTCATACACCTTACTGGGAGACGATGTGTCAACAGGAATGAATCCGCTGATGCGGCACGCTCCGCCAAGAAAAGGAATCTTCATCAGCGATGCCTTTAGCATCCATTTTATTTTCCTATCAAGATAGCCAATGATTAGGAAAATATCATAACAACTCAGATGATTAGCAACGAAGACATAACTCTGATTTGCCGAGATATGTTCAGTGCCTTCTATGGTGACTGGCAGCAAGGAAGCCCAAATGATGACTTTGCCCCACACCCTGCCCATCATGCTGTTGTAGGAGTCTCTCAGCGAAGACGGCAAGAGCGGAGATACCAACATTATCAGCATGCCTACAATAATCGTGTCGATAACGACTACTGGAAGCAAAACAAAAATCTGGTATATATAGAACAAAACTTTTATCACTACAGGCTATATTTTATTACGCATGGAGAAATCTGATTTCCTCCCCATGTGATTCGTTATCAAATATTCCATCATTATATATGTGTACGCCATTGCATAAGGTATGCATGACCTTCCATGTAGCAGCACGGCCGTCTAAAGGAGTCCAGCCGCATTTGCTCTGTACGTCTCTATCTGAGATGACATACTCTTCGCACGGAGAGACAATGGCTATGTCCGCCTTATATCCCTCACGCAGGAAACCTCGCTCATTTACTCCAAAGATTCTTGCAGGGTTATGACACATCACATCGGCAATCTGCTCTATCGTGAGCTGTCCGCGGTCAACGAATCCGAGCATCATAACCAGTGAGAACTGCAGCGTAGGCATGCCAGAGACTGCACGCAGCGCCCCACCCTGCTTTTCACTGAGAGAGTGCGGAGCATGGTCTGTGCCTACGGTATGTATACGTCCTTCTGCCACAGCAGAGACTAATGCCTCACGGTCTGCAGCAGTCTTTATGGCTGGATTGCATTTAATGCGTCCTGCAAGAGTTGCGTAATCAGAGTCGTCGAACAGCAGATGCGCCACCGTCACTTCACCAGTTATTCCTTCCTTCTCAAGCAATGACAGCTCCGCAGCAGTAGACAGATGCGCTATATGCAGATGCGCGCCTGTGCTGTCAGCAAGCTCTGCCGCCTTCCGAGAGGAAGCCAGGCATGCCTCGGCAGAACGTATGGCAGGATGCAGCGAGATATCTGCGTCATCACCATACTGCTCCCTCACTGACTTAGCATTACGCTCTATGATGTCAGTATCTTCGCAATGCGCCATAACTGGCAGAGACAGATGAGCACACTTGCTGAATATCTGCTTAAGAACAGCTGCATTATCTACAAGCATATTGCCTGTAGACGAGCCCATGAAAAGCTTTATGCCCGGGATGCGAGAGATGTCTAACCTGTCGAAGGTGTCTACATTGTCATTTGTAGCTCCGTAGAAGAAGCTGTAGTTCACATGACTTGCCTGTGCTGCCCTCAGAAACTTCTCGTTCAAAGCATCAAGCGTTGTCGTTTGAGGGACAGTGTTAGGCATATCGAAATAGCTGGTCACACCACCATAGGCAGCCGCACGGCTCTCACTTTCTATATCTGCCTTGTATGTCAATCCTGGGTCACGGAAATGCACATGAGTGTCTATCACGCCAGGTAAAACAAAACACCCCGCAGCATCTATTTCATAATAGTCACCACGGGGAATATTGCCATCAGAGACAATAGCCTCTATTCTATCGTTGTCTATAATAAGATCTGCACGCGTCCTTCGTCCCTCATTGACGAGCACACCGTTTCTAACTAACGTCTTCATGCCTTGACCGATGGTTAAAGTTTAAGGACAAAAGGGTTAAGGATAATAAAGACTTTGCCCTCATCCCTTTGTCACTGTACTCTGAACAATATCCTTTATTATTATTCCTCTGAAGGCTGCGCCATCTCTGCAGGTGTTGGAGGGAGCGTTTCTCCTACCTTTGGTGTTCCAGTAACAGGTGCTACAGGTGCAACTGCAGGTGTCTCCATACCATTGTTAATGTTCTGGTTACGCTCTGCTGCAGACATGTATTCCTTCACATAGGCGTTATTCTTAAACACATCTGTTGCCTTGCTCATGATGTCCTCTATCCAAGGGGTGAGCATTGGATATCTGTAGCCCGATGTCACCATCATGAATACACCTGGCCCCAGTACGTTGTCGAAATTATCACATATAAATGTTGTGATAAGCTTATCTTCCTCGATAGCTATCTTCTCTACGTCAGCAGTCAGCACCTTATATATAGAGTCCATATCCGCACCATCCATAATGCCCTGGTTCTCTCGGTGTGAGATGTCATTGAATCTGCTCTGCAACTTATTATATTGCTCAATGAACTCAAACAGCTTGTCATTCAGGTCTGTGCCAGTACAAATCTGCTTGGTGCTATTCAGCTGAATAGTGATGTCGCCTTCCTCTATAACTACAGGAATAACGCTCTCGTCATCCATATAGATAGTGGCGATGCTCGCCGTATCCATTGGTCCAGAAAACTTAAACTGCCCGTGCACCACCTCACATGAGTCAATAGTGTTCAATTCACCGTCATGCATGGTCTTCAGGTAAAGCATACGTCCGTCAAGCAGCGCAATATTTGATGTACCCTGAATATTATATGACTGCGTACATGAGGTACATGTCAATATTGCTACTATGGCATATATAATCTTGTTCATCTATTTGGTTATGTTTTTTTTAGCATTGCAAAGATAGCACGATAAATGGAGGTAGAAAAATAAATTCATGCTATTTAATTTATTGCGCACGGCTTTTATATGTTTTTAACGTAATACGCAGTGTCAGCATTCAGTTTGGCTAACTCTTGATTTCTGCCGACAGCCTGTAAGACGTATACAGTTGGAGAAGCGAGCCTATCAGCAGCAGGACAACCCAGTTATTATGCACAATCTGCATGTACAGCATGTAACTGCTTATGTCACTGACGAGAACTGGCTTCAGGAATCCGTTATACTGCTCTACCATAAACAGCCCCGACACAATAAAGCAGATGCCGGAAAGGAAACGTATTGACAGAAGGCGATTCACTGTCAGGCTTGCTGACTTTTCTGCCTGTAATCGTTGAACCAGAACATACACCACAGTGCCTGCGAGAAAAGCCCACGGTGCAACTGCCAATGTCAGCGTACGATGCTCCTCCTGCATGACAAGCACAGCACACATCACCAGCACCGCACCGGCTACCATCAGCGCTGCTCCTGTAAGCATCAGCATGTGCATGGAATTATTCTGCTGTCTCATTGTCATTCTCCTTAGGTGAAACGTCGTGCGTGCTACGAGGGTCTGTGCTAAGCACATAGATGTCCTCGTCGTCAGCCTTCATGAAATATCTCTCGCGTGCTATGCGCTCTATATTACGAGGGTCGCGCTCTAAGTCACGCAGCTGATTCAGGTCGGCCTTATACACCGACTCATAATATTCTATCTCTGTCTTCAGGTCGTATATCTCATATCCCAACTCTATGCGACGGTATATGCTGTTCGAATCAAGAAATCCGATTACAAGCACACCCACCACCGTAACTATAAGATACTTATGCCGGGACAAGAATGTATATAAATATGATATCTTTTTCATCTGTCTGTTATATTTTATGCAAAAATAGTGCAAACCGAGAGAAGAGAATGCTCGTATTCTTTTCCGAGGTGCAGCCTATTTTATTCAAAGATAGCGCAAGCTGAATGCAATCAAACTTGTTTGAAATTGCTGAGGTGCAGCCTATTTTATGCAAAGATAGCGCAAACCGAACGCAATCAAACTTGTTTGAAATTGCTGAGGTGCAGCCTATTTTATGCAAAGATACATATTTTAATCGAACATCGCCATGTATATAGCGAATTATTAAGATTTGTTTGCTAAACATGGGACAGAAACATAATCTACAAAAACTAAATCAGTTCTGGCAATAATATCTTCAATGAACCAACTAATAAGAATTAATGGAAAAAAATTAAACATATTATCCACTTTGGTTTCAGTTCTTGACAAGGAAATAAATTTGAATAATGTGGATAATCCTGCCATTAATAGGGATTAATAATAACTCTTCACTCTTTTGTACTGAGTTTTCATTGGTTTTCGTTGCGGCAAGACGTGTTTTATGGTTCGGGATTGGACGAAAATCGTTGAAAAGTGCTGAATTTGCTGAATACGCAAGGAATATATGCCAAATAGCGGGGTGATTTGGAGCAGATGAAATTTTCATTTGGAGCAGTTTAAATTACGAAAGGCTACGAATGACGTCGCCATTCATAGCCTTTCACATGATATCTTTCTGCATTTAACCGCACAAACAAACTTAATCATCTGACTTACAGTAGTTTACACATAATCCAAAATCCTCGCAATATTTTCAGAAATCGGCAGGAGAAAATTCTACAGACGATTCTCAGGGACGAATAATTGTAAAGTTTTCTTAATTTCAGTGTTTCTTGTCTGCTTTTTTGCTGAGAAAAAATACTAAAGACAGAAGTTGCGGCAGGAGCTTCAGCTGTTACTCTTGCTTAAAAGGCATACAGCGTTTTCGACGTGATGGTAAGCACTATTCCACGAAGCACGAGGTAGGCAAGGTAGGCTATCCACAGGCCATGATTGCCGAGTGAAGGAGAAAGAAAGATGGAAGAAGAGGGCTATGAACACCGCCATGCCACCGAGTGGTATCGCTGTGACTAACCGATGGAATTTTACGAGCAACCGAACAGAAACATTACAAAAACATCGAAAAACACACTCTTAAAATCTTGGAAGTATGTTATATTTACGCTATTATCACATTGGAAAAGTGTAATAAAACCAATATATTTACATTGGAAAAGTGTATTTTATTTACTTTTTATGCTTGACTTTAAGTAAAATATCGTATCTTTGTACCCATAAATACAAATTAATATGATAAAACGAAAAGCTGACGAGCTAATACGCAACTTTATTCTCAACGACAAACGCTCTCTGTTGGTAACGGGAGCCAGACAAGTCGGCAAGACCTTTTTAATTAGGAAGGTCGGCAAGGAATGTTTCGACAATGTCGTTGAAATCAATTTTGTAGAACAACCGGACGCAATCGAGTTATTCAGTGAACAGAAAGGAGCAAAAGATTTTCTGTTGCGACTATCTGCGTTCGCTAAGAAACCATTGGTCCCAGGAAAAACATTAATATTCTTCGATGAAGTGCAGGAGTGCAAGGAGATAATAACAGCAATCAAGTTCCTTGTGGATGAGGGCAGTTACAAATATGTGATGAGTGGCTCCTTACTTGGTGTTGAGCTGGATGACCTACGTAGTGTCCCTGTGGGGTACATGGATGAGATAAAAATGTATCCTCTTGACCTTATGGAGTTCTTTGAGGCTATTGGCATTGGCGCAGATGTCATTAGCCATTTGCGAACATGTTTTGAGGAGAGAAGACCAGTTGATGAATTTATTCACAATAAAATGTTGGAGGCCACTCGTCTATATCTCATCGTTGGAGGGATGCCTGCGGTTGTTCAAAAGTACCTTGATACGAACAATCTCCGCAGAGTGTATGAAGAACAGCGCGGAATCATTCGCACCTACAAGAGGGACATCACAAAATACGACCATAACCACAAGTTACAGATAGAAGAGATTTACGACCTAATACCCTCTGAACTAAATGCGAAAAATAAGCGGTTTATTCTCAAAGAGCTTAACGAAAAAGCGCGATTCAGCAAATACGAGGATAGTTTCTTGTGGCTCAGGGATGCTGGCGTGGCTATTCCTGCATACAATGTCGAGGAACCTCGAGTACCTCTGCTTTTGAATAAGCAGCGCAATCTGTTCAAACTTTTCCTCAATGACGTAGGGTTGCTTGCTGCTATGTATGGAGGGAACATTCAAGCCAGATTGATCAGCCATAATCCAAATATTAATTTTGGCTCAGTTTACGAAAATCTTGTTGCGCAGGAACTTTACGCACATGGTTTCTCTGAAGCCCAACAACATTCACTTTACTATTTCAACAACAAGAAGCAAGGGGAACTGGATTTCGTGGTAGAACATGCTGGAAATATGCTGCCAATAGAGGTTAAGTCAGGTAAAGACTACGAACGGCATAATGCACTTTCCAATGTGATGGGCAATGAAGAATATGCTGTACCAATGGCTTATGTGTTCTGTCAAGAAAATGTCCTGACAAAGGGAAGAGTTATTTACTGTCCCATCTACATGATAACCTTTTTCGAACAGATACAGGCAGAAGAGAATATATATAAGTTTGATCTTACAGGGCTTTAAAAAGAATACAGCACCTTCGACTTAACGGTCAATACTACTCCGCGAAGGGCGAGGTATGCGAGGTATGCTATCCATAAACCATGATTGCCGAGTGAAGGAGAAAGCAGGAAGAACAGGGTTATGAACATTATCATGCCGCCAAGTGTACTAAAGAACATGGGGCGTGTTTTAGTCGCTCCGATGTATATGCCGTCCCATACGAATGCCGCCATTCCACACAACGGAAAGAGCAGCGTCCAATGGCGATAATGCATTGCACTGTCTGCCACACTGGCATTATCTGTCAGCAAGGACAGCAACGATGTGCCTGCCACTGCATATAGCACCGTAAAAGAAACGGATATAAGTACGCCCCAAACAAAAAGATTATGCACCGTAGAGCGCAGCTCCGTCTTGTTTCCGCCACCGATAGCCTTGCCTGTCAGTGCCTCACCGGCAAAGGCGAATCCGTCCATGAAATAACTGAAGAGAGTGAAGAACTGCATGAGGAGCGTGTTTACAGCAAGCTCTACATTGCCGAGACGTGCGCCTGCGGAGACAAAGAAGAAATGGACAACTATCATGCACAGCGTACGAAGAAATATATCTCTGTTTACGCTGAAAAGCGCTGCAAGACGGTCACGCCGCCAAAGTCCATCCCAGACCTTACTGCTCCACAGCCTGCCGTAATTATACCAGCAAAGAACGACTGCCAGCACTAACCCACCCCACTGTGCAAGCAATGTGCCTAAGGCAACGCCGCGTATCTCCATTCCGAACGAATAGACAAAGAGCAAACTAAGCAGAATATTCAATATGTTCTGGAAAATAGCGATAACCATCGGTATGCGTGAGTTCTGCATTCCGATGAACCATCCGTTTAGTGCTGAAAGAATCAACGAAGGCGGTGCGCCCCAAATAACAATCAGGAAGTACTGGCGCGTGAAGACAGTAACTTCTGCAGAGGGACTAATCAGCCACATCGACACGCTGAAAAGCAGTGGCGACAGAAGAAGCATAAACACTGAGAGTATTGCCGCAAGCGATGAGTTCTGTACAAGGAGCTGCATGACGGCCGTGAAGTCACGGCGTCCGTATGCCTGTGCCGTCAGTCCGCTCGTGCCCATACGAAGAAACACGAACATCCAATATACAATATTGAAGAGCATGCCACCTACGGCTATAGCGCCAAGGTAGACCTCAGAACCCAGATGTCCGGTTATAGCTACATCAATTAAGCCCAATAATGGCACAGTGATGTTTGAAATAATGCTGGGAATGGCTATGTGTAATATACTGCGGTGCATGTGATGAAGTGTAGAATACATAAAATAAAAGGTGAAATATGAAAAGTGAAGCTTTCCCCTTTCATATTTCACCTACTAATTCAAGGCCAAGTGAATGCACAAGTTTCTTTAATGACGGAATCTCCGTGTACAGTTTCTCGTAAAGTTCAAACTTTGACATTACCTTCTTCACTTCATGATTCTCTGCCAGGCGTATAGCCAAGGTTATCTCGCTGTTGTGAAGATTCTGAGACAATGTGGCACGCACCCTGTTCTGTATGGCCTGTATCTGCTCTAACAGGATATTGTTTGACACGATTATCTCCACTTTTGGATATTCTGGCATTTCAAGCTTGCAGTTACGCATACTTGCTGCCAGACCGCGCATCGGGAGATTCTTGCTCATCCTATTACACATGGCGAGCCATTCATAATTCAGTTCCTCAAGACCAAAACGTTTAGACTCCTCGCCTACATTCTCTGCAACACCATCAGACTCTGCAGATTTGCTCGCCACACTACCTAACGTTTTGAACGTATTCCCGAATACAGAAGCGGCAACACCGTTGGTATTAATCACGGTCTTACCTATTTCTGGCTTACCTGCATCGACAACAGCGGCCTCTGTTCTTTGTACTCTGTACTCTGTACTCTGCTCTCTGTTCTCCGTTCTCTGTACTCCGTTCTCTTTGTTCTTTGCCTTTTGCTCTGCCTTAACGTCAGCCACAACGGCCTGCTCCGTTGTCTTTGGCTGCAGGGGTGCAAGTTTCTTGAACAGGTTTTTCAATCTCCGCCCCTTTCGGGGCACACCATCTGCATCTGCAGGCTGAGTAATCTGCGCCACCTCTATCAATGTAATCTCTACAAGGAGACGCTTATTTGAACTTTGACGATAATTCAGGTCGCAGCGTGTAAGAATCTGCAGTGCCTTATACAGGAAGCTGGCAGGGCAGCGCTGAGCCTGGTCAGCATATCGCTGAGCGTATTTTGCACTTGCCTCAAGAAGCGTTATCGTCTGCTGGTCTTTTGCCATCATGACATTACGGATATGCTCAGCGAAACCAGATACAATATGTCCGGCATCCATTCCCTGCTCCAACATGTTGTCTAAAAGCAGCATGACATCTGCACATTTGCCCTGCAGAGAGAGGTCTGTGAGCTGGAAATAATGCTCTATATCCATCAGGTTAAGGTCTTTTATAACCTTTTCCAGCGTAATATCTCCCTGGCAGAAACTTGCCACTTGGTCAAAAATAGACAGAGCATCACGCATGCCGCCATCAGCTTTCTCTGCTATAATCTCCAGTGCCGCCTCTTCATACGTGTAGCCTTCACGTTCCGCAACCATCTTGAGATGGGCAACTGTGGCAGGGACACTCATACGCTCAAAATCATATATCTGGCATCTCGAAAGGATTGTAGGCAGAAGTTTGTTCTTCTCCGTTGTCGCGAGAATGAATATAACGTATGACGGAGGTTCCTCAAGTGTCTTCAGGAAGGCATTGAACGCCTGTGTAGAAAGCATGTGAACCTCATCAATGATAAAGACTTTGTAACGTCCCACCTGTGGCGGGATACGTGTCTGCTCCATAAGTTGCTTGATATTCTCAACGGAATTATTTGAAGCAGCGTCGAGCTCAAATATATTATACGAGCGTTGCTCAGCAAATGCCTTGCAGCTCTCACACTCTCCGCAAGCCTCTGACTCAGCTGTAGGATTCTCGCAATTTATGGTCTTAGCAAAAATACGTGCACATGTGGTCTTTCCTACTCCACGCGGACCGCAGAAGAGAAAAGCGTGTGCCAGCTTACCACTCTTGACTGCATTCCTCAGCGTTGTTGTCAACGCTTCCTGTCCTACGACAGACGAGAATGTGGCAGGCCTGTATTTACGCGCTGATACCTGATATTCCATATTAGTTTAATTAAGTTTCGCAAGTTTAACCTTTACTCAGATTATGCAAAGATAGTGCAAACCGAGAGAAGAGAATGCCTGTATTCTTTTCCGAGGCGCAGCCTATCTTATGTAAAGATAGCGCAAACCGAGAGAAGAGAATGCTTGTATTCTTTTCCGAGGCGCAGCCTATCTTATGCAAAGATAGCGCAAACCGAGAGAAGAGAATGCTTGTATTCTTTTCCGAGGCGCAGCCTATCTTATGCAAAGATAGGCATTATCTTGCAGAAAGGCAAACTAAAGCAAATAAATTAACTTACTTTTTCATTATTACCTGTTTTCGAGAAGATAGTATATATGCCATGACAAGTACAACCATGCACACCTGAACACCACTAAATTCTCTCCACCTGTCTTACGCCCTTTACTGTCTTAAGTTTCTTTATGAGCTGCTGCAAACGGCTGGTGTCATCAACATTGACTACAAGGTTGCCCGAGAATAGTCCATCCTTTGAGTCTATATTTATCGAACGCATCATGATTTTCTCATCCTTTGATATGATAGACGTGATATTAGAGACAATGCCAATGTCGTCATTACCAATAATTCGCAGTGTTATCGAATATGTGTTGTGTCCCTTTCCGCTCCATTCTGCATCAACAATTCTATAGCCAAAACGTTTATGCAGCTCTGCTGCGTTAGGACAATCCGTACGATGTATCTTTATTCCGCCAGAAACTGTAACAAACCCGAATATATCATCGCCGTATATCGGACGGCAGCAATTTGCAAGAGTATAGTCTATGCCCTTCTGACTCTGGTCGATTACAAGAGTATCAGACAGCAACGACTTATTCTTATGTGATGAGTTCCCGTGTCTGTCCTCGTCTTTGAAAACAAACTCTGAAGCTGAACGGCGCTCTTCCTCGTTTGGCTGCTGTGATGAGGCAGAACGCATGTTCTTTATCTCCATATAGCCGTCGACCACGCTCTGTATATCAACAGATTCATCAGCAACATTCTTGTAGAAATCGGACACCTCGCGGAAGCCCATCTTCTTAACCAACTGCTGGATAATCCCCTCGTCAAACTCCACCTTGCGGTTTTTAAGACGGCGTTCTATCATTTCCTTCGTGATAGAGATTTCTTTTACAACCGTCTCCTTCAGTGCAAGACGTATCTTCGATTTTGCTCTCGATGAGTTGGCTATCTGCAACCATTCACGCTTTGGCTTCTGCTGAGGGGAAGTAAGAATCTGCACCTGATCGCCCGACTGAAGCTTATGACGGAGATTGACAATCTTGCCATTCACCTTTGCACCAGTGCACTGGCATCCCACCTTGGAGTGTATATGGAAAGCGAAATCGAGCACCGTGGCTCCTGCTGATAATTTCCGGATGTCACCTGCAGGAGTAAATACATAAATCTCCTTTTCATACATTGTTGTCTTGAACTGGTCCATAACCTCCAGATCATCACCAGCCTCCATTGCGGCACGCATAGACGCAAGCCACTCATCCAGCCCGCCATTCTCAGCCTTTACTCCTTTATAACGCCAATGTGCTGCTAAGCCATGCTCTGCGATGTCGTCCATCCTCGATGTACGAATCTGCACTTCCACCCATTTGTTCTCTGGGCCGAGGACGGTAATATGCAAAGATTCATAGCCATTAGACTTTGGCACACTGAGCCAGTCACGCAATCGTTTCGGGTTTGGCTGATACATATCCGTAATAATAGAATAGACCTGCCAGCATTCCATCTTTTCGCGCTCTGACTTCGAATCAAGTATAATGCGTATGGCAAAAAGGTCATACACGCCTTCGAAAGGACAGCGCTGTTTCTTCATCTTCTGCCAAATACTATTAATCGACTTCGTTCTGCCCTTAATTTGGAACTTAAGGCCCTGAAGCTCTAACTTTTCCTTTATCGGAATTATAAACTGATTTATGTATGCATCACGCGTCTTCTTCGTAGCATTCAGCTTCTCACGGATATGATAATACGCATCATGCTCAAGATATTTTAGAGACAAATCCTCCAGCTCAGACTTGAGCATATACAATCCCAGCTTATGGGCCAGCGGCGCATAGAGATAACTGGCTTCCTCTGACGCACGGCGTACCGCAACCTCGTTTGTGCAATCCTTCAACGAGCGCATAAGAGAGACACGATCAGCTATCATTATCAGAATAACACGCATATCCTCTGCAAAAGAAAGCAGAAGATTGCGGAAGTTCTCGCTGCTGATTCTCGGTGTCTTCTCATATAGCGAATGAACTTTTGAAATACCAGAAATTATATCAGCCACACCTGCACCAAGTCTGTCGCGCAACTCATTGGTTACTTCACTGTCAGTATCGACAAATCTGAAAAGAAGGATTGCAAGCACTCCATCACGCTTCAACCCTATCTCTTCTATAGCAATAAGCGCTGTAGATACGACACGCTCTAATATGTCATGGCCGAAGATATCAGTCGTCTCCATACGGCCAGAATAACGACGGCCTATATACTCCCTGACATAATCCTCCTCTTCCTGAGTGATTAAGTCACGAGTCAAAGAAAAGACTGCATCAAGCATGCTGTCCTCCCCTTGCAATTCTACTAATGATGTGCTATCTGTTGTTTCCATACGAAAATACTTCTCAAGTTATCAATTATACAAATTGCATCCCTTTATTTGTTGCAAAAATATAAAAATATAACCTGCCACGTGCAAAATTAATAAAAAATATTTTCTCTTTAAAATAAAATAACTAATTTTGTAGACAAATAACACGTTAACCTGACACATTCAAATAAAATATCTTACTAACATCTAATATAAGAAACATGACACTCTCAGAAAAAGACTTGCAACAGATTTCTGCCAAAGGCATAAGCCCTGAAAAACTAGAGCAGCAACTCAACGATTTCAAAAAAGGATTCCCATATCTTAAGCTTGAAGGACCTGCAGCCATAGGCAAAGGCATCATGGCTCCAAATGCTGAAGATGCAGAGAATTACATCAGCAAATGGAATGAATACAAGGCACAGGGCAGACGTATTGTTAAATTCGTGCCAGCCTCTGGCGCAGCATCACGAATGTTCAAAGACATGTTCTCGTTCGCAAACGCTGAGTACGACACACCTACAACCGCATTTGAGAAGAAATACTTCGACAGCATCAAGGACTTTGCTTTCTATGATGCTCTCAACTGTCTACTTAAAGAAAAGACAGGCAAGGATATTGAGACTCTCATGAACGAAGGCGAATATAAGTGCATAGCGAAAGCGATGCTTGATAAGGAAGGGCTCAACTACGGACAGCTGCCTAAGGGACTGCTTCTTTTCCACAACTATGAGGATGGAGCAAGAACACCTATGGAAGAGCATCTTGTAGAGGCTGCACTGTATGCAAGTTCAAATGGTGAGGCTGATGTACACTTCACTGTTTCTAACGAGCATCTGCAATTATTCAAGCAGAAAGTTGCGGAGAAGGCTGATAAATATGCAGAGAAATACGGCATAAAATATAACATATCATTCTCAGAACAGAAGCCTTCGACAGACACTGTCGCAGCAAACCCAGACGGTACTCCTTTCCGCAATGAAGACGGTTCGCTCCTGTTCAGACCTGGAGGACACGGTGCTCTCATTGAGAATCTTAACGACATTGATGCTGACGTTATCTTCGTGAAAAACATTGACAACGTCGTACCAGACAATCTGAAAGAGGAGACTGTAGAATGGAAGCAGATTATCGCTGGCGTGCTCATCGACCTGCAACAGCGTGCCTTTGCATATCTGAAGGCTATTGATGAAGGCAACTACGACAGAGATAAACTGATAGAGATTATAAAGTTCGTACAGGATGACCTCTGCTGCAGAAAGAACGACATAAAGGAACTTGAGGATACAGAACTTGTAATATATCTTAAGAACAAGCTCAACAGACCTATCCGCATTGCTGGCGTAGTAAAGAATGTCGGCGAGCCTGGTGGCGGCCCATTCCTCGCATACAACCCAGACGGCACATACTCACTGCAGATTCTTGAATCTTCACAGATAGACAAGAATAACGAGACATACATGAAGTACTTCACAGAAGGCACACACTTCAATCCTGTAGACCTCGTTTGCGCTGTGAAGGACTATAAGGGACATCCTTTCGACCTTACTAAATTCGTTGACAAGAACACAGGCTTCATATCTTCAAAGTCAAAGAACGGCAAAGAGCTTCTTGCGCTTGAATTGCCTGGACTATGGAACGGCGCCATGTCTGACTGGAACACCGTGTTTGTTGAAGTGCCACTTGGAACATTCAACCCTGTAAAGACTGTGAACGACCTTCTCCGTCCACAACATCAGGCATAAAAAACTGATTAATAAAGGAGAGGATACGAACAACATCTCCACTGCAATAACAACATAACGGTTGCGCACTCTGTGTGCAACCGTTATTATTTTAACAATATTGCTCGGCATGACAACATCAGACCCGTCATTACAAGCAAAATGTAAGCGAAATACACACGAGAAAAGATAAAACGTTGTTAAAAACCGTGTTTTTTCTAACAAACAGTTGCATGTTTCCGAAAATAATATTACCTTTGCATTCGAATTTCAAAATAGGAAACATACAAGAAATGAGCAAACTCATAAAACCCAAAGGATATAGGGCTCTACTCGATCTGGTGCAGACTGAGCAAGGCATAAAACTTATAAAGGAGTTCTTTCAGCAGAATCTCAGTACAGAACTACGCCTGAGAAGAGTAACAGCACCACTGTTTGTGCTGCAGGGACTCGGAATAAACGACGACCTCAACGGTGTAGAACGTGCTGTCACATTCCCCATCAAGGAACTCAACGATGCAAAAGCCGAAGTCGTTCATTCTCTGGCGAAATGGAAGAGAATGAAACTGGCAGAAGACAATATTCCTCCTGGATATGGCATTTATACCGACATGAATGCCATTCGCGCAGACGAAGAATTGGACAACCTGCATTCGCTCTATGTAGACCAATGGGATTGGGAGGCTGTAATTAGAGAAGAAGACAGAACACAAAAATCATTGCGGGAAATTGTAGAGCGCATATACGGTGCCATACGCCGCACTGAGTACCTCGCATGTGAATGGTATCCCCAGCTTAAACCATTCCTGCCAGAGAAGATTTTCTTCATTCATGCTGAAGAACTGCTGCAGATGTACCCTGACATGACTCCGAAAGAACGAGAGCATGCCATATGCAAGCAGCACGGAGCTGTATTCATAATAGGCATTGGCGGACGCCTGTCTAACGGAGAGAAACACGACGGACGCGCACCTGACTACGACGACTGGTCTACTATAGCAGAGAATGGTACTATAGGTCTTAACGGAGACATATTAATTTGGTACCCTGTCTTGCAGCGGTCAATAGAGTTGTCATCAATGGGCATAAGAGTTGATCAGGCCGCTCTCCTAAAACAGCTCGACATTGAAAATATGGAAAGCAGGAAGGAACTTTTCTTCCACAAGCAGCTGCTTGACGGTAAACTTCCATTAAGCGTAGGCGGAGGTATCGGACAAAGCAGGCTCTGCATGATTATGCTCCACAAAGCACACATTGGAGAGATTCAGGCAAGCATCTGGCCAGATGATATGAAGAAAGAATGTGCAGAGGCAGGAATGCCGCTGATATAAATTGTAATTACAAGAAAACATTATATCCGTAATTAAAAAACACGAATGCTGATGTCGGCATTCGTGTTTTTTTTTGATAATATATGTGAAATCAAGCGTGATTAAACGCTTAATTCCTGCCAGAGTTTTCCATAAAATAATCCGATTCGCACAGTTATTCTGCGTTAGCCTTATTGCGGAAACTCGTCAGATTTGCTGTTCTGACAATAGAAGACATCAAAAAAGTGGCTGATTTGTAGTAAATGAGCACGTCATTATCTACATGTCACGTAGTCATACGCTACTTCTTGCATTGTCATTCGCTACTTTTCAGTCCGTCACATGCTATGTTTTACAGAACCATTCGTGCACATTAAGCCTTCACATACAACTAACACGTTGTGTTCCAACTATTTAACTCAAACACAATTTCCTTGCAATATTTTACAGCTTCGCTGCATGTGATGATTTACAGACGACTCTCACACGTTAAGAAATGTAAAGTTTTCTTAATTCGAGACCACGCCAGTCTAAGCTATCTGCTCAGCATCACCCCGCATCTTCATCACCAAGCAGTTCCTGAAGACGAAGCAACTCATCACGGTATAATGCCGCCTGCATAAAATCGAGCTGCTTGGCGGCCTCACGCATACGTTCCGTAGTATATGCTATTGACTTTTTTATTTCATCATCAGACATAGCACGCAAGATAGGGTCTGCCATAGTCCTATGCGTATCTTCTGCAACAAGATGATGCTGCTCCGGCAACGGCAAATATGTTTTCTGCTTCCTTTTCACAGAAATCTCTGCTGGCGCCTGCGATTTGACCGCATCGAAAGCCTGCTGGCGCATAGCAGAAAGTCCACCATCCTGTATTTCCTTCTTAATTTGTTTCGGAGTTATACCGTGCTCCTTGTTGTACGCCATCTGCTTCTGACGTCTGCGCTGCGTTTCATCGATAGTAACCTGCATGGAGTCTGTTATCTTATCGGCATACATGATAACAAGGCCGTTAACATTTCGTGCTGCACGACCTGCCATCTGCGTCATACCTCGGGCATTACGCAAAAAGCCTTCCTTGTCGGCATCAAGTATTGCAACAAGAGAGACCTCAGGAAGGTCCAGGCCCTCACGAAGAAGATTTACACCCACAAGCACACTGTATACTCCTGAGCGTAAGTCGTTTAATATCTTAACACGATCCAATGTGTCCACATCCGAATGTATGTAAGCTGTCGGTATGCCACTGTTCAGCAGATATTCTGTCATCTCTTCTGCCATACGTTTTGTCAGCGTTATGACAAGAGTGCGTTCTTGTCGCTCCTGTCGTTCTACGATTTCGTTCAGCAAATCGTCTATCTGGTTTGCTGTAGGACGCACCAGAATTTCGGGGTCAAGCAGACCCGTCGGACGTATAATTTGCTCCACGACAACGCCTTCCGTTCTTTCCAGTTCATAAGAAGCAGGCGTAGCGGAGACATAGATTACCTGCTTAGCAAGATTTTCAAACTCATCAAACTTCAATGGACGATTATCAAACGCTGCAGGCAGACGGAAAGCATATTCCACAAGATTCTGCTTGCGGGAGCGGTCATTACCCCACATGGCATGAAGCTGTGGAATTGACGCATGGCTTTCGTCTATAAAAACAAGCATGTCGTCAGGAAAGAAATCGAAAAGGCAATACGGACGCTCTCCTGGTTCACGGCCATCGAAATAGCGGGAGTAGTTTTCTATTCCTGAGCAGTGTCCAAGTTCCTTAATCATTTCAAGGTCATACTCCACGCGCTCCTTTATTCGCTGTGCCCGCAGAGGGTCGCCCAATTCCTCATAGAATGTAATACGCTCCATCAAATCATCCTGAATGTTGCGCACAGCGCGGTCTACCTGCTCCTTTGATGTAACAAATATATTTGCAGGATAAATCTGGTATTCATCGAATGATTCCAGACGTGAAAGGGACACCGCATCAAGTTCTGCAATATCATCTATTTCATCATCCCACATCGTAATGCGAAGCACTCGTTCGCTATATGCCATAGCAATATCGATCGTGTCACCCTTAACCCTGAAGCAGCCCCTATCCAGTGTTAAATCATTTCTTGTGTACAGAGCGTCAACGAGGCTGCGTAGCAGGTCATTACGCCCAATCCGCATGCCACGCTTTACCTTTATCACTGACCCACGCATAGCCGCAGGACCACCCATGCCGTATATGCACGACACAGAAGCCACGACAACAACATCGCGTCTGCCCGAAAGTAAAGATGAGACAGCAGAAAGCCGCAGACGATCAATCTCCTCATTTATAGCCAAATCCTTCTCAATATACGTGTCAGAGGATGGCATATAAGCCTCCGGCTGGTAATAATCATAATATGACACATAATACTCCACTGCGTTTTGCGGGAAGAAACCCTTCATTTCTTCGTACAGCTGAGCCGCCAAGGTTTTATTATGCGAAAGAATTAGTGTAGGCCGGTCGCAATTTGCAATGACATTCGCCATGGTGAAAGTCTTGCCCGAACCAGTAACACCGAGCAGAACCTGCGCCTCGTCGCCACGCAGGACTCCCTCCGTCAACTGACGTATTGCCTCTGGCTGGTCGCCAGTGGGTTTGAACTGTGATATGAGAGAAAAATTATTCATTACTCAACAAAATTACTATCTTTTCTTCAAAGAATTGTTATAATTACGTGTAATTTATGAAAAATTGTATTTTCCATTTTGAAATAAGGAAAAAAAAGAGTAATTTTGCACCGTTTTATTGTGTTTGGCAATGAAGAAGACCGCATCATACACGACACAAAACATAAAACAGCAATATGAAAAAGATACTATATATCATATTCACTGTTCTGCTTGTAACAAGTTGCGCACCCGAATTTAACGCTGTGTACAAATCAACAGACTATGAATACAAATACGAATTTGCAAAGCAATGCTATGCAAATGGCAAATATACACAGGCTTCTACACTGCTCGGAGAACTCATAACCTTCTTTAAGGGAACTGACCGCGCAGAAGAATCCTTGTATATGTATGCCATGTCGCTATATAAAGATGCCGACTTCGAAGCGGCAAGCGATGCTTTCAAAAGGTGTTACACGTCTTACCCGAAAGGCATGTACACTGAAAGCGCATATTTTTATGCAGCAGAAAGCTTATATGAAAGTTCTCCTGAGCCAAGGCTCGACCAGACGCCAACCATGGCAGCCATAAGGGCTTACCAGGATTTCCTTGACATCTACCCGAAGACCCAGCGCAGGAAAGAGGCGCACCAAAGAATGATTACCCTGCAGGACAAACTGGTCATGAAAGAATACCATTCTGCCAAGCTTTACTACAACCTCGGAACATACTTCGGAAACTGTCTGACTGGCGGTTCAAACTACGAAGCATGCATCATCACATCAGAGAATGCGCTCAACGATTATCCCTACATGAGTCTGCGAGAGGAATTTGCGATACTTATCATGAAAAGCAAATTTTATTTAGCAGAGAACAGTGTTGAGGCGAAACGTCAGGAAAGATACCAAAATGCAGAAGACGAATGCTACGGCTTCCTGAATGAGTATCCTGAATCAAAAGAGCGTGACACCGCAGAAAAATACATTGCTATCTGCAAGAAATACACAGGAAATACAGAATAGCTCCTCCACCCCACACAGACGATAAACAGAAGATTAAAGAAAAATCCCCAATAGATAAAGAAATTATGGATTACAAGAAATCAAAAGCACCAACAAACACCATTACACGAAACATCGTCGAATTGAGCGATGAGACCGGCAACATCTACGAGAGTGTAGTAATTATGTCAAAGCGTTCAAATCAGATTGCAGCAGAAATCAAGCAGGACTTGCAGAAGAAGCTTGCAGAATTTTCTTCATACAACGATTCGCTTGAAGAGGTGTTTGAGAATCGTGAACAGATTGAAATATCACGATACTACGAGAAACTCCCAAAACCATCACTTCTCGCTGCAGAAGAATTCGAGCAGGGACAAATCTACTGGAAAGACCCTCAGCGCGAAAACAAGAACGACGAGGATTAATCATCTTACCTACGCAGGAGGATGACACAAAGAAAGAGAGCAGACAAAAAGGTGTGAAAAAGTGCAAGAGGCAGGCTTAGGCATTCTATTTTCATATACAACAAGGCACCGCCAGCATATTAATCATGCCATCTATAACAAGCCGTATTATATGGCTTTGATTCTACTCTCTATCAAACACTTCGATATATGATACAAAGAATACAGACGGTTTACCTATTGCTTGCCGCAATACTGATGTTTGCGTGTGCATGCCTGCCAATCGGAACATTCGCGCCAAAGAATATCGGTGCAGACATCCAGATGTATAATATCTGCATAATACACGGTGATAGCGGCGCATGGGATTACACAACAATTGGACTCGCAGGTCTTCTGGCGGCAGGATTCATTACATCTGTTTTTAATATCTTCGGATACAAGAACAGAAAAACCCAGAGCAGAAAATGCCTTATAGCAATTATTCTTATGCTATTATGGGTTGGACTCTATGCGGCGCTTATCCATATCATAAGCGGCGATGCATATAACTTCACATTCAGCTATACAGCGCTGCTTCCGGTTGCGAGCATTATCATACTATTCCTTGCAAGAAAGGGAATCATACATGACGAAAAGTTGATTAAGTCTATTGACAGAATCAGATAAACAGATAAAAACAGAAAACAGGTGATGAGCTTATTGTTCCCATCACCTGTTTTTTTTGTTTCCTTATTTATAAGATACAGCAGTTTTGTCCATCTGCTTCATTATTTATTTCAGGACATTATCTTAGCGTAATTATCCCCCTCTGTAAAGTTATATCATTACGTTCATTAAGCAGATTCAATGCTTTTGACACCTCAAGACGTGAGCAATAAGTCATTTCTGCTATCTGGTTCATAGTCACATAAACCTTTTGCTCTTCACTGCCAGACAAGAAATGTTCGCGGAGGAAACACAAAAGCATGTCTGCAAGACAGCGGGAACCAGTCAGAAGCGTAAGTTTCTTCTGCTGCGCAATAGCTGAAATGGTGTTAAGCAAATTAAGCTTGAACACCATGTATGTCCTTGTCAAAGCTAGCACATCAGTCTTCGGGATATACAGAACCCTGCACACAGTCTTTGCTACATACTGCCTCTGATATCTCTGATGCAGGCCGAAACAACGTTCCGGTTCAATTACATAAGGTGCGGAAATGGTTTCTGTCGTCCGATAAGCCCCTTCCCTCCATTCTCCAGAGACACTGAGCCTGCCTTCGAGCAACAGGAGCAGACCTTTTGAGGGTTGGTTAAGCCCAGCAACAACCTGGCGCTTCCCATACCTTTGCTGCCGCACAGTCTTACTGGCAGCTACCTCAACAAGTTCGTTTTTTGTCATTCCCTGGAACAGTGGCAATGAAAGTAATGTCTTCTGCATAATTTATACCAGTAATAATCATAACACACAGAATGTCATATACATTTAGAACAGCTCCACATGTACAAGCGGAGACACGATTACTGAATGTCGTGCGAACTCCACACACCGTACTTTCCATTATCGTCATAGATAATGTAAGCCTTAATATCCTTATGGCGTGAAAGTATTTCCTTCGCCTTTTCCAATCCCATTACCATGAACGCAGTAGCGTATGCGTCAGCAACGGCACATTCCTTTGCCAAGACTGTAGCGGAGAGAATGTTATGCTGAACAGGGAAGCCTGTTTTCGGATCAATTGTATGTGCATACTTCTTTCCATCCTTATAATAGAAATTCCGGTAGTTTCCACTTGTCGCCATAGCCGTATCACTGACTTTGAGAACCGTCTGCAGTGTGCTTTCCACTGCCAGGGAGTCATCCGCAGGCTTCTCAACACCAATGGCCCATTTCTTACGCTTAGGGTTAACGCCATGTGTGACAATCTCGCCTCCTATCTCTATCATAAAATTCTTTATTCCTTCACGCAAGAACATCCTTGCAATAACATCTGCTCCGTATCCCTTGGCTATTGCAGAGCAGTCTAACATTATACGCTTGTCATCCTTATGAACAGTGCGTCCGCGCAGAGCGACCTTCTCGTAACCGACAAACTGACGTATGGAGTCTATTTCATGCTTAGTTGGCTGACTGCTGTTCTTATAGCCGAAGCCCCATGCATTTACAAGCGGAGCAACCGTAATGTCAAATGCACCGTTCGTATCCTCAGATATTCTCTGGGCAAGTTCAAATACATTAATGAACATTTCGTTAAGACGCACATCCTTGTTATTATTCACAGCCGTTATCACAGAGTTCTTGTCAAACATAGACAGAGCGTCATTTACTGCCTTCAACTGCGCATCTATATCCTTCTGCAAGTTCTTATCATGCTGATAGGTTATAGAATAGAATGTACCAAAGACCATACCTTTATTGACCTGATACGGCATGCTGCTATTCTGACGTATTATAAGAACAGTTGCAATTACAAGTGCAATCAACGAAACGGAGTGGAAAACCACCTTGTATTGTTTCTTCATAGACTTTAAGATAGAATATAAACACGAAATCACATGTATTACAATATTGTGCCGCCCCAGAATGCCTGCTCCCCGCTTCCTCCTCTATTCCGATGCAGAGAGGAACCACACTTGCATCCATCATTTATTAAATGACAAATGCTTCGGAACAACTTATATGTGTATGCCTATAGTGTATAATGCCATAAACTGAGAACCGCCGTCCGCATTGCCAAAGCCTGGCGCATACAGCGGCTTGTTATTGCAGTCAGATATACTCAGGCGTTTGCGGTATCTGAACGACCACCCCATGTGCAGCGGCCCCCACACCTTAGCATCAACGCCAAATGCGAGCTCAAACCACTGAAGCGTGCATTTCTCTGTCATTACGCCAGCCATTTCGTCTTTTGGCTCCAGCGGCGTTGTGTCGAAATCAAAGGATGTCAAGCCGTATCTTACTCCTACAAGAAGAAGATAGTCATCGTGCTTGTTCTTCAAGATATTCATATCGCAACCTATGCGCATAAAAGGCGCGTCAGTGGCATATCTGACCTTCTCGTCATCATAGTTCTTCTCCGCCTTGCCATATCCCAGTTCTACGACAGGCAGATAACGCCCCTTGATATTCGCCTGCAGACTGGCCTGGAAGTCACCATAGTCACTCACCTTATACATAACAGGGCCAACCAAGTCTACCCCTAACGACAAGCTTTCAAAAATGGGAGCCTTGGTTTTCTCTACTTCTTCCTCTGCAACATCATTCTTGGCAGGTTCCTGCTTCTGTGCGTATGACGCAAAAGATACGAGGAAGAAGGACGACAGTATAACGAACAAACGCTTCACGTTACTATATAGTTTTTTCTATTTGATAGTCATTTCTTTCCTGTGATGTCCTTGAAATCAAGTCACCAAGGAATCCGGCGATAAACAGCTGAGAGCCAAGTATCATCATTGTCAGCGAGATATAGAAATATGGCGAGTCTGTAATAAGTCGCTGCTGAATGCCATTTGACAGAGCCCACAGCTTATCTATTCCTATCGCAACGACAGCGATGAAGCCGATAAAGAACATCAGTGTCCCTAAGAAGCCGAAGACATGCATCGGCTTTCTGCCAAATGTAGACAGGAACCAGAGTGTCATCAAATCCAGATAGCCGTTAAAGAATCGGTTCCATCCCATAAATTTCGACTTGCCATACTTGCGCGCCTGATGCTTCACGCGCTTCTCGCCTATTTTATCGAATCCTGCATTCTTTGCCAGGTAAGGCATATACCTATGCATTTCGCCATAAACCTCTATATTCTTCACTACATTCTTGCGGTATGCCTTCAGTCCGCAGTTAAAGTCATGAAGGTTCTTTATTCCTGACACCTTACGCGCTGTAGCATTGAAAAGTTTCGTCGGGATTGTTTTCGACAGCGGGTCGCCCTGGCTTCTGTTCTGCTTGTATCCGCTGACAAGGTCGTATCCCTCCTTTACAATCATATCATACAAGCCAGGAATCTCGTCTGGCGAGTCCTGAAGGTCTGCATCCATAGTAATGACAACATCGCCCTGAGCCTCCTTGAATCCACAATACAGAGCAGGCGACTTGCCATAATTCCTGCGAAACTTTATTCCCTTGACGGTGTTATGCTCCTTGGCAAGACGCTCTATGACATCCCACGACTCATCGGTAGAGCCATCGTTGACAAAGATAACCTCGTATGTAAAGCCGTTCGATGTACACACGCGGTCTATCCACTGATACAGTTCTGGCAGCGACTCTGCTTCGTTATACAACGGAATAATTACTGATATGTTCATGTCATTCTATATTTTTATTATCATGCAATACTAATTCTCTTACACGGCTGCTCTCCGTACCCGATACGCCTACACCCGGCGTGTCCTCTTGCATATCAATGCCACCATAAAACTTATTACAGCGCAGGCGATGAAATCAAACCACATAAACGAGAACACAAGGTCTATTGGGCGCGATTCGCTTATCAGATTCATCTGCTCCACAAGCTCCTCCTTCGGCATGTTATATGCTTCAATAACGGCAGCCATCTCCGGTGAATTTATACGCTCAAGCATAGACGCTACCAAGCGCCCGTTATCCAAATACGTGAAATATACCCACTGAACTATGGATAATATTAAAGTAGCATAGAAAAATACCAGGAAGATGTATGCAAAAGCACGACGGAAACTAATTATTCCATCAAGAATCCTGTCGCGATAATAGCGTGTGATATATGTAGCGATAAACGGAACTGCCACAATAGACAAATCAAAAGCAAACGACAAGGCAGGCTCATACAGCACACCCACAAAACAAGCGAAACTCAGAAACCACCACAGCCCCATCACCCCACCAAAATTTCGTGCATAGGCTCTTAATTGTACAAACTCTAACTGCTGCATCTTTTCTTATGTTTTTATTCAGAAATGACAAAAGGAATCACCTCTTACCGAGATGATTCCTTTCAGAAGCTTGAGCCTCTTGTCGGATTCGAACCAACGACCCCGAGATTACAAATCACGTGCTCTGGCCAACTGAGCTAAAGAGGCAGGTGGGCGAGCTACTTACATCGCACCGCTACAACCAAGTACCCTTGCTACATTCCTGTCCTGGGGGGATTCCGAGGGAGCTGGTCGTATAAGACTCGCCCATGTCATTGCTGTACGCATAACGTACCATTCATGTTGTAGGCTTTTTCAAAAGCGAGTGCAAAATTACACATTTTTCTCTAATAAAAAAAGTATTTCCTATATATTAACAATATTTTAACTTACATTTTAACATTACAGCATTATATCCTTGAAAACTGACTCGCTACTGTATGGCTGGCAAAATGCATGCATAATCATTACAGGATAATCTGAGACAGCTTGCTTTCTTGGCGAAAAATCTTTCCTCCAGAATGCCCGCCACCCTCTCTCCTCAGCTCTGACCTGCCCTTCTACTGACCGTTCTTTCCGTACATTCTGCCGTCTGACATACAAAGGAATTTCATATGGCAGAGCTATCTAAATTCATTCAGAATATTCGTCCTTACAAGCGAAATTCCCAAAGGCTACTTCTTGCATTCTCATTCGCTACTTTTTACCACGTCAAAAGCAGCTTCTTGCACCCTAAAAAGCTACTTCTTGCAAAGTGCATCTCTCACTCTTTATAACACATTATAATTCAGATAATTACAAAAGCACCAAGAACCTCGATTTATCTCCATGCTCAGCAATCACGAAAATTGAGCTGACGAGAACCGAAACCAATATGGCATACAGACGTGCCGACCATGAGCGCTGGCAGCAGATGGACTTTGTGCTGGGAATAAAGATAGAGCTGAGCAATCAGCACCCTGTGACAGACATCTGTGACTTTGTGCAGGGCGACTACCCAAAAGACTTTGTATTTGACGGATGGCATCCGCAGTGCTTCTGCTATGCCACACCGATACTCATCAGCGAGGACGAAATGGCGAAGGTGTCAGAAGCCTTTGCCCGGGGAGAAACGTACATACCGAAGGGGAAAACCGTCACTGACACTCCGAAGGGCTTTAAGAAATGGGTGAAGGACCACAAAGAGCAGATTCAAAGTGCCAAGAATCCTCCGTACTGGGTGAGGAATAACAAAGCCGTGGTGAATGGGATATGGAAGGAGAAAAACGGCAAACAAGGAAATTTTAATTGGACAAGCAAAAAGGCAGAAAAAGAAGGCAAAGAAGCATACTCTGAATATGATTCTACAATCAGTTTGTCAAGTGCACAAAAAGAAAACGCCAAAAATATCAAAGCTAAATTAAATGACAATACTCCGTTAGAACCCAAAGATTTCTTTGGTGCAGATAATGGTATTCCTAACAATATTGGCGGTGAATCAAACTGTGTGAACGTTGCGTTCGCAAACGAATTATTAAGACGTGGTATAAATGTATCTGCAAGTGATTTGTTTGTAAAAGAGATTGCTGCTGATAAATACAACGAATTGTTTGTCAAGCAAGATGGAACCTTCCCTAAAATTGAACTCGTGAAAGGACAAAGAGAAGATATAGTCTACAACAAACTTGTTAAAAAGCTTCAGTCATGTCCTAACGGAAGATTCATATTGGGTGGCAATGACCCATATGGAATGCGCTTGTACAGAGAGAATAAACTTAAAAAAGAAGAAATTGGCGGACATGTTATTACTGTAGAGGTAAGCCCGAAAGGTAATGTAATTGCATACGACCACCAAATGGATGCATTTATTAGTCTTAGGTCAATGATTAATCAGGTTGACATAACACACGGAATAGAAGTCCTTAGAATGGACAAACTATCAATAAATGAGGAATCTAAATTTATAAAAGAACTTGTTCGAGTTCGGTTTTGATTTGTCTAACTCTATATAGGGTGTCGTAGTCACGAACTTTAATTACCTTTCCATCTTTGGCGATTCCGAAAATGCAAGGAAAACCGACTTTTCCTCCCATGATATATGTGGCATAAAAATATTCTATATCCTCTAAAATACCAATATAAAATATCTTAGAAACGTTATGTCTTTTACGAATTGATTCCGCTATTTCTTTAGTAAGTCGTTCCATAATGTCATATTATTAAGTTGCACGCTATAAATAATCCTAAGACAGCAGCAATTGCTCCAATGACTGCTATTGATGTAGTTATAATCCATTTCCAATCAATAGGATTGGTTAACTTGGGATTTTCTGCAAGGTATATCTCTCCGTCGGGGCTTAGTCTGGCATCAATGACACCGCCACCGCTTACGTATGCACCTTTAACAAGGCCTTTCCGTTCCAATGAGCGGACGCATCTGGAGAAGGTGTGTAGCGGAAAACCATCGGGGCATTCTTCCCTTTGAGAAATCAGACGAAAAACAGTTTTCTCGTCTTTTGTGAGATGTATCCTTTCCATACTTCTGTAAATTGCTGAGTGCAAATATACTGCTTTCTTTCCAAATCGAGGAATATCGGGCAGTATATTTGCATTTTTTTATATTAATCTCTTAGTCTTATTGTTTCGGGGTGTTGCGCTTTCCTTTATCGCCCAATGTTACTCTCTTGGCGGTTGCTTGCCCTCTCCTGTCACAGTCATAGAAGCTAACTGGACTGTTATCGCTATCTCCTGCGGTTTGACTGGCGTGGTGTTCTCCAGGCTTCAGCGTTACAGTAGGAATGTAGCTTTTCTATACATCCCGTTAACAAAAATTATAATACAAAAGCCTTGTTTATAAAATATATTTATTACCTTTGCACCGAAATAAATATTAAGGAGACAATCACACACGTCTCTTTTCTTGTAAAAACTCCCACAACATTCTATACTCTCAT
This sequence comes from Prevotella sp., assembly GCA_045603685.1. GTDB lineage: Bacteria > Bacteroidota > Bacteroidia > Bacteroidales > Bacteroidaceae > Prevotella. The sequence goes on from JAZUMR010000052.1 coordinate 29,013, forward strand.
CATCAATTGCATTGATAGTGCAATTATGTTTTCAAAGGACATCATGCATGTTAAGAAAACATCATTATCTGACTGATTGCATACATAACGCAGCATAGAATGATGTAATTATTCCACACTTATATTATTATAATGTATAATAAAGAAGAACTTCAACAGAAAAACATAGCCGAACTGGTAGAGATTGCCCGTTCACTAAACATTGCGCCTGAAACTATTGAATCTGAAGAAGAGGCAATAGACAAGATTATCATGGCACAAAAGCCAGAAGCTACACAAGAGCCTGTCAAGAGGACAAGAAAAAGAGTGCTCAAAAAAGACACCACAGATCATGTATATAGTGTAAACGGCACTGACGGAGAGAACCTTGACACAAAACAGGCAAAGCGCAAGGCGAAAGCTGCTGCCAGCATTTTCGTGACTGAGACAGAAACAGAAAAGAAACCAAAACGCAGGACAGCGAAATCTGCAGAGAAAGAAGAAGAAACAAAAACACCTTCCGCTGATACAGAAGATGCAAAACCGACGGCAGAAAGCCAAGTACCTGAAACAACAGGCACAACCATCTCTGATGAAAACACGATTCAAGCCGAAGCTTCTGAAGGCATACAAGACGTCAGCAATACAGCTAACGCAGATGCCCCAGCCAATAATGCAGCAGAGACAAATAATACAGAAGGCGAAAGCACAGAGACAACCCCTGCAATAGAACAAAGCGAATCACAAGAAACAGGACAAGCTGATGTGCCAGAAGCAGCCTTTGAAGAAAATGACGACACCGAAAATTCTGCATCAAGCAACCTCATTGCGCAGCTGCAAGCGAAAATGAATTCGCAGAACGAGAATAACGGCTATGAGAATCCAGAGGCTGTGGCATCAGAGATATATAATGACAGATACTGGGAAGGTGATCCTGGCGACGGAACAGATTTCATTATCATTGAGGACTTGACTATCGAAGATGCCGGAGCTATCATGTCATACGACATTTTCGACAATCCTACAATTGCGCCAATAGAGAAGAACGACGTTGCAGAAAGAGGCAACTATGAAACTCCGAAATATGACTTCAGCAATATAATCAAAACAATAGGATTGCTTGAAATCATGCCAGAGAATTATGGTTTCATACGTTCAAGCGACTACAACTATCTGTCATCGCCAGACGATGTCTTTGTACCAATGAACACAATACGCCGTCTCGGCTTGAAAACTGGCGACATGATAGAATGCACCGTTTGCCCGCCTGCCACTGGCGACAAGTATTTCACGGCACAGGACATTCAAAAGATAAACGGACGCGACCCGCAGGAAATCAGAGACCGTATCCCGTTTGAGCATCTGACTCCATTGTTCCCAAAAGAGAAATTCAATTTATGCGGTAACAAGGAGACGACAAATCTCTCAACACGCATTGTTGATTTGTTCTCTCCTATAGGAAAGGGACAGCGCGCGCTCATCGTGGCCCAGCCAAAGACCGGTAAGACGATGCTCATGAAGGATATTGCCAACGCCATAGCCGCATCACATCCAGAGGCATACCTGATGATGCTGCTGATAGACGAACGCCCAGAGGAGGTAACCGACATGGCACGCACAGTTAATGCCGAAGTCATAGCATCTACCTTCGACGAACCAGCCGACCGACATGTGAAAATAGCAGGGCTCGTGCTTGAGAAGGCGAAGCGAATGGTGGAGTGCGGACACGATGTCGTAATATTCCTTGACTCTATCACACGACTTGCAAGAGCATATAACACAGTAGCACCTGCCAGCGGTAAGGTTCTCACTGGCGGTGTAGACGCCAATGCCCTGCAAAAGCCAAAGCGCTTCTTTGGCGCTGCGCGCAACATAGAAGATGGCGGTTCACTGACAATCATCTCGACGGCACTCATAGACACCGGATCTAAAATGGACGAGGTTATCTTTGAAGAATTTAAGGGAACGGGCAACATGGAACTGCAACTCGACCGTGCAATATCTAACAAGAGAATATTCCCTGCCATTAACCTTATCGCTTCAAGCACCAGACGCGATGATCTGCTGATTGAGAAAGACAAGCTCGACAAGATGTGGATACTGCGTAAATACATCTCCGATTTTAATCCTGTCGAAGCGATGAACGAAATAAAAAGACTCTTTGACAGAACTACAGACAACGAGGAATTTATCAAGACCATTAAATCAGACAGCATGTAAATCTTACTAATGGTCTTTCGCAAAAAAAATGCTTCAGCATAAAAGAGATTTCCGCTCTTTATGTTGAAGCATTTTTATTTATTTAAGTTGACAAGTAAACAAGTTGACAAGTAAACAAGTTGACAAGTTGACGAGTAGACAAGTTGACGAGTAAACGAGTTGATTGTAACTTTGCTCTTTACTCTTTGCTCTGTACTCTTGCCTTAAACCCTTAACTTCTTTAACTTCCGAAACTTAAATGAGAATTACTTTATCATGTCAAGACTGCGTGAGAGGAACTTGTCCAAAGCCTCGCCGCGAAGCATGCCGTTCTGAAGCAAAGCGAGGTCAATGAGCTGGTGTATCACACCGTTACCCGCTGCATAATCAGAAAGCACCTTGGTTCTGGCGTCCTTCTGCTGTGCCAATGCCTCTTCCGTAGCCTTCATGTCATCTTTTTCGTCCTGAGGAATTTCCTCCTTCTTCTTTCCCAGCTGGCTCTGCTCCAATGCAGCCTTACGAGCCTCGAGTCCGCGAATCTCGCTGTCAATTGGCTTGAGCTGCTCTGCACATGCAGACTCTGTTTCGGCAAGCACACGTGCAATAATAGGATTATCAGAGTTCAGCACTATGCTATAACTATCTGGCATCTCGCCATAGAATGACATGCCTGCCTGCAAACGAGACATTTCCTTCATGCGGCGCATCCATTCGTTCTGGGTTATTACGACAGGCTTCTGTGTCTCTCCAAGAGCATCTACCTCTACGACAAACTGCGTTTTCTCAATCTCTGGCAGCTGTGAACGGAATACTGTTGACAGATTATCAGACTCTGCCTGCGACAGCTTCGCTTTTTCTTCTTCATCCTTCTGAATCAAGCGTGTTATAATATCTGCATCAACACGAGTGAAGCGCGCCTTCTCGAAATGCTGTTCAAACACCTGAACTGCAGGAACATCGAGGTCGCCATCGAACATCAACACAGAATAGCCCTTATCCTGCGCAGTCTTAATGTATGAATACTGCAGTTCACGGTCGGTAGCATATAGATATATCAGATTGCCGTCTTTATCCGTCTGCTCTGCCTTAATCAATTCCTTGTACTCATCAAAAGTATAGAAATGCCCATCAATATCCTTGAACAGAGAGAAATCTTTCGCTCTGTCATAGAAATCATTCTGCGAGAGCATGCCATAATTAATAAAGAGCTTCAGCGAGTCCCATTTCTCCTCATACTCCTTGCGATTCTCTGCAAAGATAGCCTTCAGGCGGTCGGCAACCTTCTTTGTTATATAAGTAGATATTTTCTTTACATTAGCATCGCTCTGCAAATATGAACGGCTAACATTCAGCGGAATATCTGGAGAATCAATCACACCATGGAGCAGAGTCAGGAATTCAGGCACAATACCCTCTACCTGGTCTGTCACAAACACCTGATTGCAGTACAGCTGTATCTTGTTACGTTGCAGTTCCAGATTTGACTTCACCTTTGGGAAATACAATATACCCGTAAGGTTAAATGGATAATCAACGTTAAGATGTATCCAGAACAGAGGCTCATCAGACATTGGATATAGCGAAGAGTAGAACTGCTTATAATCCTCGTCCTTTAACGTAGAAGGCGCTTTTGTCCACAATGGCTCCATACTGTTAATCACATTATCCTCGTCAGTATCAGCCATAGCCTTCTTCTCAGAACTCCATTCCTGCTTTTTTCCAAACACAACCGGAACTGACATGAATTTACAATATTTGTTCAGCAGTTCCTGTATCTTTGAGTGCTCAAGGAATTCCTTGCAATCATCAGAGATATGAAGTACGATGTCTGTTCCACGGCTCTCTTTCTCCACGTCTGTGATTTCATATTCCGGACTTCCGTCACATGTCCATTTTACAGCCTTCGCTCCTTCCTTATATGATAAGGTGATGATGTCAACCTTGTCTGACACCATGAAAGAAGAATAGAACCCGAGCCCAAAGTGGCCTATAATCTGGCTGGCGTTATCCTTATATTTATCCAGGAAATCAGTTACACCAGAGAAAGCAATCTGATTTATGTATTTATCAATCTCTTCCTCTGTCATACCTATGCCGTTGTCTCTGATAGTCAAGGTCTTCGCATCCTTGTCAAGAATAACGCTAACCTTTACATCCGACACATCAGCTGACACCTCACCACGATTATGGAGAGTCTTTAGTTTCTGAATAGCATCAACAGCATTAGAGACCATCTCACGAAGGAAAATCTCGTGGTCTGAATAAAGAAACTTTTTAATTACCGGAAAAATGTTTTCGGTAGTTACACCTATATTTCCTTTTGCCATAGTATAAATATATTAAATTGTGTTTTGTAAATATTTTCTGCCTACCATGTCTAAGCAAAATGTATGCCAAAAACATTTTTACAGCCATAATGTCATAATCTATATACCGCCAGCATGCGTACAGTGTCATTATCTTCACGGCAATGAGCATTTGCTTTTTTTGAGGGGACAAGACGTTCCTGGAGGCACAGAAGATAGTTTTTTTGAGATATAAAACTCATGACACGCAATACACTACATAGTGAAGACACAGACACACGCAAAAGAAATCATATAACGATATAACGCCCTGACTGCTAACAATATCATGTAATATGGCAAAGAAAATCAGAAAAAAAGATAATTTATTCTAAATTAAACGCCCGTATTATAATTAATAAAATTATTTTTTGTAATTTTGCAAAGAATTTTTACGTAAAACTTTATATCAGTGAAGAAAATACTTTTTATAAACACAGAGACGTCTCCTTACGTGGCAGAAAGCACACTTGCCATGATGGGGAAAAACGTGCCAGAACTGGCGCAAAGCAATGGTTGCGAGATACGTACATTTATGCCTAAATGGGGTAATATAAATGAACGCCGCGGACAATTACATGAGATGCAACGTCTCTCTGGCATGAATATAATAATCAACGGAACAGACCATCCGCTAATCATAAAAGTGGCGTCTATCCCTGTGTCACGAGTGCAAGTATACTTCATTGATAACGAAGATTATTTTACACGTAAGGGAATAGAATACGACGAAAACGGTACACTATACCCAGACAATGGAGAGCGAGCTATATTCTTTGCACGCGGCGTGCTTGAAATAACAAAGAAACTGAAATGGACTCCAGATATAATTCATTGTCAAGGATGGATGACGGCGCTTGTACCGCTGTACCTAAAAAAAGCATACAATGATGAGCCATGCTTCCGCAACGTTAAGATTATTTCCAGTGTATGCAATATTCAAGAAAACGGTTCGGTTGGAGAAAACTTCAAGAACAGCATAGCATACAAGGATATAACAGCAGAAGAACTCGCTGCATACAATGACAACATCAGCATGAGCGATCTCAACAAGATTGCAATAGAGTATTCTGACGGCATAATAGAAATGACTGAGGATGTTGCTCCTGAAATAATAGAACAAGCACAAAGCCTTGGCAAGAAAATCCTGAAATACCCAGGAGAAAATTTCATAGAGCAATACAAAGAATTCTACGAGGAAATCTAAGAGAACTAGCTGCCAGAATAAAAACGCAGCATTTTCGTATTACGTCCTATGCCCTCATCTCTCTCATCAACAATTTAATTACATCAGAATTATCATTTAATGAAAAAAATTCTATATATAACTTTCTGCATTATCGGATTCCTGACATCATGCGATGACAACACTGATACCGTTGGAGGAAGCCTGACAAATACCGAGGACCTGATAAGCGTCTCTGATGGTGTATTCAAAGTTACTTCAAGAAGCATTGTTGTGGATTCCGTTATATCACGAAGCACCACAGGCTATCTTGGTAACGTCAAGGACCCTGAGACTGGAACTTACATAAAAAGCGATTTCATGACACAGTTCCATACTCTTGAAAACCACATCTTCCCACCTAAAGACATGCTGGCCTACGGAGTACATGCAGACTCATGCGACTTACGACTCTTCCTTTCATCATATTACGGTGACTCGCTGACATCGATGAAAGCCACCATATACGAAATGGCGAAACCAATAGAGGAGAACCAAGACTATTATTCTACGTTCGACCCAATAAAAAACGGACTCGTAAGAATAGGTGAAGGCGCAATTAAAAGCAGCAAGGTTTTTTCGCTCGTCGATATGAATCTGTCTGACTCGGCAAGATATTCAGGAAACTACACAAACAATATCCTCTTCCAACTAAACGAGCCATATACAGACAAATCGGGCAAGACACACAGCAACTATGGCACATACATAATGCAGAGTTTCTACGAGAACCCTTCAAACTTTAAGAACTCATACAATTTCTCACACAACGTCTGTCCTGGATTCTATATAAAATTCGAGAATGGCGTAGGTGCTATGGCCTACATCAACTCAACACAGATGAATATCTACTATACAACAGAAGATACCATCAAGCATACAAATTATAATTCATTTGCAGGAACCGAGGAAGTAAGACAGCTGACACAGGTGACAAATGACATTGAACGTCTGAAGGAACTGGCAAATGACAACACTTGCACATACATTAAGTCGCCTTCTGGAATCTTCACCGAACTTACTCTGCCAGTAGAAGAAATATACGAGGGACACGAAAACGACTCTATTAACTCGGCTAAAATAACGCTACGCAGAATAAACAATCTCGTAGACAGCAAATATTCTTTCGCTGCTCCAACAACGCTACTCATGATACAAAAGAGCAAAGCTCGGGAGTTCTTCGAGAAAAAGGAGATAGCCAACTATCGTACAAGCTTTGTTTCTACATTCTCTGAAACAACAAACTGCTATACCTTCGCGAATATCGGACAGCTGATAAAGAGCATCCATGACACACTGCCAGCCGACCCGCTGCTGAGGGAGCAATGGAAGAACGCCTACCCTGACTGGAACAAAGTGCTGCTGATACCCGTAAAAGCGCAGTATACGTCATACAATTCTGCAAGCCTGCTGACAAGCATATCACACGACATGTCTCTGTCAAGCGTGAAGCTCGTTGGAGGTTCTGAGAATCCAAATGGCGATATCGAGATTTCTGTGATATACAGCAAGTTCCATGATTAAATAAAAAAATAATGGCAGACAATTTTCTGGAAAACAAATACGAAGACTACCTGCTTCGTAAAAAGAAATGGATGGAGAAGAAAAAAAACAAATATACAAGACAATTAAATATAGAGCGCCCAGAAGATGAGGCGCTCTAATTTTTTTATGCGAATAAACATGCATAATATAGCACAACAACGGGCAGAAGTTAATTTTGTCCGTTGTTGTGCTATGTGATTCCGTCAGTTATTATTTTATATGGTACTGCAAAGTCCTGCATTATAATGAATCAATTTATTCCCGCACCATATAGTCCCGTAAACTCTTTATCATAACGGCTCTATCAATTCACTATATTGAAACATTAGTGTCCAATAAAAATGGACGAGTTAATTAATTTAATCAAATAGTCCCTTAAAAAGGGGATAATCGAGTTCTTTGACATCGTTGAAATTAGTCTTGTCGAACAGGTCACGCAAGTGCGCCTTGTCTGTCAATGAGAT
>JAZUMR010000053.1:0-11135 GCA_045603685.1 Prevotella sp.
CACTGACTGCTTGGGCGCAGAGTGCTATCACTGGTACAGTAGTTTCGGCGGCAGACAAGCAGCCTGTCATCGGCGCTACAGTAAAAGTGAAGGGTGCTTCTCAGGGCACTGTGACTGATGTGGACGGTAAGTTCTCTATCAACGTACAGGCTGGAAAGACACTCGTATTCTCTTACATCGGCATGCAGACTAAAGAGGCTGCTGCAAAGAATAACATGTACGTAGAGCTTGGCTCTGACGAAACACAGCTCGACGAGGTTGTGGTTATGGGCTACGGTACACAGAAGAAGCTCGGTTCTGTCGTTGGCGCTGTGTCTACAGTTAGCAACGCAAAGCTTTCTGTTGCTGTTACACCTAACTTCACAGACGCGCTCGCTGGTCAGGTAGCTGGTCTTTCTGTTCTTTCTTCATCAGGCGACCCTACGACATCAGCTTCAATCCGTCTCCGTGGTGTGAACTCTATCAACTCATCAAACGCACCTCTCTATATTCTTGACGGCGCTCCTGTTTCTTCTTCAGTGTTCAACACTCTGAACCCTGCTGACATCCAGAGCATCACAGTCCTCAAGGATGCTTCTTCAACAGCTATCTACGGTTCACGTGCTGCTAACGGTGTTATCGTTATCACAAGCCGCAAGGGTAAGTTCAACGAGCGTGCTAACCTCACACTCCGTGCACAGTACGGTATCTCAAGCCCTGTAGAGGATGGTATCGAGATGATGAACTCACAGCAGTACATCCAGTTCCGTGACCTTATCAAGCAGCCTGTAAGTGATGAAGTTCGCAACCTTGTTAACAATTACGGCATCAGCACTAACTGGCGCGACGAGGTTATCAACAGCGAGGCTCCTACATACACACTCGACGCAGCTATGAGCGGCGGTGGCGAGATGGTTAACTACTTCCTCTCTTTCAACCACCACAGCCAGGATGGTCTTATCGACCAGTCTACTATGCATCGTGAGACAATCCGCGCTAACGTTGACGCAAAACTCAATGACTGGTTCCGTCTCGGTTTCCAGACTAACCTCGGTTCTAACACTTACATGCAGAACAACGAGGATCAGGCATCTGACCTCTATCTGACAAATCCAATGCTCTTCTCTCGTATGGCTCTGCCTTACGACTCTCCACGTTACTATACATTCGACGACAACAAGAAGATTGTTTGGGGCGACCGTGCTCAGATGCTGAAGTACTCAGGTATCCAGATGCCTTGGTTCGTTAACGACAGCCGTGACGTTGTTCGCAAGCGTCTTACTCTCAACCTCAACACATACCAGCAGCTGACACCAATCAAGGGTCTTACTCTCCGTGCTCAGCAGGCTATCGACGCATACGACTATACTCTCTCTAACACTGGCGACCCACGTGACGCGATTGTTACTCCAATGGGATCTACTATCGCTGCACGTTCAGGCTACGCTCAGTCTTCATTCACTCGCTATACATCTTATACATTCACACATACAGCTGAGTATAAGTTCGACCTCGCAGAGAAGCACTTCTTCAATGTTCTCCTTGGTGAGGAGTCTATCCTCTCTAAGAGCCGTGGATTCGGCGTGTTCACAGAAGGACACTCTGACGTTCGCCAGCTTCGTCTGACTGACGGTACTACTGTTTCTATGGCTGACATCTCTGACACACGTGCAGAGGAAGCATTCAACGCTCTCTTCGGCACTATCTCTTACAACTTCGACGAGAAGTATTTCTTCGACTTCACATATCGTCGCGATGGCAGCTCACGTTTCGCTCCTGAACACCGTTGGGGTGACTTCTTCTCTGTAGGCGCAATGTGGGACGTTAAGAAGGAGAAGTTCCTTAAGGACGTAGAGTGGCTTAACGTTGCTAAGCTCCGTGCAAGCTACGGTACAACAGGTAACGCTTCTGGCGCAGGTAGCTACGACTACTTCGGACTCTTCGGTACAGGTAACAACTACAATGGCTCTGCTTCTATCGGTATCGCATCTCCAAGCAACAACACTCTCACATGGGAGAAGGTTGCTGCACTCAATATCGGTACAACTCTCCGCTTCGCTGACGTAGTAACTCTTAACCTCGACTACTACCACAAGAAGACATCGGATATGCTCATGGATATCCCTTACTCTTTCACAACAGGTTTCGCATCTGGTTCAGGTAACATCGGTTCAATGGTTAACAAGGGCTTCGACGCAGAGGTAGTTGTTGATCTTCTTAAGACACGTGACATCAACTGGACATTCAAGGCTAACGTTAACTACAACAAGAACGAAATCACTGAGCTCTTCGCAGGTCGTGACGAGTACGTTCTCGCTAACACAGGTCTGAAGTTCCAGGTAGGCAAGCCATACGGCGAGTTCTACTATGTACGTTACGCAGGTGTTGACCCACGCGACGGTAAGCCAATGTGGTATGACAAGAACGACAACCTCACAAAGGTGTTCAACGAGGAAGAGGACGCAGTATTCACAGGCAAGCAGCGTTACGCTCCTTGGTCTGGCGGCTTCGGCACAACATTCGCATGGAAGGGACTCTCTGTAACAGCTGACTTCGCTTGGGCTGCAGGCAAGTACATGATTAACAATGACAACTACTTCATCATGAATGCTAACCAGGGTACAGCATACAACCAGGCTGTTGACATGCTCAACGTATGGACAACTCCAGGTCAGGTAACTGACATCCCTGCTTACGGTGAGGCTATCCAGTTCGATACTCACCTCCTCGAGAATGCTTCATTCCTCCGTATGAAGAGCCTCATCGTTCAGTACACTCTTCCACAGAAGTGGGTTGAAGCTACTAAGGCTCTCAAGAATGCTAAGGTATTCTTCACAGGACGTAACCTCTTTACTATCACTTCGTTCTCAGGTTATGACCCAGAGCCAGATATCAACCTCGTAGCATTCAACTATCCAAACACTCGTCAGTTCGTGTTCGGTCTTGAATTGACATTCTAATCATAAAATAAGGAAACATAATAATATGAAGAAGATATATTTATCACTCATGCTGATGGTCGGACTGCTCGCTTCTTGCGACATGGACAAGAAGCCATACGGTTCACTTGACGAGACTACAGCAATCCAGAGTATGAACGACCTCTCTCGTTACCGCAACTATATGTATACCAGCCTTCGTGGTATTACAAGCGGTGCATGGCTTACATACTCTGACATACAGATGGACCAGTTCCACGGTCTCATCTCTAACGGTAACCGTGTAGGTATCATCTCTAACGGTATTTTCACATCATCTGATGGTGACCTCGAGTCAATGTATGCTGGATGCTACTCTCGTATCGCAACAGCTAACTACATGATTGAGAAGGGTACAGCAATGGCTGAATCTGGTGAGTTCGAGGCTGCTGACGTAGCAAAGATTAATCTTTACAAGGCAGAGGCTTACTTCCTCCGTGCATACTGCTACTTCTTCCTCGTTGACCATTTCTGCCAGCCATATACAGCTGAGCGTGCAAAGCAGGAAGGATTAGGCGCTTCAATCGTTACAAAGTATGCTCCTTCTGGTGACGTTACAACTTATCCAAGCCGTTCTACTCTCGACGAGACATACGATCTTATCGAGGCTGACCTCGCTGAGGCTTATGCAGGCATGAAGGCTTATGAGGCTACAGACAACTCTGCAGTTGCTGCTAACTCACACTACCTCTCTTCTTACGCTGTAGCTGCTATGCAGGCACGTGTTGCTCTTGTTAAGGGTGACAACGCTACTGCTCTGAACAAGGCAAAGGAAGTTATCAACTCTGGTGTATACTCACTCACTACTATTGACAAGTATGCTGACCTGTGGACAAAGGACGAGGGCACAGAGGTTATTTTCCGCCCATTCATGAGCTCTACAGAAGGTCTTGTTTCTACAGGTTCTGTTTGGACATCAAGTGTTGCAGAGAACTCTGCTGACTATATCGCAACTGCTGAGGTTCTTATGATGTATCCTGAGAATGACGTACGTTTCGATACATACTTCAAGGTATGGAATCTTGACGTTGAGGGAGCAATGTACGCTTCTTACGTATTCCTCAAGTATCCAGGAAACGAGGCTCTCCGCACTACTGCACAGAACAACTATTGCAATATGACAAAGCCTTTCCGTCTCTCAGAGATGTATCTCGTGGCTGCTGAGGCTGCTGCTGTATCTGGCAACACTGCAGAGGCAAGCAAGTATCTTAATGATATCCGCGCACAGCGTCTTGTTGGATACGAGGCTCAGAACTATCCCGCAACAACTGTTCTCGCTTCTATCAAGGAAGAGCGTTATCTTGAGCTTATCGGTGAGGGCTTCCGTATGAGTGACCTCCGTCGTTGGAATGAGGGCTTCACACGCTACCCAGACCACATTGAGAACTCTTCTCTTAACAACGTAATTGTTGCTGCAGGCCGCGAGCTTACATACGAACCAGGTGACCACCGCTTTACATGGCCAATCCCAAAAACTGAGATGGATTCTAATCCTAACATGGAGGGACAGCAGAACCCTGGCTATTAATATGTCTAACATTTAGAAAAATATCAATATGAAATATTTGAAATTATTTATGCTGTTTGCTGTAGCTGCTGTCTTCACTGCCTGCTCAGACAATGACGACGAGAACTGGAACAGCAATTCAGCGACTGTTACAATGGCACAGGGTGCTATGACAGTAAGCGAGGCAAAGGGGCTATTTAATGTGCCTGTTGCAGTTTCTGGCGAGCGTAACGCAAATGTACAGGTTACTGTAGCGGTTGCTGCTGCTGATGTTAATCCTGCAACTGAGGACGTTGACTACCTCATTACAACAAAGACTATCAACATCAGCCCAGATCAGACTGTTGGTAACATCCAGATTAAGTCTGTTGATAACGAAGATATCAACGAGAACCGTAAGTTCACTCTTACAATCGTTGACGTAAAGGGTGCTACTCTTGGTGACGTTAAGTCAACAGAAGTTACTCTCAAGGACAACGATGCTCTCTTCTATGAGAAGTTTGCTGGTCAGTGGAAGATGAATACTGTAAACAATACTGGTGCTGCTCAGAATTGGGACGTAACAGTTTACACAGCTGAGGAAGGCGATCCTGATTACGAGAACTTTATCTATGTTAGTGGTATGATGGGTTACGACTGGACACTCGCTACACTGAAGTATAACTATGACAAGGCTACAAATAAGGTTACACTTACAGTTGTGACAGGCTTCTCTGACGTTATCCCATTCGCAGAGGATGTTAACTTCGGTCTCGGAGGTCTTAACGATGTGTACCTTGTATCTATGATAGATGGCAAGCTTACAACAGCTCCAATCACAGCTGAAGTAAGTGCTGACTTTAAGACTGTAACATTCAACCCAGAGGAAGGACTTGTTGGTGCTATCACAGATAAGAGCGCTAACTACCTCGGTTATGTTTGGTTCCGTGCATTCAACATTGTGATGAATAAGAAATAATATTTATAAACAGTAATAAAACAGAGGGTAAGCCCACGTAAGTTAGGCTTACCCTCGTTTTTAATAGCGTAATACCTTTTTACTATGCGAAGATTATTTTCTCTCTTATTAGTCGTTCTGTGCACACTGGCAGTTAAGGCAGTTCCTGCCCAGCCTGGAATATGGCGCACGCTAACATTAGCAGATGGGGTTACTATAGAGGCAGAACTCTGTGGTGACGAGTTTGTGCATTATTGGAGAACAGCAAGCGGCAAATTATACATACAGACCGACGCCGGCTATAAGATGACTACAGAGGCAGAGATAAATGCTGCAGCTTATAGCCGACGTGCGCTTGCATTCGGAGAGAGTGCAAGTGGCAATGCTACAAGCAGACGTCTGATTGGTGCGAAAAATAATTCTGCATTATTAGGAAGTAAGAAAGGACTAATCATTCTTGTAGATTTTACTGACAAGAAATTCACCATGAGTGATCCTAAGGCATTCTATTCAAGAATGGCTAATGAGGAAAACTATGTCAATGGCAGACAGAAGGGAAGTCTGTATGACTATTTCAAAAAGCAGAGCGAAGGGAAGTTCCTTCTGAACTTTGATGTGGTAGGCCCTGTCTCTATGGACCAGACTTCCGCTTATTATGGTGGTGACGAAGGCGGCAATATCGATGTCAATGTCGGCACAATGATTTGCAAGGCCATTACCATGGCAAACAACGAAGTAAACTGGAAGGATTATGACTGGAACGGTGATAACGAAGTAGAACAAGTTTATATCATATATGCTGGCGAGGGTCAGGCTACGGGCGGCGGTTCAGACACTGTGTGGCCGCATAAGTTCCAGGTTTCGGCGTATGGATACACAGGACTCAAGCCGATGGAGTTTAATGGAGTAAAGATAGATGTATATGCTTGCTCTAATGAAATGACTAATTCTAAGCAGCCAGCAGGCATCGGTACTATATGCCATGAGTTCTCGCATTGTCTTGGATTCCCTGACTTCTATGATACAACGGGCAACTCAGGAGCGACAAAGACCCAGTACGGCATGGGCACATGGGACCTTATGAACTCCGGAAGCCATAATAACGGAGGCTATTGCCCTCCGAACTACACCTGCTGGGAGAAGATGGTGGCAGGCTGGATTACTCCTACGGAGATAAAGTCAGACTATTATGCCAGAAACATAAAGGCATTGCAGCATGGCGGAGAATCGTTCGTGATTTACAATGAAGTGAACAAGAACGAATACTATATGGTGGAGAACCGTCAGAAGGACGGCTGGGATGCCTCAATAGCAGCCAGCGGCTTGCTTATCATGCATGTTGACTATGACCGAATGATATTCGATGTGTATAATGCTCCTAATACGCTGAAGGCAGGAATCAATGACCATCAGCGCTTCACGATATATCATGCAGATAACACGGATACTGATTATGACGAGGCTACTGACCCGTATCCATTCGGATGGAACAACCTCCTGTCAAAGAATTCTGTTCCTGCGTTAATGGCGTACAACCTCAATGAAGGAACGTCAAATCTGCTTGATGTGAAGATTAGCAGAATAGAAGCACATGATGACGGCTCTATGTCATTCTGCTTTGGCAATCCTGCAAAGGGCGACAAGGCAATTATATTCTCAGAATCGTTTGACAACTGTGTCGGAACAGGAGCAAATGACGGCAACTGGATGAGTTTTAAGACTGCAACGGGCGAATATCTTTCAGACAATGAAGGTTGGACCGGCGCATACAAGAGGGGTGGTTTCCTTTGCGGACGTTTCGGCTCGTCAGCTACAAACGCTTCAGTACAAACTCCAGAGATAGCTTTCACTGGCGATTGTACGCTTTGGCTTAAGGCTGCAGGATTCGGTATGGCAAGCAGCAAGGTGACAGTTTCTTCAGACAATCCAGCTGTGACGATTGACGCCCCAGTGATGGAGGTAAAGACAGACAATTGGACAGTGTTCACTATGTCTGTGAAAGGAGCCGGTGCAGCACGCCTTACATTTGAAGGCAACGGACCTTTCTATCTTGATGATATTATTATCACAGACCAGAATGCCACAGGCATATCACACCCTGCGATAAGTGATGTGGAAACAGACGGCAGCATGTATTCAATTTCAGGCCAGCGTGTCGACTCATCATATCGTGGCATAGTTATCAAGAATGGCAGAAAGTATATTGCACGTTAGAAACTTTCTGACGTCTTATGCTGAGCGAATGCAAATCATCATGTAAAATTCCAGATATAAAGACACAGGTTATTCATGTGTATATTTTCATGAATAATCTGTGTCTTTTGCATATATATAACATGAAGCCTTTGTTGAAAACAGGCATGAGTTTTCTATCATAATCATATTGCGGCAGTGCAGGAAAATTCTGCCACTGCATCTGGAATCTATTGTTTCTTGTAGTCGCTGAAATAAAGGCATTTACTTGTGTTGCGTTTTCCTTACAGTATTTCGCCACCTTGTCGCTTTCGGAATTCTGTAGACGATTCTTGTGCATTGAAATGTAAAGTTTTCTTATCCGTGATACATATTTATTCACTTCTTGTTGCATGAAAATAGTGTATCAAATAGAAGTTTTTTCGTTATTTATAAAAAAAGTAATGATATTATTTGGGAGTTTGCATAAATATGTGTAAATTTGCACCCGATTTTGAATATTGTATTTCAATACTGAATAAATATACATCAATGCGAACGAAAAATGATAGACTTGCCATGCTGCGGATGCTGTTCTCCTCACAAGAATTATGCTCGCAGGACGATGTGCTGAAGGCGTTGAGGAAGGAGGGGTTTCATGTTACGCAGGCAACGTTGTCGCGCGACATGAAGCAGCTAAAGGTTGCAAAGGCCGCAATGGCCAACGGCAAGTATATCTATGTTCTGCCGACAGAGACAATGTATAAGCGAGTGCAGAAACCAATGACTGCACGTGAGATGCTGCTGACATCAGGATTCCTCTCAATTACTTTCTCTGGGAATATAGGAGTGATAAAGACACGCCCTGGTTATGCCTCAAGCATAGCATACAATATAGACAGTTCTGACTGCAAGACCATTCTTGGCACGATAGCAGGCGATGACACTATTTTCATAGTGCTTGCCGAAGGTGTCAGCGAAGAGAAGGTAAAGGATGAGCTGGGATATGTTTTGCCAGATATGATGTAGAGGAAAGAGAAAAGAGGAAAGAGGAAAGAGAAAAAGGAAAAGAGAAAAAGAAAAAGGAAAAGAGGGTGTTGAATAATGCTGTGTCCGCAAGGCTTTGCGGCACATGTTTTTAAGGAATAATGAATGGCTGTCGTGTGAAGGGAATGATTCGTCACGACACAATATAATATAATGTGATGCAGGAAGAAATAATAGTAAGAGTTGCAGACGCTTCTGACGAGAAATATGTTGACATCATATTAGAGACAATCCGTGATGCTGCGAGAAAGCGTGGCACAGGTATTGCAGAGCGTACTCATGAATACCTTGCAACGAAGATGCGGGAAAGCAAGGCTGTGCTTGCACTTTGCGGAGACAAGTTCGCAGGTTTCAGCTATATTGAAACATGGGGCAATAAGCATTATGTTACGACATCCGGCCTTATTGTTCATCCGGATTTCCTCGGGCAGGGCATTGCCAAGCGTATTAAGGACTATACGTTCACACTTGCCAGAGTGCGATGGCCAAAGGCTAAGATATTCTCACTGACATCTGGCGATGCCGTGATGAAAATGAATACCCGCCTCGGCTATGTGCCAGTTTCGTATAATCAGCTGACAGATGATGATGCTTTCTGGCGTGGCTGCGAGGGATGCTGCAATCATGACATACTCATGGCAAAGGAACGCAAGTTCTGTATTTGCACAGGTATGCTGTATGACCCAGAGAAACATACGGGAGAGCCAACACCGATAAGTGTGTTCCAGGATATTATACGCACGCTGACACTTCGCGGCATAGCCTTCTGAAACGAATAGAGGCGTATAAGCAATTTGAATTAAATATAAAGATAATATACCTAAATATGGAAAAGAAAAAAGTTGTTGTAGCATTTAGCGGAGGACTTGACACATCATATAATGTCATGTATCTCACAAAGGAAATGGGATACGAGGTTTATGCCGCTTGTGCTAATACCGGCGGATTCTCTGAAGAGCAGCTGAAGCAGAACGAGGAGAATGCCTATAAGCTCGGAGCAGTAAAATATGTGACGCTCGACGTGACACAGGAGTACTACGAGAAGTCATTGAAATACATGGTGTATGGCAATGTGCTCCGTAATAACTGCTATCCTATATCAGTATCATCAGAGCGTATTTTCCAGGCACTCGCTATAGCGCGCTATGCGAAGGAGATAGGTGCTGATGCCATTGCACACGGTTCTACAGGTGCTGGCAACGACCAGATACGTTTTGACATGACATTCCTCGTCATGGCACCAGGCGTAGAAATCATCACGCTCACCCGCGACCGTAACCTTTCTCGTCAGGAAGAGGTGGACTATCTCAACGCTAACGGCTATTTTGCAGACTTCACAAAGCTGAAGTATTCATATAACGTAGGTATCTGGGGCACATCAATCTGCGGCGGTGAGATACTCGATTCTACACAGGGACTGCCAGAGTCGGCCTACCTGAAACATGTGACAAAGGAAGGTCCGGAAATCTTGAAGCTTGGTTTTGAGAAGGGCGAACTCTCTTCTGTCAATGGAGTAAAGTATGACGACAAGATTAAGGCTATACAGGCAGTAGAGGAGATTGGTGCAGCATACGGCATTGGCCGCGACTGCCATGTCGGCGATACTATTATTGGTATAAAAGGACGTGTAGGCTTTGAGGCTGCTGCTCCTATGCTCATCATCGGCGCACACCGTTTCCTTGAGAAATACACTCTGTCTAAGTGGCAGCAGTACTGGAAGGATCAGGTGGCTAACTGGTACGGCATGTTCCTCCACGAGAGCCAGTATCTTGAGCCAGTTATGCCAGATATTGAGGCTATGCTTGCCTCTTCGCAGCGCAATGTGACAGGCGAAGTTACACTCGAACTCCGTCCGCTTGGCTTCCAGACCATAGGCGTAGATTCTCCAAACGACCTTGTAAAGAACAAACTCGGCGAGTATGGCGAGACTGCTAAGGCATGGACATCAGAGGATGCTAAGGGCTTCATAAAGGTTTCTTCTACTGCATTGAGAGCTTACTATCTTGCTCATCCTGACGAGGAGAGATAATATATTTGTGAATTACAGGAAAGAGACAATGGAAAAGAAATTCATGCTTTCAAGAACAGACAAGAAAATAGCCGGGGTCTGTGGCGGACTTGCAGAATATTTCTCTATTGATGCCATGCTGGTTCGTGTGCTCTTTATAGTGCTTCTGCTTGGCGGTTCATTAGGGTTCTGGCTTTACATCTTGCTGTGGCTATTCGCACCAAATCGTGACGAAGCATAGTAGTGCGTCTATATAATAATGTTCGGGGTGTGGCGCAGTTGGTTAGCGTACGCGTCTGGGGGGCGTGTGGTCGCCAGTTCGAGTCTGGTCACCCCGACATTAGGGGGGTGTGTCAAAAGTAACAGGCACACCCCCATTTCTATGCGCAGGAGCTTAATATATATTCCTTGTATTCCGTCGTCCTTTTCTTTGTTTCTATAAAAAAGTGCATATCTGCACTGCTGTCATAAAACACTAGATTATAGATAGTTACAAATGTGCAGATG
>JAZUMR010000054.1:0-52563 GCA_045603685.1 Prevotella sp.
CAGTCGCCTGGGACGTTTCAAGAACGGCAACGGCTCTTTCGGTTCAAGGGAATATGCCCGTGAGGAACTGGTAGCGGAACTTGGAAGTGCATTGGTGGCACAACGTCACGGCATCTCCAAGAACATCAAGGAAGAGAGTGCTGCTTATCTGAAGTCATGGTTGAGTGAACTGA
Source organism: Prevotella sp. (assembly GCA_045603685.1). Lineage (GTDB taxonomy): Bacteria > Bacteroidota > Bacteroidia > Bacteroidales > Bacteroidaceae > Prevotella. The sequence continues at coordinate 174 of JAZUMR010000054.1, forward strand.
AAGAGTCTCCGGATTATATCAAGACAACACTGTTGGATGTGAAAAGGGCTTCTGCCATGATTACAAGTCAAATTGACCGTATCAACGAGAAATTGAATAATGGGATTGGTGAAGAAACGGCCGTAGAAGAACGGGAACTTGAACCTGTCTTACAGGAGGAGGAAACGGTACATTATGGACGTGGAAGATAGATTTAAATCAAAAAAACAATGTAAAAACAATCAAAATCTTCGTTTTTTCTGTTATTCATTTGGTTGAAAGCAAAAGATTATATATCTTTGCAATCCAGTAGAACCTGCCAAGCCTCTTAACAATGCTCAAATAGGCAGGTCGTTTTTTTATATATAATAGTATGGCCAAGTATAACAAAACAAACAAGACCACTGAAGAACTTGTGTCAAGTCTGAAAGAAAAAGGACTGATAATATCTAATAATGCAAAAGCGATAAATTATATTCGCAATATAGGCTATTTCAGACTAAAGGCATACTTTTATCCCTTATACAAAGAACCGAAACACAAGCACCTATTCAAGCAAGAAGCATCATTCGATAAGCTTATGAATATGTATCGTTTCGACCGTAAATTACGACTTCTTTTATTCAATGAAATAGAAAAAATAGAAGTAGCTTTTCGAAGCACAATCGTAAATATCGTTTCTGATGTATTAGGTGACATCTTTTGGATGACCGAACGTAAATATTTCAAAAGTGAATTTTATTTTAATTCGTCGTTGTCTTTGATTCAATCTGAATACGAAAAATCCAAGGAAGAATTCATCATTCATTTTAAAAATAAATATTCGGACTCTCATAGATTTCCACCAGCGTGGATGATTGCGGAGATTTTACCATTAGGGAACTTGTGTCATATATTTATGAATCTCATGAGTCCGAAAGCAAAGAAAAAAGTGGCTAAATATTTTGGTCTTCAGGAACCGGCTTTCACTTCATGGATGCTTGTATTAGGCAATTTACGGAATATGTGCTGTCATCACACGAGAACCTGGAATAGAGAACTCGCCATCAACACTGCTAATCCACAAATTACGGCATTTCCATGGATAGATATTAGAAAGACAAATCCCAAAAGGATCTATTACCGTATATGCATGATTCAATACTTGTTGTTTACGGTTTCACCAAACAACAAGTTTAAGGATAAATTAAAAAGACTTATTGACAAGTATCCCACAGTTGATATTGCGGCAGTAGGATTCCCTACAGATTGGGAAGATGAACCTCTCTGGAAAGCATAAAAGACAGGAATTATCACTGGCTTTGGTGATAATTCCTGTCTTTTGATTGTATGAACATATTTTCTAATAAGAATCGCAATTATTCATAAAGACGGAAATTTTGTCGATTAAGAAGCGGTTTTCAGGGTGATTTTGTCGATTAAGGAATAAAATAAGGCCCACTCATCACGAGCAAGCCTTACCATGAAAATGAAAAAAATTATTTTATATGCAGCTCAATCTTTGTGTGTCTGTTGGCTTCATCGGGATTGAATCTGTCAATACCACCTTCTGAAACCTTCAGTATCTTCTTATTGTCAACACCCCTTTGTTCCAATAAACGTAGGATATAATCTGCACGGTTATCACTCAGCTGGTTGTTGATGACGGCATTGCCTGTGGCGCTGTCAGCAGCACCGGTCACCTTGACGACCAAACCATATTCCTTGACCACTCGTGCAATCTCATCCAAGTTTATAAGTTGGGATGAATCTGTCAGCGTTGACGTTCCCAATCGGAAGAAGAAATAGATGGGTGAACCGAGACACTTTCCATTGGAAATATCTGCCAGATATGAATTGATGGAGATGGAATCACCACCGTGATAATGGTACCTGTATCGTAGTGGAGCTTTACCAATAGTATTCACACCTGTTGAATCACCATCAATAGGATAACCTTTGTTCATCAACCTTGCCCGGAGAGAGTTCAATCCGCTATAATCGTTTTTGGGATATCCGTTGTTCTCCGTCGGCATCGCATCTTCATTGAGTTTGTCAAACAAGTTGCCGTATTGCTCCAGCAATCCTTCAATCTCAAGTATCTTCTTCATTTCAGCAATCGCCATAACTGACAGATTGTTCTTTCTTGACAGTCTTGCATTGTCCGATTGCAGGGACACTGCATAGTCAACCAACTGTTCATTACGTTTCATGAAGGGCTTGGCATCTATTACTTTTTTCCACCCGACCTTTCCTATAGTGAAGGACAATCCCGCCTTAACGCTGAACAAATTGTCACCGAACTCCCGGGAAGCGCTGTGGCCATAATTGTCAAAGTCATCGAATGTGGTGGTGCCACCTAGTTCCATCGTCAGATGCAACCGTTGCGCAAGACGGTATCGTGCCATCAGACCATAGGAGAAAGCAAAGGGACAGTTCCCGTTGTCCTCGTTGTGGATGATACCCAAGCCAACATAGGGAACAATGTCCCAAGGTCGGTCTCTTGCATGGTAGTGGCTCCCGGTCACATTCCACAAGAGGTCTGCATGAAGTTGTCTGTAGTCACGGTTGTCCAGTTTGCAGTCCTTGAACTGAAAACCTTGGAAAGACACCCTCGTTCCGATGGCTGGTGTAAACCATTTGCCGATTGAGGCAGTCAGAGACGGTTTGACTCTTCCGAACAGGTCTTCACATCCGAGAGGATTGCCGACAAAAGCAGTAGCACCTCCAGAAACATTCAAGAACCAATTGGAATCCCAACCCGATGTCGTGGTCACATTCTTCAGATAGGACGGCTCAACCGGTTTGAGCAAATCCGTTTGCGGAATGATGACCTTCAGACTGTCATTTGTCCTGTTAATCTCTCCAGCCTGAACGCCCAAGGTCAGGATGCACATACATATAAAAGTCAATTTTCTAATCATATCGTCGTTGTTTTGTTAGAAATCTGACTGCAAAAGAATAATGTTTTTTTCGATAAATGAAAAGAGTGCGCTGAAAAGAGTCTGATTTTAACCGCATTTATAAATAGTCGATAAATCATACTCTTATTTCATACTCTCAAACGATATTATTTACGTTTTACAGATTTTCCGCCAGAAGGTCTCATCATGCGCCTTGCCGTTCTCATCATACGCCTTGTCCATGCCATGTCATCCTCATCATCGCGACGTCCCCAGTCCTTGTCCGAACTTCCACCGCCACCTCCTCCGCTACCTTGGGCAAAGTCTGTAGCGTGGTCAATGTATCCACAAAGAAGCAACATACCGCACTCAATGATTTTCTCACTGCATTCGGCAACATCTTCCAAGACCGTGCCGCTTAAAAGATTCTTTTGCTCATCAGTCATTGTGGGCCATAATGTACGAAGAGTGTCCACAACTTCTCCGTACAATGCATCCGTCATCCTGTACCTTGTCTGTTGTTCGATATTGTCCGCAATGTGATAGGCATTCTTACGCAGTTCTTCAGTACGTTCTCTGGTCGCCTCCATTTCCACTTTCAATTCTTCCAATTTACGGTCAGCCTCATTCAGCTTGCCTTTCTTATCAGCCAGATTGTCCAGTACCTTTTGGAGTTGCGAATCGAGACGGTGTATTCTTGTACGCAGTTCTTCGGAATCTCCTCGTCCGGCTTTCAGGTCTGCACGCAGATTGTCCAGTTCCTCTTCAAGCTCGTACTTCTGGTTTTCTAGATTTGCAACCATCGTGGTCAGTCCCTTCACTCTTCTTTCTGCCAGTCGGATGTCCGCTTGCAAGTGGTCAAGTACAGCCTTGTGGTTCTCAATCTTTTCCTCCAGTGTTGTACATTCCGATGTGAGCATACGACGGTACTCTTCCGTTGAACGGTGCTTGGCTCCCGTTTCGGCAATGTTGTCGCCACGCCCCAATCCCCATCTTTCATTGACTACAGCCAACTCATTGTGAAGTGCTGTTGTCCGTGCTTTAAAATCATAAATGTTCTCACCTGCAAACAGACGTTTGAATGCAAACTTATTGTCCTTGTCAAGTGGCAACAAAGTACAATGGAGATGAGGATTCAATTCGTCAAGATGTACATAGAACCCTATGATGTTTTCCTCGCCCCATTTGCCACATGCAAACTCATACATGTCCTTTGCCCATTGTTCAATCTCAGGCAGTCTCTTCAAGTGTGAGTTATCGGCACCGTGTTCCTCATTCAGTACCTGGTTTCCGAACGCCAGTTGCCGCATCCTTTCCCGTGAGCCACCGAAGATGATGTTCACACAGGTACGATACTTCGGTTCATTCAACCCTTCGTTCGGATCTTTGATACCACGTTTCATCAGCACCTCTGCCATACGTTCCGTTATCCGTTTACTCTTGTCCACAGGTTGCACGATGCCACCTTTGACGATTTCAAAATTGAGGTGTTCACGTGTACGATCATGATTACCCCTTCTCAGGGCTTCTGCCCAAGCCTTATCGCCCCAACGTCTCTGCTGCTCGTCGCTTTCGCCTTTGGAGATGCCTTTGGACGCACGTATATCCATTACCTGTTTTGCTGTCTTAGCCATGATTCTGTTCGTTTTAAGACCGTCCCAGCTTGCTGCTTGTGCGGACATTGCTCCGACAGCCGACAGGCTTGTCGGGAATTAGGCTACCCCGATACTAATTCGTGTGGACAACGGGCAAGCCCGGTGTGTTAAAAGTGGCAGTACCTTCAAGAAGGTTTCTTATTCAGATTATACTGTCAGTGAATAGAACGGGTATGTCCGTATAAGACGGCAAGCCGGAAACGGATTGTTTTAAATATGGGTTATCTGTCTTTTGATAAGAGGTTGCGGTAATACCTGAACATCCTGTCAAGCAGGGTTGCTTCGTCATAGGGAATCCCGTCAAAAAAATGATGTCTGCTCGGCAGGATGTCGCCATGGAGAACGGCAGAAAAATCTGTCAGCCTTTCAAGCAACGTACTCCATTCTCCTTTATGGTGAATGGTGTACAGCTCATGCAGGATGGGAATCACATCATTGTCCGCATGATGTCCTGTCGGCAGGCCATGCAACTGCCACAGCAGCATGTGGTGAATGATGCCATACGGCATGTTCCTTACAAAACCATCAACATCAGATTCTCTGCCACTCATGGACGAGTCGTTACAAGCGGTCAACTGTCCAAACAAACGGACAGCTTTGTCAAGGGACATTGTGCCACTTATCAATGCGGCAATTTGGGTGCTGATATTTTCAGCATTCAGCACAACATCGCCGTGTGTATTAACTGTAGAAATGCACATCTGAATGATGCAGCTCTTTAGCAGAGCCTCCTTCTTCAGCATACCCATTTCTGCCAGTTCGTTCAGGAATTTCCGGGTGGTAGCCCTATGCCAGTTCCAAGTTTTGGCCAGGTCAGTCACTGTTACCTCAAAAGGTTTCAGTGTCCACTTGTTATTGGAATCCTTGTGTACATCCTGCATTTGCGGATTGTCAGCTTCTGCCACTGCCTTGTCCAGCAGGAAGCAGTAGGCATCCAGTTTCGAGAATTTCCCTTCAGTCTTGGGTCTGAGGAAATCTAAAAGAGGTTTGTCCACAAGAATCCGATAGCCTTGCTCTCGGATTACAGGTTGGTTTTTAATCTCATTTTTCATTCAGTCATCTGTTTTTGCGTCAACCTAAAAGAGGTCATTGTGCCACATCCCTGTAGCTATTGTCAGAATCAAAACAAGTCGGTCAAAAAAACAAATATGCCGATGTTTGGGACACCGGCACATGATTAGGTTATGTCACTTCGGAGGATTCATATTTGTCCGGACAACAGTTCGTTCACCTGCTCGTCACAGAATCGGTCATACTCATCCTTGTCCGTGCCGCTTTCGATGGCTTCATCAATGGTGCTTCCAAGTTCATCAAAGCACACTTCGTTGTGTACACATGTCACTCCTGCATAGTTTTTCAGATAGACTTCATAATAGTCCATTGAATTGTATGCGATGACCACATATCCCTTATGGAGTCGTGCCTGCACATGGAACATGAGGGCGGGCATTTCCTTGAATGTGGTCGCAATGAATTTAGTCACTCCCCATGACATGACAACGTTCATGGGCGTTGTAGCCAGCAACTGGTCTTTGGCGGTCTGTGCCACCTGCAAAATGTAATCCTTGTCCATAGTCTCTTTGTTTTCCCTACATTCGTTGAACTTCAAAGTTTCGGGAGATTAACTGTTTTTCTGCCCTGAATGAGGCGAACCGCATAGGCAAAACTTCCTGATGAATACACTCCACAAGGTGGTGGAAGATTCTTCATAAGGAAAGCCTGCGTGTTTTGAGACTATGCAAAGGGCAGCCACATAACTTTGCAGAAAAGCAGTGAAGCCGCCCGATGCGATGGACATGAATAAACATTAATAGTATAAGAGGACGATACTATCATCCATAGGCATACCATCTTCAACCATACAACGAACTTTTTGGGACGGGTAGAATATGGATGCATGGAGGAAGAATCCGAGTGTGACTACAACAGGAAACATTCCATGACAGAATACAGTAGCCAATAGCATTGCCGATAACATAACTACAAACATTCTTAACCTTGACTTGATCAGGTAGAAAAGCCGGTCAGTCAAACGATATGAGAACAGGCACATGGAAAGTGTCGTTGATGGTATCAAGGTTACAATGTCATTCATTACCGAATGGTGGAGATAATGAAAGAGCAACAGCATGATTAGAAGTGTCAGCATGTAGAACTTCCGTGTATTCTCACTGAAAGCCATCCGGTAGTAGAAAGCAGTCGTATAGTTCCCTGTTTTCTTGTAGAGTGCCATTGGTATATACAAGAGGATGGCAGGGAAAAGAAGAAGTAAAAATTTCAAGACCATATCATTCATTCTTTAAGTTATTGTTTTCGTTCAAAGATGAGTTGTCATCATTGTCTTCATCATTCATTGTGCTGAGAAAACGCTTGATACCCAAACAGAGTATGACAAGTGTAAGCGGAACGGCTTTCGGCAAACCGTCTGTCGGAAGACAGAACATCGCTACTACACATATCACAATGACTGTAAGCAAGCCGATAAGCAGATGTCTTTTATCAATCATTCGAGTTCAAGGTTTATCAATCCATGGGTTGCTTGATGAATCAAACTGTTCACATCATTGATGGAAAGATGTTTTTTTATCAATCGGTTGTTGAATCCCGGATTACGTTTCATACTCTTTATAGCGTTGTTCAACCAGAATTCAGGAATCGAGAAGATTTGACCTTTATAACTCTGTCTGGTTCTATATTTGGAAACCAGTCTGAGTATTCTACAACGGGTTTTCTTCATTTCATATCCTGATAAAGTGACAAACTCCTTTTGGGTGTCGCAGTCCAGTACATCAAGCCATGTCTGGTGTTCCTTTATCAGTGCGACAATCATAGAATAGATGTCCTCTTTCATTCAATCAACTAAAAGAAATCAAGAAGAACCTTGCTTTCAGTGCGGTCATAGAGCATCTTTCCCTTTGTGGAAATGCGTCTGAGTTCATCACGTAGTTCTTCACACATATATTCCATTGAGGCATATACCGTTACATCTACTGTGTTGCACATGCCATGCTCATCCGTGGACGAGTTCAGTTTGAACATATGCTCGAAACGTGGATTGGAATATGAGCAGCAACAATGGCCGAACTCCGTATCTTTTGACGGAACCATGTGATAAAGCAGAATCAGTTCCATCTGATCCTCCATTTCATCAATGAGTTCATCGATAGGCATCGGATTAGGAAGTTGATATGTCAACAAGGCATAATCATCCTCCAATTCCGAAGAGACCATCATTGATGGTTTTACAAGACTGGGCATTTGCAGAGTTGCCAGCATCTTGAACTGTTCAACTGTTTCCTGAAGTGTCATAGGTTTATCTGATTTGGGTTAGGTAAGCTACGATAAGTTCTTTGGGTAGTTCTTGCAGACTGAAGCGTCCGACAGGAAGACGTTTGGATATCGGTTCCATCAGCTCCGGCATCAAAGCTGCCAGTCTGTAATATTGAGCCTTCAATTCTTCTGACATCAGGCAGACAGCAATGTCATCTATATATATAAAAGGATTGAGCAGCATCCAGAAGTAAGCGGCATACAATTCTGCTTCCTCTTTAAGTCTTCCTTCCTGTATGTCCTTGGCGCACTGCCAGGCATTGGCTGTCAGTCTTCGGTTGCTACGCATCACCATCAATACAAGAGCCTTTTCTCTATTGAAAGCATCAGATGAATCAATCAGGTTCAAGCTGACTCTCCCGATTATCTCTTTCGTCATTTCATTGACATGCTCAAGGGAATTGTCACCCAAGTCGTGCAGGAACTTAAGAGAAGTTCTGAAATTACGGTCTTCCACACAGATGAAAGACTCCAGTTCCTTTTGCGTAGATATGCCTTTCTTCAATGTATTGTTCAGGAAGGATTCATACCTGTCAATGGTTGTCTTGCAATCACCTTGATAAGGATTGACAAAATCCAGATTGGCAAAAAAATCATGTCCAGGTTTGATATACGGACGATATTTTTCTTCATGCGGTATATATCCCAATGCAAAGCGGAAATTCAGGTAGTCTGTCAGTGTATAGTCATTGGAACGGACTATCATCGCAATTTTATTTGCTATGGAATCATTGATATTGATAAATTCTTCCTGTTCTGCCGGATAACCATGTACGATGACAGAATCATGAGGAAGGGTGGTTGCGACGGAGTCACGCAAGGCATACCAACGTTTGCACAAGTCCACCAGTTTGGCAGTCTCCTTTTCATTGAATGAATTGACTTCATCAAGGAATCCTTTATAAATGGAGAGGGCTTGTCTTGTATCATCTTTATCTTTGTTTTCTCCGTTGCTCGAAGAACAAGAGGAGCCAATAAAGGATGAGGATATAATCAGACATATGCACCCGATACGGATACACAGGTTATTCCTGTTGACAGAACATGCTCCAACGAATTTAGTCAATACAGAAGAATTTAGTTCATAGTCTGAAGTGCTTCTGTCCACTTGATTTGAAAAATTTGTCCGCTTCATTTGCCACACGATTAAAAGTTATTTCTGATGCAAAATTATGTAATTCTGTTCAAATACAAGTATGATTTGAAAAACTTTACACTATGTTATATTATCATACTTAAAAGTATGATTTTAACAGCGACAGATATAACAGGTTGATATACATAGCGGAAGAGACATCTAATCAGGTCAAAACGGATTTATCAGGAAATGGCATCAATGAGTAGCGAGCGAATGGTTATAAGGGTATTTCCCTATGAATGACCACATAATTTGCCACATAACAGACCCTATCATGACCACAATGTATGTAAAACACAGGAAGAAATACTAAATAAATGAAAGATTCTTCATAGAGTATGATTTCATTGACAAATTTGTTATACCTTTGCATCAGATTTATGAAAACATACATGTTATGGCAAAATTCGGATATTATTTTGAGACCAATAATCAGACTGAACTGGTTCAAGCATTACAATGGATGAGCGACTATGGCTGCGATGCCATAGCAAAAGATTCTATTGAATATGAAAAGCTCCGTCCACAGTGGCAACAGACGGTCGAAAAGCTTGAAGCAGGTGACGAGTTGGTTGTGTATAAATTGAGCAATGCGATTAGAGGCGCAAGAGAACTGTTGTTTTTCTTGGAGTTCTGTCGCCTGAAGAATATCCGGATCATATCTGTCCTTGACAGGATTGACAGCCATCAGCAGTTGTTTCAGAACATCGAAAATATGACTCTTCATATATTTGATGTACTGGCAAACTTCACTGCGGAATCCGTCGAGCTGAAGAAGAAGGTTACTTCCATCCAGCGCACCAATAAAAAGCAGTTGGCAAAGCGTCAGGTTGGTGTTTCCAAGTTGGAACGCAATATGAACGTCATCAACTTGTATAAAAGCGGTTATCCCATCAATGAAATCTGGAAACAGAGTGGTTTCAGAAGCAGAAGTTCTGTGTTCCGTATATTGAATGATGCCGGTATCAAATTACAAAGGGGAAACCGACGAAAGAATATCGAAGATTAAGACTCTTTTATAATTAAGCCCCAATCCTGTTTCACAACAGAATGGGGCAAAGGTCAAATATATGTATTATGCAGCCACCTCTGTGACAGTCTTGTTTTCTGCCTGTTTCAGTGCTTCGTCAATGCGTTTTTGTAATGCTTCACACTCAAACTTCAAGGTCTCCAATTCTTCGGATTTATTCCACTTGCGTTCAATAATCTGTTGTAAGGTCGGTATTTCAGATTCCAATCTGAAAAGGTTCTCTTTTTGTCTGTCAATGAGTTTTCCGACACCTTCAAGTGCTGCTTGCGGATATTCTGCTGCCGCTTTGAATCCCAAAGGCAATGCGCCGGATGCACCACATCTGTATTTTAATCCGCTGACACCTTCAACAAAGAATATGTTACGGTCAAATATTCCCGAAAAATTCCATTCACTTTTTACAAGCAGATTCAAACCCATGTAAGAGCCTATGACTTTGTAGTCATCACCTCTGTACCTCTTGGAAATTCGATGTAACTCCCTGCCTGTCTCTTCCATTGTAGCCTCTTGTAGTCCATTCAGTAGAACATGACTTTCATTCTTATGGTCATTATAGTAGTCCAAATCTTCACACATGCGTTTGATATTAGCGTCATATTGAATGATATCCTGGCGGTTCTGTTCAATCTTACGTTCTGCACTGTACCGTTCTTTATTGAACAAGGTCTGTTCCTTGGTTAGTTGCATTATCTTGTTATCCAACTTGGCTTTATCCAATAAGTCTGTGTTTCCGGAAAGGATGGCCACGAACTCGGCAAAGTTCATGCCGTTGTTCTCATCCATGCTGTCCTCGTCAATCCTACGCACAGAAATAGTTCCGTTATTGATTTGGTTGATAAACATCTGTTTGTTCTTCAACAAATTGAACTTGTAGGCATCCAATGTTTTTTCTGTACCATAGATAAACACGTCCACCTTGTTGTTTCCCCACAGCTTCACACCGTTTCCTTTGCGGACAGCTCTACCGTTGCGTTGTTCAAGGTCGGCAGGTCGCCAAGGAATATCAAGATGATGAACCGCAACAGCTCTCTGCTGAGCATTGACACCTGTACCTAACATGGATGTAGAACCGAAAAGGACTCTGATAGTTCCTTCGTTCATCTCCTCAATCATCCGTTTTCTTGCTCTCTCCGTCTTGAACGTATGGACGAACTGGGTTTCATTGGCAGGAATACCCAAAGCGACCAATTTGTCTTTTATGTCCTGATATATGTTCCATTCATGGGGCTTGTAAGTGCTGAGGTCACTGAAAACAAACTGTGTACCCTTGTTCTCTGCGGTACGGATATAATTCTCATAGATGACTTGTGCACATCGGGAAGCCTTGTTTTCCCGGTCATCACTGAATTTTTCACCCAAAAGGCGCATATCCAAAGCCATCTTCCTTGCAATGTCAGTCGCAATCAGCATCTTTGCCTTTTCCAAATTGTCGGGTGGCAATGTATCAAGCCCCAAATCATCCCATTCTCCGCTGTTGGCAAAGGCTACAAGGTGCATTATCATGTCTTCCTGTTCAATGGTCGGTTTGTTTGAAAGGAACTGTACATTCTTGTCGGGAACATCCAACTGCATCATTTCTGCTGTACGATAGTCTGTTATCTCTCTAAGGAATGCAGATAGTTCGGGAACCTTGATATAGGTGCGGAATCGTTCTTTACGCTTAATTGAGCCTGTAACACTTAACTCGTAGTCTGTTGACTTCTTGGTAAAGATAGCAGCCCATGCATCAAAACAGCTTACCTTTTGCTTGGCAAGTTCCTTTGGTCTCAAATACTTGAAAAGCACATACAGTTCTGTCAGTGCATTGACAACAACCGTTCCGGAAAGGAATGTAGCCCCCAAATCCTTGCCTGTCCGTTTCTGAATGTCACGGATAGCGACAAGCAGATTCAAGGCACGTTGTGAACCTTTGGTATTGCCGATTCCTGCCACTCTTGTATGTCTTGTCTGAAACATCAGATTCTTGAACATGTGGCATTCATCAACAAAAATGTGGTCAATCCCCATCGAATGAAAGTCAATGCTGTCATCCTTGTGTTTTTCTATGCTTGCTTCCAAGCGGTTCAACTCGACTGTCAGATTTTCCTGTCTCTTTTCAAGTCCCTGCTGCATCTTGCCACTGCGCCAACGCATGGTGCTTTCCTCCAAAGCTCTAAGACAGCGTTCGACATCCATCAGTTCCTGCTCCATAATGTCACGTCTGGTCTCGTCTGATTGGGGAATCTTGGCAAACTGGTCATGTGTCAGAATGATGCAATCCCAATTGTTATTCTTAATCTTTGAAAAGAGTTCCAATCTGTTGGCAGGTGTGAAATCCTCTTTGCCGGGATAAAGCAATTTGGCTGTCGGGTATGCCTTTCTGAAACAGTCGGCTATCTCGTGTACATTTGCTTTCAATCCGATAATCAGAGGCTTCTGTACCAATCCTAAACGTTTCATTTCATAAGCAGCCACACACATTATCATGGTCTTTCCAGCTCCAACCTCATGCCAACATACACCACCACCGTTCTGTTTGAGCATCCAAATGGCATCTTTCTGTGACGGATAGAGTTCTTTATATGGGAATTGTTCAAATGAGAGATTTGGGAATGTCTGTGCCGAACCGTCATAGGTCGGTCTCACATAGCAGTTGAACCGTTCATTATAAAGCCGTACAAGTTCGTCACGCATGGCAATGGGTTGACCGTCAAGCCATTCATTGAATTTTGTGCGGATTTCCTGTATCTTAGTCCCTGCTTCCTGTATGGCTTCTTCATCGGGTACTCTCACTTTGTCACCATCCTTGTATATTTCTTTGGTTATTTCGGGAACGGTATCATGCAAGGCATGTACAAACAAATCCTCTCCGTTGTAGCCTCTTACGGAATATACTTGGTAGGCTACAGGAGAATAGCCGTCCAATGATACGATATAGGTATCGTTAACGTCAAAGTACATCACTTTCACATTTGTTTGAAACAGATATTTGGCAAAGTCTTCATAGATAGTGACAGGAATCCATCTTTCACCCAAATTGAAATCCAATTCTTCATAAGGTATCTGTTCGGGAATGGCTTTTTCCAATGCACATACGGATTTTTCCGTCCATCCTTTTGACGTGTCTGTCAATCCGTCCAATATGATTTGCAGTTCCTTACATTTGCTTACCAAGTCACCGGCAAGGAATCTGCCTTTTTCTTCCCAACTTTCCGTTTGCGGATTGTAGAACATTTCACCGTCCAAAGCCTCTATTACTTGTGTTTCTGACTTACCTGTTGTTTGCGTAAGATAGTCCATTCTTACCCTGCCGTAATAGTTTAGACTGCTCGCCAACGCTTCTGTTGGTGAAAGGATAACAGTTGAATCTATCTTTTTGAACGCTACAGGTTCATTCATGATGTCAGCTTTCATTATCTTGTCGCCAATCTGTATTTCTATAGTGTAGATTTCCATTCCCAAGGAATCAAGCATAATAAATTCCTTGTTGTCATTGTTGTGGAAGAATCCCCATTTCTGTACAAAACGGTCATAATTACTGTTCAGTTGCTCACGATGTTGCGGATGTTCCGTATAATGTTCACTCTCAAAAGCAGTCAAGGCAAAATAACTCTCACGGATTGCAAAATAATCCTGCGCCCTTTCTTTGTTGAAGGTCTGCAATTTTAACGGTACAAATGTGACAGTCTGTTCCGAAAGAAGATTTGCACGTTTGTATTGCAATATTCCCAATTGTTCTTCAAAAAGTATCATCACACCGTCTTTCATCCAATACATGATGTCACCCGTGTATTCTCTCTTTCCTCTGTTGGACTTTACTTTGGGTTGCTCTTGTGCTGTGTCGAAGAGGTCAAACATCGAAAAAAGGTCACCCATTATCGGTGCTGTCCGTGTTCCACTGTAGAGGTTCTTCCTGAAATACCTGTCAAAATCCGATTGCAACAAACTTGAAAGTTGGGCTTTCATCTTTGCTTCATCGTCTTTCCAAAAGTATTGGCGTACATACTTGCCGTATTGGTTCATCTTTATGCTGCTGTCTGTTGCCAACGTAGTTTTGGGCAGAGTGAAAACTTTATTGGACGGTTCTGTCATTACGTTGCCATGAAGGTTCATTTCCTTTGCAACATCAAGAAACATCCGTTCCCTTGTGGTAAGGTCTGACTTATGGCTGTTCTTTTGAAAGATGAACAGGTCACTGCCAACCTCGACACCTCCAGTCTGCATAAAAAGTGTGTCAGGAAGTCGTAAGGCTGTAATCATGTTGCAATGATGAACGAGGTAGTCACGCACGAAACGGTTGCCTGGAGCATTCGCTACACCTCTTGATGTGATGAAGGCAAGCAGTCCACCATCTTTCAGTTTCTCTACGGCTTTCACAAAGAAATAATTATGTATGGTCTTGGTGGCTTGGGAATATGGCATACCCATCCTTTCAAAGTCCATATCCAACACCTTGAAATTACCGAATGGGATATTTGATGCTATGACATCGAATTTGTCATTCTCCAATGTTTGGCTGTCTATAGTCTCGAAACCGTCAATGACAACGTGGGTGTCGTCCTCCAATGCCGATAATACAAGTCCTGTAATCAAGTCCTTTTCAAAGGCTGTTTTTCGGGTGTCCTGCATGGCTACAGGGAGAAAACCGCCCACTCCTGCAGATGGTTCAAGAAAGGTCTTCATCTGCAAACCGTGTCCTGTCAAAGTCTGCTGAATCTGACTTGCCACAATATCAATGATATGTTTGGGTGTATAGAAAGCAGTCAGTACAGATGATTTGAGACTCTTCACCAATGCGTTGTAAAGTTCCTCGTTACCGTCAGCATTTTGTTTGAGAACATCTGTCAGTTCCTGTAACGGCTGTTTCAAATTGTCTGCTACCGGTATCTCTGTTCCAATGTTCAGTATTTCACTGATACCACCGAATCCCGAATACTTTGCCAAAATCTCACGTTCTTCTTGGGTGGCTTTCCTTTTTTCTCTACGGAGTTGGAAAGCGGTCTTTATGGCTTCTATGTTTGCCACAAGTGATTTCAATTTGTTGTAACTCATATTTGACCTTGTTTAATTTACTTTTCCCTACTTTCGGTCCTGTTCCAGACCTGTGAGGGATTATTTTTCTGCCTGCAAAGTGAGCGGACAGCATTAAGGCAAATCTGCGAGGGAAATACTCTTGAAGAATGAAAGGAAGATTTTCCGCTGCATCCGAACGGACAGCGACTGGATTTGACGATTGGTATACGCACAGTAACTTTGCTGAAAAATAAAGCCGGATGCAGGGATGGCAATGACAAAGAATACAGCTACTTCATAAAAGGAAAGATAGGATTATAAGAGGTAAACAGTCTGATTCTTTATAAGTAGGAAACGTCCTCATTATGATGGATATAAAAGGTAACATTGATGGTACCGAAAGATATTCTTCCAGTACCATCCGTTCTGTTCTTATACATCAGGAATAGTACAGGATTTATGAAACACCCCATCACGGAAATACTCAATCCGTCCGGGTTCAAATCCCATTTCTTCCATAGCCACATGTTTTAGATAGTCACGATATTCCACACTTTGCATGTTTACACCTGCAAGATTGTTATATATCATAGGAACACTGATACCGTCATCACTTGACAGTATGACTTGACCATTCTGTTTTATCTCATCTTTCATACCTTATTTATATTATGGGTTAATTACTTTCGGTTGCTCTTCAAGTGCTGCTCATAGTCGAACGGTGACATGTCAGTCTTGCGTGGCTTGTCACTGAGAATGAATCTCAATATCAGAATGGGCCAGAAGAAAGGGATAGCCCATAACAGGATATTGTTCATACGTCTATTCTTGCGTCGTGACGGACGACGGGAAGACAGCTGCCTTATCAGAAGGCAGACTGTCAGAAGAATTATCCAATCCATAAGTCTTGTTTTTATGCGCTCATACGTGCGCTGATTTTACATATATTGTCTTTCATCAGTTGCATAATTCGGTCATGATAATGGGATATGCCGTTATGCTTTCCCCTGCATTGCACTATCTGCATTTTGGAGAGTGACACCTCGATTGTTTCCATGCGTATGCCTTCAATGGTTGCGGAAAATATCAGAGAGTTGTCCTTCTCATAATATTTGTTGGCATAGACACAATGGTGTAGTTCACTGCCTTCTTCCATAAATTCAACGACACTTTCAAGCACTCTTATCTTGATTGTTCCGTCCGTGAATACCAAACCGAAGAACTTGCCTTTCTTCTTCCGGTATTCCTCATCATGTGACTTTGCATCCATCACTTTCTTTTGAATATTCTCTTTATTGCGTTTCTCTACCAACTTGTCATGCGCTTCTTTCAGATTGGCAGGGCAGACATAATGGGCATTACGGATGTCCTTTCCTGTCTGTCGGAGCATATCGATGTAGTCACACCATATCGAACCGTCCAAAATGGTATAGTTGTTCCGTATGCAAATCTTTACGGAATCCCAATACCTCATTAGTTTTTCGGGAGAATGGAGGGTATGGTACAATAAAGGTATTTGCCTTGATTTCAGTAAAGTTTCATGCTTCGGGTTGTTGAGTATTGCCATGAAAAGGTCATATGGTTTCATCCCATGGAAACATCCGTCAAAGCCATTCCTAATTATCTCCTTTGCAAACCGCTGTTTCGGGTAGTAACAGGCTGGACTGATGTCATAGACATAATGCCCTTGATTCGTGCGTATCTCCATTTTGGATTCGGGAATCCATAAGTCATAATAGACAAATGAAAAGCCTCTCTTTCTTGCTACGGTCGTACTGACCCCATCGGGAGAAATCCACCTTTGCGCCACTTCAAAGATTGAGAAGTCAGCAGGCAATCCTACTTTTCTGACACATTGGACACTGAAATAGCGGATAACCTGGTACTGCTTACAGGTTGTGATAATGGAAAAGTAATCTTTTTCCTTGTACACTCGTTTCCTGCCTACTACAAATTCAAGCCTCTTACCGCAATGTGGGCAGACAACACCTAAAAGAGTATCTGCCAATTCGCTACCTCCATTCCAAACATGTCCGCACTCCATGCAAGTAATGACATTCTTTGCATTTCTATGTGCCAAATGCTCAAAGCAATGTTCAAAGGCATACCTTTTCTGTATATCGGATAACTTGTGCATCTTTCGACTTAATCCGATAACTTCTTTCTGTATTTTTGTTTTCGCTTTCATAATCAATCGAATAATGTGGGTTGTGAAATGGTCTGTGTCACTTGCTTTGTCTTTTTGGGTCGTTTCATCGCTTCAATCTGCTCCTGCTGATAGCGGAGGATTGCAGCATGTCTTGCTTCCGCCTTTTCCTCGTCAGTGAGTTCCACCATATGGTTTACCACTACGTTGCAGTTGATTTTTGAACCTACAACGATATTATCCTCATCATAGTAGTGCATTGCCATCGAATAGATTTCATCATCGTTGAATCCGTTGCATCCGCTACGCTTGACCTCGTTCAGGATGTAGGTGATGCAGTTATCGATGTTCTTGTGCTCTTTGGCATAAGAAACGGCAAAGAGTTCATCCGTCCTTGCCCTCTCTTCCAGATAGGCTTGAATGGTAGCCTTGAAATTCGTTGTACCTTTCATATTCATTTCGTTTGATGTCCAACTTATCGTAATCAGTTTGTTTTCCCTACCATCAGGTATTTCGGGCTGTACTGCTTTACTGATTTTGAGGCAACCAAAAGAAGGAATAGTGGAATAAGACAAGTTCGGCCAGGCAATTGACCGTTTACAGTCCATTGTCTGTAGGCGAATGAAATGTAACTTTTCGTTTGCACCCTTCATGCTAAATTTGCCGAACAATCGGAAAGCGGACAGATCCGTAATCGGTGATTCCGTCGGGAATAACATTACAAAAGGTTCGGGTGGGCTGTCAGGCTGAAAACTTGCCGGGACAAACATTAAAGAACTGGCCTCTATCCGAAAAGGATTCAGCATAGGACGGTGGCGTTTAGTCAGCATCCGGCTGAATACAAGGATATAAACCTGTTCCGTTTGTCCTTTTGGAAGACTGCGTACCTTCAATCAGCAGCATCCATGCCGCCGACTGAAGATACTCTGTCTGAGAAACAAGTTCTTCTGCCTCCAGGGAGGGGTCTATTTATAACTGGTGATTAACGTATGAAAGGTTTGACCGTCTGATAATGTCAGACGGCATATAAGCTGGTTATCGCATCTGTACCCACAGATGCCGCCGGCACTAAAAAAGATTCAGTACCGGCAGTTTCATCTGTATTGCTTTACGGACTGTGTAATAGGTTCCACCTTTCGGGGTTCCATCATAGTAGGCAATCACTCCGTTGCTATGGGAAAGCATATAGTCATTGCGTCTCAACAGACAACCATTGTAATAATGTTCACTTAGCACTATCACATTATCCGCTTTTGAGATTGTAGAATGATAGCGTAACTTCTCCCTTTCAGACCATCTTTCATACTGAAAGCGAAAAGGTACTACTGCGGTCAGCATGATGTAGGGCAATTCTTTCTTGACTTTCAAGACCGATTCTGCTGCAAGCAAGTCAAATCCCACAGCCATACCGCAAAGGAAATTCCGTACTCCTTTGGAGTGATTCTCCTTGATAGCCTTTTCAAGTTTGGTACATAGGTCGCTCCGTTTACTTTGGGGGATGTATCGATGTCCCGTGAATGTTACTGATTTTGTCATTTTACTCTTTTTATCATTTAACCTTATAGAATGTCTTGCCAAGGAAGAAACCTCCCAACACCTCTGCACCGAACATTTCAAGTCGGTTGGCAAAGTTGGCATAGGAATGTCCTCGTGTGATGATGTCGTCAAAGACCAAAATCCGTTTGCCTTTGAAGAAATCCTCGTCATAGATTACATTCTCTTGAATTTGTACATCTTTCTTTTTTCTGTTCTTGTGGACTTCGGGGCGGTCGTTGGTCACCCTGACGTGTTCATAGCCGTTCACCGCTCCCGACAATTCACATACTCTACTTGAAAAATTCTTGTAGCGGTGTTCATGCTTTTCGGAAGTGGATGCAGGAACGCAGGAGAACACAATGTTGCATACCTGTTCACCGAAATGCTCCACCAACCTTTTGGCGGTCATCTGTGCCACTGTTTCATAATGGTTGCCGTCCTTGAAGTCCCAAACAATCTGTCGGGCTACCTTTTCTTCAAGTCCTACATTCTTTATACGGATTGGATAGTATTTCAAGAAGAATACTTTCAGCTTATCCAACTGCCTTGTGATGTTTTCGTCTTTCATTCTTTTCCCTTTCTTCAAATGGCTTTCGCCAAGTCCGGTAATCTGTTTTTTCGGCTCACAAAGGAGGAAGGGAGGAATAAGGCAAGTTCGGATCTGTGGGCAGGCCGTTTACAGCCCGTACACAAATCCGAATGAGATGGAACTTTCCGTTTCCGAAGTTCCTGTTACCTTTGCCGATAAAACGGATGCAGGACTTGGGCAATGGCAAAGCTCGGTACGGTATAAGTGGCAGAAAACATGGTCTTTTGATTACAAGGGGAGATTGAAGATATAAGCGGTATGGGAAAGTATGAGCAAAACAAAAGCGGCCGAAGCCGCCTTGTTATAGGGAGAAAGGCTTATTTCTTGCCTTTCTTGGTCTTTGCTTTCACCTCCTTCTTGGGAGCTTCCTCCTTTTCGGGTGTTTCATAGAACTTGGTGGCGACCATGACAATGCGGTTGCGCTTGACACCATCATCACCGGTCCATTCTTCCGGCTTGAAGTAGCCCTCAACGGTAAGCATTGTTCCCTTTGTCAGGATTTCAAAGGAAGAGGTGTTTTCATTCTTGCGCCATGCTTCCACATTCATGAATGCCGATACACGGACATCTTCGTCACCGTTCTTTTCTGAGCGGCCTACCGCAATGGAGAAACGTGCTACACTTGCATTTGTAAACTTACGGATTTCTGCATCCTTACCAATGAAACCAGTCACTACGAAATTGTTTTCAATCTTCTTCATAATCGTTATTTTTTAGAAGTTATACATCAAATTTTACAGGTGCAATCAGAGTAATGCAGATGGAAGGGTGCGCCAAGGCATTTTCTGTAAATACTCTTTTTGTTGGCAGTGGCAGCTGTTGAACAGAGTGAGAAAAGAAAAAGGAAGATTTTCATAAAATCATTGGCCAATACGGAGTAGTCCCTGTAGCCCATAAACGAAATGGGCGCCGCATACTACCTTTGCAGCGGAAAAATGATGTGGCTTCGCAGGAAAAAGAACATGAAGGAGGTTTGAAAACTTTTGGTGACGATCAGGTAAGGTTGCTATCCGTGATACAATGCCGTGGCATATTCCCATGGCAGATAAGCCGCCAAGAACGCTACGAAGAACACATCGTGTCTGAACCGGATGGAAGCAGCAAGAGCGATACACCCTTTTTGAAAGCCAAAAGGAACAATGCCATTGCTGGGTATGACGGAAGAACCGATGATGAGCAAATGATCTCAAAATGACAAGCGAATGATGGTCGTCATTCTATAATCATCCGGAAATCATGGAGGAGGAAGAGAAAAGTGAAGTGAAATAAAGAAAGGTTATATGCCTTTCTATAACAAGTGGTTCGGTCGCTTTGGCGAATAAACAGAATAAGGTATAAGAGGATACCAACGTAGCCTTTATAAGAGGTTTCAGGAAAACCACGAAATAAGAATGGAGGGTTACTCCATTCTTATATGAGCGATATAAATACATTATTCAGTCCACATCATAACCAATGAAAGTGTCATCATTTATAAGAAGATAATAATATCCATTACCACAATTTCGATATTCCTTGTTGAATCCAGCCATAACTCCATCTTTTCGCGGTTCGCACCATAAAGAGCCATCGTAACCGAAAAAATCAAAACGAGGGGTAGAATAATGCTTACCTTCTTTCAGGGCTGTTTTGAACAGGTCGATACATGAACTGCCACAATATTTTTCTATAGTGGCGAGTCTGATACATTTACCGTCAATACAATTGCCTGTTGTCAAATGGTTTTCGTAAAGTGACTTCGACAATTCAGCTTTTGCTATGTCATCCAACCAACTATTGGTGAACGATGCACGTGCTGCCAATCGTTTGTATTTCAATACCAAATTCTTTTCATGCATCCCTTCATCACCCATATTTGGATAAAAGACCTTTTCTATTGTATTCCAAGATGTGAATATATGTCCACGTTTACGTTTCCCAATGGCAATTATACCGATTGTTCCTGTATCACGGTTAATAAACAATCGTCTGCGTCTGCCCTCAATTCTTACATATAGTGTAGTAGGATTATTCTGATTCCTCAAATAGGTTTCAGCCTCATGTTGATGTTCCATTTTTTTGTTAGATTATACATTAGTCATAACCGTCAATCACTGATGATTACCTCATCCCGATAAACGGACAGTTCCTTGCCATTGGTCAGGCGTATCAGGATTTCTGAGCCGTATTCGTCAATTACAGTTCCTTCGGTGTAACCCTTGTAGGGTACAATCAAGGTGCAGAAAGCACCGATAATGCCGGTTTCTTCACATAGTCCAAACATAATAGTGTAATTTAAAGGTTAATTATTTGATTTCCCATTCTCCATTCTTGAAAACACGCAAACAGGCATATTCGTCTTCCAGACAATATGAGAGGACACGCATATAGAGTTTGTCCTTATGTTCAAGCGTAGCCATCAGTCGGTTCATCTTTACTTCGGGATAATCCCAACATGATTCAAACTCTGCTTCAAGGCTGTCAATATAAGTTTGCTGATATACCTCAAAGTGTTTTTCCAAAAAATCTTCGACCTTTTTCAAGTCGCTTTCATGCTCTGTCCTGCAATACAGGATGTTGGTACACATATTTGCCATAGTCTAAATGTTTTTATTTCCCTACAGTTCTGAAGACTGCTTGGGGATGTTACGTATTTTGGTGCCATAAAAAGGTGTTGCGTACCATCCGGAAAGGTTTTCATCGTAAATACGACCTGGAGAGTGGAGATTTTCCATGAAACACGGAGTGCATGACCTTAAAGGGATGCGGACGCAATATCTACCTTTGCAGCCAAATACGGACATCGCCACAAGCAAACATCAAGGATATTGGAAGGAAAAGGAGTAAAACGGGGACTGACCTGCCGATATAAGGGAGAAATTGGTTACCTTTGTCGTCCCAAAAAAAAGATGACCATACTATGACAATATACTGTGAGGCTGATTTGAGGCAGGCAATTATACAAAAGGAAAGTCCGATAGTTGTTGAAGAAAAGACTATCGGGGACGCTTTTTTGGTGGCAGGACGGATTCAGGGAGGACTACTGCCGAAAGTGGTTTTGAAAAGGATTCAGGAAGGTGGCACATGCCAGGTATCTGTGGGTGAAGGTGTCGTGATACCTGTTACAAAAGGTCTGGCTTCGACAATTTCTGAATTGTTGGAGATGCTGGAGGATGAAGAGATAGAAATCGACGTAGAAGAGGTAGCCAGAAGGAAAATCAATCTCTATTACAATAACTGACAATAGGAAAAGAAAAATGATAGCGACAATAAAGGGAAACCTTAGTGCCGCTATCTTTTCGTTTAGATGCGTCCCTCATCGGCATAGCTATAGAAATGACCGTCGGTGACAATCACATGGTCAATTAGGCGGATATTGAGGATGTTGCAGGCATCAGCCAAACTTTTTGTCAGCCGGTCGTCCTCTTTGCTTGGTCGGATTGCTCCACTTGGATGATTGTGTACAAGGGCGATGGAAACGGCATTGCATAGCAGAGCCTCTTTCAGGATAACCCTGACATCAACGGCAGTGGAGGACAATCCTCCTTTGGATATACGTTGCGTCTTGATTACTCGTGAAGCCATATTCATGAATATCGCCCATGACTCTTCCACTTCAAGGTTTGCCATGACGGGGTGCATGAGTGAGTAAATGTCCAATGAGCTGAGGATGCGGTTTGCGTTGTCCTTCTTGGCTTTCATGCGTGTGTAGAGTTCGATGACAGCCAAAGCTGTTTCTTTGCGTCCTGGCGTAAGTTGTTGTACAAAGTCTTCAAAGGTACTCTCATCATTGAAGTTTACATCTTTGCGGTTGGAAATCTTATAGACCAATTCGCTTTCGTTGAGTGTTCTCAAATCGGTATCATAAACCATTGCTGCCATAATCTGAATGTATTTAAGTTCTTTACTTTTCCCTACCGTCTGATGACTGCGAGGGAGACTGACGTATTTTGCTGCCTCAAAAGCGGTTTCAGAGAGGGAGAAAAGGTTTTCAGTGCAAATACTACCTGTCGGGTGGAGATTTACGCTGAAACAGAGCGTGACCTTGAACAGCCAAAAAGGAAACCGGTAATTTTGCAGCCGAATACGGATGGCTTCTGAGCTATTTTCATTCAGAAAAAGGATGTTTAACGTGAAAGAGGAAGCTGTCATTATTGGAAGAGGTGGATTTTTAGTAATTTTGCACCCAGAAAAGAAGGGCAAGAATGAAAAAGATAACAAACATCATACTTGATTTTGACGGTACGCTGGGTGATACAGCTGCTGTCATCATCCAGACCATGCAGGCTACCATCAAAGAACTGAACTTGCCGGCTCGTTCAGATGAAGAATGTGCCGCCATGATCGGACTGAGACTGATTGAGATTCCGGCAGTGCTGTTTCCTGAATGCGGTGACATGGGGGAGCTGTATGCAGAAACATACCGAAGGCTGTTCTACACATTCAACACGGATGGAGCCGTCACACTTTATCCTCATGTTCTGGAGACATTGGAGCAACTGAAGAAACGTGGCATAACGCTGACTATAGCAAGCAGCCGTAGTCATGCTTCGCTTGCTCAGTATGTGGAGTCGCTCGGACTGTCATCGCTAATCAGTTATATTCTTGGTGCTGATGACGTAAAAGAAGGTAAGCCTAATCCCGAACCTGTGAACAAGATACTTGGCATTTTCCGTTTCAAAGCGGAAGAGACTCTTGTCGTTGGCGACACTACATTTGATGTACAGATGGGTAAGAATGCAGGTACCATGACTTGTGGGGTGACATACGGCAACGGCAGCAGGGAAAGCCTTGAAGATGCAGATTGGGTGATAGATGATTTCTGTGAGTTGTTGGAACTGACGGAGTGAATTATAATTTTGATGGCCAAAAAGAAAAGATGGAAGAAGTAAAACTACAAATATATTCGGCTGACACATCGACCATATTGGACTTGTCGTTTGTGGACGGTGGCATTAAGGCAGGATTCCCAAGTCCTGCACAAGACTATCTGACGGAAAGCATCGACCTTAACAAGGAACTGATAAGGCGCAAGGAAACGACATTCCTGGCTCGTGTGTCGGGTACGTCGCTCATGGAAGCTGGAATTTGTGATGGTGACATTGTGGTAATCGACAAATCACTTGAAGCAAAGAACGGCGATTTTGTTGTGGCATTCATTGACGGTGAGTTTACGTTAAAGGAATTCCGCATGGATGAAGCAAATAATTGTGCCTGGCTGATTCCCCACAACAAGGATTTTGCACCCATAAAGGTGACGGAAGACAATGACTTCATGATTTGGGGAGTACTGACTTATACCATCAAGCAACTGCGTAAGTGATATGGAACTGTTTGGCCTTGCTGATTGCAATAACTTCTACTGTTCGTGCGAAAGGATGTTTCATCCTGATTTGAGGAACAAGCCTCTGGTGGTTTTAAGTAACAACGACGGGTGTGTCATTGCACGAAGTGAGGAAAGCAAGGCTTTGGGTATCAAGATGGGTGACGTATTCTATCAGGTAAAGGACGTGCTGGAGAAAAATGGGGTTGCCGTTTTTTCATCCAACTACAATCTTTATGGTGATATGAGCAGACGGGTGATGTCACTGCTTTCAACCTATACACCCAAACTTGACATCTATTCCATCGACGAAGCGTTTCTTGACCTTACGGGCATGGGTGACATGGAATATCTTTCCTCATACTGCAAACAGATGGTAAGAGACATCACCAAAGGTACCGGCATACCTATATCATTGGGAGTTGCACCAACCAAGACACTTGCGAAATTGGCTTCAAAGTATGCCAAGAAACATAAAGGCTATGAAGGTGTTTGTTTCATCGATACCGAAGAAAAACGAGAAAAGGCATTGAGGCTGTTTCCTGTTGAAGATGTATGGGGCATAGGCTACAGACATGCCAAGAAACTTGCATATCACGGCATTCATACGGCATGGGACTTGACACAACATTCTGAAAGTTGGATAAGAAAGGAACTGACTATAACCGGAGTGCGTACATGGAAGGAACTGCGTGGTGAGAGTTGTGTCTCCATTGATGAACCTCCGCACAAGAAATCCATCTGTACAAGCAGAAGTTTTTCCGGTAGCGGACTGGACAAACTGGCGGATGTAGAAGAGGCTGTGGCAAACTTTGCCGCTGCATGTTCACGCAAGCTACGAGAAGGGCATATAGTATGTAGCTCTGTAACTGTTTTTGCTCATACCAGCCGCTTCAGGATCGATGTGCCACAAAACTATATCTATCGCACCATCAATCTGGTTGTACCTACAAACGACATGCAGGAACTGGTGGCTGTTGCAGTGAAAACACTGCGCGAAGATTGGAAAGAAGGTGGGTTTCTCTACAAAAAAGCCGGTGTCATTGTATGGAACACTTGTGAAGACAAAGCCATACAAGGAAATCTGTTTGACGAAGTGAACAGGGAGAAACAAGCCGCACTCGCTAAAGCGATAGATGCTATTAACCATAAGAACGGACATAACACCATCAGAATGGCCGTTCAAGGATATAACAGAAACTGGCATTTGAAGAATGAATATATCTCCAAACAATACACAACCAACCTAAAGGATATTATAGTAGTTAAAGCCAAGTGATTATTTGTTTGCCAAAAGAAAAACATTCACTTGACAGGATCGAAAAGCTGTTTAATTTGGTTTAGTTTATCCCTTTTGTATATATATCCAAACTAAACTAAACCTATATTTACCTTTATGCCTACGAAAAGATTCTTCTTTTGGCTTACAAAAAAGAATACCATCTTTACTTTATTCCCTTAGTATATATATTCTAAAAAAATAAAGTAAAGAAGGAGGGAACTTAGATATTCTGAAAAAACAGATTATCTTTGCAACTGGAAACAGAACATTCAGTGAATGAACAAACAGAATAAGTAGGTCAGTAGCGAGAGATGCTTCCTTGAAGAAACAAATTTTGTTCCTCGACAATATTTAAAAATCTTCCATCATGACAATAAAATGAAGTCAAATGAAGGGAAAACAAACAAGAGAAACATAAAAAACATTAAAATGTGGTTTTTGAGTACTTTTGTTTCTGTTTTGTTTCTTGAAATAAAATATCACTTATAATAAATTGTATTTCAATATATTACAAATGGTATTCTGTAATTTGCGAAGTTTGACTGCACAGATAGTAACGTCCGAAAACGTCCTTTCAAAGACACTCTTCTACATAGCAGAATTGTCTTTATTCCATCGATGTCTTGACCCCGCCCAACAAACGGGCTAACTTGGTCAGGTGCAAAGATAGCAAAATAATGCTTAACACAAAACTTTTCTTTGTATAAATTATGTTAAAGAGAGAAAACAGCTGAATAAATTTATAAATTAAACGCAAAAATATATCTTACTTCGTCCAGCGTACAAATACAAAAACAGATTGGGGCACTGTCTTTTTTATGAATATTGTATTTTTCTTCGTCACTCGTCACTTCTATAGCACAAACATCTGTAAATTAATATGTTAAGGCAGTGACGAAGGAAAAGGTATTCGTCACCATCCGTCACTCTAAGAATATTGGAATACAGCGTAAATAATTATTCTGTTCTGTATTTCGCTGTTTTCTATTTCACTTCCACTTTTTCTCTGTAACATAATGTCAACCAGCTTGTTACCTTGGTGGAAGATAAACGTTTCTCTTCCACTCTCTTCCACTACGAATTATCTGCAAAAAATAATGGTTCTTGCCATTAATAAAAATTGGTCTGGATAATCGAGCAGAGAAACATGAGCACGAAATAAGAAAACTTTACATTTCTTAACACGCCAGAATCGTCTGTAGGATTTAGGAGACGCAGAAGACGTAAAATATTGCAAAGAATTCACATTCTTGATAATCACTTGTATCACAATCGTTTACAGAAAAACAAAGAGGTGATTATCACGAGTAACGGTGCAAGAAGTAGCTTTTAGCGGGGTAATAGGTAGCGAATGGCGAAGCAAGAAGTAGCGAATGGCAATGTAAGAAGTAGCTAATGACACCATGAGATACAGCTAATGACCACCCCATTTGCACAAATGGGATGGCTATTTGATGATTTTCATTATCAGAACAACAAAAAAAGCGGATTACGAGAGCTCTGACAACAAAAATAGTCGATAAAAATCGGGAGTTTCCAAGAAAACTTTGCCAAAATAAAACAGAACAGGCAGACGTTATTTTAACAATTCTATCACCTTTGCATCAACTCTGAATGCTGTACCATGGCGAATGCCTTGCGGGAAAGAGACACTATCTGACACGTCCTCCCATTCCACCATGTCACGAGAACGCACCGCCCCGAATTTTCTCTGGGTGTATTTGTCGAAGTAGACATACACATATTCGCCCACCTGTAATGCAGCCGGACCCTCTGCCCAGTAGTTGCCAGTTATCGGTGCAGACACCTCTACAGGGAAATCGTACGGCTTTGAATTTCCTGTCATTCGCAGATTCTTCTCTGGCGGTGCGGAATTTTCGTTCTTGACAAATAGGTAATAATGCATGTCTTTCTGGAGGACGAAACCGTCAATCACAGAGAAGCCTGGTTCAAAGAAAAGTTTTGTCTTGCTAAATGTCTTAAAATCCTTCGTCGTAACGTAATACTGACGATGATTCAGTCCGCGCTCACGTTCGGAAGTGGGAATATCAGGGAATGCGCCTGGCACTGTAGAAGCCCAAATTATATAGAACATTTCACTTTTTCTGTCAAAGAATAATTCTGGCGCCCATGTATTGCGCGTCCCCTCAAAAGCTTCCATGACCGGTATGTACTGCTGAGACGACCAGTGAATAAGGTCATTAGATGACGCATAGCCTATGCCCTGCTCCCACCAGCCGCAGGTCCACACCATGTGGAACACGCTGTTGTTGTCCTGAACGATGCTGGGGTCGCGCATCAGTCTGCCCTTCCCTACCTCCGGACGCAACCATACTGTGTCGTTTCGCAAGGCATGCCACGTCAAGCCGTCAGTGCTATAGGCAAGGTGCAGGCCGTCGCCATTTCCGTTGAAATAAGAGAACAGATAGCAATCATTCTCCTCTGCCAGCAAATTGCGGCTTGACATGCACCCTGTCAGAGCAAGCGCAAAAACGGCAGACAAGACCATCCACCACCTGTGCCTGCTCCTATTTATTGTCAAAGCGAGACTTATAACGAGTTGACAAGTAAACGAGGAGTTCCTTGAGTGTAACGAAAAAACGAGTTGACAAGTGGACAAGTTGACGAGTAGACAAGTAGACAAGTTGCTTGACGACATTAACCTTTAACCCATAAACATTAACCATTAAACATTAACCGTTAAACATTAAACATTAACCCTTAACCATTAAACATTAAACCTTAAACATTAACCCTTTGCCAGCATTCGCTGTTCGCGCACCAAACGGTACGAACTGCGTCCGTACTTCGTTTGACGTTCGCTGCTCATGCTGACGAAGCTTCGCATTTCCTCTTTGCCCTTCCATCGAAACAGCTTATATTATAGGTTGGTTCTATTAATTACCGCCGTCATCTTGTTTTTGTTATGTGCAGTAATATCAATAAGGAAATCATTGCTCCTTCTGCTTAGAACGGTGGTGTGATGTCCTCCGTCTGCTCTTGTCTGTCTTCTGTCCTCGATTGGCCTGTGCGGGTCCTGCGGCAGATTTCCTGCGTGTCCCCTTCCTGCCAGTCTGCTTGCTCTGTGTTTTCCTTACATTCTTCTCCGCAGCAGGATTATATTCAGGAGCCTTGCCTAACGATGGGGGCAGAGTTTCTTTCGCAATGCTTGCTTCGAGGAAACGTTCGATGGCTGCAAACTGCCGCTGCTCTCTCTCGCCTACAAGCGTAATGGCGCATCCATCATTATCGGCACGCGCAGTACGCCCTACACGATGGACATAGTCCTCTGCATCATGAGGCACATCATAATTAATGACCATCTGTATGTCATCAATATCAATTCCGCGCGAAACGATGTCTGTAGCTACAAGAACATTAATCTGTCCAGACTTGAAGCGGAACATTATCTCATCGCGCTCCGCCTGGGTGAGGTCGGAATGCATAGATCCACAGTTGACCTTCATCCTTATAAGCTTTGTTGTAATGTCCTTAACTGTGGTTTTCTTGCCAGCAAAGAGTATGACACGCTGCAGTGTGCCGCTCTTGAATATATGCTCTATAATCTGAAGTTTCTGTTTCTCATAGCAGATGTACGCAGACTGGCGTATTTTCTCTGCAGGCTTTGATACCGCCAGCTTCACCTCTACATGATTACGCAGCAATGTGTGCGCCAGGCTCTCTATTTTCTCAGGCATAGTGGCAGAGAACATGATAGTCTGGCATGTTGGCGGCAGTTGCTTTGCTATGAGCATAATATCGTCAGAGAATCCCATGTCGAGCATGCGGTCGGCTTCGTCAAGCACGAAGAAGGAACAATGTGAGAGGTCAAGATTGCCCAGCTGCATGTGTGATATGAGGCGTCCGGGAGTGGCAATGAGCATGTCTGCACCGCTACGCATGGCTATCTGCTCCTGACTAAAGCGATTACCGTCGTTTCCTCCATAGACAGGGACGCTGGAAATATCATCAAGATAATAGCCAAACCCCTGCATGGCTTGGTCAATCTGCTGTGCCAATTCGCGTGTAGGAGACATTATCACGCAATTGATATGCGAGCGTTCAAACGGCAGGCGGTTCTTCTCGCCATAACTGTCCGGCGCATAGCAGCCGTCATCAAGAAGCGAAAGTATTGGGAGCAGATAGGCGGCAGTCTTTCCTGTGCCTGTCTGCGCTATGCCAAGCACATCACGCCCTTCGAGTATCGGTGGGATGGTATGTTCCTGTATGGGTGTGCATTTCTCGAAGCGCATGTCATAAAGCGCATCGAGAATATTATCTGACAAATCTAAATCTTCAAAATACATTTTCTCTATTGGTTTATTAGTTTACTCAACTTTCGCAAGTTCCAGTTTCGTTGGTTATAGGATATAAGGTCGCATCGCTCGGTGTACATAGAGGACAGAGAACAGAGGAAAGATTCCCATTTTCACCTTTGGCTTTCGCCGATTCTGCTCCCACTCGCTGTTCCTGAAAATTCAGGGGCATACGACGATTTGACCGTAGTAATTCCCGTGCTATATGTACCCTTGCGGTCAATATAATAATCGGTTTCTATCACATGCTTTCCTTTTGCAAGCCGGTCAAAATAATATGTTGTAGCATTATCGCCCGTGACACGGTAGTAGCCCGCATATGAATAGCGTGCCGTAGTCGATGATTGCGCTGCATAATATCCGCTGAGCTGCTGCACTGGCTGAAGGCATGCAGGACGGTTATCGCAAACCTCAACAAAGTCATAGTCACGCTGAGCCGTGACCGTAATGCGTACTGTAACCTTGCTTCCTACAGCAGACGCTGCATCGTGGCAGATAATCTCACGCTTCACGTTGAATCCCTCACCCTGAGTGCCTATAGATGTAAGCGGTGCACGCTGCTCAAGAATCAATGCGCCCCATGATGTGGAGGTGGATGACTTGTCTACACTCAGTGTAGCTGAAGTAATATCATCTGGTAGCGGAATGTCTGCAACACCATTCTTCAAATCCAAAAGCCTGCCGTCAAACATGATTCTTGCCGTATCCTCACCATCCTCCGCACTCCCTGCTCTTTGCTCTTTGCTCTGCATAAAAGCATATATTGCATCAGCAGTATTCAGTGAATTATCCCATTGCTGAGTGCGTTTCTCATGCAGAAGCCATCGCAGCATCTCTTCTATGGTCTGTGTGTCCTCTGGTGTGATGATACGCATGGCCTCAATGACTGCCACCTCTGTAGGTATGCGATAGTTGCGCCATGAATACTCTGCCCTCGGAGCATCATAATAGCGGCCTGCCTCTGGTGTATAGACACTATACTCTTTTAGCGACTGTATGTATTCGAGTGACTGCCGCCTGCTGCCTTTCATGGCATGAATGACCGCCATCTGCGCTTTACTGTAGAGCGAGAGCGAGGCCGAACGCTTCTCTGTAAGGGATATTAGATACCTTATATCGCGCTGAACACCTCTGTCTGTATTGTCATACCTGCCGCTAGTCATTGCGCAGATATAAAGGATATCAACGGCTGTAGAAGAAGGCATGAGCGTCATCTTCGGGTTTTTCTGCTGCATCCTCCTCAATTCAGCAGCCTCCCTTCCTAACTCCTTCAACAGATAAGGCATGGCTTTCTGAAGCATTGCCTCTGTTTCTGCATCCGACAGTCCGTAATGTGATAGACGAGCAAGGAGGCGAGCCACGGAGGTTGTGACATGTGCTGAACCACGCATGCCGCTCCACCATGGCCATGAACCGTCTGCATTCTGCAACTGACTGAGCCCCTTCTTGACATCTGACATGTCAGGAAGGGAGAACATACGCATGACATATACAGCAGAGGCAAGGGATAACGCGTCTCTTGATGAAGGGCTCACGCTCTGAGGTATGGCGTCGGCAATCATCTGCGCCGCGTCTTCTGTATATTTCACACGGAGCCACCTGTCTGTAGAGCCATCTATAACCATGTCTGCAATATCTGTCGTGTATTCGCCTGCGCCATGCTGTGTGAAAGCACGTGTGACAGCAATGACTTCTGTCGCAGGTATGACAGGAATAAAATGCTGCTCTCCATCTGACATTCCGTCTGCAGTGCGTGCCACAATACGGAATATCAAAGTGTTGTCCTGCTCAATGGCTGGCATGTCATAGGACACCGTCACAGAAGAATCTGCTGCTATTCTAACATCTGAGGTCTGCTGCCAGAAGATACTGTCTGTCTGCATATCCAGCAGTTGCATCACTACCTCTGCATGCTGCTCATTCTGTGTCGCATTTTGAACCTCTGCGGTCATTACGCTGCTGTCATGCTGGCGCAGGAATCGCGGGATGTTTGGCTTCACGATTAGCTGCTTAGCCGCTATGCAGATAGTATCAACAAAGCAGTGGCGCATTATGGAGTCATAGGCAAAGCCGCGCACTCTCCATGTGGTGACAGTCTGCGGCATGCGGAATGACAGAGTCACATCACCACCGTTTGCCTCTGATGACAGCACCCCAAAGAATGCCGTCTCGCCAAATTCAGTACGGACAAGTTTCGATAAATCATCAGATTCCGTATTTATGCTTTCTCCTTTCCCTCGTCTGCCATCTCCTGTCTCATCTCTCATCTCCTCTTTCGTCATTCTCATTTCTCCGCTCTCTTCAGCATAGGAATCATTGCTGACAGACTCTGCCGCAGCCATAGTCACTCTTGACCTCATTAAGATTGGCATACCGCCTTTCATTATGGTGCGGGATGCAGGATAGTAAAAACTTCTGATCCTTGCATAGTCAGCGACGTAATTCCTATGATAGGCAAGACTCTCTGATATGTAGCATGATGCCACCTGCGGCAACTTTGCCTGCCATGCAATGGAGGTGGCATAGTAATTACGATGGGGTGTGAAAATCCATGATGATGGCATAAGTGCATCAATGCTTCTATCATAAACCGAAGCGATGAATGAATATCGAGGAGAATCGGATATATGCAGTGTCCAAGACTCATCGCTGCCAGGCTGTGTGCGGTCGCGGAACGATGACCACGTCGCATGTAACTTCATATCTGGCAGAGGACGGAGAAGAGTTCTTGTATATTCATGCACCTCGCCATTCTGTATCCATGAATAAGCTATTGTAAGTCCTTCGCCATACTTCTTTTCATACTTGAATGTACGGGTGTACAATGTATCAAACTCGCAGCGACCTGACTCAACAACTCCGTTCTCTGAGATAATTGTATAATACGCAAGCACAGGCATGCTATTATCACACCCCTTTCTGTTCCTGCGCATTGTAAAGACTATTCCACTGCCATCATTTGGAAAAGTTGAAGCGCTGACCTCAAAATCAGGAAGCGGTGCATCATATACTTTATTCTCTTCTGCTGTTTGTCCACGCTTTCTTGCACGTATGGTGACAGCAGACTCCTGCGTCTCGCCATTATGATTGGTTACGCTAACTTTGACATCAAAGGCGTAAGTCCCAGCAGAAACCTCTGGCAACAATAACGGCAGAGGTATAGAGACTGTGCCATCCGCATCCGTCTGCGCCACAGCACTTTCAACGATAGGCTTACTGTCGCCGCCCACTCTGCGCCACCATCCGAACCAGTCCTGTCTGCGCATTATGCTGTATGAAACAGAAGCATTGCTAACAGGAACGCCAGCATAATCTGTCGCAATAAATCTTACAAGCATGGTGTCAGCATCAGACGATAGCAGACTATTGCTCTTCATGTCTACAGCAATCACATCACGATAATCTTCACAAGGTTTCACCTCGAATGTCGGACGCTTGTATTCCTCTACAAGTATTCCTGCATTAGCACTGCAGGCATTCGGGGCATAGGCAGTCAGTGTATAGTTGCCATTCCTTCCTTCTGCGGGGAGCAGGATTTCAAACGACGCATTACCCTCAGAGTTTGTCTTTACCGTATCAGAGAAAACCTCCTCCGACTGTGTATTTCTCAAGCTAATCACTACATCATGTTCTGCAATGGCACGCATGAAAGCAACATCCTCCGCATTATGCATCACGACACATCCCTTTACCTTCTGTCCAGGGCGATATACCGCACGGTCTGTAAAGAGAGTAAGGATATGCCGCTTCTCTACGGTCTTTCTTATATTAAAATACGAATAGTAATGAGTTTTCCTGAAAGCCTTGTCAGTCTCTGTGTATGCGTATACCTTATTTGCATCAAAAGGCTTATCAAATACCACCTCACCCTTCTTGTCAGAACGGAGTGTCCTTTCTTCCATGACATTTCCTCTATAGTCCTCGCGTGACAAGACTATATTGGCATACGGAATAGTCCGGCCTGTTGTGGCAGATACTACAATCATTCGCTGCTGCTGTCTTGATAATGGCAGATATAACACAGCAATATCTGTATTATACCACACGGTATATGTCTCCAGCCCATCAGCCTTTGCTCTAACGAGATATACACCTTGCGGCAACACTGGGCAGCAGATAGTGTCGCTATGCATCTGCCACGACGGCTGAGTGTATCGTCTCGAAATATTAGTGACCTGCCCGTTTACAAGCGATAGAAGCTGGGCTCTCTCACGTTTGTCCGCAGGATCAAGCTTCAAGCGTCCGTCAACCTTCAGCGGCATAATATCTATGTTTACCTCACTGACATTACGCATATCAGACAGCATGATACAATGTGAAGACTTGGGACTACCAGGCTGCGAAGAACGCATTATGCTCAGGCCGAATCTTGGACATGTAAGAGTGAGCTGCGCATTCCTGAGCGCATTGAGATACTGATTGCAATTATACTTAGTACATATGTCAGTGTACTTTGATATCGCATCGTTAAGATATATGTATCTTGCCGCATCAGAAATGTCATTATCCTGCATGAGGTCATAATAAGCCATAGACAGCAGTGCAACTTCAGGGACATCAGCATATTCCATCAGCCCTTTACGCAGAAGCATACGTTTCTGCGTAAGAGAATTATCAGCATTGTCATATACGCCCTGCGTTGTCTCATAATACAATTCCATGCAAGCGGCACGTCTGTTTCCATGCTTATGATAATAATCCTTCAGGAAAGCGAACTGTCTCAGCTCGTGCCCTATAAGCGAGAGCAAATCGTTCTGATAGATTTCATCTGTATCAGGAAAATCAGCAATACGCTCATATCCTGTTGCTTTCGTCTGCGCCAGAATGCCAGGATGCGCCAAAGCCTTTCCTATGCACATGCTGTCGCTGACAGTGTTTTCAGAGAGCGAGGCCCATTTTGCCAATACCGTGTAATACACCGCTGCAACATCCTTCGTAGCTTCATCGCATTCCGCCCGCTCTGCCATGCTGACAATTTTTTCGACAGCAGGCACAATAGAATCCGCTGATATCTCAGACATAACCTGCAAGCGATGGAACATAGCGGCAAGCATTTCGCCATGACACTGCTCTTTTTCTGCTGCGATAATTATCTTGTCCAATGCCGCAACAGCCTGCCGTGGCATATCTTTGCCCCTCGCATTGCTCACAGCCTTCCACATAGCATCATAGTCAGCACTAAATGCTGGCAAAGAAAGTAGAAGGGCTAATGCCACCAGTATTATCTGCCTCATATTTTAATGAATGTTTTTTATAATAGAGAGGTCAAGAAGAAGATAGCCTCAACTAAGCATTTCTGCCCCTGTAAAGCAAGGGCAGAGAGCGTGTTATTGCCGACATGACATTGTCAGCAAGAAAAACATGTCTATCAATCAAAGAGTACGGCAATGCCATACGGAAGCATAAAGGGATGGAACCAAATAGGACGTCCCAGCTTCCTACTTCACAATCTTCCTGCCATTCATGATATATAATCCAGAAGGCAGCGCCTCGATGTTTTCCCCGGCATAACGGCCGTCAGGCATATATATGCGACAACATTTTCCATTCTGCTTGTCGGCTATAGTGCTGCTGATACCCGTTGCAGTGCTGAAATCAAATGTTATAGTGCCATCTTCTGCCTGCGAGATATTGGTCAGCACATAATCCATCGCTGGAGAATACTCCTTCCAGTCAGTAAGCGTTGTTACTCCCCCTGTACCAGGGAAGGTGTTGCCCGCACGATTTGCTCTTATCTCTGCAGATGACAAATAATACTCCGAATCCTTCGGCTCCCCGGCTCTGTATGCAGTATACAAGATGCCGTTGGCAGGAATTATGGTCCAGCGCGGACTGCCCGCCACATTATTCGGCTGTCTGAAGTTGCTGAAGTAGTAATCGCTGTAGTTGATGTGCGTCACAAGCATTCCTCTACCAGGCATCAAGCGGTACCATCCCTGCACATTAGACGGCACATTCTCCAAGATATAGAACTCATTGCCTGTAGCGTCATTCGGGTTCTTCACACGATACGCCTTGCCGCCATCCTTCAATGGCTTCAGTGTGTATGTTCCTGGTTCTGTTATGGTCTCTATTTCATCAATCCATCCCAGCCATTCCTGCTCCCATGCGGTGAATGGTGTAGGATACAGTCCGTTGTAATTATTCTCTCCACCGTCCATGATGTCCCATTCTTCCATCGACTGGTTATCATATTTCGTAACGTCCATCCAGTTCTCCGTAGGATAAACATCAGGCATTCCCAGCGTATGGCACATCTCATGGACAAAGACACCGATGCCGGTGAGCTTTGGTTTCTCCCATCCCATGTTCTGAGCCAACTCTGGAAAACCGAGCAACTCATTGCTCATACCGTAGCGATATATTTTCTTTCCACCGTAAGTGCCAAGATTAGCATATCCCGACTTCGGCCAGATAGTGCCAGAAGGCACACCTCCGAAATTCTCGCCGTATCCAGCATAGTATATGTATACGAGGTCAACATATCCGTCATTGTCAGAGTCGTACTGGCTGAAATCTACACTATCTTTCTCCGCTGCTGCGCACGCCTCATTTATCAGCTCATGATACAGTCTCGGCGTATCCTGGCTGCCAGTGTTCGCACCGTAGTATTCCATAGCCTTCGACATCTTATACGGTCCGACCACATCAAACACAGGACGGAACTTGCCATTACTGTTGTCGCTAAAGAACTGTGCTACAGAGCCGTAGCTGCTGTACCTATCCTGATCCAGCGTCTTATATTCCTTAGAGTTAAGCCATCTGTCAATGTCTTCCTTGCCGTATGTGAACTCGTTGTCAGAATACGAGACCATAATCACGAGCGCTTTCGGCGTACCGACATGCGGGAAAGGACGCTTCTCGGTAGATACCGATGCCGCACGCTTTGCACGCATCACACTATATGCCTGCTGCAATTTCTTGTTTTCATCCTCTGTCATCAGACGCCAGGTGTTATTCTCGCAGAGCACAAGTTCACCCTTTGCCGTTGCATAATAGCTGAGATGCTCATCGCCACGCAGCATGACTGTGACACGTCTGCCATCATTCAAAGTCACCTCAAACGCACGAGGCACAGCCTTAGAGGCATAAGCCTCAGCCATACATGCCACAAATGCTAATAAAAGCAGATAAAATTTCTTCATGTATTTACGTATTTTTTATTATCGAGTAACCGTTTCTTCCTTATTTTTTCCTCCTTAATTCCTACTATTCTTATCCTGCGCTGCAGGCTTCTCTCCGCTGTTTCCTGGCATAGTGTGCAGACACTCCCCGCTCTCGGTTTGCTGCCAGTTCTCGTTCATCCACTGCAAAGTTACATTATTTTATTTAGAACACAAAGAATTATGTCCTCATTTTTTTGTTTATTAGTATTTGTTTTTGTACCTTTGCATCGGTTCAACTAACACAACCATCATAAATCATGCGAATAAACATCATTGCGGCAGTGGCGCAGAACCGCGCCATCGGCCATGAAAACAAACTAATCTACTGGCTGCCTGACGACCTGAAGCGCTTCAAGCAACTGACAACCGGGCACACCATCGTCATGGGCAGGAAGACATTTGAGTCGCTGCCGAAGGGTGCACTGCCCAACAGGCGTAACATTGTCATCAGCAACAGTGTAACCGAACTGCCAGGGTGCGATGTATATCAGTCTATCAGCGATGCCATAGCGCATTGCTTGCCTGACGAAGACATCTATATCATCGGAGGAGCATCCATCTACGAGCAAACTATAGGAATGGCTGACAGACTATGTCTGACAGAGATACACGACACGCCAGACAAAGCCGACACGTTCTTCCCCGACTACTCTGAATGGAAAGAAGTATGGCACGAAGACCATCAGCAAGACGAACGCCACAGCCACAACTTCCGCTTCGTTGACTATGAAAGATGAAGAGAACTGAGAATAGAGAATTCTGCAAGTAAGCGAGAGCAGAAGATGCTTGCATACCATACCGAGCAGAAGCAGAATCGGCGAAACCAACAGAGAACAGAGAACAGAGAACAGAGTACAGAGTACAGAGAACAGAGTACAGAGAACAGAGTACAGAGAACAGAGTACAGAGAACAGAGTACAGAGAACAGAGTACAGAGAACAGAGTAAGGTTACCAATCTACTTGTCAACTTGTTTACTAAACAATCAACTCGACGGTAATAGCTTAACTCCTCAGGCTCGAAGAGCCGATAACTTCTCTTTAACTTCTTTTTAACTTCTTTTTAACTTCCGAAACTCGTCTACTCGTCTACTTGTCAACTCGTCTACTTGTCAACCAAAACACTCTTCAACAAAATGCTCATAACCTAAAAACCTCAAACTATGGAAATTCTATTAGGACTTTTAATCATTACAATTGGCAGCATTGGCGTCAGCAGTTCATACATCCCCATCAACAAAATAAAGGAATGGTCATGGGAGAACTTCTGGATGGTGCAGGGCATATTTGCATGGATTGTCTTCCCGTTTCTCGGCGCCCTGCTTGCAGTCAGTGACGACCGTTCTCTTTGCGACATCTGGAGCCAAGGCGGCGCACTTCCTGCAGTCATATACGGTGTGCTATGGGGCGTAGGCGGCCTGACCTTCGGACTCGGAATGCGATACCTCGGTGTGGCACTCGGACAAAGCATAGGCATGGGCACATGCTCAGCCTTCGGCACCATACTTCCTCCACTGCTTGCCGGCAGCGACCTGTTCCACGGGAAAGGCTTGCTCCTGCTCATTGGTGTAAGCATAATGATTGCAGGCATAGCCATAATAGGATATGCCGGATGTCTGCGAAATAAAAACATGAGCGAAGAGGAGAAACGCGCTGCTATTAAGGATTTTGCGCTTACGAAAGGTCTTCTTGTAGCCTTCCTCGCAGGAGCCATGAGCGCATGCTTCAACCTCGGACTTGAATCAGGTGCGCCAATGAAGGATTACGCCATAGCGGCAGGCTGCGATGCACTCTTTGCCGGACTGCCTGTAATATTCCTTGTCACCATCGGCGGATTCTGCACAAATGCGGCATACTGCATATACCAGAACATAAAGAACAAGACAGGAGGGGAATATCTTGCCGTAACTCCACGCGTGCTCATGAGCAACATCCTGTTCTGCGCCCTGGCTGGCGTACTCTGGTACAGCCAATTCTTCGGACTCGAAACTGGCAAGAGCTTCATACCGCAGGACAGCACGCTCTACGCCTTCTCATGGAGCATCCTCATGTCGCTCAATGTCATAGCGTCAAACGTATGGGGCATAATCCTGAAAGAATGGAAAGGCGCAGGCATGAAAACCATTGCCGTACTGCTTATCGGTCTGGCTGTGCTTATAGCGTCTATCGTTGTTGTATCTATAGCACAGCAGTAAGGTTTTACTGCATACATTCTCATAAGGGGCTGCATCGTCATTGCGAACGGTGCAGCCCCTTATTTTTTCTGCACTGCAATATGGAAAACTGCATAAGAGGAAGCGCAGATATGACAAGAAAGTATCATCAGAGACACACGGCTAATACAATTATAACACTCTCCGACTCCATTTCCTGCCCGTCGCATTCCGACTTGCGAAAATCTCCGCAAAAGACCCCCCAAAAAACGCATACAGCATACATCACTATTAATCAGGCACTTACAGAATCTCGACTAAAGACATCCGCATAACCAGTTTCCAAAAGGCTACCAATGACAACGCAAAAAGCTACGAATGACGACCCCAAAGGCTACCAATGACAACGCAAAAAGCTAAGAATGACGACAGAAAACACTGCAAACCGCTATGAAATTCAGCAGTAAACAGCATTCAAACATGGAAAAACAGCTTCTCCATACAGCAAATCCACCAAAACAACAGAGAAACCCGCGCTGCAGAGCTACTGCAAAATAGTATCAGCAAAGGTAATAAAAGGCGCAGCCTGATACTATTTTACCATATCCGCAAGCCTATTTCCCCGTTGCTCATCCCATAAGAAACAAAAAACAGAATTCCCTACTTTTCTATCATTGGCAGCAGAGCGAAAGAACAGGAATAAGGAGATTTTATATTAATTTTTTTCAAAATAGGAGGCACGAGATATAAACGAGTGTTACACAAAGTATCGAAAGTGTTAAAATGGGACAAAAAACAGGAGGAAAATTGGAGATAAAGCATGGAGGCATTAACTTTGCATGTGAATTAAACCAAATTGTTAATGGATATGAAGAAGACAATTTTACTTTCGCTCTGCGCTGTTGCTATATTCGGCGCAGGTACAATGATGACCAATGCAGCGACAAATTCAGAAGGTGCGACATATGCGGCTGGACAGCCTGTTGACCTTACGGTGGCAGCAGAGAAGGCTCTGCCGTGTGTCGTACATATAAAATATCTGCAAAACTCAAAGATACAGGAGGTGGAGATGCGCAGCGATCCGTTTGGCGATATGTTTGACCCATTCGG
Organism: Prevotella sp.; assembly: GCA_045603685.1. Lineage (GTDB taxonomy): Bacteria > Bacteroidota > Bacteroidia > Bacteroidales > Bacteroidaceae > Prevotella. The sequence goes on from JAZUMR010000054.1 coordinate 40,778, forward strand.
CTTCTTCGGACAGCGCGGACAAGGACAGAATCAGCGCCGCAAGGTGCAGACCCCAAAGAAAGAGGGTGCCGGCTCTGGCGTGCTCATCAGCACTGACGGATATATCGTAACAAACAACCATGTGGTAGAGGGTGCAGACGAACTGACTGTAACACTGAACGACAACCGTGAGTTCTCTGCGCGTATCATCGGGACAGACAAGGCTACCGACCTCGCACTTATAAAGATTCACGGCAAAGACCTGCCTGCCATCAAGGTGGCATCGTCTGACGACATCCGCGTGGGCGAATGGGTGCTGGCAATAGGCCATCCATTTAATCTGCGCGCCACAGTCACCGCTGGCATAGTATCGGCAAAGGCTCGCTCTCTGGGAGCAAACGGCGTGGAAGCATTCATCCAGACTGATGCTGCAATCAATGCGGGCAACTCAGGCGGCGCATTGGTAAATGTGAAGGGAGAGCTGATAGGCATAAACGCCATGCTCTATTCACAGACAGGCAACTTCACAGGATACGGATTCGCAATACCTACAACCATCATGAACAAGGTGGTGGCTGACCTGAAGCAGTACGGCACTGTGCAGCGCGGACTGATTGGCATACGCGGAATGGATGCAAGAAATTACATCGACCAGCAGAAAGAGCAGCAAAAGGAGGTAGACCTCGGCACCAACGACGGTATATACGTATCTGAAGTGTCGGACGACGGTGCAGCACAGGAGGCAGGCTTGATGTCTGGCGACGTAATCACAGCTGTCAACGGACAGAAGGTGACAAAGATGGCTGAGCTGCAGGAGATTCTGGCTACGAAACGTCCGGGAGACAAGGTGAAGGTGGACTATCTGCGCAAGAAGGCGAAGAAGAGCGCAGAGATAGTGCTGAAGAACGAGCAGGGTAACACAAAAGTGGTGAAGGATGCCGACCTCGACATTCTCGGCTCAACATTCAGAGAGATTAACGAGCAGGAGAAACAGCAGCTCGACATCACATACGGCGTGAAGGTAATGAAGGTGGGCAACGGCAAGTTCAAGAACTGCGGAGTTCCTTCAGGATTCATCATACAGAAAGTCAACGAGACCAGCGTGAAGACAATAAACGAGCTGAATGCAGTGGTAAAAGAGGCAAGCAAGTCTAAATCGCCTGTACTATACATCCAGGGAGTTTATCCTTCTGGCAAAAAGGGATATTTCGCCGTACCGCTGGAGGATTAAAGACATAGGAAGCAAGGGGTAAAGATGAAAGAAGAGAGAGGGCACAGAAAGGCCTCCGCACTTTCACCTTTGCTCTTTGCTTTTTCTCCTTTGACATCATACAACAAGAAATCATAATTAAGACACACATAAAAAACTACCAGAATAAATGGACATCAGAGAACTAAACATCAGAATAGAGCAGGAGTCAGGATTCGTACAGAATCTCATAAACGGAATGGACAAAGTGATTGTCGGCCAGAAACACCTTGTAGACTCACTGCTCATATCACTTCTTAGTGACGGCCACATACTGCTTGAAGGCGTACCAGGACTTGCCAAGACTCTCGCCATCAATACTCTTTCAAAACTCGTAGCTGCTGATTTCAGCCGCATACAGTTCACCCCTGACCTCCTGCCTGCAGACGTAATAGGCACAATGATTTACTCACAGAAGGATGAGAGATTCCAGGTGAAGCAGGGACCAGTATTCGCCAACTTCATCCTTGCCGACGAAATCAACCGCGCTCCAGCAAAGGTGCAGTCGGCACTGCTCGAAGCTATGCAGGAGCATCAGGTGACTATTGGCGACAATACATTCCGACTCCCTACCCCATTCCTCGTAATGGCTACACAGAACCCTATAGAACAGGAGGGAACATATCCGCTGCCAGAAGCACAGATGGACCGTTTCATGCTGAAAGTGGTTATTGGCTATCCGACTATAGAGGAGGAAAAGCTCATCATACGAGAGAATCTTGCAGAAAAACTGCCTGAGGTTACGCCTGTGACAACAACGGAAGAGATTCTCAAGGCAAGAAATATTGTACGAGAGGTTTACATCGACGAGAAAATCGAACAGTATATCGCAGACATCGTGTTTGCAACAAGATACCCGCAGCAATACGGTCTGAACGAGCTGCAGTCGCTCATAGCATTCGGCGGTTCGCCACGTGCATCAATCAATCTGGCTAAGGCTGCACGCGCATACGCATTCATCAAACGCCGCGGATATGTCGTGCCGGAAGACGTGCGCGCCGTAGCATTCGACGTGCTGCGCCACCGTATCGGACTGTCTTATGAGGCGGAGGCCATCAACATCACCGCAGAGGAAATCATATCACAGATAATCAATAAGGTGCAGGTGCCATAAGAGACATTCCGAAAGCAGAGCAACGCACGCATAAACTGTGCCTTACAGGAAGGAGAATGACAAACGTCTGCCAATACAGAAGCAGAACAAGAAGGTTAGCGGAAAAGCAGATGACACCTTTCGCACACCATGCACCTTGCTCCTTTAAGCTATAATAACATAAAATGAACACTACCGACATACTCAAAAAAGTAAGGAAGATAGAGATTAAGACCCGCAGGCTGAGCAACAACATCTTCGCCGGCGAGTATCACTCTGCCTTCAAAGGCCGAGGAATGGCTTTCTCTGAGGTTAGAGAGTATCAGTTCGGAGATGACATCAGAGATATAGACTGGAACGTCACGGCAAGGTTCCATCGCCCATACATAAAGGTTTTCGAAGAAGAACGCGAACTGACGGTCATGCTCTTGGTAGACGTGTCGGGCTCGCTCGCATTTGGCTCACAGAGGCAGGAGAAGCGCGAGATGGTTACAGAGATAGCTGCCACCATAGCATTCTCCGCCATTCAGAACAACGACAAGATTGGCGTGATATTCTTCTCTGACCATATAGAGAAAGTCATACCACCCAAAAAAGGACGAAAGCATATCCTGTACATCATACGAACACTGCTCGACTTCAAGCCTGAGAGCAGCCGTACAGACATCGTTCAAGCAGTAGAGACACTCACAAGAATACAGAAAAGAAGATGCACGGCATTCATGCTCAGCGACTTCTATCAGCAGAAAACTTTTGCGAAAGAGCTGCAGATATGCAACAGAAAACACGACGTGGTAGCCATTCAGGTGTATGACAAACGAGACACCGAACTGCCCGACATCGGAATGATGCGCGTAAGAGACGCAGAAACTGGACACGAACAGTATCTTGACACATCATCGAAGAAAGTAAGAAACGCATACAGAGAGCAATGGAAGAAAAGACAGGAAAGGCTCTATGAGACTTTCACGCATTCCGGAGTAGATTCTGTAGCGATATCTACTAACGACGACTATGTGAAACACCTGATGATGCTGTTCAAGAAAAGAAAATAGAACACGTGAAAAAAATATTACTACTGATATTCATCGCCCTTGCGAACAACGCATACGCACAGAAGGTACAGGTTGAAGAGCAGCTCGACTCCATCGAGATAATGCTCGGCAGCCAGTGTCATCTGTTCCTTTCTGTCACAGCAAACAAGACCGCAGACGTTAAGTTTCCTGACTTCAACCAGCAGAGGCTTATAGCTCCCGGAGTGGAAGTTGTGCTGCAAATGCGCGGAGACAGCATTATCAATGACGACGGAACAATAAAGCAAACCGTAGTATACAGAATCACATCTTTCGAGCCTAAGCTGCACTACATCGCACCGCTGACCGTTCTTGTAGACGGAAAGAAGGTGAAAGGCACGCAATTAGCACTGAAGGTCATTGATGTACCTGTCGACACAACAAAATTAGACCAGTTCTTCCCACCGAAGGACATACAGACTAATCCTTTCATGATAGCAGAATGGATTCCTGTAATAGCTCTTTACTTCATAGCATCGCTGATGGCTGTTATCGCCATGCTATGCTATCTGATGAGAAAAGGCAACAAGCCTATACGTATCTCGTTCAGAATAATAAAGCGAGTGCCTGCACACGTCAAGGCCATGACTGCCATTGATGAAATAAAAGACAAGAAAATGGCTATTGCCGACAACCAGAAGGAATACTACACGAAACTTACCGACACGCTCCGAATATACATCAAGGAGAGATTCGGATTCTCTGCAATGGAGATGACAACAAGAGAAATCATTGACAGACTGCAGGCGGAAGACCCTATGAAGGTGGCGGAACTGCGTGAAGTGTTTGAAACAGCTGACCTGGTAAAGTTTGCAAAATACTCTACACTGATAAACGAGAACGACCGTAACCTCGTTTCGGCTATCGACTTCATCAACTCTACAAAGACAGAGGAGACCGTAGAAGAGCACAAAGAGGAAGAGCAGCTGACCGAAGAGCAAAAACAAACAAACATAACAATAAAATCTCTCAAAGTGCTGACAATTATCGGAGCAATAGCAGCAGTATTAACTCTGGCTGTGACAATATGGAAAATTGTCATGCTCATAGAATAATGACAGCACGAAATATTGAGACAAGAACATCATCAGACAAGATTAAATGACAGCAATATATCCTGAGCAATAGCTAATGTTCTTGCTGACAGGATTAAGCCGACAATATCATTCGAATGGAATTAGCAAATAAAGAATATCTGCTGCTGCTACTGCTGCTCATACCATATATAGCTTGGTATTTCAGTTTTAGAAAAAAAACAGAAGCAGCAATAACACTGAGCGACACATGGCTGCTGGAAAATACACCTAAGACCATGAGGCAAAGATTGGCTTGGCTGCCAATGGCGCTCAGATGCCTGGCATTTATACTTATCGTAATTGTCATGTGCCGTCCGCAGACACGAAACGCATGGGACGAAAGAACCGTAGAAGGTATAGACATCATGCTAGCAATGGACGTCTCAACATCAATGCTCGCGGAAGACCTAAAGCCAAACCGAATAGAAGCCGCCAAGAATGTGGCTGGCGCATTCATAGCCGACAGACCGAACGACAATATCGGACTGTCTATATTTGCAGGAGAGGCGTTCACTCAATGCCCTATGACAACAGACCATGCCTCACTCGTCAACCTGCTGCAGAATGTCAGGACAGACATCGCATCAAGAGGACTGATTGAAGACGGCACCGCCGTCGGAATGGGACTGGCCAACGCTGTCACAAGACTGAAGAACTCAAAGGCTAAGTCAAAAGTGGTCATCCTGCTTACAGACGGCTCCAATAATGCAGGAGAAATATCACCAATGACAGCAGCAGAGATAGCAAAAAGCCTTGGCATCAGAGTTTACACAATCGGAGTTGGAACTAATAAGGTGGCACCATATCCTATGCCTGTGGCTGGAGGCGTGCAGTATGTCAACATTCCTGTTGAGATAGACACAAAGACTCTTGCTGACATCGCAAAGAAAACTGACGGCAATTTCTATCGCGCAACAAACAACAATGAACTGAAACAGATATATCACGACATTGACAAGCTGGAGCGTTCTAAACTTAACGTAAAGAAATTCTCAAAACGCCACGAAGCTTTCCAGCCATTTGCTATCGCAGCATTAATCACTATGCTCCTGGAAATAATCCTGCGACTGACATGGCTGCGCAGAATACCTTAAAGCATACTGCAAAACATAACAAGAACACAAGCAAATAAACACAATGCGATTTGAAGACCCTACATATCTATATCTTCTATTTATAATACCTATACTCTTCCTCATGAGATTCTGGATGCTGTGGAGACAGCGCAGAACTCTCAAGGAATGGGGTGACTATGAATTGACCTTAAAGCAGATGCCTGACCGGTCAAGACATCGTCCTATGCTTAAATTCTGTCTGCTGATGGCTGCCATCACACTGATTATCATCATGCTGGCACGTCCGCAGATGGGCAGCAAGGTAAGCAAAGATAAACGAAACGGCATAGAAGCAATAATATGTCTCGACATTTCTAACTCCATGCTTGCTGAGGACGTGATGCCATCAAGGCTCATGAAATCAAAAATGCTGGTAGAGAATATGGTCGACAACTTCACAAACGACAAAATCGGACTTGTCGTGTTTGCTGGCGATGCCTTCACTCAGCTTCCAATTACAGCAGATTACGTCTCTGCAAAAATGTTCCTGCAGAATGCCGAGCCTTCTCTGATTGAAGAGCAAGGCACAGACATCGCCAAGGCTATCGATCTGGCAAGAAACAGCTTTACACAGCAGAAGAATATAGGACGCGCCATAATAATCATCACCGATGGCGAAGACCATGAGGGTGGCGTCATAGAAGCAGCAAAGAAAGCAAAGAAAGCCGGGCTTCGGGTTTTCATCCTTGGAGTAGGCTCAACGAAAGGAAGTCCTATCCCAAATGGTGAAGGCGGATACATGATTGATAACACAGGACAGACTGTAATGACTGCGCTGAACGACCAGATGTGCAAGGAAATCGCACAAGCTGGCAGCGGTACATATATTCATGTTGATAACACAAACGACGCACAGGAACGTCTGAATGAAGAACTTGCAAGCATGCAGAAAAGTGAAATATCAAGCGTTGTGTATAGCGAGTACAACGACCAGTTTCAAATTGTAGGTATATTCATCATACTGCTATTGATTATCGAGACAATCATTTCTGAATGCAAGCCTTCATGGCAGAAGAGCATGAGCCTATTCAAGAAAAACAAAACAAGATAATAACATGAAAATAAAGATCATATATATTATAATATGTATGCTGATGCTATCCATCGGATCGGCCTATGCACAAAATGACAGGCAGTTTATACGCCAAGGCAACAGGCAATACAGAGCACAGCAATACGAAAAGGCAGAAGCAACATACAGGAAGGCTGTCGCTGCTAATCCGAGAAATCCAGAAGCACAATACAATCTTGGGTGCGCACTCATGGCACAGCAGAAAGATTCAATGGCTATACAGTGTCTGGAGAACGGAGCGAAACTACAGCCTGACCCTATGCGCAGAGCGCAGGCATATCATAATATGGGAGTTATCTGCCAGCAGAAAAAGCTGTTTGCAGAAGCAGCTGAAGCATACAAGCAGGCTCTTAGGAATAATCCTGCCGACGACGAGACAAGATACAACCTCGCTCTTTGCTTGAAGCAGATTAAGAATCAGCCTCAGCAGCAGCAACAGAAAAGTCAAGATGAGAACGAAGGTGACAACAAGAAGAACAAAAACGAAGAACAGAAAAACGACAATAAAGACAAAAAACAAGAACCTGACAATCAGGAACAAATGAGCAAAGAGAATGCAGAGCAGCTTCTCAATGCTGCACAGCAGCAGGAAAAGGCTACGCAGCAACGTCTGAAGCAGAACCAGCAGCAGCCAAGAAGAAACAGACATCTGAAGAACTGGTAAACAGTTATACCATAAGAATACATCACGATACAAAATCATGAATCGATTATATACACTAATACTACTCTCATTTTGCGCCATAAACCTCATGGCACAATCTATCCAGGTCAATGCTCCTCAGCACGTCAGTGTTGGAGAGCAGTTCAGACTGCGATATACCGTAATGACGCAAGACGTTGAAGACTTCAGAGCAGGCGAAGTGCCAGAAGGCCTTGAAGTGCTCATGGGCCCACGCACCAGTGTACAGTCGAGTTTCCAGATGACTAACGGACATACATCCAGTTCTTCATCTATAACATATACATACATATTGTATGCAGAGGAAGCAGGAACATACACCATCCCTGCAGCACATGCTATCGTTAATGGAAAGAAGTCTGCATCATCCGCCGTAAGCATTAAAGTCAGCGGACAAGCAAATAGCAATGCAAGCAATACAAACATGCAACAGAGACCCGGTGCGCAGATACGGCAGGCTGGAGCTAAGATTTCCGGCGATGACCTGTTTATCAAAGTCTCTGCAAACAAGAAGCGCGTACATGAGCAGGAACCGATTCTTCTTACATATAAAGTCTACACACAGGTAGAACTCACGCAACTTGAAGGAAAGATGCCCGATCTCAAAGGATTCCACACACAGGAGATCACACTGCCTGCACAGAAGTCCTATCACATAGAGACCGTAAACGGGCGTCCATATCGCTGTGTCACATGGAGCCAGTACGTAATGTACCCGCAAATGACAGGAGAACTGGAGATACCATCTATCACATTCAAGGGTATCGTTGTGCAGGAGAATCGCAACGTCGACCCATTTGAGGCCTTCTTTAACGGAGGTTCGGCATACATAGAGGTAAAGAAGAACATCGTTGCGCCTGCCCTGAGCATACAAGTGGACCCCCTCCCTACACGTCCTGCTGGATTCTCTGGCGGTGTGGGAACCTTTACCATATCAAGTTCCCTGGACAAAGAGACTGTTGCGGCAAACGAGCCTGTGACAATGCGTGTTGTTATAAACGGTACAGGCAACCTCAAGCTCATAAAGCAGCCAGTAGTAGAGTTCCCGAAGGATTTTGACAAATACGACCCTAAATCAACCGACAAGACACGCCTGACAGCAAACGGTCTTGAAGGTAACATGATATACGATTTCCTGTTTGTGCCACGCAATCAAGGCACATACACCATTCCTGCAATCGAACTGACATACTATGATATAAAGCAGAATGCGTACAAGACAGTAAAGACAAAGCCACAGACCATAAACGTAACTCCAGGAGACAAGAGCACAACCACCGTTTCCGACTTCAAAGAGAAGGAGCAAGACATACGTGGCATTATGCCAGGCAATGATAAAACCACCTCTCGTAACATATTCTTTGCTACAACAGCCTATAAGACAATAATTGCAATTATCATTATTGCATTTGCTCTGCTCATCTGGATATTCAGAAAGCGCGCCATAGCCAATGCTGACATTGTAGGCAAACGTGGAAAGAAAGCGAACAAGGTGGCAACTAAGCGACTCAAGAATGCAGCTAAGTTAATGAAGCAGCAGAAACAGGACGAATTCTTCGACGAGGTTCTTAGAGCTCTATGGGGCTATATCGGCGACAAGCTAAACATCCCTGTATCAGAACTATCACGTGAGAATATCACAGAACGCCTTTGCGAACGAAATGTTGATTACGATATAATCAGCACCTTTGTCAATGCAATAGACGAATGCGAATTTGCCCGCTATGCTCCAGGAGAGACACGCAGCAAGATGGCAAGCGTATATGATAAAGCAATAAAGGGCATTACAAACATAGATGATTTTCTCAAAGGGAAAAAGAAAAGCATAAACAATAATGCAGAGCAAAACAACAACAAGAACACAAACAACGGCATGAACACATCACGCATGCTGCTCCTTCTGCTGGCACTTGTAATGTCACAGGCCAATGTCTACGCAGAAATGACAAAAGCATCAGCAGACAACGAATACTCAAAAGGCAACTACCAGGCTGCCATAAAGAAGTATGAGCAGTTACTTAAGAAGACTCCGTCTGCAGAACTGTACTATAACCTCGGCAATGCCTACTACCGCACAGATAATATTCCCAAGGCAATCATAGCATACGAGAAAGCGCAGCGACTAATGCCTGGCAACGCAGACATTGCACACAATCTGTCAGTAGCGCGCTCAAAAACAATTGACAAGATGCAGCCACAGCAGGAAACATTCATTGTGGCAGGATGGAATGCTTTTGTCAATATGTTCAACACCAACACATGGGCCATCATATCCATTGGCAGCCTGCTGATAATCGTGCTGCTGACTCTCACCTATCTTTTCGCAGACATGGTTATACTGCGTCAGTTAGGATTCTACGGGGCGATAGTTCTGCTCGTAGTATTCATAATAAGCAATATCTGTGCATACAGTCAGCTGAAGCGTCTGAAATCAGACAACGATGCTATTGTCATCCAGTCTGCATGCAATGTAAAGAAGTCACCAGAAGCGAAAGCCGCAGATGCTGCCATCATACATGAAGGCACACACATCACAATCACTGACGAAACTATAGACGGATGGTATGAGGTGCTGCTTGACGATGGCACAGAAGGCTGGATAACAGACGATGCTGTAGAAAGAATCATCACAATACCTGAAAGCAAATAGGGCAAAAGCATAGAAAGGCAGGAGACACAAACGCTGGCACATGCGATGCAGCCAGCACCCTCCCACCCGTTGCCATGCAAGAAGGCAGCATGGGTTACAATCAACACTATATCCCATAAAGAAAAATGCTGAACATAAAAACATTCACAGTTAATCCGCTACAAGAAAACTGCTACGTTATTAGCGACGAGACAAATGAGTGCGTCATCATAGACTGCGGAGCATTCACAGAAGATGAGCGCAAGGAGATTACTGATTATATAAGTTCCTCAGGTTTGAAACCAGTTCATCTTCTTGCCACACACGGCCATTTCGACCATAATCTTGGAATCGGAGCTATACAGGAAGCATTCGGAGTAAAACTGAAGATTCACCGTGCTGACGAGCAGCAGATACGCAGCATCAGCCAGCAGGCACAGGATTTCATGGGTATGCTCATCAATTTCACACCGCAGATAGAATCATTCCTTTGCGGAGGAGACACCATACAGTTCGGCACACACACGCTGCAGTGCATTGCTGCGCCAGGCCACAGCATGGGTGGACTATTATTCTATTGCGAAGAAGAAAAGGCCCTCTTCTCTGGCGACACACTATTCCGCCTTTCTATTGGCAGGACCGACTTGCCTGGCGGATCAATGTTCATGATAATAAACAGTCTGCGACAGCTATGCCAGCTGCCAGATGATGTCGTGGTATACCCTGGGCACGGGCCATCAACCACCATTGGCTACGAACTTGCACACAATCCATACATTGACAGATAACAAACAGGGATATTCACAAACAATCATCCCAGCATCTCAACAGACACACACGTACCTGCCAGCCATCTTCTATTTTTCTCATGATGTCAGACAGACAGTACATAAGACACGCACAGCCGCACACTAATCTCAACACACATTGACTACAGAAAAGATAATACTTGGCATTGACCCTGGCACCAATATCATGGGATATGGTGTGCTAAGGGTTGTCGGCAACAAGGCATCCATGATAGCGATGGGTGGTATTGACATGCGCAAGATGACCGACCCCTACCTGCGCCTCGGCCATATCTTTAAGCGTGTGACAGGTATCATCGATGAGTATCTGCCTGACGAGATGGCTGTCGAAGCACCTTTCTTTGGCAAGAACGTACAGTCAATGCTGAAATTAGGAAGGGCGCAAGGTGTAGCGATTGCAGCAGCCATACAGCGCGACATTCCAATACACGAATATGCACCGCTCAAGATAAAGATGGCGCTGACGGGTAACGGGGCGGCATCAAAAGAGCAAGTAGCGGGAATGCTGCAGCGCATGCTTAAGCTTGAGAAGTCTGACATGCCAAAGTTCATGGACGCCACGGATGCTCTCGCTGCCGCATACTGTCATTTCATACAGATGGGCGCACCGCAAAGCACAGAGAAGCACTACTGTTCATGGAAGGACTTCGTGAACAGAAATAGCGACAGGGTGGCAGAGAGGAAAGAGTACAGAGAATTCTGCGAGTAAGCGAGAGCAGAGGGCAAGCGTACTTGCACTATGCCGAGCGGGAGCAGAATCGGCGAAGCCAAAAGAGGACAGAGGAAGGTTATCAATCAACTCGTCAACTCGTTTACTTGTCTACTCGTCAACTTGTCAACTATATGATTTATGGCTTATTCAAACATGAAGATAGATGAAGATAGAGGGAGATAAATGACATTTGTTTTGATGCAGAACACCAGCTTGCCAAAGTATCGTCCTCTATCTTCGACGCCGAAAGCGGCATATCTTCCTGTAACTTCCTATATCTTCTTAACATCCGAAACT
>JAZUMR010000055.1:0-11775 GCA_045603685.1 Prevotella sp.
CCGCTTTTGGCGTCGAAGACAGAGGACGATACTTTGGCAAGCTGGTGTTCTGCATCAAAACAAATGTCATTTATCTCCCTCTACCTCCATCTATCTTCATCTATCTTCATGTTTGAATAAGCCATAAATCATATAGTTGACGAGTTGATTGGTTAGTTGACAAGTTGACGAGTTGATTGGTTAGTTGACAAGTTGACGAGTAGACAAGTAGACGAGTAGACAAGTAGATGAGTAGATGAGTAGACAAGTAGACGAGTAGATTGATTAGTTGACAAGTCGGTTTTCAGTTTTCCGCTTTCCGTTTTCACCTTTCCGTTTTCACCTTTCCGTTTTCACCTTTCCGTTTTCACCTTCGCACCTCTTCAACGTACACTTTATTTGAATAAACATCTGCACATCTGCACAAGACTCATAATATTCTACAGCCCAAAGAGTTAATCTTAATGCAGATGCAATGCAGATAGATGACAATGCCACTTTTACCAAAGAATCCTTCGAGATGCGTAATCATGTTGGTGTAACAATGTGTCAGCGCTCTCTTACCAGATATATAGTGCCTCGACCTGTTCGACGGCGGAGCAGAGCGGGCATATTGGCAAGCAACCTACCGAAGTTAATCATGTTAGTGTTCTTCAGTGCTGTACCATAACGCTTACGTAAGAGAGTGAGAATTTCAGCAGTACTGCGCCACTGCCCTTCTCTCTCATCAGCACATGGCTCAAACATGTCATTAAAGCATACCATAGCTGGGGGTTGTGCATGGAATTGGCGATTATGTTCAATTATCTGTTTGGTTTCTTCTGCATCAAACCAATATTTCTCACCATTATCCAAAAGATGCACTATCTGGGCATAAAGCTGGTCATGATTGATTGACACAGAAACGTCAATCGGCTCGGACAGTTCTATGCCAATAAAGCGCCTGTTACCTGACGGGTCAGACAGCGAGTCTGCTATATTAGTAGTAGCAATAAACGAAGCGAGACGTGGCAACTCTTCTACATGCTTGCCGTATGGACGCTTCGCCTTAACACTTGCCAGCTGTATGAGGTTCTTCAGGAATCCTTCCTGATTACGGCAGGAAATCTGATTAAACTCATCAAGATTTATCAACAGCATCTCTGCCATGGCAAGCATCAACCCACGTTTATTTTCTACCGACATATTATCAGTGTATCCCCACTGCAGGCATGGCGGAATCAGCGAGCGACAGAATGTTGACTTGTTGTAGCCTTGTCCGGATATAAGCAGCGGTGCCACAGAGTTTCCGTACTTACTGTTCATGCCACGCCATTGTGCAACCATAGCAAGCAGCCATGTCCGAAACCATCGCTCCCAAAGCGGTGCACCAGTCTTCACAGTCTTTGCCAGCATGCTGATGTGATCCGTTCCATCCCAAAGAGGTTTCACTCTATCAAGATAGTCGGTTACGGGATTATAATCGGGAATCTTATCAGACTGCAAGTACCTGCTGATATCCTTGTCCCATACATTAATTCCATTAGTTCGTGCATCGATAGTGAAGCTGTTTGCTATACGTTTGTCTATAGGTCGCCAGCAGTTATTGTCTTCACCCCTGCTCTTATATTCGGCATACCCCATCACCGTATTGTACCTCAGTCGATATTTTTCCGTCAGATAACTTATTATACCTATAGTCTCTGCTGGTGTTTTTACCTTTTCTTTCATTGCAGGTACTCCTTCGCAGTCATTCTTCCAGTCCATCAACCGTCTGATGTAGTTAGCAAATGATTGCGGTTTAATATTGATTATAAACTTTGCCAAGTCAAAGGCTTTGTGAGTTGGTGTGTTTTTCTTTTTTGTTTGTGTTTTCATGGTTTTCCTATTAAAATAATTAGTTTATAAAAATCAAAGAAGTTAAAGGGTTTAAGGTTTATGGTTTAAGGTTTAAGGTTTAACGTTTAATGGTTAATGGTATCAAACAACTCGTCAACTAACCAATCAACTCGTCTACTTGTCTACTCGTCAACTTGTCTACTCGTCAACTAACCAATCAACTCGTCTACTTGTCTACTTGTCTACTCGTCTACTTGTCAACTAATCAATCAACTTGTCAACTTGTCTACTTGTCCACTCGTCAACTAACCAATCAACTCGTCTACTCGTCCACTAAACGCTTAACCTACGAAACTTAAGATTCTATACTTTTACTGATGTCATCTTATAAAAATCACAAAGGTCTCCTGCATAGATACCAAAGGAATCACATGTGTACAGCATACTATGCATTATATCTCCCGAGCAGCTTGAAATACATATCTCATCTCCATCTTGTCAAATTTCACATGCCTGTCATACCCAAAAGCCTCAAACAAATCCTGTATTATCTGCTGCTGCCTTGGAGACAATGGCAGTTCGCCACGCATATATCTGTAATAGTACCCCTTGTTTTGCAGACTCATTGTAAGTTGTTTACGCATAAGAGTAAAATCCTTTTTAAGAACCTTGTCATATATTCCGGCAAAGCCCCAGGCATACATCTCCATTTTCATTGACGAGAACATTTTGCACTCTGCACCTTTCCATGCAGACGGCAGAACACATCGCGCCGAACATAAATCTGACGGCGCTAACCTACCTGCTTGAAAACGCAAGCAGTCATTTCGTCTTGTGCATTCTTCATTGAAGCACACAGCCCACCCTATGGGCACAATTTCCCATTCTAATTTTTGTGTTTCCATGGTATAAAATAAATAGTGAATAAAAATGTTTTCCTGATGCAAAGATACAAAAATGCGAAGGCGATTCCAAGTGTTTTTCAAAGTTTTTTTTCACACGCATTCTTCTGCAGAATATCTGCACTGCCGCAACAAACTAATAAACAATGAATTATAACAGCCGTGCAGATGTTCACTTTTTTTCAAAAATAAAATAAAAGACATCAGAAATATTGACGTCATAACAAAAACACGCAAACGAGCCCTCAATACAAATAAGATTAAGCATATTAATCAAGGCATAAAAAAACAAAATCATTTCTCTGCCACTTTTAGCACTCTTTCTTCTGCCCGTTATATTATCAAATTAATGATGTCCGGCAACAACAATTCGGCAGCATACAACATTACAAACACCATCATAACACATTACGGCATACGTATGCCCCAAAAAAAAACAGACATAAACGCGACTATTTCAAGAAACAGAACAGTCCATGCATATATAATAAAAAAAGAATGCCAGAGTATTCTCTGACATTCCTATCATATAGTATAACCTGTACTACACCTTGATTTCTACCTCCACACCTGAAGGAAGCTCAAGCTTCATGAGAGCATCAACAGTCTTAGCTGTTGAGCTGTAGATGTCAATCAAACGCTTATAGTCTGAGAGCTGGAACTGCTCACGTGACTTCTTGTTAACGAAAGTTGAACGGTTTACAGTGAAGATACGCTTGTGTGTTGGAAGAGGTATAGGACCACTAACAACAGCACCAGTAGCCTTAACGGCCTTAACAATCTTCTCTGCTGACTTGTCTACGAGCTGATGATCGTAGCTCTTCAGCTTGATACGAATTTTCTGACTCATTATCTTATATTATTTATAGATTATTAAATATGAGCAGGAACACTACTTAAGAGTCATTCGCTAAGCAGTGCCCCCTGCTTCATGATATTTTATTTTACAAGTTCTGGATTACACGAGATCAGCACGTCCCTTGCACTCCTCGAGGATAGCCTTAGCAATAGAGCTTGATACTGCCTCGTGGTGATCGTACTCCATAGAAGATGTAGCACGTCCAGAAGTGATAGTACGGAGAGCTGTCACATAACCGAACATCTCTGACAGAGGAACCATAGCCTTAACGATGCGAGCACCGCTACGAGCCTCGTCCATACCCTGTACCATACCACGGCGCTTGTTCAAGTCACCGATTACATCACCCATGTTCTCTTCTGGAGTAACAACCTCAACCTTCATGATAGGCTCCATAAGAACAGGACCTGCCTTAGGACAAGCGTTCTTGAAAGCATTGCGAGCAGCGAGCTCGAATGAAAGCTGGTCAGAGTCAACTGGGTGGAACGAACCGTCCACGAGAGTTACCTTAAGACCTGTAACAGGGAATCCACCAAGTATACCAGCCTTCAAGCAATCCTCAAAGCCTTTCTGTACTGCAGGGATGAATTCCTTAGGCACGTTACCGCCCTTAACCTCGTTGATGAACTGAAGATCGCCTTCCTTGTAGTCCTCATCCTTTGGACCGACATTAACAATGATGTCAGCGAACTTACCACGACCACCAGACTGCTTCTTGTAAACCTCACGGAGGTTAACCTCCTGTGTGATAGCCTCCTTGTAGTTAACCTGTGGCTTACCCTGGTTACATTCAACCTTGAACTCACGCTTCAGACGGTCGATGATAATATCAAGATGAAGCTCACCCATACCAGAGATAACTGTCTGTCCTGACTGCTCGTCTGTACGTACGGTGAATGTTGGGTCCTCCTCAGCAAGTTTAGCGAGACCATTATCAAGCTTAGCGATGTCAGCCTGTGACTTAGGCTCAACAGCGATAGAGATAACAGTATCAGGGAATGTCATAGACTCAAGTACGATTGGGTGCTCCTCTGCGCAGAGTGTATCACCTGTACGAATATCCTTGAAACCTACACCTGAACCGATATCACCTGCTGCGATTTCCTCTACAGGATTCTGCTTGTTTGAGTGCATCTGGAACAGACGGCTCACGCGCTCCTTCTTACCAGAACGTGGATTATAAACGTATGAACCAGCAGCAACTGTACCTGAATATACACGGAAGAATACGAGACGACCTACGTATGGGTCAGTAGCAATCTTGAATGCGAGAGCAGAAGTTGGCTCGTCAACAGAAGGCTTACGATCCTCTTCTTCCTCTGTATCAGGATTTGTACCTACGATATTCTCTGTATCCATTGGTGAAGGCAGAAGTGCACAAACATAGTCGAGCATTGTCTGCACGCCCTTGTTCTTGAAAGAAGAACCGCAGAGCATTGGCACACACTGGAGTGAAAGACAACCCTTGCGGATAGCAGCGATGATTTCCTCCTCTGTAATTGTTGAAGGATCATCGAAGTACTTCTCCATGAGAGCCTCGTCGAAATCTGCAGCAGACTCGAGGAGTTTATCTCTCCATTCGTTACACTCATCAACCATGTCTGCTGGGATATCCTCGACATCATAGTCAGCACCCATAGTCTCATCATGCCAAAGGATAGCCTTCATCTTAAGGAGGTCAACAATACCTCTGAAATTCTCCTCTGCACCGATTGGGCAGCAGAGGCTTACAGGGTTAGCTCCGAGAACCTCCTTCATCTGCTTAACCACCTCATAGTAGTTAGCGCCAGAACGGTCCATCTTATTTACGTATCCGATACGTGGAACGTTATACTTGTCAGCCTGACGCCATACAGTCTCTGACTGTGGCTCTACACCACCTACAGCGCAATATGTAGCGACAGCTCCGTCAAGCACGCGGAGTGAGCGCTCCACCTCAGCAGTGAAGTCAACGTGTCCCGGAGTATCGATCAAGTTAATCTTATACTGACGGTTCTGATAGTTCCAGAAACATGTTGTAGCAGCAGAAGTAATAGTGATACCACGCTCCTGCTCCTGCGCCATCCAGTCCATTGTTGCACTACCATCGTGAGTCTCACCAATTTTGTGAGTCTTACCTGTGTAGAACAGAATACGCTCTGATGTAGTTGTTTTACCGGCATCGATGTGAGCCATGATACCGATGTTACGTGTATAATGCAAATCGTGCTTAGCCATTTCTTTTTACCTCCTATTGATTAGAAACGGAAATGAGCGAATGCACGGTTAGCCTCAGCCATACGGTGCATATCCTCCTTACGCTTGAATGCGCCACCCTGATTATTATATGCGTCCATAATCTCTGCAGCGAGCTTGTCAGACATGCCCTTACCGCCACGCTTGCGAGCGAAAAGAATCATATTCTTCATTGACACAGACTCACGACGGTCTGGACGGATTTCTGTAGGAACCTGGAATGTAGCACCACCGATACGACGGCTCTTAACCTCTACATGTGGAGTTACATTATCAAGAGCCTGCTTCCAAATTTCAAGAGCAGACTTCTCCTCATTCTTCATTTTCTCTCCTACAGTCTTGAGTGCGTTGTAGAAAATCTCATAAGAGATGTTCTTCTTGCCATCATACATAAGGTGGTTCACAAACTTTGACACCTTCTTGTCATTGTAAACTGGATCCGGAAGGATCAAGCGCTTCTTTGGTTTTGCTTTTCTCATTGTTTTGTTTGTCAATTAATCTTGCATGGGGCTGTCTGTTTCTTGTTCTTCAACGTCCGCTCCCGGACATTTACTCAACCTTTTGTTTTAAGTCTCCAGCAAAACAGTTTTTTTATTATTTCTTTTGTTGTCCTGTGTTATATCAGCAATGAATATTACTTCTTAACCTTTGGACGCTTAGCGCCATACTTTGAACGGCGCTGTGTGCGGTTTGCAACACCAGCAGTATCAAGAGTACCACGAACGATGTGGTAGCGTACACCTGGAAGGTCCTTAACACGACCACCACGAACAAGCACGATAGAGTGCTCCTGGAGGTTGTGTCCCTCTCCTGGGATGTAAGAGTTCACCTCTTTCTGGTTTGTCAAACGTACACGGGCAACTTTACGCATTGCCGAATTAGGCTTCTTAGGTGTTGTTGTGTAGACACGAACGCATACACCGCGACGCTGAGGACAAGCCTCCAACGCTGGCGACTTGCTCTTCTCCACAAGTACCTTTCTGCCTTTTCTAACTAACTGTTGAATTGTAGGCATAATTGTAATTTTTTAATTTTATATATTGATTTTATTTTATGTACACAGCAATACACGGCTCATTTTAAGGCCGTTCGGGGTGCAAAGGTACAAATATTTTCTCGAATAACCTAATTATATAGAAACCTTTGGGTTTTGCGTCTTTAATAATTAACATAATATAACTATCAAAGACACTCTTTAAGATAAAAATTAATAAAATAATCCTGCAAGGTTCTTATGACGACATCACAGACACACAATTATCGTCATTAAAGACCTTGCAGGACACACGGTTTGCAGCTACAGGCTACAAAGCGAATTTATATCCTACTGTAAGTTGGAACACGCTGTTCATAGACGATTCTCCAAATACTTTTATGGCAGGAGAGACTCCGAAGTTATACCGCACATCAAGCTTTACATTACTAAATTCATACGACGCACCTACAGGAATAGAGAAGTCTATATCTTTCAATGAATTGCCACCAAAGAGCTGGTCTGCACCGATTTCCATTGACACACCATCGACTTCAGCCTTCATCTTATCATTTACAAGGAAGCCTGGCTGTACACCAATCTTCAGGGCGAAACCCTCTACAATATAGAAATTAGCGAGTATCGGAATATTGATATAATCAAGCTTTACTGTCGCATTTCCTATTCCAGCATCAACCTTACATCCCTGCTGAGAATATTGCGCGCCAGCGGTAAACGCAAGCAAGTCTGTCACCTGATAGTCAACTTCTGCACCGGCTATCATGCCTATACGTGCATCTGCCCCGTCAGCATTTGTTATCTGCGAAACATTGAAACCTATTTTAGGAGTAATGCTGCACTTACCTACTTCATTTTGCGCCTTTGCGTAACATGCTACAAAAAGGACGAGTAATGTAATAAAAAACTTTTTCATCTATTTAAATATAATAAGGTGTACATAGTTCCGTTTGTGCTCAACCAAAAGAAGAGAGGAAAATAGAAGAAGACTAAGGAAGAAGAGACAGACATTAGCTCTTCATAATTTAGTCCTTAACTTATAATTGCTTTCCTTTATCTACTGCAAGTTGCATACACCCGAACCATGAATAATGAGTGAATTATCCTAACACTTAATCTATCTACCGTCTGGCCACACTATGCTTCACCGCCACCATTAGAGAATGGTGCGATTGTACGGTTTGGTGCTCCAGGCATACGAATCTTACCAAACTGACTTTCGTAACGCATTATATTCTCCTGAAGAGCATTAGCAAGACGCACTACATGCTCTGGAGACATAATAACTCGCGAACCCACACATGCCTTTGGCATTCCTGGCAACATTGTGGCAAAATCAAGAGTAAATTCAGAACTTGAGTGACTGATAACTGCAAAATTAGAGTATACACCAGAAGCCACCTCCGGTTTAATCTCAAGTTGCATTTGTGGCTGGTTATTCTGTTTATTGTCCATGCTTTTCTTATATTAAAACCATTATTATTGCGTATAGTTAGCACTATACATTTATTTTTACAATGCAAAGATAACAATAATTTTTCCAAACGATGCATAAAAGGAAGAAAAAAACATCAAGAGACCAACAGTTTAAGCAATATGTCAGCCATTCATGCACATAACAGACACATTCACCCATACACACTCACAGATTGTAATTTAATTCGCTTCCTTATCAAAGCTGAAACCAATATGAATAATGTGAATAATTCTCCCATTAATAAATATATAATGCCAATTAATAATTTGAAGTCAATGTGACTAATGCTTGCTTAACCGAAACCAATGCTAATAACAAGAATGATTTATTCCATTAATATTATTAATTCCTATTAGTGACAAGATTATTCGCATTATACAGATTCGTTTCCTTATCATAGCCGAGACCAATGTGAATTATTAGAGGGACATAGAAAAAGACGAGTCATAAAACGTCTCACATGAGGAGCATTTAAAATAAAAAAGGGACAGCGCTCTGTCCCAATCTTTGTTAACCTTAAATCTAATACTATGAAAAACACGTTGCAAAGTTAAGAATAACTCGAAACACATGCAAATATTTTAAGTTTTTTGTTTTCACATGTTTTTCTTTTTTGATTTAAATCTATGTAAATAATTGGTTCTATGGCAAATAGTAATTATTATCAGATATTTTTTATAACTTTGCAACATAATCAAACATTTCAATCGAAATATGTTCACGCCGCTACCGATAACACTCCAAGACACAGAACTCCCACAGCGTCTGAACTGTCCGTTCTATTATCAGCCTCATCCGCTTTGCATGACTGCAGCAGAGGAGGCAAAGAAGGAAATCATGTCAATGGCTGAATGGGAGGAAGAGATTCATCAGGGCAAGATGTTCGGAATACTGATTGTGCGCGACTCAGACCTAAATGTCGGCTATCTGAAAGCATACTCCGGACAAATTGGCGGACGCCAGGACTGGTGCAGATGGGTGCCGGCAATCTTCGACTACCTGCAACCCGACGGTTATTTCAAACAGCACAAAGCTGAAATAACACATATAAACCACGAAATCAACCGTCTGCTATCGTCTGATGTCCACCGCATAAACTGCGCACGACTGGCAAAGGCGGAGAAGGAAGCGGAAGAGCAAATAAAAGACTATAAAGAGAGGATGGCGCAATGCAAACAGCGTCGTGACATACGCCGACAAGAGGGCGAGCCAGAGGAGACTCTGATGCGCGAAAGCCAGTACATGAAAGCCGAACTGCGACGTCTCAAGCATCGTCTTGATGAAAGGCTGAGCGGTCTGCGTTCTACAGTCAGCCAGCACGAAAACAATATTATCCTGCTGCGAGCCAAGCGCAAGAGGCTCTCTGACAACCTGCAGGCATGGCTTTTTGACCAATTCACCATGCTCAACGGAAAAGGAGAGAAAAAGACTCTAACGGAGATCTTCGCTGATACTCCTGCAGGCATTCCGCCATCTGGAGCAGGCGAATGCTGTGCGCCGAAACTGCTGCAATACGCATACAGTCATTCGCTTCAGCCTATTGCCATCGCAGAATTCTGGTGGGGGGAATCACCTGTTGGCGAGATACGCCGTCATCTCGACTTCTATCCTGCCTGTCAGGGGAAATGCCGTCCCATCCTCGACTATATGCTGCAAGGCATAGACACAGAGCCTAACCCCTTAGAGGAAGAAGAAACTGTCAATACACTAAGAACCATATACGAAGACGGCTGGCTTGTAGCAGTTGACAAACCAGCGGGCATGCTGTCAGTGCCAGGCAAGGTGAAGCGCACATCTGCACAGGAAACACTTGCCAGGCAATATGGCAACGACAGCGCAATATACTGTGTTCACCGTCTTGACATGCAGACATCCGGCCTGCTGCTGTTCGCAAAAGACGAATCAGTACAGCGTGCCATGCAACGCGCCTTTGCACTTCGCGAAGTAAAGAAGACATACCGGGCTGTGCTTGAAGGAATATATGAAGGCGACCACCACGGAACAATCAGCCTGCCCCTCTCTGCTGACTACTATAACCGTCCCCGCCAAAGAGTAGACTACGAAGGCGGGAAAAGCGCAGAGACGCATTATGAGATAATCGGCAGCGCCGACGGGCACAGCATAGTACGGCTTTCTCCGCTCACGGGCAGGACGCATCAGCTACGCGTCCACTGCGCCCATCCTGACGGCTTAGGCATACCGATTGCCGGCGATGACCTCTATGGGCACCATTCCACACGTCTGCTTCTGCATGCCGAAGAAATAGTCTTCACACATCCCGCAACTGAAGAAACAATAAGAATCATAAGCAAGGTACCTTTCTAATCCATTGCCTTGCATAACGGCAAGCATCAGGAATGCTTACTCTACATAATAATTTACAATAAAGGCGGCGCCTCGATGAGACGCCGCCTTATATATATAATAATGTACAGATGCTTATGGCTCTACGATAACAGAACCGCCTGTTACATTAACAAGGCTTGCATAAGACGCAGTAGCCTCGTCAACCCATACAGGGTTTGTTGAGTCGGCAGCGACTGCTGAAATATCTACATTGCTCAGAGTAATGTCAGCACCCTTTTTTGACTTAACGAGGATAGCAGACTTCTCTTCTGTCTTGAATACAGTGTTAGATACATTCAGAGTAACCTTTGCCTCATCAGCTGCATCGAGATACTGGTTGTCAATCTTGATGCCGCGACCATCAGAGCATGCGATCATGTCGATTGTACAGCCATCAAGTGTTACAGTCTGTCCCTTTGGCTGAATCCAGATAGCGTATGTATCAGATGTGTTAGCGTCATTGATTGTCACGTCTGTGAGAGCAGCGCCAGCCTTAAATGCCATTGCCTTGTCTGAAGTTACGTTATTGAGAACTACGTCACAGCCAAAGTTGAGGTCATGACGGTTCCAAGGACCATCATTATAACCAGAGTTAGTAACAGTAGCATTGTTAATAGTCAGTGTAGCACCGTTTGTAACGATGTTATTCCAGTCGCTGTTTGTCTGGTTGAATGTAATAGTCTTGCCGTTGCCTTCGATAACGATGCTCTTTGTTGAAGCGCCACCCATAGCGTTGTTCTCCCAAGCAGCAACATCGTATGTTACGTTAGAAGTGAGATAAACAGAAATATTCTCTACATCAGCAGTGAGAGCAGCCTTCAGCTCTGCATCAGAAGAAACAGCCACAACATTCGCACCTTCAACTACCATGAAGTAGTCACCGTCAGGTACTGCGCTGAAGCCTTCCTCTACGAAGTTCTTCTTAGGATTCTCTGATACGTTGTCTGATGGGTTGAAGTTCTTGAACTTACCACCGAATACGTTGATGTCACAGCCGTTATTGCCGTTACCATAGAGGTTGAGCACAGCATACTGTGGAGCAGCGAATGATGTTGACTGCTGAAGAGCCTCAAACTCACCGCCGTAGATATCTATAACGCTGTTAGCGCCGCTTGCGTAGATAACCTCAGTGTTACCGTCAGCACCTACAAACTTGCCGCCCTTGATA
>JAZUMR010000056.1:0-19500 GCA_045603685.1 Prevotella sp.
ATTTGTCTTGGTTCATATGCAGTCTTCTATTTGACTGCAAAATTACAAATTCAAATCCGTTTCATTTCAAAAACACGCCTAATAGACTGTATTTCAATTATTTCAAAGACCGATTAGCCAACTTTTATTGGACAGTAGTGAACACAAATAACAAACTAAAATACAAACGATTATGCCTAAATTCATCGAACGCACATTAGAGCCTAACGAGAAGATTGTTCTTAGAGGACGACTACATTGGTATTTTAACTTCCGCTATACCGTTTGGGGAGTTATTCTTATTGTATTAGGACTTGTCGGACTGTTTTATGTCGGCAATTACAATTTTGACGACGGAGCGACAAAACTACTGTTCTATGTCTGTATTGCTGTAACGGTCGTAGGCCTGTCGTTTATATTCTACGGTTACTTCCTCCGAACTAAGACGGAGTTTGCGATTACAAATTCGCGATTCATTCAAAAAGATGGCATCTTTAATATCCGCCTGACCGAGATACCGCTCTTTAAGGTTGAGACTGTTAATTTCTCACAGACCTTCATGGAGCGTATTATGGGTACGGGCTCAATAGAACTTGTAGGCAGTGGAGGCACAAACCACAAGATAGAGTTTGTAAAGAAACCGTTTGAGGTGCGTAATCTTATTACTACCTATATGAAGGAGGGAAACAAGCAGGCTGTAGTAGAGCCTAATGTGACAGAGCCTACTATAACTGTTAGCAATCCTGTTAATTATGAAATAAAAAGCTAACTGAATGGGAGATATAAAATAAAAAAACGTGGAGTAACTCCACGTTTTTTTATTAGTGTTATTGGCAGGCTACATTGTAGCTGTAAGGAATGTTGCATTTCCGAAAATATAAAGTACATTTTCGCATGCTGGAACAAGCAGCGTCTCTCCCTGCCTAACCTTTATGCCGTTAATGTTGGCTTCACCCCAAAGGCAGACAACTACAACGAAAGAGTCAACCTTAAAGTCTATCTGTGATGCTACCTGTACAACAACTCGGTTAACGTTGAAATACGGGCAGTTGATTAACTGTGATGTCGGCTTTGTGCTGTCATACGACGTTCTGTATTCTGGCCATACCTGATAATCAATAGCGGCTTTCGCTTGGTCGATATGTAGCTCTCTTGGATTGCCGTGCTGGTCTTTTCGACCGAAGTCGTATACTCGATATGTTATGTCAGATGTCTGCTGTATTTCTGCAAGGAAATTTCCTGCGCCAATGGCATGAAGTCTGCCAGCAGGCAGAAAATACAGATCGCCCTGGTGAGCTTCGTGTGTGGCAATAACGTCCTGCATAGGAGAGTGGCCGTTTGAGGTGTCGGCTGTAGCGAGCCTTTCATAATCGTCAGGCGTAATGCTCTTCTTTAGTCCGGCATATATTTTCGCTCCGATATCACTCTTTATAATATACCACATCTCTGTTTTGCCTGCACATCCGTGCCTTTCCTGGGCAAGTTTGTCGTCTGGATGAACCTGCACTGAGAGGTCTTGCCGGGAATCAATGAACTTGATTAGCAGAGGGAATTTGTTGCCGTGCTTCTTATATACTTTTTCGCCGACGAGCAGGCCTTTGTACTTATCTATAAGTTCTGTAAGTGTAAGACCGACATCAACATCGTCAACAAGTCCACGCTCTATGGCAACACTTTCGTGTCCTGGTACTCCAGAAATTTCCCATGATTCTCCGATATTTGGTTGGGCTGTGTATATGCCTTTGAATGGAGCTATCTGGTATCCGCCCCATATCGTTGTTTTAAGGATAGGCTCAAATTTGTAAGGTTTCATCGTTTGGTTTGTGATGTTATTTCGTTAGTTCAAATTGTTGGCAGAATACAGCAGTTTATACATGGAAATAGGGTAGTGACCTCTTGTTTTTCCTAAAAAATGCTATTCTGCATTCATTTATTTATTTATGATTTTTCAAGTACAAAAGTACTGTTTTTAATTCTCTTAAAATCTTGCTTATTGTGTCTAAGGCGATGTTTTTACGTTAAATTAACATCTTTTACATGAATTAAATCCAATTATGTTATGATTTATGAAAATAAAGTATTAATTTTGCAACCAAGTTTTATAATCATCTATTATTAACCATTAAAATTGAATTGCCTATAGAGAAAGCTTTACTTGAATAACTAAAAAATTGAGAAATGAGTATTTCGACATGTTCAAGCATTGCGACCAGAAACTCATTGCCGTTTTTGAGAATTGTTCCGACAAGGAAACATCGTTCTCTCATGAGTAATGAAGAGCTGGCTATGGCATATATTAATGGTGACGAGAAATCGTTTGATTTACTTTTAGAACGAAATCGTCAGAAACTGTATTCCTATATTCTTTTTACTGTAAGGAATAAAGACATCGCAAATGATGTCTTTCAGGATACCTTTATGAGGGTATTAGTAAAATTACAGAATGGGGAATATCAGCCTACAGGTAAATTTAGCGCATGGCTTACTCGCATTGCACACAATATTATAATGGACCGTTTTCGTGACGAACAGAATGATAATATTGTTGATGTAAACGAAGATAATGATTTGTCACATGTAGAGTGTGAATTCTTAACAGATAATCCCACTGAATCTTCTTATATTAATGAGCAAACTTTATTACAGGTAAAACGTCTCATGGAAGCTTTGCCTTCGGTACAGCGTGAGGTTGTATTTATGCGTTTTTTCCAGGAAATGCCATTTAAGGAAATTGCAGAGGCGACGGGAGTCAGCATAAATACGTCTTTAGGTAGAATGCGCTATGCTGTAATGAATATGCGTAGGCTAATCAAGGAAAATCACATGGAACTGCAATTATTATAAGACAAACCAATAGTCTTGGCAGAAATGATAGGAGAAAATAGATATTGCAAATCATACGAGGCTACAATTTCTGAAATATAACCTGCGTTAATAATACGTAGCAATCTCTTACGACAGAATATGTGGCCATTGAATTACAGGATTTATTATTTATTTTGCATCTGCTAAAAAGGAATACAATAAAGCCCAGGGTTAGTCCCTGGGCTTTATTGTATGCTTATAATGTGTATGCGTGTAAGCTTTGTCTTTCTTCAGTATTATTTTGGAGCCTGCTTATAGCAGAAAAATGCTATGAAACTGAAGATGATGTTTGGCATCCAGGCCGCCAGTGCAGCAGGAGCACCTACATTTATAGCAAATGTGGCAGAGATTGTCTGCAGCATAATGTACGTGAAACTAAGTGCAAGTCCAATGCCAAGATACATGCCCATACCACCTTTTCGCTTGCGAGAGGAGAGCGAGACGCCAATTGTTGTTAGAATAAAGGAAGCAAAGGAAGATGCTATTCGCTTGTGATATTCCACTTCGTATTGCACAATGTTTTTGGAGCCTCGGTCAATTTGCTTTGATATATATTCTTTTAGCTGCGGAGATGTAAATGTTTCCTGTTGTCCCTTTGAGAATACCAGATCAATAGGTTCCATTTGTATGAGCGTGTCTAATGAAGAGCCGCTTGTTATCGTCTCTTTCATACCACGCATTTCGCGTATCTTCCAGCCGAGAGCCTTCCAGTGATATTTTGAATCGGCAATAGTGTCATACTGTATGCTGTTGGCAGTCATGTGTGACACAAGTTTTTTGTTTTCAAATTTATCCAGGAAGAATCCATATCCCTGCTTACGTTCATTGTCGTAATGCTGTATGTAAGCTATAACGCCACGTTCTACCTGTATCTGCACATTGTCTGCCTGTGTATTTTTTTTCTTGTTTTTATACATTGATTCAAAGTTCTGCTTCACAACATTTCCCTTTGGTATTACATATGCTGCAAGCACAAAGGAAAGCGTACTGATTAAGACACACGAAATCATGTATGGACGCATGAGCCTGCGAAAACTTACTCCAGCAGATATTATTGCGATAATTTCGGAATTACCTGCCATCTTTGATGTGAAGAAGATGACGGCAATAAACACGAATAAGGGAGAGAACAGGTTGGCAAAGTAGGGGACGAAATTGGCGTAATAGTCAAATATTATGGCTTGCCATGGTGCATTGTATTGTGAGAATTTGGAGAGGTTTTCATTAAAATCGAATACAATGGATATAGATATGATGAGCGCAATGGCAAAGAAATATGTGCCTATGAACTTACCAATTATGTATTTATCAAGTCTTTTGAGATAGTGCAGGGGCCATAAGTATTTCAGGAAGCTAAAGTATTTCTTCAGTTTCCCGGCACCTTTTTTTATTTTACCCAATTTGGAGAGGCTACCCTTTGCTTCTTCCTTGCTAAATTCTGTATTGTCCATTTAATGTAATTGTTATTGTAATGGCCTTGGTGGAATCTTTTTTATTGATAATGCTTTGCCTATATCCTTCTTCCAAGGTTGTCAATCACACTTTTTTTCCACTGAACGAAATCACCTTTAATAATATGTTCGCGTGCGTCTGTAACAAGTCTTAGATAAAATGCGAGGTTATGGATGCTGGCTATCTGCATTGCAAGCAGCTCCTGCGCCTTAAACAAATGGTGCAGATACGCCTTGCTATATACAAGATCAACATCACATCCGTCAGGGTCAATTGGTGAGAAATCATTCTCCCACTTCTTGTTCTTCATATTCATTGTACCCTGATATGTGAAGAGCATCGCGTTACGTCCATTTCGTGTAGGCATAACGCAGTCAAACATGTCAACACCTCTTTCTATTGCCTCGAGGATATTCTGCGGTGTGCCAACCCCCATCAAGTATCGTGGTTTGTCTGTAGGAAGTATTTCATTGACCACTTCAATCATTTCGTACATGATTTCTGTAGGTTCGCCGACTGCAAGTCCTCCTATAGCATTTCCGTCGGCACCTTTATCTGCAATGTATTTTGCTGATTCACGCCTTAGCTCCGGGTATTTGCATCCTTGCACAATAGGAAATAAGGTTTGCTCATATCCGTATAATGGCTCGGTTTCGTTAAAGCGTTTGAAGCAACGGTCTAACCATCGATGAGTCATCTGCATTGAATTCTTGGCGTAATTGAAGTCTGCATCACCTGGGGCGCATTCATCAAATGCCATGATAATGTCTGCTCCAATTACACGTTCTGTATCCATGACATTCTCAGGTGTAAATATATGTTTAGAACCGTCTATATGTGAACGGAATTCACATCCTTCCTCACGCAGTTTTCTTATCCCAGTGAGAGAAAAAACCTGGAATCCGCCAGAATCTGTTAGAATAGGCCTGTCCCATCCATTGAATTTGTGTAGTCCTCCAGCTTTCCTCAATATATCAAGTCCTGGACGGAGATACAAATGATATGTGTTGCCAAGAATAATCTGTGCCTTTATCTGCTCTCGCAGCTCACTAAAATGAACGCCTTTTACCGAACCGCATGTTCCTACAGGCATGAATATTGGCGTCTGAATCTCACCATGAGCTGTTGTTATTCTGCCAGCACGTGCGTTTGACTGGGCGTCAGCCTTCTCTATACTGAATTTCATATAATATGCATTTTCATTTTTACCTTTTTATACGAGAGCGTAATAGTCACTATTTATTATTCTCCCATATAAAAAGGTGTAAAACATTTTTATGCGATGCTTTATGATGCGGAAGTTTCCGTAAAATCAAATTTTATGGCGTTTTGCACTTTCTCTTTTGTCAGAGCAATATCCCATACATCCTTTACGTTCTCAACATAATGGAAAGCTACTCCTGTAAGATAGAAGTCTGGAATTTCTTCTATATCCTTTCTGTTTTCGTGGCAAAGGATGATGTCAGTGATTCCTGCGCGTTTCGCAGCAAGTATTTTTTCCTTAATACCGCCAACAGGCAGTACACGTCCACGCAAAGTGATTTCTCCTGTCATAGCAATATTCTTGCGAACCTTGCACTGCGAGAGCGCAGAGGCTATTGAGGTCGCTATCGTTATACCAGCGGAAGGTCCATCTTTTGGTGTTGCACCTTCTGGGACATGTATGTGGATGTTGTAATTGTCGAATATTCTGTAATCTATATTAAGATCATCGGCATGTGCCTTGCAATACTCTAAGGCCAATACCGCAGACTCCTTCATTACATCTCCAAGATTACCTGTTAATGTCAGCTTCCCCGCTTTTCCTTTTGAAAGAGAAGTCTCAATAAAAAGAATTTCACCACCGACACTGGTCCACGCAAGTCCTGTTACAACGCCAGCATACTTGTTGCCCTGATATATATCGCGTTGTACAAGCGGCTTTCCAAGGTATTCCTCTATATTAGCCTCTGTTATCTTGGTACATGCCAAGTCTTTGTCTACCATTGCCTTTACAGCAATCTTGCGAAGCACCTTGTTTATCATTCTGTCAAGCTGACGAACTCCGCTTTCACGTGTGTATTGTTCAATAATCTTTATTAAAGCCTTTTTCTCGAACTTCAGGTCTTTGTACTCGCTGCTTATGAAACCCGTATCCTGCTTGTCACGCTTTACCAGATGCCGTCTTGCTATTTCATACTTTTCCTCTGTCGTGTATCCAGTTACTTCTATGAGCTCCATGCGGTCAAGGAGCGGACGTGGCATAGTGCTAAGATCGTTCGCTGTACATATAAATAACACATCAGACAAATCATAGTCAATGTCCAGATAGTTATCGTGGAATGTTGAATTCTGCTCTGGGTCAAGCACCTCGAGTAGGGCAGATGTTGGGTCGCCGTTGTATGTGGCTTGCGTCACCTTGTCTATTTCGTCAAGAATAAAGACAGGATTACTTGCGCCAACCTTCTGCATCGCCTTTATTATTCGTCCTGGCATAGCCCCAATGTATGTACGACGGTGTCCGCGGATTTCACTTTCATCATGCATGCCACCAAGTGATATGCGTGCGTATTTACGTCCCATAGCGTTTGCTATGCTCTTACCCAGTGATGTCTTTCCAACTCCTGGAGGGCCGTATAGGCATATAATCTGAGACTTATGCTTGAGTGTCTTTTCTTGTTCCCTTGCAACAGAACGAAGATTCATTACGGCAAGAAATTCCAGAATTCGTTCTTTCACCTTATCCATGCCGTAATGATCGTTGTTAAGAATCTTCTCAGCATGCCGTATGTCAAGATTGTCAACACTCTTCTCGTCCCAAGGGAGTGAAACAAGAGTCTGGAGATAAGTAAGCTGTATTTGATAGTCAGGTGATTGCGGATTATAGTTATCCAGCTTGTCATACTCCCTTTCAAAGCATTCCTTAACTTCTTTTCTCCATTTACGAGTGGCTGCTTTTTCTTTCAAAGCCTTCTTGTCAGGCGAACCTTCCGCACCACCCAATTCTTCGCGAATGGTACGCATTTGCTGATGGAGGAAGTATTCACGCTGCTGCTCGTCTATATCTTCATGTGTCTTGTTCTGTATCTTCAGTTTAATATCCATAAACTGGATTTCCCGGCTCAAAATGCGAAGCATGCTGAAGAGACGCTCTTTTACGGTCTGTTCCTCGAGAAGAGATATTTTCTCTTTTACTTCAATAGGGATGTTTGCACAAATGAAGTTAACACGCAGGACATCGTTCTGTATGTTGTTAAGAGCCATGAGTGATTCCTTTGGGAATTCCTCGTTCTTATGAATATATTCTTCAATGTTTGCACGCAGAGTGTCTATTGCAGTATTGAACACATGGTCGCGTTTTGGCAGGATTTCACGTTCTGCATGCACCTCACCCATAAGGAACGGGGCCTTCTGTGTTATTTTATCAAGACGGCATCGGCCCAATGCCTGCACAATGGCAGTTCTTTGATGTCCAGTCACAGGCATGTCAATTACCTTAACAACCTTGGCGTATACTCCTATATCGTATAGGTCTGACAGGCTTGGAGAATCTGCCTCGGGGCTTCGCTGGCAGAATATGGCAAAGATAGCATTGGGATTTTTCTCCATCTCCATAATTAGCCTGAGACTCTGTTCCCTACCTATAAGTATAGGGCAGACAACACCAGGAAAGACAACCATGTTTCTTGTTGCAAGAATAGGCAACTTGCCGGTATAGTCAATATCAAAGAGTGTCTCAATGTCACCCTCATAATCTGCTATCATCTGTATGTGTGAATTATGTTTTTCTGTCATAGTCTATGTCACTGTTTTGTGTTGTTGAAAACAATTGTCGGATTTTTGTGCAAAATTATAAAAAAAATATGTGAATAACGAATTTGTTCCATGATGTTATAATAACTTAACTAACATTTTGTGCATCGTCAACATATAGGTTTGATATTTAATGATTTTATTGTATATGTTATTATATTCTAGAGGTATGTAATACATGCTTAAGCCACGTTCGAACATCTTCCGAATTACATTCATTAATTAGATGATTGGGGTGTGTTTAATCAAAGTTCATTATTGGAAAATGGTTTGAATGAATATATGTTATAAGCTTTACATGCAAAGATAATGCCAAATATTCTTATTGTACTATAAGAAACAGTAGCATAGCACAAGTTTAAAATAAGAAAACTTTACGTTTTTTAACGCACAAGAATCGCTTGTAGAATTCTGCATGTAAAAGTGAATGCAAATCGTCAAGAATGTACATTTTACACAAACGCCTACAATTCAGGTAGTTAAAAAAACTGAGCAACTCATACAGATACCGACAATGTCGCAAGAAGTAGCGAATGACGGTGCAAGAAGTAGCAATCTGCAATTTAAGAAATGCAGAATGATACGCTTAGACACTGCCATCCAGACGAAAAATTAATTTATTTTGTTACGAAAACGGCAAAATGGCAATATCAACATCCATAGACATTAGAAATTCATGGTATAGTATTTTAATTTTACAGAAAACTCATGCCTATCTTTCATAAAGGATATGCATTAAAGCAGGTAGCCATAATTAAATATATTGCACTTAAAGTATATTATGAAGAACGAACAAAGGCTTTTTTTCTATAATATATAATTATGTATAATATTATTTGCCTATACTATTTGAGTTCAAATATAAAAAAAACAAGAAAAAAATTTGGTGGTTTCAGAAAAACTAACTAACTTTGCACTCGCTTTTGGAGAAAAGTAACCTGAAAAGGTTTTTAATGCGGAAATAGCTCAGTTGGTAGAGCACAACCTTGCCAAGGTTGGGGTCGCGAGTTCGAGCCTCGTTTTCCGCTCTTTAATGAAAAGTGGATTTTATTCCACACTTAAAGCCCAGGTGGCGGAATTGGTAGACGCGCACGTTTCAGGTGCGTGTGCCGCAAGGCGTGCAGGTTCGAGTCCTGTTCTGGGCACTTTTTTAAGTGTTGGAGAGGTGGCGGAATTGGTAGACGCGCTACTTTGAGGGGGTAGTGTCAATCGTGACGTGGGAGTTCGAGTCTCCTCCTCTTCACACATTTGTTAAGATTTAACTTGATGTTTTTGAGTTAAATGTATTATGTTTAAGAAGATGCGGAAATAGCTCAGTTGGTAGAGCACAACCTTGCCAAGGTTGGGGTCGCGAGTTCGAGCCTCGTTTTCCGCTCTTTTTTTTGTTTTAAATGTAAAAGCACAGTTATCACATGAATTTATATTTAAGATATTTTGATAGCGAGATTTTGGTGACAAATGTGGAGGATGCATGGTCATTTCTCGCAAGCATTCCTGAAATAGGGTTTAATAATCGTATAGCAGAAGATGTACGTGCGTATTTTGTTAGCGACAATAGATTCCCTAAAAGATACAAGGTGCGTCCGAAGATATATTTTATTATGATTAAAACGGATGCAAACAATATGAAGGAATTTAAGGATTACAGACTTAATTCTATTTCTAAGGCTAATGAAACAAGTGACACACCGGAATTTGAACCCGTACAATATGGAACGGCTTCAGGTTTCATGAACAACGAACCATATTACGATGGCGGCTACATGTCTCTGCACACTCAACGTTTTGGATGGTATGAGGGCGAATTCTGTTTTAAGCGTGTTGTAACTTCCATGACAACAGGAAAACATGAATATCGTGACACGCGTTTTGTTGCACAATGCAAAGCAATGTCGGGGATTGACTGCTACAACAGAATTGTTGAACATCTGAGGAGTAGGGTAGACGAGCGGAGCCAATTTCCATCGGCAAAAGGCAAGAACTTCTCTTTCGTCTATTTAGGCGACGCAAAGGAAGTATGATTTCATATTTTACGTTTTCCCATATCTATAAAATTTTAGTGCGATGAATAAGGTTATGTTGATTGGAAATGTTGGTAAGGAACCTGACGTCAGGTATTATGCAGCTGACCAGTGTGTAGCACATGTCAGATTGGCTACAACAGAGAGGGGGTATACCTTGCCAAACGGAACACAGGTTCCAGACAAAACAGATTGGCATAATTTGACTTTTAGCAAAGGATTAGCGAAGGTTGTCGAAAAATATGTTCATACAGGCGACAAATTATATGTAGAAGGACGCTTAAGATATAATCTTGTTGATGATAAACGCGGACAACGCCAAACAATTGTTGATATTCTTGTGGACAACATGGAGATGTTATCAGCAAAAAATGAAAAAAATTCGCAGCAAGTATAATTTCTTATATAACAAAATGAAAGCAAAAATGCATTTTGCATGTCCGAATGACAATAAATAACATTTCTGAACGAAATAACGACATATTTGAATAAAAACCCCTTCTAATAATTGATTTAAATTAATAAATAAGAGGAATACAATAAAAAACACGACATTAATTAGTAAATTTAATAAAAAGTTTGTAAATTTGCAACGTGTTTTTCATGGTATTAGATTATTAAGGTTAATTAAGATTGGTTGTCGTGAGACAATCAATTTTTTTGTACCACTGTTTCTATCTCTCTCATAGTGGTACAACATTTAATGGTGCTGTGTCAAAATATGAAATTTTGGCACAGCACCTATACTTTTGCTAGCACTACCGAAATAAATGTATAATATCATAAATATTATTGAATATATTTATAAAAAAATTTGTAAGGGTAAAAAAAAGTACATACCTTTGCATTGCATATTAAACTCACAAAAAATGAAGAAGGTAAATATTTTGTTATTAGTTTGCGCTTTTGTAGCGTTCTTGTCATCATGTACAAGTGTGAAAAATATTCCATATCTAAAGAATGTGGAGGAAATTGATCTTACTGCATCACGTATGCTTTACGACGCAAAGATTATGCCTAAGGATCAATTAACAATTTATATAAACACAACCGATCCCGCAGCATCAGAACCATTTAATCTATACTCTCAGCGTCAGGGAGGAGGTGGAGCAAGTCAGACCATACCTTATTTAGTAGATAATAATGGTTTTATTAATTTTCCCGTGCTCGGCAAATTAAAGGTGGCAGGTATGACAAAAACAGAATGCCAGGATATGATTGCCAGCCGAATGAAAATGTATTTGTCTGAATCTGAGATACCCGTTGTGACGGTTCAAATGTCAAGCTATCATGTTACTGTTATGGGCGAGGTAGCAAACCCATCTGTTATACCTGTTACAACAGAGAAGATTTCAATTTTAGAAGCTATAGCTTCTGCTGGAGATTTGACAATATACGGACACCGTGATAATATTATGCTTATCAGAGAGGATGCTCGTGGAGAGAAGTCTGTTCATCGTATTAATCTTAATGATGCATCTATTATTAACTCACCTTATTATTATTTGCAGCAAAATGATATTATATACGTTGAACCTCAGAAGATTAAGGCGAAAAACTCATTCTTCAATCAATACACATCATTATACTTCTCTCTTGTAAGTATGTTGATGACCGCAGCGACATTTATCATACAGGTAATAGAATAATAATACACAAAAATAGAGAATGGGTGTAAAAATATTACACCCATTTTTTGTTACCTAAATGTTTATATATGCAAATTAATGTTAAGTGTAACAGCCTCAATTCCACAGGAAATAAAAATATTAGTAACTTTGTAATACGCGAATAATAATCCAGTAAACTTGACTTATTGTATATCATGTGCACAAAAGTATCTCCGTCATTATTAGCTGCAGATTTCCTTGATCTCAGAGAAGACATAAATATGATAAACCAAAGTGATGCAGATTGGTTACATCTGGATATTATGGATGGCATATTTGTGCCTAATATCTCGTTTGGATTTCCTGTTATAGAAGCTGTATCCAAGGTTTTGAATAAGCCAATGGATGTACACTTTATGACAATGCATCCTGAGTTTTATATTGATCGCATAGCAAAGCTCGGGGCTATGATGATGAATATACATGTAGAAGCGTGTGGAGATAACACTGCTCAGATTCTATCTGATATTCGTCATGCTAACATGAAGGCGGCTATAACCATAAGCCCTGACACACCTGTAAGTTCAGTAAAGAAATATCTAAATGATATAAGCATGGTCTTGGTCATGGGTGTTTATCCTGGTTTTGGAGGGCAGAAATTCATAGAAGCTACAATAGATCGAGTTAGAGAGCTTAGAGATATAATTGATGAAGGTCGACATGACGTTCTGATTGAAGTAGACGGTGGTGTAGATAGCATAACAGCGCCAAAACTTGTTTCTGCAGGATGCGACGTTCTGGTGTCAGGGTCATATATTTTTAATGCAGAAAATCCTTATGAGAAAATTAAAGAACTAAAATCGCTATAAATTAAAATACTAAATACAATGAATTTAAAGACTCGTCTTATTATTATGAACTTCCTCGAATTTGCTGTTTGGGGAGCATATCTTACATGTATGGGTAGATATCTTGGTAATATCGGTTTAAGTACTGAGATAGGATGGTTTTACTCTATGCAAGGTGTAGTTTCAATTTTCATGCCGGCAATAATCGGTGTGGTTGCTGATAGATGGGTGCCTGCTCAAAGGATGCTTGGCCTATGCCATTTGCTTGCAGGTATTTTTATGTTGTCAATGGCTTGGTATTGTTCTATGAATGGAGCAGAGTCAGAATTTGGCATCATGTTCACGTTGTATTCATTAAGTGTTGCATTTTTTATGCCAACATTGGCGTTGTCTAATTCTGTTGCTTATTCTACACTAACAAGTGAAGGAATGGATACAGTAAAGGCATATCCTCCAATCAGAGTATTTGGCACAGTTGGCTTCATATTTACGATGTGGTTTGTTGATATAATGGGGTATCAGGCTAACGAGTACCAGTTTTTCACATCGGGTGTATTAAGTATTGTTTTTTTCCTGTATACGTTTACTCTTCCTAATTGTCCCGTCGCAAAGAACGACAGCAAGAAAAGCATGGTTGATGCCCTCGGACTTAAGGCCTTTACCTTATTCAAAGAGAAGCAGATGGCGATATTTTTCATTTTCTCTATGCTGCTGGGTGTAAGCCTCCAAATAACAAATGGCTTTGCAAATCCATTTATTAGTAGCTTTGCCGCACAGCCAGAATATGCAAACACTTTTGGTGTTCAGCATGCAAATATTTTGATATCATTATCACAGATCAGTGAGACATGCTGTATTTTGCTTATTCCATTTTTTATGAAGAGATTTGGAATAAAAAATGTTATGCTTATTGCAATGTTTGCGTGGGTTCTCAGATTTGGACTGTTTGGCTTAGGTAATCCTGGTAACGGAGTGTGGATGTTTGTCCTGTCTATGATTGTATATGGTGTGGCATTTGATTTCTTTAATATATCAGGTTCTTTGTTTGTTGACAAATCAACTAATCCAGAGATTCGTTCTAGTGCACAAGGACTATTCATGCTTATGAACAACGGTATCGGTGCAACAATAGGAACTTTGGGGGCTCAGGCTGTTATAAACCATTTTACAACAGGTAAATTTATCGGAGAGAATTTTTATACTGTCGGGGATTGGGATATATGCTGGTATATTTTTGCTGGCTACGCATTGATAGTTACCATATTGTTTGCTTTGATATTCCGTCCAGAAGCAAAATAAAGAATAGGAAATTTACGGTATAGACGCTGCATTTGGTATGAATTAGCATGACAATATACAAATGAAAGTATATGCGATATCCGAAATTATAGGGAATAAGGATGTCGGTATTATTGTACTTACAAATATTGAAGGTACAATGCACATTGCTGTTGTATGTGATAATCTTATAAAACAGGAGTTGCAATTAAGATTAAAGAAGGAAAAAAAATGTAGTAGAATGTTGCCCGAGGTAATGTTTAACATTATTAACCAGAGGTTCGGATGTGACTATGAGATAATAATAGATGAAATTGCTGATGGAGAATACTATGCTGTTGTTGTAGATAAGTATTATGAGCAGTCATACAAGATGCGTGCAACAGATGCCATTCTGCTTCATTTGATATCCCGAATGCCGCTTTATGCAACATCTAAAATAGTAAAGGAACAGGCAATGCCTGTCGCACCAGGAAATGTTGCTATGTCATTGCCATACAATGCGCTATCTGATAATATGCTTTTAGATGCTATGAAAAGTGCCATTGATATGGAGAAATACGAAATGGCATCAACTATTCGTGATGAATTGAAAAAACGTGGCAAGATAAAATAATGTATGTATAATCCGAAAATGTCGGAGTTGTTTTAATATTCGAAGACTGATTAATTTATGAAGGAAACAAGATATTTTTATGTCCCTAATGCTATTGAATGCAACGAACTTCCATTAGACGAAGCTACTCATGCTATTCGTGTACTACGAATGCAGCAAGGAGATGAGATGGTGCTAATGGATGGTGAGGGATTCTTTCATAAATCAGTAATACAGCTTATTACAAATAAAAAATGTTTTTATAAAATAATATCTTCCGAGAAACAGGAGAAATTGTGGCGTGGACATATTCATATAGCTGTTGCTCCAACAAAAATGATGGAAAGAATGGAATGGCTAGTTGAAAAAGCTACGGAGATTGGAGTAGACGAAATAACTTTTCTTTCATGTGATTTCTCGGAAAGAAAGAAAATTAGATTAGACAGAATAGAAAAAATCGTAATTTCTGCAGCTAAACAAAGCAGAAAAGCCTGGATTCCCAAGGTAAATGATATTATTGATTTTGATAAGTTTGTTATGAGTAACAATTTATCGAAGAAATTTATATGTCATTGCTACGAGGAGTACGAAAAGATTGATCTCATGAAAACTATGTCTGATATAAATAATAATGAATGTAGAATAGTTATATTGATTGGTCCAGAAGGCGACTTTAGCATAAAAGAGGTTGATAAAGCCATTTCATCCGGTTATACATCAGCTACATTAGGTAATAGCAGGTTAAGAACAGAAACTGCTGCTTTATTTGCTGTAGCAATGTCAAATCTTTTTTTTAGAAAATAATTAAGTGCGCTGATTGCTTTGTTGTTTGATATATTATTTTGTTCTGCACCTGCAAACAACATCAACGCTAATATCTTTTTTAGCGGTTAAAATGTGAGAGTTAGATTAATAACGATGGTTGATTTCTATACAAATATCATACAACTCCCTGTTACTTAAGCACTTATTAATTATGGCAAATATTTATAGAAAATATTCGCCATTTTCTTTGTTTATATTAAAAAATAATATTACCTTTGCATTGGATTTTATTTTTAGAAAGAATTCTCACTTTTGAGCGTGTGAAAATTTTCAAAAAAGAAAACTTTTTAAAAATATTTACAACAAAACTTTTCCTTAAAGCGCAACTCGCAGTACAACAAATCTAATTATAATTATCAACAATGCAAATTACCAACTTTACAATTACTAAGCGTGACGGAACAAAGGATGCTTTTTCGTTAGATAAAATAATGAATGCTATAATGAAAGCATTTAAGTCTGTTAATGAGCCTATTGATTTAGCACGTATTACCAAGATATTAAGCAATCTGGACATCAAGGATGGCGTGACAGTAGAAGATATCCAGAATCAAACAGAGGTTGCCTTGATGAAAGAGGGTTACTATATGGTTGCTAAATCATTCATGCTTTACAGACAACGTCATAGTGAAACCCGTGACGAGCTTGATAGACTGAAGTTTTTATCGGACTATTGTAAAGCAAAGAATGCTGCAACTGGTTCTAAATTCGACGCTAATGCAAATGTAGAACATAAGAATATTGCAACATTGATCGGTGAATTGCCAAAAGGGGCTTTTATAAAATTGAACCGTCGTATGCTCACGGATCAAATAAAAAAAATGTATGGTAAAAGTTTAGCAGATGAATACATGCAGCTTTTACAGACACATTTTATATATAAGAACGACGAAACATCGTTGGCAAATTATTGTGCATCAATCACAATGTATCCATGGTTGATAAATGGTACATGCGGAATTGGAGGCAATTCAACTGCGCCAACTAACTTAAAATCATTCTGTGGTGGTTTTGTCAATATGGTTTTCATTGTTAGCTCAATGTTGTCTGGTGCATGTGCGACACCAGAGTTCTTGATGTACATGAACTACTTTATTGGCAAGGAATATGGTACTGACTATTGGAAAAATCCAGACAAACAGGCTGACCTGTCCTTGAAAAAGCGTACTATTGATAAAATTATAACAGATTGTTTTGAACAAATTGTATATTCTATCAATCAGCCAACTGGCGCGAGAAATTTCCAAGCTGTATTTTGGAATGTTTCCTATTATGATAAATATTACTTCCAGTCACTATTTGAGAATTTTTATTTTCCAGATGGAACACAACCAGATTGGGAAGGCTTATCATGGCTACAGAAGCGTTTCATGAAGTGGTTTAATAAGGAACGTACAAAGACGATGCTTACGTTCCCAGTAGAGACTATGGCGCTTTTAATTGAGAATGGTGAACCTCGTGATAAAGAGTGGGGTGATTTTACAGCAGAAATGTATGCAGAAGGACACTCTTTCTTTACATATATGTCTGATAATGCAGATTCACTTTCAAGCTGCTGTCGCCTACGTAATGAAATTCAGGACAATGGATTCTCATATACATTAGGAGCTGGTGGTGTGTCTACAGGTTCTAAGTCTGTATTGACAATTAATCTTAACCGTTGTATACAGTATGCTGTAAATAATGGATTAAATTACCGTGATTTTTTGGCGCATGTAATTGATCTATGCCATAAAGTACAGACAGCATATAATGAGAATCTTAAGGAATTACTTAATAATGGCATGCTGCCATTGTTTGATGCTGGATACATTAATATTAATAGACAATATCTCACCATTGGTGTAAATGGACTTGTTGAAGCTGCAGAGTTCATGGGACTAAAGATATCTGACAACAAAGAGTATAAAGAATTTGTACAAGACATTTTAGGACTTGTGGAGAAATACAATAAGCTATATAAGACCAAGGAACTGATGTTTAATTGTGAAATGATTCCTGCCGAAAATGTTGGTGTAAAACACGCAAAATGGGATAGGGAAGACGGATATTTTGTTCCAAGGGATTGCTACAATTCTTATTTCTATATAGTTGAAGACCAATCACTTAATATAATAGATAAATTCAAATTACATGGAACTCCTTACATCAAACATTTGACAGGCGGTTCTGCGTTACACATGAATTTAGACGAACACCTTTCTAAAGAACAATACAAG
Organism: Prevotella sp.; assembly: GCA_045603685.1. GTDB lineage: Bacteria > Bacteroidota > Bacteroidia > Bacteroidales > Bacteroidaceae > Prevotella. Next base: position 17,485 of record JAZUMR010000056.1, read on the forward strand.
CAGCTACTGCATGTTGCGGCTGTAGAAGGATGTAACTATTTCACATTCAATATTCCAAACACTATATGTAATCAATGTGGACATATAGACAAACGCAACCTGAAGGAGTGTCCGAAATGCCACTCTAAGGATGTTGATTATTTGACTCGAATAATTGGTTATCTTAAACGTGTTTCTAATTTCTCAGAAGCGAGACAACAGGAAGCAAAGCGTAGATATTATTCTTCACCAAATGAGATATAAACAAAAATAACACTAATTCAAGGAGACTAATTTATAAATGCGGTCTCCTTGAATTTTTATTAGTTCGTAAAAATCATAGATAAATTACATACAATTAGGCTTTACAATGAAATATGTAAATGAATGTGTTGTCTTTCAAGAGATACCCGACGAAATATCATTAGCTATTAATATAAGCAACTGTCCTTGTAGATGTCCTGGTTGTCATAGTAAGTATTTATGGAATGATATCGGAAATGAACTAACGCATTCAGAATTAGATGAAATGCTTAGTAAATACCTTGGTGAAATTACGTGTGTCGTATTTATGGGAGGTGATGCCTACATAAACGATATAAATGATCTCGCAATGTATATGAGAAATATATATCCCAGCATAAAAATCGGATGGTATAGTGGACGAACCGTTATATCAAATTTATTAAATAAGGAATTGTTTAATTATATTAAGATAGGCCCATATATAAAACATCTAGGTCCATTAAACAAGAAAACGACAAATCAACGAATATATAGAAAAATATCAAATTCCGAATGGGAAGACATTACATATAAATTTTGGAAAAGTCAATCAGAATAACTATTATGATAAATAGCGTATGCTGTGCAGATATTATAACTAACGACGCACATGTTAACTTATACATATAATAAACAATAATATATTTAATAGATTCTGCCCTATTGATATTTGAGATTTAACTTATTCTTTATTAATACATTTATTACAAATTCCTTTTATAATAAATTCAGCATCTTGTATAATAAAATTGGATGGTAAAATAATATTAGGGACGAAAAAATCTTCTAAGCAATAGGTCTTCTCGCATTTATAGCAGTAAAAATGAATGTGTTTACTATGCTTATTGTCACTGCATCGACATACGCAATACTTTTTCTGCCCTGTACCATCGTCAATTTCATGTAATAATTGATGCTCTGCAAACAGCTTTAATGCACGAAATATGCTTGACCTGTCCATATATGGCATGAGTGCCTGTGCATCGTTTAATGTGAATGTCTCCGTCTGTTGTGAAACGGTTTGCCATACAAGGATACGAACTGCAGTTGGTTTAATATTATGTATTTCGAAATGCTTCTCTATAGTTTTCTTTGGGTTAATTGAATTCATCTTTTCTTGATGTTTATTTATTTGTTTCTACACACTACTGTCCCGTTAAAGTGGACTAATTGTTCTTTGAAATCGCTGAAATAAAGTCATTTATGAGCAGTTTTGAGGGTGCACGGATTTGATTTCGTACTTTTGCTGTCTTTTAACAAGATTGCAGATGAACAAAGACAAATACGTATTCTCCCAATTGCTGAAGTTTTTAGACTATGACAAGTTCCGTCACCTTGTTGACAAGTATGATGAGAACCGTTATGTCAAGCATCTCACCTGCAGGAACCAACTTCTGGCTTTGATGTTTGGTCAACTCTGTAACCGTGAGAGTCTGCACGACGTGATAGTGGCTCAAGCAATACCTCAAGATTAAGAAGTTTTGGGGCACTACAGAGAACGCTGTCAGAATCCAGACCAGTGCAGCTATCACCGCTTACCGCCTCGTGGCGATTGTCCAGCATGACATGAAATTGAAACGCTCGACCTATGAGGTCTTGCAAATCCTCAGCATGTCACTCACGGACAAAACACCGCTCAGAGAACTGTTCTATAAGTCTTATTCCAATGATGTCAAAGAGCAATCAGTTCCCCTTATTCCGGGGTTATTTGATTAATATTTAACTCGTCCCAATTTTAACGGGACACTAATG
>JAZUMR010000057.1:0-32211 GCA_045603685.1 Prevotella sp.
ACTCCCTGTGTATACAAATCAACAGCCTTAAGCCTTAATGTCTCCTCGTTTGCCATAAAACAATAAATAGTTGAGTTATGGCTGACAATGTACAAAATATCTCAAAGAACGCTATCAACTGATGTCATGAATTTTCAAGGATCCATATGAAATAATACAATATATTAAACAAAATTCAAACAAAACATGTCGAATCGCACGGGATTAATCAGAGACAAAGTGTAAACGAACTCCTGATACAAAAGTGTAAACGAACTCCTGATACAAAAGTGTAAACGAACTCCTGATACACGGCAGTTAATGTTTAATGTTTAAGGGTTAAAGTTGTCGTCAACTAAATCAATCAACTTGTCAACTTGTCTACTCGTCTACTCTTCAGCATGAGCAGCGTACGTCAAACGAAGTACGGACGCAGTTCGTACCGTTTGGTGCGCGAACAGCGAATGGTGGCAATGGGTTAATGTTTAATGTATAAGGTTTAATGGTTAAAGTTTAAGGGTTAAAGGTTAAGGTCACCAAACAACTCGTCAACTCGTCAACTAAACAATCAACACGTCAACTAAACAATCAACTTGTCTACTTGTCAACTCGACGGTAATAGCTTAACTTCTTCTTAACTTCTTCTTAACATCCGAAACTCGTCTACATATATATGAAAGAAAAGATAAAGAGGATTCTTCGGCTCCACCCAGTGCCGTCAGCACGTGGTGCTATGCCAGCGCACCAGATGCCGATGGAGACTATGGTGGAAATCATAGCAGACAGTCTTGCTCGGGGGCATACCGTCACATTGCCGCTGAAGGGCAACAGCATGCGTCCCTTCCTGGTGCATAGGCGCGACAAGGCTCTCCTGTGTAAACCGTCCGACTTATGCCCTGGCATGGTAGTGCTCGCCCGTGTCAATGACACACAGACCGTGGTGCTCCACCGCATCATACGCATAGAAGGCGACGATATCACACTGATGGGCGACGGCAATATCAGCGTCACCGAACGCTGCACGCCACGTGATGTCATTGCGGAAGCCTACGGGTTCTTGCGTGGCGGCAAGCGGCCCTGCTATACATCGTCACATCGCTGGCGCATATATTCCGCCGTCTGGGTGCGTTTGCAGCCGCTGCGTCGAATACTCCTTGCAGTCCATCATATCATATTCAGGTCATGCAAGATTCTTGATGATTGAAATGGTGGAGGAGGGAGAGATATAGAATAGAGGTCGTGTCAAAAGTAACAGACACGACCTCTTTTATTGTTTATAATTCATCTTCCAATTTAATGTCACTTTTTTAGGCAGTGATTCTATAATTGCGATTATTCGGTTCCAGAAGAGCTGTATGTGGCCAATAATGCTTGCATAGGCGTAATAAATGCGCAAAAACTCTCTCCACAATCTCATTTTTGGTTTTTCGCATGAGTTTTCTTAAATTATGGGCCATGGTGAGTATGGCAAAGTCCATATAGACCTTGTCTTTCCCTTTATGACGGAAACGTCTGTAATTCCAGTCAGATTTGATTTGTCCGAAAACCGCCTCTGGCTCTATAGGCCTTCGGCTTCTGTGTCTCAGTCCTTCCTCCGAGGTGAGCATCTCTCTTGCCTTTCGCTTGTGCTCGTTGAGATTGTGATTCACCTCTATCGTCCTTTGCTCTGCCTTTGACTTGTAGCATTGCGATCTCAGCGGACATCCCGTACACCGCTGTGCGCGGTACTTGTGTGAGTAGGACACAAAACCATTATCAGAAACCCTCCTTGTCACTCCCGCCAGTCTCATGTGCTGGCCCATCGGACACACATAATAATCCTCCTCCCTGTTGTAATGCAGGTTTTCCTGACGGAAGGGGTCATCACGGAACGGACGGTGCTGCTCCTTGTGGAACCAGTTGTACTTCACATATGCTGTAATGTCATTCTGAAGCATGAATTCATAGTTCTCCTCGCTGCCGTAGTCAGAATCTGCGCAACACACCTTTGGCATGATGCCCGTGAGCGCCTTGCCATGCAGGAGGAAATCAGGAAGCGTTGTCGTGTCAGCCAGATTCCAGTACATCTGCATGTTAACTATATACTGGTTCTCTGTCGCTATCTGCACGTTATATCCCGGCTTTGTCTGGCCGTTGTTCATTGCGTCCTCCTTCATGCGCATGAATAGATATTGTTCATGTAGGCATAGAAAACCACCTTCAGAAGCATGCGGGGATGATACGCAGGGCAGCCGAAGGACTTGTACGTTTCCAGCAAACCGGTAATGTCAAGAGAGTCAATTATGCCGCTCAAAAGACGAACATGATGGGTTTGGGGGATTTTTTCATCCAAAAACGAAGGAAAAAGTTCCCCTTGTGCTTGATTGTAGAATTTAAATTGTAACTTTGCCATAAGTGTGAAACTATGTCCAAAGATACAACAAATCTGGGACATGACAAAGCCCTGGCTTGGGAAAGTCGGGGCTTTGTTTCTTAAAAAAACTAAAAGGGGGTGTGCCTGTTACTTTTGACACAACCCCTTTTCTATGTTTATCCTGTAGAAGTCTGATGGGTGTATAATTACCGGCTATGCTGGCATATACTATATCCATTTTGAACTTTTGGCAGTTATAGCCTTATGACGTGATTCTGTGTGCCATCTGTCGTAGCAATTATTTTGGAGCTACTGCGTATGTCGTGGTGTCATGGTGATAAATGTATCGGTTAGGAATGTCCCATATAACTTAACAGCTATCTTCGTTGTCCAGTGTGCTTCCCGCTTTTGTTCTGCTTCCTTCTTATAAGTTTTTTCTGTATGATGCTCTCAACTTCATATAGCCGTGAGAGTTGAACCTCATTCAAAACAGCGGCAAATTCGTCTATGAATCTTAGCCGTATATTCTGCGCCTGCTGCTGACGCTCTATTTTATGCTTTGTATATTCCACTTTGTTCCTTCCCGAAGTCATCGACCTTTTGTTCTGGGCGTCCTTCCATAGTGCTGTCATTTCTTCGTTATACCTGCGATAGATAGGTATAAATTTGTTTTCTTGCTCTTTGGTGATATGCAGGCGATAGACAAGTTCCCGAACCTTTGCGTCGAACAAGCGCTCGTTTACATTTGTAGAGCTTGGTGTCTGAGCCCATGCCGCAAGAATGCATGCGTGCAGTAAGAGTATCAGTATAGTTTTTTTCATTATTAATATATGTATATGATTAATATTCAGGTATTTCTTCTATGTCATAGCATATTATCTGCTCAGCCTCTTCATCGGTCAGGCTACTGATGAATTTATCTATGGGTCCAGTTTTGTCCGCCTGTGCTATTGAATTCTGACATGTCATGCCAGAGTCTGGAGCCGGTATGATATTCCACAGCAGAATGACAGCCGCAGCAATTGTTGCAGCAATTGTTGCGTATCGTAATATAGGCGTGCGTTTCTGCATAGCAGCCTTTGTCGAGCGTTCTATCAGTTCATCCAGATACTGTTCGCTCTCGTGATATGGCATTTTTATTCTGTTTTTCATCGTGCATGTTCCTTTATGTATTCTCTGATTTTTTCTGTTGCGTAATGGTAGTTCGTTTTCAGTGTGCCGATATTCTTGCCTGTTATGGTAGAGATGTCAGCGTAACTCATATTGCTATAATACTTCAGATTAAATGCGATGCGTTGTTGTGTTGGAAGTGTTAGTAGCGCTTTCTGGAAAATCACTTCTGTTTCGTCAGCGTCGTATGCCGATTCTGCCATCAGGCAGTCTGTCAGTGTTTCTGCCATCGAGTCAATGCTTTTATAGAATCGGGTCTGGCGACGTAGATGTTGCAGTGATTCGTTTGTTGCTATTTTATACATCCATGTCAGTAGAGAGCTGTCTCCGTTGAAATGGCTTAGTCCGCGGAATATCCTGATGCAAGTCTCCTGGAACACGTCTTCTGCGTCATCATGGCTGACGACGATGCGTCTAATATGCCAGTACAGCGCATGGCCGTATTCCTTCATGAGAATACGGAAGCCCTCTTCACGCCTTTTGGGGTCGGAGAGCATATTGCATAGTATGTCATCGCTGCATTTTATTTCCATTATATAATATTAGATTGCTTAAATGCCGAAAAGTTAAATTGTCATATCTTTTTTTTCAGCAGGCAATTGATTATTTCATTTTCTCATCCGTGCGATTTTAACTTTCAGCCATTCCATGCATCATTCAGGATATACTAAACAAAAAATACATGGAAATATGAAGACAATCCATTTATTCAGAAAAATTACATTATGTATGCTGCTTATTCCTGCATCTGTTGTTATGGCGCAGGATACATGCGATAGTGGGTGTGGCGGCAGCACAGAATCGCCTTCTTATCAGGTAGTCTCGCCTGCGGGCAGTCAAACGGTGGAGATGATTACAATGGCGCCACGTCTGTCGACGCTTGAGGGGAAGACTATAGCCCTTGTAGGAGGATCGTTCATGGCAAGCGTAACACATCTTGAGCTGAAGAAACTCATTCTTTCAAGGTATCCCACCGCTAAGGTTTATCTGCTTGATGAGATAGGCTCGGCAGGTCTCTATCCTGCGCCAGGAGTACGCCGTCGTTCTGTAGAAGAATTTCAGCAGCGTCTGAAGGACTACGGTGTTGATGCTGTCATTTCAGGCAATGGCGGTTGCGGCATCTGCACACCGAAGGAGACAGGCTCCTGCATAGCAGCGGAATATCTGCAGATACCATCCGTAATGATTGCTGCGCCAGGTTTTGACGAGCAGGCCATAACGACAGCACTTAATAACGGAGTGCCCGCATTACGTGTAGCGGTTTATCCTGGTGCCTTTGCCACACATACCAATGAACAGCTGATTGAGAACACACGCAATGTACTGTGGCAACAGGTGGTTGATGCGCTTACTACTGAAATAACGGCAGAGGAGATAGAAAGCAACAGCCGGCTCGAAGGTGCTGATGCCCGCACCGTAGTGTATAATGGCTCGGCCGACGAAATCAATCAGTTCTTCTGCGAGATGTCATGGTCAGACGGTCTCCCCGTCGTTCCGCCGACCACAGATCGTGTGAATGAATTCCTGAACTATACGGACTATGCCTGGAACGACGAGATTGCTGTGCTCTCACCAGCCTACAGGCAGACGCTTGCGTGGCATGTGGCAGTAAATGGTGTGATGGCAGGATGTAAGCCGGAATACATGCCCATACTCATAGCGCTTACGAAAGCCATGGCCAGCCCGCTGTTCCGTCGCACCTTAGGCAGCACCCATGCCTGGATGCCATACTGCTGGCTCAACGGCCCCCTGTCGCGCCAGCTTGGATTTGACAACGGCCAAGGACAGATAAATATGCAACCGAATATAGCCGTCGGACGCTTTATGACCTTAGCCATGCGTAATCTCATGGGGTACTATGTCAAACAGAATCGCATGGGCACCTTCGGCTATCTCGCCTCATGGTGCATGGCAGAGGACGAGGACGCATGCCGCCGCATAGGATGGAACCCATATCACGCCAGGCAGGGGTTCGATGTCAATGCCAGTACTGTCACAGCCACATCCGCACTCCTCTGGGGAAACAATATGGCGCCAGCAACAACTGACGGCGAGAAAATCATGCAGCTGATGGCCTGGGACATAACAGAGCGCGGACAACTTGCACTCGGAAGCGGCATGCAGTTCACTTTCCGCACTATCCTCATGACCGAGGAGGTGGCGGCACGCCTACGGCAGACTTATGTCACACTACGCAATCTTGAAAACGAGCTCATCGCCACAGCACGGCGCCCCCTCTCACAGCGCGCCTTCGCAAACTATTACGCCAACCCTGGCAGCGCCTTGCAGCCTGACAAGGTGTCGCTGCAGCAGTATACTCGCAGAATAGCGGAGACAGAGGATGCTGCTATGACCGCTACGCCTGTCTGGAGTGCCAGCGACGCCTCTGAAATGCTCACCATTCCTGTCATGCAGAAAGGAGAGACAGCCTTCCTGATCACTGGTGACCCCTCACGCAATAAAATCCAGACTATGCCTGGCGGAGGCATCAGTACGACAGAGATAGAGCTGCCCTCTGACTGGGACACTCTCATGGAACGTCTCGGTTATCCACCGCTCTCGTCATTCCGCCTTCCTGACAGCAACACACCGTCTGCCACCCTCCGCCCGTCTGCCGACACCGACGATACCGTAGTGCGCACAGATTATTTCAGTGCCTCGGGGCAGCGCATACGCAAGGACAGTCCTGGATTTCGTATCAGGAGAACCGTATACAGCAGCGGAAAGGTCAATGCGCAGAAGAGCAGCACAGAGTAGCCGTACAGCATAGTGGTCCTCCGCCCCCAGACTAATATGATGAGCCCCTCGCATGCGAGATTCTTGACAAGCGGAATCACGCATGCGAGCATATGCACAGCATTGCTTATTTCACGGCATGTCATACATAGAGCTTCACAGCCTGCTGTAGCAGGTAGAACAGGTTTAAGAAAACTTTACAAATTTTTAATGCGTGAGAATCGCTTGTGGGTTTTATTTGTGGTGGCGGTACGAAATTTTTCAAGGAAAGTGTTAGTTTGATAAATATTTGTGATACAGTTAGTTAGCTTAGTGTGACACAATAGCGCAAAAGAAAGATACCGTAAGAAGTAGCATTTTACAAGTCGTAAAGCAGCGAATAGCAGTGTAAGAAGTAGTGATTGACGGTATTACATGTGCTTAATGGCAGGCGGTTTTTTGCAAATTAACCTGCCATTTATTGTTTTTTGTTTCTGAAATAGCAAAAATACTTGAATGCAGAAAGCCTGACAGCTGTCTTAGATGATGCGATCTCTAAAATTTCATAGAAAACTCAGTTCTGTTTTATGTTGCCATATTCATGCAAAGGTTAATAAATGTATATAAAAATAGAAAAGACTGCAGTTGTAATCCGCTGCAGCCTTTTCTATTTACTCGAATTATTTCAATATGAATCTTATGCGTTTAACCAAACGTAACCTGTAGGTATCGACAGTCTTGCCTGCTGCGGTAATTCCGCTTGTGCTGGAGAGAGTGAATGTGTATCGGGCGCTCTCGCATAGGTATCTGACATTTTTACCTTTGTCGTCTATGTCTGAAAGCTTGACGTATCCGGCATTACTGATTACGTTGTTGATATTGTCTAGGTTTGCGCCACTCCAGATCTCCTTTATGTTGCGCGCCTCGTCTGATGTCGGGATAGCCCATTCGCCAAGTCCGTCTTCACTGTATGCTGTGGCGACTGCTGCCGCTGCGTCGGGGTTGGTGGTGTGATTTGCCGATGTCATGTTGCTCCATTCCTCACGACTTATGAGGAGAGCGTTGCCGTCGGTATTTAATGCCACAATATGTCCGTTCCATATGCTTCCTGCTGCAGGCATTGACGGCACTTCAAATTCCGCAACAGTAGATGTGCCGCTGAAATTGTTGCCGCCAGAAGGCCCGAATGTAAAATCGCCCCGCACTTCATCCTGCCATCCGCTATTTGTGAATGTCCCAGACACATCGTATCCTGAATCCAGGCTTCCGCTAAATGCTCCATTGAAGCGGTATGGTACGGCGGCTGACAATGCAGAATTGTAGGTTACGGAATATGTCTCCTGGCCTGATGGCGTTGACATTGCTATCGTCATGGTAGTTGAAGTAGTTGCTCCTGGAAGAACATATATTACGGCTGTAGTCCATGTTCCTGCAGACACTTTGTCTAATGGTATGCAGACGTTTCCCGTTCCGCTGTACTCTCCGTTTTCTGTAATACCGGTATATAATGGGGATAGCGTCAGACTGACGGCTGTCACTTCGTCTGGAATGTGTGATAGGGTCATATCTATGCTTGCTACAGCGTACGCAAGAACTATCGTGCAGCTTACGTTGTCTTCTTCTACTGAGATATCTGTGTGTCCTATGAGGAGCGGTGTGTTCTGATATCCAGACGAGAATTCGGTGCTGCCGCTTACGGCCGTTATGCGATACTGTCCTGATGGCAGTTTGAATGACAGCTCGCTGTTAGCGTCTTCAAGAGTCTGTGTGGTGCACACTTGTCCGTCCTTGTCTATGGCAGACACCCTTATCGGATAAAGAATATCGTCCGCGTCTGTGGCGGCACGTGTGGTTACGCTCACTTTTTGATACGAGCTATTACTGTTATCGCTACTGAACTCTGCGTCGTCAATCTTTTCGCAGGACATTAATATTGCTATCATACTCACAATCACAGCTGCGAGTGTGACGTGCTGTAGTGTTTTATGGTATTTTCTCATATTCTCTTCATGTTGTGTGTTTTCTTTTCATGCTTTTATTCCCTTTTCACTGCCTGGAAAGTAAATTCGCCCTGCGGCAGAATCTGGAGGGAGACATTGCTCTGTGAGTATTTCTTTCTGAGTTTCACGAACTGTTTTTCTGCCTTGCTGCGTTTTGTCTGGAAGAATACGGTGTTGATGCGGTGTGGCATGCCTTTGGCGGCGAAGTAGCGGTCTACCTGCTGCACGTATGCATGCAGTCCGCCCAGAATGTGCTTGCGCTCCATGTATGCGCTGTCTACGGTCTGTATGTCGGTGATATAGACGATGGTGTCGTTGAACGAGGCGGAGAGTGCGTACAGATAGATGGTTTGCGACGGCTGCTGCTTTTTCTTTGCGGAGAGTGTGAGCGTGGCGAGGAGGAGGAGTGCGGAAAGAAGTATGAGTGTTTTTTTCATTTTTTTTTCTGTGTGTGGTGAGTTTCTGAATGTATATATATGTGTGGATGATACTATTTGCTGAGCGTGACACCTGTTGTGCGCATGGCACGGCGTAGATGGCGCAGTGCTTTCTTTCGTATCTGTCGTGCCCGCTCTCGTGAGAATCCGTATTGCTGTCCGATTTCAGCGAGAGTGAGATGGGGTGTGCCTATGCCGTAGAAATCTCTCAGCACGTTCTGCTCACGCTGTGGCAGCTGGCTGATGGCGCAGGAGAGACGGCTGCCGGCTATGCTGCTGATGAGCATCTGGTCGGCAGGTGCTGCGGCAGTGTCAGGCATGCGGTCGAGCAGTGTGACGGGGCTGTGTGGCGACAGTGGCGTGTCTATGGCTGTCTGCCGTATGGCTCCTGTCATGGCGTGTTTTACGTTGTGCTCGCTGATTCCTGCTGCGCTGGCTATTTCGCATATGTCTGGCTGCCGCTGGTGGTGCTTGCGGAATTCTGCATCGATGCGTGCTATCTGCGCCTGCTGCGCCTGCTCACGCTGCGGCAGCGAGACAGAGTGCTGCTGCTGTGCTATGGCATGCTCCATGGCGTGGCGCACATGCCATACGGCGTATGAGGAGAAACTCGCCTGGCGTGTGGGGTCGTAGCGTCGTGCTGCACGCACAAGGGCAAGGTTGCCTTCGTTTATAAGGTCGGCAAGCGGCAATCGGCTGCGCTGGTAGCGTCGTGCAGTGCTGACGACGAGCGGTAGGGATGCGGTGATGAGCTTGTCGAGCGCGCGGCTGCTCCCCTGACGCGCCTTTATGGCGAGCGCCTTCTCCTCCTCTGCAGTCAGAGGGGCTGCTGCTATCTCTTGCATATAGAACTGCAGCGATTGGTTTTCGTGGGTATTGTTGTTCATTTGTGTGTCAGAGGGGGAGGTTAAGGGTTAAGGGTTAATGTTTAATGTTTAAGGGTTAAAGTTGTCATTGACTAATCAATCAACTTGTCTACTCGTCAACTTGTTTACTCGTCTACTTGTCAACTATATGATTTATGGCTTATTCAAACATGAAGATAAAAGGAGGTAGTAGGAGGTAGCGGGAGATAAATGACATTTGTTTTGATGCAGAACATCAGCTTGCCAAAGTATCGTCCTCTATCTTCGACGCCGAAAGCGGCATATCTTCCTGTAACTTCTTATATCTTCTTAACATCCGAAACTTGTCTACTTCAAGATTTAGAATTCTGATGTGAAATGGAAGCGTATGTTCTTGAAGTCTTCCTGTGCCATCTGAAGAACATAGCCAGAGTCGGCAAGGAAGACATCGCGGCCGTCGCGGTCTTTCGCCATGTACTGATACTTGCGCTTCTTGAAGTTCTCGAGCTCACGTTCGTCGTCGCTTTCTATCCAGCAGGCCTTGTAGAGATGTATGGGCTCCCAGCGGCATTTGGCGTTGTATTCGTTCTCGAGGCGGTACTGTATGACTTCGAACTGCAGCTGTCCTACGGTGCCGATGATTTTTCGTCCGTTGAACTGATTGACGAACAGCTGTGCCACACCTTCGTCCATGAGCTGATTTATGCCTCGCTCAAGCTGCTTGGCTTTCATCGGGTCGTCGTTCTCGATGTATTTGAATAGTTCCGGCGAGAATGACGGGAGTCCGCGGAAATGTATGCGTTCTCCTTCGGTCAGTGTGTCTCCGATTTTGAATATGCCGTTGTCTGGCAGTCCTACTATGTCGCCAGCCCATGCTTCATCGATGGTAGACTTGCGCTGCGCCATGAACTGGGTGGGCGAGGAGAATCGCAGTGTCTTGCCTTGGCGTACATGCAGATACGGCTGATTACGCAGGAATCGTCCTGAGCAGACCTTGCAGAATGCTATGCAGGAGCGGTGGTTTGGGTCGATATTGGCTGTAATCTTGAATATGAAGCCTGAGAATTTTTGTTCGTCAGGAGATACGGTGCGCTCCAGTGCTTTGGTAGGGCGTGGTGATGGAGCTATCTGCACGAAGCAGTCAAGAAGTTCCTGCACGCCGAAATTGTTGAGAGCGGAACCGAAGAATACGGGTGCCACGGTGGCGTCGCGGTAGGCTTCAATATCGAAGCTCGGATAAACGCCTGCCACAAGTTCAAGGTCGTCACGCAGTTGCTGTGCGTCGGTCTCGCCTATGTGGCTCTCAAGTTCTTCTGTGTTTATGTCGATGGTAATCTTCTCTGTCACGCGCTGCTTGTCGGGAGTGAATAGGTTTAGCTGCTCCTCGTATATATTGTATACGCCCTTGAACTTAACGCCTTGGTTTATAGGCCATGAGAGTGGGCGGACATGTATCTGCAGCTCCTGCTCCAGTTCGTCGAGGATATCGAAAGGGTCGCGGCCCTCACGGTCCATCTTATTTATGAATATGATGACTGGAGTCTTGCGCATGCGGCAGACCTCCATGAGCTTACGTGTCTGTGTCTCTACACCCTTTGCGCTGTCGACAACAATAATGGCGGAGTCGACGGCGGTGAGGGTGCGGAAGGTGTCTTCAGCAAAGTCCTGATGGCCCGGGGTATCGAGGATATTGACTTTATAGTCCTGATAGTCAAACTCCATGACGGAAGTTGAGACAGAGATACCTCTTTGTTTCTCTATCTCCATCCAGTCAGATGTGGCTGTCTTGCGTATCTTATTGCTCTTGACGGCACCAGCCACCTGTATTTGTCCTCCGAAGAGAAGGAATTTCTCGGTAAGTGTGGTCTTGCCGGCATCAGGGTGAGATATGATTGCAAATGTTCTGCGGCGTTCTATTTCTTGATTCACGTTTTGTTTCTATTTTTATTAGTAATGTTTTAAGTTGACGAGTTGATTGTTTAGTTGACAAGTAAACACGTTGACGAGTTGGTTGTTTAGTAGACAAGTTGCTTGACGACATTAACCCTTAACCCTTAAACTTTAACCTTTAACCCTTAAACCTTAAACGTTAAACTTTCACCTTTCCGTTTTCAATGCATCGGCGCAGGCTTTCTTCCCAGTAAGGGATAGTGATGCCGTATGTGGCTTTGATTTTAGTCTTGTCAAGCACGCTGTAGTGCGGACGCTTCGCTGGGGTAGGGTATTCTGCCGTGTGTATAGGCTTCACATCGCATGTGGCTATGCTGGCAATGCGGTGTATGGCTTTAGTGAAGTCGTACCATGAAATTGCCCCTTCGTTAGAGAAATGATATGTTCCAGGTATTATGCCGTGGTCTATAATGCAGAATATGGCTTTTGCAAGGTCGAGTGCATAGGTGGGGGTGCCTATCTGGTCGGCCACAACATTGAGCTCGGTCTTTGTCTGTCCGAGTGCTATCATGGTTTTAACGAAGTTTTTTCCGAATTCAGAGTACAGCCATGCGGTACGTATGATGGCGTGATTGGCGGCGCAGCCCCTTACTGCCATTTCGCCTGCCAGCTTAGTGTCGCCGTATACGCTGTTGGGGCATGTCTGTGCATCCTCTACGTATGGAGTGTGCCCCGTTCCGTCGAAGACATAGTCTGTGGAGACATGTATAATCCATCCTCCGGCATCGTTAATGGCTTCTGCGAGATAGGCTGGTGCAAGCGAGTTCAGACGAACGCATGCATCACGGTCGGTTTCTGCCTTGTCGACTGCAGTGTATGCTGCACAGTTGATAATGCCACCTATGCTGTTGGCATTGATAAATTCCTGCACGGCGTTTTTATCAGTTATATCGAGCTTTGAGTAGTTGGCCACACCAGGCGCATGTTCCTGGATGTCGGTGTTGAAATATCGGTGTTGCGTATTTGAACGTTCAAGGATGAGAATCTCGTTTCCTAATTGTCCGTTGCATCCTGTGATGAGAATATTCATTTTCTTTTTCTGTGTGTGTTCGCAGTGTGCTATTAATTGTTGGTCTTGCGGCAATACATGTATTAAAGAATAGTAATGAGCGGAATACGCTTTGCTCTATTCAAATTCCAGCCCCTCTGTCTTATCCTTCTTGTAATAGTCTGCCAGCATTCCGATGAAGGTGGTGATTTCGCTTACAGCCTGCAGTGTCCCCTCTGATATTTCCTGCTTGCGCAGACGGAGCATCATGACTCCGTACAGGGCGTCGAAGCAGGTTTCTATCTCGTTCTTGTCTTTGTCGCCCCGGCTTCTTAGTTCTACAATGTACGGGAGAACCTTGTAGTATTCTGATGTGTAGAAAGGAAATTTCTTTGAGTCGAGCAGCTGGTGATGCAAATCTATGAGCGAAAGAATTACTACCTTGTTTATCTGCAGATGGCCGCCCTCACGACACCCCTCTTCTGTCATCATGCGTATGAGGTCAGAATACCAGTCGGTCAGTTCGTCGCGTTCGCTCTCGGTGCATTCGAATCGACTGATATAGCTGCGCCTCAGTGCTGGCAGATAGCAGTCGTATGCACGGATGATGTCTTCTGTCTGCCACATATACAGCAGATATTCTGCGATATTTTCCTGTCTGAGTTTCTTTGAAATAAACATTTACCAGTAACTGAATGTGTAAAGATTGAATACAGTTCCGATGAGCATAATAATGGAAAATATGGTCACGATGGAACCTATTATGCGATTTATTATTATTATTCCGTTGTTAGAGAATTTTTCACGCAGCATGTCAATCAGCCATGTCAGTCCGTACCACCACAGTAGAGCGCCGACAACTATGCAGATGTAACCGAATGTCATCTCTACAGGACGGTCGGGGATGATGAACGCAAACTGCGCAAAGCATGCCATGAACAGAAATATTATAAGCGGATTAGAGAAAGTCACCAGGAAGCCAGTAATGCCGTTCTGTATCAGAGTGCCTTTCTTCTTGCCGCTGTGATGTATCTTCTTGGTAGGGTCTGCACGAAAACAGTATATGCCGAACACAAGCAGAAGAATGCTGCCTGACAGCTGAAGGACAAACTTGTTCTGTGGGCTTGTTATGAGATCCATGACGAAACTCATGCCCAAACCAGTTATCAGTGCGTAGATTATATCGCTCAGTGCTGCACCGCACCCAGTTATCATTCCGTACCATCGTCCCTTATTAAGAGTGCGCTGGATGGTAAGCACACCTACGGGACCCATCGGGGCAGATACAATTATACCTATGAGAATGCCTTTTAGAGCAAGCTCCATAAGGTCTATGTGAAAAGGAAATGTCATAATTATGTGTGAAATAATGATGCAAAATTGCGAAAAAATATCGAGAAAGACAAATTTCTTGCGCAAAATCTTTATTTTATTAGATTAAATTATTAACTTTGCCGAGAATATCTGCAAGATAACAGATAATAATAGGTAAAGAAGTACGGGAAAGGATATGGCGGTTAGCGTATGCGAAGAGACGCATTCCTGCCGCAATAGATGCAGAGTTCGGTTGAGGCATGCCATTGAAAAAGTTTTTTTTCGGAAAGAAGAAAAGCAGACGCTGCCCACATATTGCCTTTTCCTCGCTTCGTAAAGATAAAGATTTTGGTGAAAATGAATGTAACTTTAGAACGTCCGTATGTTATCGGACTGGACTTGGGCGGCACTAACGCCGTGTTCGGCATCGTCGATAAAGATGCAAACATAATAGCCCAGACATCGGTCAAGACACAGGATTATGTTGCCGTTGAGGATTTTGTTGCCGCTTGTGTTAAAGCCTTGGAAATAATCATCGAACAGACGGGAGGCATACAGAATATCTATGGAATGGGTATCGGTGCTCCAAATGCTAATTATCGTAAAGGTACCATAGAGTGTGCGCCAAACCTTGTTTGGGCAAAGGACAAAGTTGTTCCTCTCGCTCAGATGTTTTCTGAAAGACTCGGAGTAAAGGTGGCGATGACTAATGACGCCAATGCGGCTGCGCTGGGGGAGATGACCTATGGCGTGGCGAAAGGTATGAAGAATTTTATTGTCATAACCTTGGGAACTGGTGTTGGCTCGGGTGTTGTTGTTGATGGCAAGCTTCTTTACGGACATGACGGATTTGCAGGCGAATTGGGCCACGTTACAATGGTTCGAGGTGCAGAAGGACGCATGTGCGGATGTGGACGAACAGGATGTCTTGAGGCTTATTGCTCGGCAACAGGTGTAGCACGTACTGCTCGCGAACTGCTGCAGAAGGATTCTCGCCCTTCATTGCTGCGCGAGATTGATATTGATAGAATTGAGAGCTACGATGTCTACAAGGCTGCCGTGAAGGGTGATGCGCTGGCACTCGAGATATTCGATTTTACAGGCAAGATGCTTGGAGAGGCATGTGCTAACTTTGCGGCATTCTCTTCTCCGGAAGCCTTTATATTCTTTGGAGGACTGGCAAAGTCAGGGGAATATATAATGAAACCAATACGCGACGCTTATGACAGACATGTCATGCCGATATACAAAGGCAAGGCTAAGATGCTGGTGTCTACGCTTGACGGTGCTGGTGCTGCCGTTCTTGGTGCTGCCGCTTTAGGATGGAGCGTTGATGCTTAGTTGTAAAGTATCACATGGCTGACTGTTATGCTGGTTGAGGGTATGCTCCATGGTCGTTGTGTATTCGCCTGGTATTAAGAATATTATAGGTTAGTATGGAGTGTCTGAAATGTATGATGCGTCTTAAGGCTTAAAGAAATTATATATACCTTGATTTATGAAAAGAGAAGATGATATACGTATGGCTGTTGAAGTCCTGCGCAAAGGTGGAGTGATACTTTACCCTACCGATACGGTTTGGGGGATAGGGTGTGATGCCACCAATCCGGAAGCTGTAAGGCGCGTATACGAGATAAAGCGTCGTGATGACTCAAAGGCTATGATATGCCTGACCGACAGTGTTGTTCGTCTGCAGAGATATGTGCGTAATGTGCCGGATGTAGCATGGGATTTATTTGAGATGGCTACAGTGCCGACAACTGTTATTCTTGACGGAGCGGTTAATCTTGCTCCAAATCTGATTGCAGAGGATGGCTCTGTAGCGTTGCGTGTAACGGAAGAGGAGTTTTCCAAGGAGCTGTGCTATCGTTTCCAGAAACCAATTGTTAGCACAAGTGCAAATGTTAGCGGAGAAGAGACTGCGCAGAATTTCAGAGATATTTCGCCAGAGATAATCAATGCTGTTGATTATGTATGCTGGGCTCGCAGACAGGAGCATAAACCACATAAGCCGTCGAGTATAATTAAGCTTACAGCTGATTCTGGTATTACGATTATAAGAAAGTAGAATATTGTGCAGAGAAAATCTGAGATGGACGTTCAGTAAAAAGGGTAATAGAAGGCGATGGCAAAAGAACAGGCAGATAAACAGACGTTTGCAGAGCGAATAACAGACATGATTGCAGGCAATTTCTCTCAGCGGCAGCTTACGCTGATGCTGGCATTTGTCGTCGGTCTTCTGGCTGCGGTTGCCGCTTATGTATTGCACTCGCTTATACATGCCATTCAAATTTTCTTAAGTGATAATTTCGCCAGTGACTATATCAATTGGTACTATCTCGTATTTCCAGTGTTAGGCATTCTCCTGACGATGCTATTTGTCAGGTATGTCGTGCGAGATAATATCTCACATGGCATAACAAAGATATTATATGCCATCTCAACAAAACAGGGACGCCTGCCTCGGCATAACATGTGGAGTTCTATAGTCGCTTCTGCTATAACGATTGGCTTTGGAGGTTCGGTGGGAGCAGAGGCTCCGATTGTACTTACAGGTTCTGCCATAGGCAGCAATCTGGCCCGCCGGTTTAGATTAGACAACAAAACAATCTTTATGCTTGTCGGGTGTGGCGCATCTGCTGCTATCGCAGGAATTTTCAAGGCTCCGATAGCCGGGTTGGTGTTTACGATTGAGGTCTTGATGATTGACCTTACAATGGCGTCGCTTCTTCCTATTCTTATTGCATCGGTGACAGCAACATGCTTTACCTATGTGTTTTCAGGAGACAGCTCGCTTTTTTCTTTTACATTAACTGACTCTTGGGTGGTCAACCGTGTCCCAGCTAATATTCTGCTGGGTATGGCATGCGGACTTGTAGCCCTTTACTTCATACGGACAATGACGTTCTGTGAGAATATTTACGGAAAACTGTCATCACGCCCTTACGTGAAGTGGCTTTTGGGTGGTTTTGTGTTAAGCATGCTTATATTTCTTTTTCCTGTTCTATATGGTGAGGGATATTCTGCAATCAATATACTTCTGAACGGCCGTACAGAAGAGGAATGGCAGATTCTGCTGGAGCATTCCTTCTTCAGCGGACACCCAGAACTTCTCATACTTTTTGTAGCCTTTGTCGTGCTGACCAAATCCATGGCTACAGCCTCTACCAATGGTGGCGGAGGTTGTGGCGGTACATTTGCCCCTTCGCTTTTTATTGGTGCGTTTGCAGGATTCCTTTTCGCTCGTTTATGGAATATTTACGAGTTAGGAGTTCATGTGCCTGAGACGAATTTTGCTCTGTTGGGCATGGCTGGTGTCATGTCTGGCGTCATGCACGCTCCACTTACGGGAGTTTTCCTTATAGCCGAGCTGACTGGCGGATACAATTTGTTCATACCTTTGCTTATAGTCAGTACAGTGTCGTATCTTACGATATATGTGTTTGAACCGCACAGCATTTACGGCATGCGTTTGGCACGTGAAGGAAAATTGCTGACTCATCATACAGACCATTCTGTACTGACGCTGATGTCGCTGGACAGTGTCATAGAGCGTGACTGCTCTGCCGTTCCTCCTGACATGATGTTGTCTGATCTGGTGCATAAAATAAGCCGATCGAGAGTAGATGTACTCCCTGTGATTGATAATGGAGGAAGATTGCTGGGAGAGATTGATATGATGAAATTGCGTCATATTCTATTCCGTACGGAGCTATACCATCGTTTCCGCGTCAGTCAGCTGATGTCAGAACCTCCGGCGCTGTTGCGTGTGGATGACCCGATGGAGGATGTCATGCGAGTGTTCGACAAGACAAATGCACAGCAGTTACCCGTTGTTGACAGCAATCTTCATCTTATAGGCTATGTGAGCCGTTCGCATGTGTATTCGCTTTACCGTAAGATGGTGGCGGATTTCAGTACGGAATAAACTGATTGGAGTATATTAGGAATAAAATCTATAGCAGATATTTCTATGACAAAGAAGGATTTACGTATAGTATTTATGGGTACCCCGGAGTTTGCTGTCGTTACATTGCAAGCACTCGTCGAGGGGGGATATAATGTTGTGGCTGTTGTAACCCAGCCTGACAAACCTGTGGGCAGACATCAGGATACGCTGCAGCCGTCTCAGGTTAAGCAGTATGCATTAGCGCATGGGTTGCCTGTACTTCAGCCAGTAAAGATGAAAGACCCGCAATTTATTGAGGAACTCAGTTCTTATAGGGCAGACTTGCAGATTGTTGTAGCATTCCGTATGCTGCCAGAGATTGTTTGGGATATGCCTCGCTATGGAACATTTAATGTCCATGCTGCGCTTCTTCCTCAGTATCGGGGTGCTGCGCCAATCAACTGGGCGGTAATCAATGGCGAACAGAAGACAGGTGTGACAACATTCTTCCTCGACCATGACATTGATACAGGTCGCATAATAGAGCAGAGAGAATTCGATATTCCTGACGATGCCAACGTTGAGTATGTGTATGATGGCTTGATGGCTTTAGGTGCAGAGATAGCCCTCAGTACTACAAATAAGATAATAGAGGGTGAGGGACATGTGTCATCTATGCCGCAGGAAGAATTCATGGCGAATGCGGGAGTGTCAGAAGAGTCGCAGCTGCATCATGCGCCAAAGATATTCAAGGAAACGTGTGAGATTGACTGGAGAAGCCCGGGCAAGAAAATACATGATTTTATACGCGGTCTGTCACCGTATCCAGGTACATGGACTACATTGTGTGCTGACGGAGAGAAAGACTTGACTATGAAGATATTCCGTACGGCGAAAACCTCTATGCCTGCCATAGCAGAGCCAGGTGTGATTACAACAGAGGGAAACCGACTCTTTGTTAATACGACTGACAATCTTTTGGAGATACTGGAATTGCAGATAACAGGTAAGAAACGAATGCCTGCACGTGATTTCCTAAACGGATTCAAGAAAATCACGCAATATCATTGCACACACACATGTAAATAATGTCTCGGAGCATTCTGCTATGTTCCGTACCACTTCAGTTGCACGAGGTATATAAAAAGATTTTCCATAATAAGAAGAAATAACATGCGATACTTCATATATTTGTCGTATGACGGCACAGAATATCACGGATGGCAGATACAGCCAGATGCACGGTCTGTACAAGGTGAGATTCAACGATGTCTGTCTACAATATTGCGCCGGGAGGTGCCAATAGTTGGTGCAGGGCGTACGGATACAGGTGTACATGCCCGATATATGGCAGCACATTTTGATTATGATGAAGAAATAGACTGCCAACAGTTGTCGTTCAGGTTAAACCGTATTCTGCCGCCAGATATTTCAGTTTATGACATCGCACAAGTCCGCGATGATTTGCACGCTCGTTTCAGCGCCACCTCACGTACATACCGCTATTATATCCATACAAGGAAATCGCCGTTCAACAGGAAGTATTCGCTTGAGACTCATTACACGCTTGATTTCGCCCAGATGAACCGTGCTGGCGAATATCTTTTGTCCGTAAAAGATTTCGCGGCTTTCTGCAAGGCGGGCTCTGACGTCAAGACTACTTTCTGTAAGGTTACCAAGGCAGAATGGAAAGAGACAGAGCCAGGATGCTGGTTTTTTGAGATTACGGCTGACCGCTTCTTGCGCAATATGGTCCGTGCTGTTGTTGGTACGCTGGTTGATGTCGGACGCGGCCGTCTTACGTTAGAGGAGTTCTATGCTGTTGTTGATAGCCGGAAGCGTACAGAGGCCAGGGAATCCATGCCTGCCCACGCATTGTTCCTCGAAAATGTGACATACTGAACGTAATGTTGTGTATATTGATAAATAATTGATTGTTAGAATTATAATAGTTAGTATTAAAGATAAAGGGTAAAATAAAAAATTTTATTTTGCCTTTTCCTTTTGTCCAACTTATTCCTCTATGTGGTTAATATTAGCATTCCTCTCAGCAGCATTGTTAGGCTTCTATGATGTCTTTAAGAAACAGAGTCTGAAGTCAAACGCTGTTATTCCTGTCTTGCTGCTGAATACGCTGTTTTCTTCACTTATATTTATCCCGTTTATTATTTTGTCTGCAACGGGAAATATCTCTGCAGACTCCATATTTTATACCTATTCCTACGGGTGGGAAGAACATAAGTACATTTTGCTGAAGTCATGCATAGTCCTCAGCAGCTGGCTTCTTGCTTATTTCGGCCTTAAACATTTACCGCTCACTATTGTCGGCCCGATCAATGCCACGCGCCCTGTGATGGTCTTGATAGGTGCAATGGTCTTCTTCTCAGAACGTCTGAATCTATGGCAGTGGCTCGGTGTCATAGTTGCTATTGTGGGCATCGAGATGCTGAAAAAGACCAGCCGCAGAGAGGGTATAAACTGGTGGCGCAACAAATGGATATACTGTGTTATACTTGCAAATGTGCTTGGCGCTCTGTCTGGATTGTATGATAAATATCTGATGGCGGGTGTGGAGAATGGCGGTATCGGCCTTGATAAGATGGCTGTTCAGTCGTGGTATAATATATATCAGTTTTTCATGATGCTCGCCATGCTGCTTTTCTTATGGTATCCTCAGCGTAGACGCTCTACGCCTTTCCGCTGGCACTGGTGCATTCCGCTGATTTCTATATTCCTGTCTGCCGCTGATTTCTTATACTTTTACGCATTAGGGCAGGAGGGGGCTATGATAAGCATAGTCTCCATGGTTCGTCGCGGCTCAGTCATAGTCAGTTTCTTGTTCGGGGCGATGATGTTCCATGAGAAGAATCTTAAGGCCAAGGCGCTTGACCTTGTGCTTGTACTACTGTCTATGCTCCTGCTGTTTATAGGTAGCCGATAGGGTAGTGGCTTTAATTGCATCATTAGCCATAAGAACTTGTATTCTCACCGGGGGTATGTGCCTTTGACATGGTTTTCCTGAATTTCTTAAATGATGTAAATTCTGTATAGGAAAAATGCTTGAGTTTTCTTTGGAAATTTCATTCCTTCATTATATGAGACGGCGGGAGTTGTTGCAGAAAACCGCTGTCTTTGCTTTTTTATAATAAAAAACATCGGATTTTCAACATACTTACAGGAAATAGTCATGTAAATGAGAGCATATCACATCGTCACTCGCTACTTTTTGCATCGTCATTCGCTACTTTTGGGCATGCTAAAAGTAGCTTCTTGCAGTAACGTTCCTGCTTGTGGAATTTGTTTTCTTTTGTAACCTGCTGTCGTACAGACGCTTGCCGTAATGACTATTTTGCAGAGATATTTTTCACCTTTACAGCTCTCAGAATTCTACATGCAATTCTTGCGCGTTAAAAAATGTAAAGTTTTCGTATTCCGAGCTATGTTTGTGTAATTTGTTGAGGCAGTATCTTCTCCATTGATGCTGCCTCGTCCTTTTGCTGCATATTTTTCAAAAAAATGCTCCAAAAGCATTGCTGGTACGGAAAAATTCATTAACTTTGTTCCCGATATCTATTTAAAAAACTAATAAACCTAACAGATTATGAATCATATAGAACGTTTTTACGCTACGATCGAACGCCGTCCGGTAGACCGTCCGGCATCGTGGCTGGGAATTCCTGATAATAGCGCACTGCCGAAGCTCTATGAGTATTTTGGTGTGGACAACATGAAAGACCTGAAGGCGCGCATAGGCGACGATATATATCCTGTAGAGATGCCTTATCATTCTCCAACGAGCGATGCCATATATGCCGCATTTGACTTTGCCAAGAACAAGGGCGATAATTCTAATGAGCATCGCACGCTGACAGCGCCAGGTTTTTTCGAGGATTATACCGATGTCTCGGCAGTTGACCTTTTCGACTGGCCAGACCCAGAGAAATACATAGACCCAGAGGAGTGCCGCCGTGTTGTAGAGGATGTTCCTGATGGATATGCGGTGTTGGGAGTAGTATGGTCAGCCCATTTTCAGGATGTTTGCGCTGCTTTCGGCATGGAGGATGCACTGGTCAAGATGTTTATAGCCCCAGAATTATTCAAGGCTGTGATAGATAGAATAACTGATTTCTATTTGCGTGCAAACGAGATATTCTACAAGGCTACGCAGGGCAAATTGCATGCTGTACTCATAGGCAATGACTTTGGTAGCCAGCAGGGGCTTATGGTCGGCCCTGAGCAGCTGCGCCAATTTGTGTTTGACGGTACGCGCCGCCTTGTTGAACAGGCTAAACGCTATGGTTTGAAGGTCATACACCATTCTTGCGGAGGAATACACGACATCATTCCTGACCTCATAGAGATGGGCGTTGACGCCATACATCCTATACAGGCGCTTGCTTCGAAGATGGAGCCAGAACGACTGAAGGCAGACTTCGGCGGCAGGGTGTCTTTCTGCGGCGGTGTCGATGCACAGTATCTTATGGTTAACGGCACGCCAGACGATGTCAGAAAAAAAGTGCGCGAACTGGTAGAACTGTTCCCTACAGGGCTGATTGTATCACCAAGCCATGAGGCTATCCTTGTGGACACGAAGCCAGAAAACGTAGAGGCGCTTTTTGATGCCGTAGGTTCTGGACAGAAGCGCAAGAGACGTTATGGCAGTGTCATAGCAGTACGGCCAGAATGTTTGGATGAATATAAGCGACTCCATGCTGCAGCATGGCCAGGGGTGCTGAAGATGATATATGACTGTAACCTGCGCAACTACAGCATATATTACAAGGATGGTTATCTCTTTAGCTATTATGAATATGTAGGAACAGACTATGAAGCTGACATGGCTAAGATGGCAGCTGACCCAGAGACCCAGCGCTGGTGGGATGTATGTATGCCATGCCAGAAACCGCTCGACACCCGCAAAGAAGGAGAGTGGTGGGCAGACATGGAGGAAGTGTTCCATGTAGACTGATACAGTGCAGATTGTATTATTACTTTCTGCGTAAAGTGAGAGATGCCGGCAGACACTAATATTCGTCTTCCTTTCTCGGCTTCGCTGTTAAAATATTTATAAAGGTAGCCATGTGCTACCTTTTTTTGTTCTGCATGGACATGTCAGTAGGAATAAAGAGACGACATAATAAGCAGGTTATTATTTTTTAACTAATTTTTTTTAATAATCATGCTTGATTTACGTCAATATTTATTAACTTTGCATCCGAAAACAAAAACAGTGCTGAAACCAGTCTGTTTTATAGTTAGATCTATATTGTCAAATAACATATTCATACGACCAATCTTTGTAATACCTATTATAAATCGTCCACATGCGCGTGGAAAACAAATTAAGCCTAAACACAATTACAATTTAGCGGAAAGCAGACAGCGATGCCTGCTTTCCGTTTTTATATTATATTGTGTATCAGGGAAGCGGAATCGGTGCAGCTAAATGGAAGAATTATGAGGATGTGAGGTTTTGAGGTTATGAAGTGAAATTGGAAGTAAAATGGTTGGAGAAGCACATAGTGACTCTCATGACCTCATAACTTTATAACCTAACAACCTTAAGCCCTCATAACCTAATAGCAAATAAGGGTATTGCAAACAATAAGCTTTAATTCAAAGAGCACTTGCACTTGCCGGTTGACTCTATAATACAGAATAAAAATATGTTTTTTGAAAAAATCTATAGAAAATATTTGGTCATGTCAGAAAATAATATTACCTTTGCACTCGCTTTTGGTAATAACATCAATAGCAGCCGTAAAGATTTATCGGTTTGGAAGGTTGGGTGAGTGGCTGAAACCACCAGTTTGCTAAACTGACGTACGGGATTCCGTACCGGGGGTTCGAATCCCCCACCTTCCGCACCAGCGAGCACGTCTCTTACACGGTGGATTCATCTAAGGGTTAGGATTCAAGATTCTCAATCTTGCCATAGGGGTTCGAATCCCCTATCCACTACACAGACGACGAGGTAAAGATATTCGTGAGCAAGCCGCTGGTTCTATCCAGACTGATGAAGTATCTACGGTGGAGCGATGTTAAAGACAAAGAGAATATTTCGGTGGATTCATCTAAGGGTTAGGATTCAAGATTCTCAATCTTGCCATAGGGGTTCGAATCCCCTATCCACTACAGAAACACAAAACTACGAATCAAGGCGATGCTTCAGACGGCAGCGCCTTTTTTGTTTATATAATTACACGAAACAATATGCATGAGATAAAAGCTACGGAATATACTCATAGGTCAGCAGAATGCAGACAGCGGAGACACACTGCAGATTTGCTGCTCCGATTTTTATTTGCTGTAGTTCTTCTCGCACTTCCTGTGTTTCTTATGGCGCAGGGCAGTGTGAAGTGGAACCAGCGTTATCAGAATTATATTGATACATACCGTGATGTCGCTATATATGAAATGATGAAACACGGCATTCCTGCCAGCATTACTATGGCTCAGGGAATACTCGAGAGCGGGGCAGGGGAGAGCGAATTGGCGAGAAAAGGCAATAACCACTTCGGCATAAAATGCCATGATTGGCGTGGCCCCTCGATGAAACGAGATGATGATGAATTGGGCGAATGCTTCAGAGTATACGCTTCGCCTTTTGAAAGCTTTGAGGATCATTCAAAATTCCTTAAACGTCCGAGATACCAACGGCTTTTCTCATTACGGCAGACGGATTATGTTGGATGGGCTAATGGGCTGAAAGCATGCGGGTATGCAACAAATCCTCGTTATGCACAGCTGCTGATAGATATAATTCGCAGGTATAATCTTGATGCGCTGGACCGTGAGACGAAGTATGATGAGGCTGCGCTGCAGCGTATGGCGTCAGGTGTGTATACACCAACATCAACAAAGGGAAATTTTACTGCTGGGGGACATTCTGTAAAAATGTGTAACCGCAATTATTATGTAGTGGCACGTAACGGTGATACATTCCGCAGCATAGCTAAGGAATTTGATGTGTCCTATAGAAAACTGGCTAAATATAATGAGCGCGACAAGGATGATGCGCTAAGGGCTGGGGATATAATATATCTTGAGAAGAAACGTACAAAAGCAGACAAATCATTCAAGCATCGACCGCATATTGTTATGCCAGGAGAGTCAATGTATTCTATTGCGCAGAATTATGGAGTGCGTTTGAAGTCGTTATATAAGAAGAACGGTCTGTCGCTTGACCATACTATACGTGTAGGCGACAGAATAAAGGTTTACTGATACACAAAAAAGAGGTCACCATCATTTGCGGTGACCTCTTTTTTGTGTAACTGCGTTAGTAATTTTTGTGTAACTGCGTTATGTTGCTAGAGTTGGCAGTGTCGCTTATGCTAAGGAAGACCGTGAAACGGTACACCTCGCTTCTCGTCTTGATTCAGATTCTAATGATTACTTGCCTGTAGCTTATTCTATGCTCCAGAGTGTTCCGACTGCATCAGATGGCATGCGCCAGTCGCCTCGAGGAGATAGCGAAACGGAACCGACTTTTGGGCCGTCAGGCAGGCATGAACGCTTGAACTGCTGCTGGAAGAATCTGCGCATGAATGTCTTC
Source organism: Prevotella sp. (assembly GCA_045603685.1). Lineage (GTDB taxonomy): Bacteria > Bacteroidota > Bacteroidia > Bacteroidales > Bacteroidaceae > Prevotella. The sequence continues at coordinate 25,199 of JAZUMR010000057.1, forward strand.
AGCCAATGCTTGATTGTCTCCTTGTCGTATTTTCCTGCGAATGCATTCTGTGCCAAAAGTAGAATTTTCTCAGCAGAGAACCCAAAGCGCACAAAATGATACAGGAAGAAGTCGTGCAGTTCATATGGTCCGACAAGATTTTCTGTCTTCTGCTTTATCTCGCCATCGTCTGCTGCTGGTATCAGTTCTGGAGATATTGGTGTGGCAATCACATCTTCCAATGTCTCAGCTATGTTTCTGTCATTCTGGCTGTGCGCTGCGTGCCTTACAAGATATGGAATGAGTGTCTTTGGCACAGAGGCGTTTATTCCGTACATCGACATGTGGTCACCGTTGTATGTGGCCCATCCGAGAGCAAGTTCCGAGAGGTCACCTGTACCAATTACCATTCCGTTCACCTGATTTGCGATATCCATAAGCAGCATGGTTCTGTAGCGAGCCTGTGAGTTTTCGTATGTGACATTATGCTGGCTGATATCGTGTCCGATGTCTGCAAAATGCTGTTCTACGGCTTTCCTGATGCTTATTTCCCGCTGTGTAATGCCGAGGGCTGTCATAAGCCTTACGGCATTGTCGTGGGTACGGTCTGTTGTTCCGAATCCTGGCATTGTTATTCCGTGTATGCCCTTGCGGTCAAATCCAAGCTTGTCAAATGTGCGCACGGAGACAAGTAAAGCTAGTGTGGAGTCAAGTCCGCCGCTGATTCCCAACACTACGTTCTTGCAGTTGGTGTGCATCATGCGTTTTGCTAATGCCATGACCTGTATGTTGAAAATCTCCTCGCATGTCTCGTCCATATCTTCTGCTTTAGGAACAAAAGGCATAGGATCATATTGACGTTTCAGTGTGAACCCACGCTGCAGCATGCTGTATGCGTTGTCGTCTAGTTCGAGCTCTACTACCTCAGCCTTTGCCATCAACGTACCCTGTGCGCGTCCGAATGTGGTGTTGGTGCGTCTTTCGTTTCTCAGACGTTCAACGTCAATCTGTGCTATGACTAATTGTGGTTCGAGGGAGAATCGTTCAGACTGCGAAAGCAAGGTACCATTTTCGTATATGATGGCGTCACCGCCGTATACAAGGTCTTGTGTCGACTCTCCGAATCCGCAAGAGCTGTATACGTATCCCGACATAGTGCGTGAACTCTGCTGTGACAGTAGCGAGAGTAGGTATTTATGTTTTCCCGCCAGTTCGTTTGATGCTGAGAGGTTTAGGATGATGTCAGCGCCTGATGTTGCTAAGATTGTGCTTGGAGGCATGACAGACCATAAGTCGCTGCCTAATTCTACTCCGAATGTTACGCCTGTAGGCAGTCGGAAGATGCGTGGTTCTGCATCTAACGCCTCTACGGAGAACCATCGCTTTTCGTAGAACTCATTATAATTTGGCAGGAATGTTTTATGTATGTAGTGGCGCTGTCCGTTTGAAATTACCACAGCGGTGTTCATGAGTCTGTCGTCTTGTCGTAGCGGTGCTCCCACAACAAATGTTATGCCGCGCCCGAGGCTGAAGTCGGTAAGCAGACGTAGTGCATCGTCTGAAGCGTCAAGCAGACTGCTTGATCGGAACAAATCTTGGCAGCTATAGCCAGTGATACATAACTCCGGGAAAATGAGCAACTCTACGTTATTTTTCTCAGCCATTACGATGAGACGCTCTATTTCCTCAATATTGTGCTGCACATCGGCAACTTTAGTCCGTGGCACGGCAGCCGCCACTGTTATGAATCCGTAGTTTGTCATATTGTAGTCTTTTTTGCCTTTGGGTTTCTATGTGTTTGCAATTATGATTGTTGGAAGCATCGATTCGTGCGAATCAGTGTTTCTCTACTATTATTTAATAATTATCTGTGTTGCTCCATATCCGTATTCCTGGAAGGAAGCATCCTGATATGTGCAGGGACGGTAGCGATAGTTCAGTTCGTGTATTATGGCATGTCTTAAGACACCTTCTCCTTTTCCGTGTATGAAGATAATTTTCTTGCCTTTCTCATGCCGGTGCTCCTTCATGATTTTGCGGAAATGGTCTAATTGATAATTCAGAATATCCGCAGATGATAGCCCTCCGGTACTGTCAAGCAGTTTTTCTGCATGCAGGTCAACTACGAGAGCATCTTCCAATCCTTGTCTGACAGGTTTTGTGCTGATAGATTGCAGTTGCTCTAATTGCTCTGGTTTTGCATACATCTCCTCTTTCAGATCGTTGGCGTCAATATTCATTGAGCGAGCCATCTTGTCGTTCTCTATGATGGTGTATAGCAGTGCTGGTTGCTCAAAGAAATCATTCGGTTGGAATGTGTGCAGCTTATAGAATTTCACCTGGTCTATTCTCATCTGCAGGTTTATCGTGGGTTTCAGTGTGAAGGGCTTATCCTTCTTGAATGCAGTCATCTGTATGCATATTCTGCTTAATGCGTTGACATCCCTTTGGCTGAACTCCTCAATATATTCCTTTGTGTTTGGCTCCAGAACTCCCTGCGCTCTGAGAGTCCAGCTGTTGTTTTCTGCAGACAGGTATGTGTACTGCAGGTAGTAGTTCGAGTCGTTCACGAGGTATGTTTCAAACTGTGTGTTGGTCATCTGCTTAATGTCTATAGGGACAAAGGCGAGATAAGCGCTAAGCAGATTTCCTCCCTTCCGTTCTTCGGCAGGAGTTTTGAAACTGATGTCTCTTTCAGCAGGGTCATAGTCAGGCTCAGCATCTATACGGTCGTTCATGCCGTCGTTCAGCAGTGCTTTCATGCTTCTGCCGTCAGATGCCAACGTCTTGCTGCGTTCCTCCTGCTTTCTCATGGCTTCAACCATCTTTGATGTTGAGTAGTTCTCCTGTGAGCTGTCAGCCACGACTTCGTTTATTGGTGTGGGAATCTGGAATCCGTCTTCATCTTCCACCATTACTATATTGCCTTTTATAGCGGCAATTGTCCCTCCTCCTTTGTCGAAAAGGAATCTTACTTTATCTCCTATTTTCATTTCTTTTTCGGTATTAACATTGATGAGTCGCCGTAACTAAGGAATCTGAAATCATTCTTCAGCGCATAATCGTAGATTTTATGCCAATCGTCTCCTACAAGCGCAGAGACAAGCAGTAGCAATGTTGACTGCGGCTGATGGAAGTTTGTTATTAGTCGGCTGACTATTTTATATTCGTATCCAGGAGCAATGATTATCTGAGTCGATGCATTCAGTGTTTCAAGACTGTTACTGTCCATATATTCCAGGATAGCCGTCAGCGCCTCTGTAGCAGAAGGAGCCTGCTCTTTATGCTCGTATGGCTCCCATTGCATGACGTGCATAGCGTTGTCAGACGTATCGCCACACATAATATGGCATCCTATGTAGTATAGGCTCTCCAGAGTTCTAACTGATGTTGTGCCTACAGCTATTGCTTTTCCGTCATGTGCCAGCAGGCGTTTGATAGTGTGTCTTCTCACTGCCACATATTCCGTGTGCATGTCATGGTCGCTTATCACCTCAGCCTTTACAGGGCGGAATGTTCCTGCTCCGACATGCAGTGTCAGTTCTTCCCGCTCTATGCCGTGTCTGTCAATGTCTTCGAGGACGGATGGTGTGAAATGCAGTCCTGCTGTTGGAGCAGCCACACTGCCCTTTATCTTTGAGTATACGGTTTGATATGTGGTCTTGTCGCTCTCTTCTGTGTCACGGTTGAGGTATGGCGGAATAGGGAGTTCGCCTACAGCATCAAGCATGTCGGCAAAGCATATATCTTCATTGTCCCAGAACAATTTGACAATCTGGCTTGTCCCATGTTCGCCAAGACGCTCCACGGAAAGTGTCACATCGGTTCCGCTGACTGAAAGCTTGCGGTGAAGCGCTCCCTCCTTCCATTTCTTCATATTGCCGATGAGGCACAGCCAGGAGCATTCTTTCCTGCTCTGAAACATCAGTTCGTAATCTGCCGGTGCATACGGCTCGAGCAGGAACACCTCAATGAGCGCTCCCGTCTCTTTCCTGAAATGCAGGCGCGCCTGTATTACTCTGGTATTGTTGAATATCATCAGCGAACCTTCAGGCAGCAGACTTCCGATACTAGAGAAGCGGGTATGGCTCACTTCGCCTTGGTCGTATATCAGCAGTTTGCTGCTGTCGCGCTGTGCCAGCGGAAATTTCGCAATCCTTTCGTCGGGGAGCGGATAGCTGTATTCTTTTATCTTTATATTTCTTGGATTTATTTCCATGTGTGTGATTTGTCGTTACTCAGATGGTTGGTGTGCCTTGTTATTATATGGCCGCGTGTATGCTTGCTGAAATGAAGGTTATAATAATAATTGCTATGACAGGAATAACATCCTTGTGCGTATACTCAGAATTCATTTTGGGGCATCGCACTGCAATCTTATGCCAGATCTTTCTGAAAACGTAATATGCCGTACATCCTGATATACCGCCCCATATCAGTCCGACGAATATGTCTGACGGATAGTGCATGCCGAGATATATCCTTGTCCAGCAGTTTGTTATTGACCATAGGGTCATGGAGAGCGTGAGCCACATATTCCGCATCATGAGCGAGAAGAATACGCATAAGGAGAATGTGTTAGCCGCATGTGCAGAGAAGAAGCTGTAGTTGCTGTCTTCTGCTCCTGCCACGAGCGTAATCATCAGGCTGACCTCGGGGTCGTTCAGCGGTCTGAGCCGTCCTGTCAGCGGTTTTACTATTCCGTCCGCCATTCCGTCGGCTAACAGAATACATAATCCTGCACACAGGATTATGTGCAGGACAGGCATCGCCGCTTTATGCTTCTTTGCCACGACATATAGCAGCGCAAGATACATCGGAACCCACGTAAGGGCAGAGGTCAACGTCAGCGCCAAAGCGTCGGCAAACTCACAATGCCTGCCTCCAAGCGCTGGCATAAGCATCAGATCGTAATGTGTTATATCCGTGAAGTCCATGTCTTATAGTGGTTCGTTGTATGAGAGAGTCTGGCGTGCGGGCTGTTGCTGAGCGTCTATGCGCTGCACGTCTCTGCGCTGCACGTCTCTGCGCTGCACGTTTCTGCGCCATTCTTTTGCTTACATTGGCAGGTAGACGAGATACTTCTCCTTGAACCAATCCTCTCTGAAAAAGGTTGAGAGCTCCGTCTTTTCTACAACATTGCGGAACGGCCTGAGCTCCTCGTCCAGATTGCCACCTTTCAGGCAGATGATGCCGTTAGCTATGGAGTTGCTATGTTTCCTAGAGATGTTCTTGCGTACTATTTTCACGAGGTCGGGCAGAGGCATTACGGCACGTGAGACGATAAAATCATACATGCCTCGCTCCTCCTCGCCGCGTATGTGGCATGCGTCTACATTCTTCAGCCCCACAGCCTGCGCTATCTCGTGAGCCACACGCACCTTCTTGCCAGTTCCGTCTATCAGCCTGAACTGCGTTTCTGGAAACATTATGGCAAGCGGAATGCCAGGGAAGCCTCCGCCGCATCCGAAATCGAGAACCTTCGTGCCTGGTCGGAATGTCAGGGCCTTAGCTATGGAGAGGGAGTGCATCACGTGGTGCTCATACAGGTTGTCTATATCCTTGCGTGATATGACGTTTATCTTTGCGTTCCATTCGTGATACAGCCCGTCAAGCGCTGTGAGCTGCTCCCTCTGTCTGTCTGTCAGCCCAGGGAAATATTTCAGTATGTTGTCCATCAGCCTTCTACTTCTTTTTTACTGCAAAAGTACCCAAATAATATCATACTACCAAACATTTTCTAATCTTTTTTCGCCATCGCCGCCCGTTACCGTGTCTCTGCCGTTGCGAGAACGGGGTGGGTTCGTGCAAATGAGAGCAGAAGGCAATCATGTATCACAATGCTGAGTGCAGTTGAGTTTATGACGGATGACAAAAGTGGAATAGTCGAGCAAACGCCTGCCTCGGGACCAACGGCTTTGCGGCAGATGGTTCCTGCCAATGAAAGATGGAGAAAAGAATAGAGGGGATGGGGGAGAAAGAGAAAGGGCTCGGCGCAAACGCCGAGCCCAACACCTCAAGTAATATTGTTCTTATTGTCCTACTTCTAAAGAGAATTCATACTTGGGTATCAAAAAAGATAACCGCAATCTGTTTATTCTGCTAAAACCTCCATGTAGTTTCCTACTACCTGTGTCTTATATCCAGCAGGTACCCATGGAGTTGGGTCAAACTTGTAGTTTGATACATTCACCTGGAATTTGCCACCAGTGATTGCAAGTTCGCAGCCTGCATCTACAGATACAGGCTCATAGCCAGATGCGAGCATGTCAGCCCACGTGCCACCTTTAACGTATGCTTTTGCATTGTTCTGTAGAACAATATAGCGAGATTTTGTGCGAAGAACCTCGAATGTTCCGCTTTCTACATTCAGTACACCATCATTAACATAGAACATGTGTCGGCCAGAAGTACTATAAGTGGTTTTCATTGTCACATCTTTGACAGTAAGATTACCACCGTCCGAAACATACATGCCGCCGCAGTTTTCCATCTTTACATCTTCGATGACTACATTTGCAGAATTGGCAATCTGTAATCCGTAGCTCTTAGATGAAGAACCGCCACCGGCAGTTATTTTGTTTCCGTTTCCTTTTATTACCTTGTCAGTTGTAATAGCTGTAATGTCTGTACCAAGGTTAACATCAGATGTTAAAATGATGTTATCTATATCTTCGTCAGCTAATGCAGCCTTGAAGTCTTCTGCACTTGTAACAAATTTACCAGGAACTACAGAGAAATATTCACCTTCTGCAATAGATACATAGCCTTCCTCTACGAAGTTCTTCTTAGGATTCTCTGATACGTTGTCTGATGGGTTGAAGTTCTTGAACTTACCACCGAATACGTTGATGTCACAGCCGTTATTGCCGTTACCATAGAGGTTGAGCACGGCATACTGTGGAGCAGCGAATGATGTTGACTGCTGAAGAGCCTCAAACTCACCGCCGTAGATATCTATAACGCTGTTAGCGCCGCTTGCGTAGATAACCTCAGTGTTACCGTCAGCACCTACAAACTTGCCGCCCTTGATA
>JAZUMR010000058.1:0-5398 GCA_045603685.1 Prevotella sp.
CTCGTTGCTGTCGCCCCATGTGTCGTAATAGTTCGCCACTTCGTGCATGATGCTGTCGGCAGACATATCGGCGTATGCCTTGTTCTTCGCATCAGCCAAAAGAAGATAATATGCCATGCGCTGCGAGTGGGGGAAGCCGTCAGCCTCGCTGCTCACACTACGGAGAATGGCAAGCGCCGAATCGGGATTTTCGCTGATGACCTGCTGCGCCTGCGCCATGGCTTCTGCACCACGGGGATTGTCAGAGCATGATGCTGCCAGAAGAATCGGCAGGGCAAGGAGGAGGCAGCGCAGGGCTGCAGAGAGTCTGTAAGTAAGGGATGAGAATATTGCTGAATTGTAGTTATCGTTGTGCATGATAGTCTGAAATACAATGAAAAATGATATAGACATGTTGCATTATGAGCATATAATTTGCAAAAATACAGCAAATATTTCAGATATGCAAATTTTAACGCACAAAATGTCACTTAATGGTTTTAGAAAACTTTGCTGTTTTATGTGCCTGAGAATCGCCTGTAGAATTTCGGGGGCGGCGAAGTGCAGAAATATCGCAAGGAAATGAAGGTTCGGGTAAATGGCTGTAGGTCAAACAATTACAACAAATCAGACGTTCTGCGTGGGTTTTCTGTGCGCCAAGAAGTAGCTTTTGGCGATGCAAAAGGTAGCGAATGGCGGTGTGATATGCTCTGAATGACGCAGTGATTTGCTCTGTTTTGCCCCGAAATTTGGCGAATTTTTCTTTCCGAAACAGCAAATTCGTGAATTTCAGAGCATGAGAACGGTGCATTTAGAGTTGTCAGGGTGTAAAATTCAAAGAAAACTCGTGATAATTTCCCGTCTGCGGAGAGCACACAAAAATACCATTAAAGACAACTGGGACAACAGGGGACAACTTTCTTCTTTTTATATGGGTAATGGCTATATACAAAAACAAGAAAGAACCACTTATAGGCGGATGCTCTGCGAGCAATGTGATATGTGCAGATATCCATCTGTAAACAAGTTTCCAGTGTCTATCTGCACACATCACGTCTGACAACCGCCTATAAGAAAAAACAATAAAAACAATTAGTTGACAAGTAGACGAGTTGACGAGTAGACAAGTTGATTGAATAGTTGACAAGTTGACGAGTTTCGTATGTTAAGAAGATATAGGAAGTTACAGGAAGATATGCCGCTTTCAGCGGCGAAGATAGAAGACGATACTTTGGCAAGCGGGTGTTCTGTATCAAGACTAATGTCTTTTATCTCCCTCTATCTTCATCTACCTCCTTTTATCTCCTTCTACCTCAACCTCCCTCAACCTCCCTCTATCTTCATGTTTGAATAAGCCATAAATCATATAGTTGACAAGTAAACGAGTAGACAAGTTATTTGATAACCTTTTCCTCTTTGCTCTTTCACCTTTGCCAGCATTCGCTGTTCGCGCACCAAACGGTACGAACTGCGTCCGTACTTCGTTTGACGTTCGCTGCTCATGCTGACGAACCTTCGCTTTCCGTTTTCACCTTTCCGCTTTTCCCTTAGAAGTGCTGAAGGAATATTTTCTTTCTCATGTCTATTGATTATATAAAAAAGTAAAAATATTATACTTAATTTCCCTTTTTCTCAGATATTCTTAGTATTTTTGTATTCAAATAATAATAAAAAACACGGAATAAATATGGAACATGTGAAATGTCTTATCGTCGGTTCTGGTCCTGCAGGATATACAGCGGCGATATATGCAGGCAGGGCAAATCTTAGCCCTGTGGAATATTGCGGCCTGCAGACAGGCGGACAGTTGACCCAGACAACTGAAGTGGAGAACTTCCCTGGCTATCCTGAAGGTGTCGACGGCAATATGATGATGATGGACCTGCGCCAGCAGGCGGAACGTTTCGGTGCGGACATACGTGACGGAGAGATTGTGAAGGCCGACCTGTCGAAGCGTCCTTTCGTCGTGACTGTAGATGATGGCACTGAGGTGGCTTGCGACACACTGATTATAGCCACTGGCGCATCAGCCAAGTATCTTGGTCTGGAGGATGAGAAGACGTATGCCGGCCGCGGTGTATCAGCCTGTGCCACATGCGACGGTTTCTTCTACAGGAAGAAGACGGTGGTTGTGGTAGGCGGCGGTGATACTGCATGCGAGGAGGCACAGTATCTTTCAGGTCTCGCTAATAAGGTGTATCTGCTTGTCCGCAAGCCATATCTGCGTGCGTCAGACGTGATGCAGCGCCGTGTGCTGGAGAACGAAAAGATTACGGTGCTGTTTGAGCATAATGCTGTGGGCCTTTACGGTGAAGACGGTGTAGAGGGCGTGCATGTTGTGAAGCGCATGGGCGAGGCTGACGAGGAACGTTATGACATAGCGGCTGACGGTTTCTTCCTTGCTATCGGACACACTCCGAATTCAAAGGTGTTCAGCGAATACATAGAGTGTGACGAGGCAGGTTTTATCAAGACCGAGGGTGCAACACCAAGAACTAATGTGCCGGGAGTGTTTGCTGCTGGCGATGTGGCAGACCCTATATATCGTCAGGCTGTATGCGCTGCAGCATCAGGATGCAAGGCTGCCATGGAGGCGGAGAGATTCCTGATGAGTCAGGAGTGATAACAGATAACAGAGTACAGATAACAGAGTACAGATAACAGAGTACAGATAACAGAGTACAGAGTACAGAGTACAGAGAACAGAGAACAGATAACATTAACCCTTAAACCTTAACATCTTTTCTCCTTTCTCCTTTCTCCTCTCCTCTTTGGAACGTTAACCCCTAAACATTAAACCTTAACCCTTAACCCCGCAACCCATGAACATAGGAGACCGACTGCCGGAGATTCTCGGCACAGATCAGGACGGACGCCAGATAACACTGGAGTCGCTGAAAGGACAGAAATTTATTCTGTATACTTATCCCAAGGATAATACAAGCGGATGCACTGCGGAGGCGTGCTCGCTGAAAGAGCATTACGACGAACTGCAGGCAGCTGGCTATGTGGTGATCGGCGTGAGCAAGGATAGTGCAGAAAGCCATCGGAAGTTTCGCGAGAAATATGACCTGCCGTTCCCGCTTATAGCAGATACGGACACTACACTACTGCAGCAGATAGGTGCATGGGGCGAGAAGGTGTTCTGCGGCAGACGTACTGTCGGCACGCTGCGCACTACGTATCTTGTGAATGAGGACGGCGTGATAGAGCGTGTGTTCCTTCCGAAGGAGATAAAGACCAAGATACACGCTGAGCAGATACTGAAAGAGCAAAGAAGCCAACCATAACAACCGGAAAAGCTTTTTCTTTTTACACAGAAACGAAGCTCGTCGCCCAAAGGGGCTAAAGGCAATCCACGGAATTATATTATAAGACAACATGGACAACTGAAACAACTGCTGGGTTGTTTCGGTTGTCCATGTTGTCTTCTTTCCTCTTTGTCCGCATGAGCTATTTGCGTACCAGACGGTACGAACTGCCTCCGTACTTCGTCTGACGTTCGCTGCTCATGCTGACGAAGCTTCGCTTTCCGTTTTCAGTTTTCACCTTTCCGTTTTCACCTTTGCCAGCATTCGCTGTTTGCGCACCAGACGGTACGAACTGCGTCCGTACTCCGTTTGACGTCCGCTGCTCATGCTGACGAAGCTTCGCTTTCCTCTGTTATTTATTTCTCTTCAGGAAAATCTTATGGTCGATGCATGCAGGGAGTTCTTCCTCGTAGTGTGTCACCATGATCAGCGTTTTGTTCTTCCGCTGGCAGAACGTTTCTATGATGTCTTTTACAAGACGTCTGTTTGTAAGGTCGAGCCCATGAAGCGGTTCGTCAAGTATGAGTAGGGCAGGGTCTTTAACGAATGCTCGTGCAAGCAGTACGAGACGCTGCTCGCCGCTTGAGAGACGAAGGAATGTGCGCTCTGCAACATCGCCTACTCCGAAGATGTTCATCCAGAAACGGCATTGCTCGCGCTGTTCCGGACGTGGCTTGGTGTATAGCCCGTTCATGTCAGACAGTCCTGACGCCACGATGTCGATGGCAGGAATGTCGCGCTGGTATGCACGGTGCATTTCTGGTGAGATATATCCGATGTGGCGCTTTATATCCCAGATGCTTTCACCTTTGCCGCGCTGATGTCCGAAGAGAATAATGTCGTTGGCGTACGACTGTGGATTGTCGGCGCAGACGATGCTGAGCAGTGTAGACTTTCCTGCTCCGTTTTCTCCGGATAGCGCCCAGCGTTCACCGTTGCAGACATTCAGTGATAGCGACTTCAGTATGGTGCGTGTGCCGTAGCGTATGTTCACGTCATTGAAGGCTATGATGCTGCTGCCGTCGCTGGCTGGTGCCGGCTGCTCTGGCAAATTCAGTATCGCTTCAGCCTTTTCTGCAGAGAGGACGTGTGCAGGGCAGGGTGGGGCGCTGCTGCGGTATTCGTTGAGAGTCTGTTTCTTGCCGACAGTCATGTTCTCTACTTTCACCACGTGGGTTATGAAATCAGGTATGTCGTCGCTCTTCGATTGAATGAGTATGATGCTGACTGCCGTCTCTTTTGCCAGGAGTGCGAGAAATTCGTGCAGCTGCTGGCGTGCGGTCACATCAAGTCCTATGAAGGGATTGTCCATGATGAGCACACGAGGATTGGTCAGCAGTGTCTTTGTCAGCTGGAACTTGCGCAGTTCGCCGCTTGAGAGCAGTATGATGTGCTTGTCAAGGAGAGCATCAAGATGGAATATGCTGTAGAGCTTCTCACGCACACGCTCAAGTTCGCGATGCATGGCTTGCCGGTCGGCTTCCTCTTGCTTCAGTCGCGCTTCTTCCTGTTCTGGAGTTTCGTCGCGTACAATAAATTTGTCGAAGACGGTCTTTCTCGTCAGTCCGGTGTCAGCTATGCGGAACGCTTCTTCCAGAAGTTCTGCGACAGTCGGTGTGTCATCGATGTCATTCTGGTTCCAGCGCTGCTGATGGTAGTAGTTAGTATCAGCCGTGCCGTATGAGTCGCGGAATGTTATGTATTTGATGTTGTCGCTGACAAGTTTTGCCTTTGATGGTGTGAAGTCATATCTGACAGGATTCATCGGCATAAGTGCGTGTGCCCCTGTGATGATGTCTGCCAGCATGGACTTTCCTCCTCCGTTCGGTCCGACAATGGCGATATGCTCTCCGTCATTAAGTTGAAAGTCAACAGGTTGTGCCATGCGCCATGCTGGCATTCGGCATACCCCATTCTCTATGCTTATTATCTTCTGCATGAAATATTAATCTTATGTTTAGTTGACGAGTTTCGGATGTTAAGAAGATATAGGAAGTTACAGGAAGATATGCCGCTTTCGGCGTCGAAGATAGAGGACGATACTTTGGCAAGCTGGTGTTCTGCATCAAAACAAATGTCATTTATCTCCCTCTATCTTCATCTATCTT
>JAZUMR010000059.1:0-126321 GCA_045603685.1 Prevotella sp.
TGAGCCGTTCTCAAGACCTGTCGCCTCTGTCACGTCAAGTGTCTCGAGCTTGTTGTTGTTAACGCTGATATATGCCTTTGCCACCTTGAGAGGTGCGTTTACTGAGGTCAGACCGCAGTTCAGAGCGTAGAGGCTCTTCAGGACTGGCATGCCTGATACGTCGAGTGTGCCGAGACCGGTGTTGTCTGAAATATAGAGTGATGTCACGAGCGGAAGTTTGCTGCCGTCGAAGCTTGTCAGCTGGTTGTTTTGCAGATTGAGGTATGTAACTGACTCTGGCAAGCTGAAGCTTGTGAGCTGGTTGTTGTTCAGATATACCTTGCTGAGCTTAGTGAGCTTGCTGCCGTCGAATGTTGTCAGCTTGTTGCCGTTTGCATAGAGTTCTGTAAGCTCTGCAGCATTGCTTACGTCAAGCTTGGTGATGCCAGGGCCGTCTACTTTTGATACGCAGTCGAAGTAGGTTACTGCGCCTGTAGCGTAGATCTTGATCTCGCCGCTGCCTACTGGTGTGCCTGTAACTGGTGTTGTGGTCCAGCCGTCATATACGCCTGCGATTGTAGCACCGTCAACGATGTTGCCGTCACCCCAGTCAATACTTATCTTATTGTCTGCCACACCGCTGCCGAACTCGAATGTGCGAGCTGCACCGCTGACATCTGCTGTCAGAGTGATAATAGGTGTCTGTGTCTCTGTAGAACCTCCAGAGATTGTGCCGTATGCCACCTTCATAACATAGCAAACCTGCTCGCCAGTATTAGTAAATGTGAATTCTGACACTGCATTAAGATCAAAAGTGAGTGCATCAGGATTGCTGAGTGCTGTATCGTCAAGAGTTACACTGTTGTCTGCCTGACGGAAACCATCAATGAATGTGCTGAACAACTGTGCTGTCTCGGCATTGTATGCTGTGCCTGCAATTTCTTTCCAATAAGAAGCACGATAGCCAAAGCCTGTATTGTCTTTGCTGCCTCCCTTATTAGATTCGCGCTTTTCTGCGTTATGGTTAATATAGCTATAGAAAGTAACACGTACAGCTGTCTTTCCGCTTGGTGCGTAGAAAGTATTCTGTGCGCCATTAGATACCTTCAGCGACTTGTATGCTTTGTCGCCGACTGTGATATCATTACCAGATGAGATTGTCTTCTCTGAGTTTCCGGTGATGGTTGTTTTAGCACCGTCAGCGAATGTCACGCTGTTGGCAGCTTCCATATCTTCTTCCCAGAAGTAGAACACTTCTTCTTCAATGTTTATTGCAGGATTCTCTCCTGCTGTCTGTGCATTTGCGGCAATAGCCAGCAAGCACATGCTAAGTGAAAGTAAAAATTTTTTCATAAGCTGTTTTGATTTATTAAAGGTTTATTATTTGTCATTCTAATAGTTTGCAAATATACTTATTTTATACCAATTACGAAAAGAAATAAACATAATTTTTAAATTAAAGCACATAAACATACACAATATATACGTTTTTTTATTCTTTCCTCCTTTGTTCTGCCATACACATTTCGTGGGGAAATCACACGGTTTGCAGACAATGATGGAAAAAACAAGCGGAAATGTTTGGATGTTCTTTTATTTTTTAGTACTTTTGCGATAAATTGTTAACTAAAGACACACCGTAACATTATCACTATGAAATCAATAGAACTGAAGCAGCCGCAGCGTATCGTATTCGGTACGGGCTGCATGAAGCAGATGTGCGAGGAATATATCGCCTCTGGCATGAAGAATCTGTTTATCCTTACTGCTGACCCTATACTGCCGCTGGTGCAGCCTGTCATCTGCCGTCTGGAGGAGGAGGGCGTGCGCACTATGGTGGAGACGAAGATTCTGGGCGAACCTACTGTGGGCGACTTCAAGCGCATCCTGAAGGAGGCGCAGGAGTTCGGCGCTGACTCTGTCATCGGCATTGGCGGCGGCTCTGTCATGGACGTGGCGAAGCTAGTGGCTGTGTTCATGCATTCTGAGCAGAAGATTGAGGAGTGCTACGGCATTGGCTTCATCCGCCAGCGCGGCGTATGGTTTGCATGCGCTCCTACTACTGCCGGCACTGGCTCTGAGGTTAGTCCGAACGCTATTCTGCTCGATGAGACTGACAACGGCAAGAAGGGTATCATCTCTAACTTCCTGCTCGCCGACGTGGCTTATCTCGACCCGCAGCTGACAGCTACTGTTCCGCCTCGCATCACTGCAGAGACGGGCATGGACGCGCTGACTCACTGCATAGAGGTGTATACTAACAAGTTTGCTCATCCTTGCGTAGACATGTATGCGCTGAAGGGCATAGAACTGATAGCGAAGAACCTGGAGCGTGCGGTGAAGAACGGCAGCGACATGGAGGCTCGCGAGGCTATGCTGCTGGGCTCTATGTATGGCGGTCTGGGGCTGGGTCCGGTGAATACGGCTGCTGTGCATGCGCTGGCTTATCCTGTAGGCGGAATGTTCCATAAGAGCCACGGACTGTCGAACTCTGTGCTGCTCCCTACTGTCATGAAGTTTAATATGCAGGGCAATGAGAAGCGCTACGCTGACGTGGCTATAGCATGCGGCTGCGAGCCTGGAGCAACGGACGAGGATACAGCAATGCGCGGCGTGGAGTTTATTGCTGCCATGTCGAAGGCGTGCGGCATTCCTCAGACACTGGAGGAGATAGGCATTCCGGCATCGGCTATCGACGATATGGCGAAGGCGGCTATGCTGCAGCAGCGTCTGCTGAAGAATAATCCTCGCCCTATTACAGAGGAGGACTGCCGCGAGATATACGGCGCACTGGCGTAAGTGGCAGGATGAGAACTATAACGTGAACCTAAACGAAACACATAAAGACATGACCCCAATACTCGCAATAACAATGGGCGACCCTGCCGGCATCGGTCCGGAGATATGCGTCCGCTCGCTTTCACACGAAAGCACATACACACAGTGCAAGCCTATCATCGTGGGCGATGCGAAAATCATACAGATAGCCATCGACCTGCTGAAGCTCGACACTCCGCTGGCGGTGAACGCCGTGAAGAGCGTGAAGGATGCCAAGTTTGAGCACGGAACAATCGATGTCTATGACCTCGACCTTGTGAATCTTGACACCTTCGAGTTCGGAAAGGTGCAGGAGCAGTGCGGCAACGCCGCCTTCCAGTATGTCAAGACTGCCATAGAGCTGGCGATGGCTGGCGATGTGGACGGCACATGTACGGCTCCGCTGAACAAGGAGGCAATACATCTGGCAGGACACAACTATGACGGCCACACCGAAATCTACGCCACATTCACCGGCACGAAGAAGTATGCCATGCTGCTGGCTGAAGGCAAGCTGCGTGTCATACACGTGTCAACCCACGTCTCTCTGCGCGAGGCATGCGACCGCTGCAAGAAGGAGCGCATCATAGAGGTGTATGAACTCATTGACGACGCATGCCGCCAGTTCGGCATCGAGAAGCCTCACATCGCTGTGGCAGGCCTCAACCCGCACTGCTCAGAGAACGGCCTGTTCGGCTGGGAGGAGGAGAAAGAGATAATACCGGCTGTGGAGGAACTGCGTGCGCGCGGCTTCAACGCTGACGGCCCTATACCTCCTGACAGCGTATTCGCCAAGGCGAAGTGCGGATGGTATGACGGCGTGGTGGCTATGTATCACGACCAGGGACACATACCGCTGAAGGTGCTGGGCTTCAACTGGGACGAGGAGTCGGGCAAGATGCTGCCGCAGCGCGGCGTGAACATCACGCTCGGACTGCCTATCATACGCGTATCGGTAGACCACGGCACAGCTTTCGACGTGGCTGGACGCGGCGTAGCGGCAGAGGATGCCCTGCTCGCATCGATAGAGTATGCCACACGCATGGCAAAGAACAAGAAATAGCTGTAGAGAGAGTCTAGAGAATCTAGAGAATCTAGAACATCTAGAGGATCTAGACTATCTAGACCATCCATAAATAAAAAGAAAAGCCTAAAACTCAATAACTCAATGATAATCGTTATCGCCGACGACATAACAGGCGCAGCAGAAATAGCCGGCATAGCACACCGCTACGGACTAAGGTCAACGCTGCACATCGACGTCATGCCCGAAAATATGCGGGAGGACGATGCCGATGTGGCTGTCATAGCCACTGACGCACGCTCGTATGATGCTGATGCAGCAGCTGAGATAACGGCACACGCTGTAATGTCTGCATGCCACAGCGTCGGCTCTGTTGGCACAAAGAACATTCTGTTTCGGAAGACGGACAGCGCGCTGCGCGGCAATGTGGAGGAGGAACTGGCGGCTATAATTGCACACAGCCAGTATGACCAGGCTGTATACATGCCTGCCAACCCTTCAAAAGGACGATTTATACACAACGGCATATATTATATAAGGGAGAAAGGAGAAAGCCAAAGGCTTCGTCAGCAGGAGCAGTGTACGTCAAACGAAGTACGGGCGGAGCTCGTACCGCTTGGTGCGCAAATAGCGAGTGCTGGCAACGGCGAAAAGGACTCGTGGGGCACGCCAATAGCGGAGACTGACTTCCGCTTCGACCCGGAATTTCCTGCTCTGACAAGTGTCGTAAGCGAACGTTTCCCGTCGCTTCACTGTCCTGATGCTGTCAATGCGAACGATGTCTTCAGAGTGGTGTATAACTCGTTTAACGGCAGCCGGACGATTCTCCTGGCTGGAGCTGCCGACTTGTTTGAGGCTCTGGTGCAGTATGTCTACCCTTCGGCTGCGCCACATAGTGTGTCATTCAATGGCATTGCAGCTGATGCGTGCCAGCTCATAGTGCGCGGCTCTACTCTGAGCAAGAACATACCGCTCGGAATACCGACAGAGGCTATGCCCGATGAGGTGTTCTATGAATCAGCGGAGCCTTCTGCCTGGACCGAAGCTATCATGCCGTCATGGACCAGCAGCCGGCGCGGAATGATTCTCACCATAGGCGAAAAAGAAATCAGAAAGGGGAAGCATGCTGCCGTGTATCTGCGTACAGCGATGGCGAAAGTGTGCTGTACGCTGGTTGAAGCCTCGCTGCCTGACGAACTGATTATAGAGGGCGGAGCAACGGCATTCGCCATCATGCAGCGCATGCCATGGAAGACATTCTGCGTGACAGACGAGATTGCGCCTGGCGTGGTGAGAATCATGCCTCTGACTGGCACTGCGGAAGAGAATAAGGAGAACAAAGGAAACATACACATCACACTTAAACCTGGCAGCTATGAATGGGGAAAACTCTGGACGTAAAGAACTGATAGCATACATCATAATCATGGCAGTGACGCTGCTCGCTATTCTATTCCTCACACTGCGCATCTTCGACAAGCGCGGAGGAGTGGAGATACCGAGAAAGGAGAATGTAGAGGCGAGAGACTCAACCATCATACACAGCATACGGCAGCACTCTAAGCTGTATACGGCAGAGGCGCAGGCATCGAAAACCATAACATACACCTCTAACAACGCCATAACGCTGAACTTCGCCGGAATAGAGAAGAAAATAAACCTGCCGTTAGGGAAAACCACTGCCACAATACCTGTGACCGTGACATACAAGGCATACATCGATCTGGAGAGGGTGACGGAGCATAACATAGAGGTGGTGGACAAGAAAACCATCATCATCACACTGCCTGACCCTGTCATCATGGAGACCGCAGTGAGCGTAGACCACAGCAAGGAGACGATGGACAAGCAGCTGCTCGGCAAAAAACTGACATACGAGGAGTACAGGCAGCTCATACGCGACGCTAAAGAGCAGGCGTGGGAGGAACTGCCAGAGGAGGACCAGAGGGCTATAATAGAAAGGGCAAAGATTTCTGCCACCGACCTAATCATACCGATGCTGCGCTCACTCGGATTCGAGAATATCGTTATCGACTACAGCAAGAATTTCTCACTGCGCAATATCATCAGAGAGAAACAAAAGCAATAGAAAAGACATACATATTTTATTTACTATCGGCAGGGACAACACCCAGCCGATATAATTACCTAAAGACATCATGAGACAACTGACACTAATCGCCGCAATGCTGTTCTGCCTGAATATATCGGCAGGTAACAACAATCTGTGGCCCGACGGCACACCTATCGACAAATGGTTCAGCAACACCAAGAAGGTGGATATAGGCTCGCTGGGAAAGAAATACGTGATAACCGACTACGGAGTGAAAAACGACTCTACTGTGCTCCAGACAGCGGAAATACAGAGCGTCATAGACCGCTGTGCAGAAGAGGGTGGCGGACTGATTGTTGTGCCTGAGGGAACATTCCTCACCGGCTCGCTGTTCTTCAAGCAAGGAACGAATCTGCTGGTGGAGGGCAGACTGAAAGGCTCTGACAGAATCAGGGACTTCCGCCTGCTGCCATCACGCATGGAGGGACAGTCGATTAAGTATTTCGCTGCGCTGATTAACGCCGACGGACTCGACGGATTCACTATAGCAGGACGGGGAGCTGTGGAGGCTTCTGCCGATAATGCACCAAGCACAACGGGATTCACAACACAGAAGAGCTGCATAGACGGAAACGGTGCGCTATACTGGGAGGAATTCTGGATTAGAAGACAGTATAACCCGCAGTGTACGAACCTCGAGGCTATGCGCCCGCGACTCATTTATCTCTCTAACTGCAAGAACGTAACCGTACAGGACATCAACCTCATCAACTCACCGTTCTGGACCAACCACCTATATAAATGTGAGCGCGTGAAATATCTCGACTGCTTCATCTATGCGCCAACAAAGGGCATCAAGGTGCCAGGCGACAAGAGGGAGAGGGGCGGACCGTCTACTGACGCTATTGACATCGACGTAAGCCACGACGTGCTCATCGACAACTGCTTTATGCAGGTGAATGACGACGCAGTGGTTATAAAGGGCGGAAAAGGCACATGGGCTGACAAGCTGCCTGAGAACGGACCGGTATACAACGTGATAGTGCAGAACTGCAACTACGGCGTGGTACACGGATGCCTGACCGTTGGTTCAGAGTCGGTGCATGACTGGAACATCGTGCTGCGTAATATTTCTTTCAAGAATGCCAACCGTGTGCTGTGGCTGAAGATGCGCCCAGACACTCCGCAGCATTACGAGAAAATCAGTGTGGAGAATGTCAGCGGAACATGTAATTCATTCCTCGTGATACGTCCGTGGACACAGTTCTACAACAAGGCAGAGCGTGCTGACATGCCGTTGTCAGAATGTAATGACATCACTATCACTGGCATTGATGTCGTATCGAAGAATTTCTTTGACGTGGGTGCGTCTGACAAATACCGCCTCAGAAACTTCTCATTCATCGACTGCAAGGTGAAGGACCAGAAGAAAGCATTCAGGGAGGACCTCATAGAAAACACCGTAACGAAAAACCTCGTGATTGAGTAAGAGATATTAGTGATTCTTAATCTAGAACATCTAGAGCTTCTAGAACATCTAGAGAGTCTAAGAAACCTACCCTTCCCTTCTAAATAAATAATAATGACCCGAACTATCCTTTGCTTCTTCCTTATCCTGTCATCACTCACATCCGCTGCAGCAGAGAGAAAATACAACTATCTGCCCGAAGGACGGGAGCTGGTATGCCAGAACGGGGAGAACAGATACACTCGTGCTCTGTACGGCTCACACTCTGAATTCCGTCTGGAAACGTCTGACCGTCCGCTATTCGCCACATTCAAACGAAAGGAATGCCGCAATCTGAGGCTGTTTCTGACGCTCGGTGATGAGAAAATACCGATGGATTCGGTGTTTTTTGACTGTGAGGCACGCTATATGGGCGGACGCAGGACATACTCGCTGACGCACGGCGATATGCGCATAGAGGTGTATGCCATGGCGTCGTTTACGGAGGAGGACGCAATATTCAGATTCAACACCAGCAATCTGCCTGACGGTGCTGTGATGCATGCTGTGCTGACAAACACACAGAGCTCGAAATTCCAACGCAACGGTGATCTCGGCGTAGACGACCTGACTAAGTTTGATGCTGCACCGGAAGCACCGCTGAGCATCGCCGAATGGGATGCCCGTGGCACTTCGTTCCTCCTGCTGACTGGCAACAGGAGTGTCAGCGCATGGAACGAGAAGGACGGCGAGGCGTTCAACACAGCGCAGAAACGATTCGACCGAGAGGAACAGCAGCGGCAGAAGATTATGTCGCAGGTGGAGATTAACACCCCCGACCCGCTCTTCAATACGCTCGGCTCGCTGCTCATGGCGGCTGCCGACGGATTATGGGACGGCACAACATGGCAGCACGGATGCATCGGATGGCGCACGCCGCTGGCAGGATGGCGCGGATGCTACGTGGGTGATGCTGTGGGATGGCTGGACCGCTCGTACCGCCACTTCGCTGCATACGCCAAGAGCCAGGTGACGGACATCGAACCGACACTGCCCCACCCTACGCAGGACAAGAAGCTGAACATGGCGAGGGCGGAGAAACGATGGGGCACACAGATGTACAGCAACGGCTATATATGCCGCAAGCCTGGAAAAAATGATGTCATGCACCACTATGACATGAATCTGAACTACATCGACGGACTGCTGTGGCATCTGTCATACGACGCTGACACGGTGCAGCTGAGGGAGTTCTGGCCAGTGCTGAAGAGGCATCTGGCATGGGAGAAACGAAACTTCGACCCAGACAACGACCATCTCTATGATGCATACTGCTGCATCTGGGCTTCTGACGCATTATACTATAACGGTGGGGCGGTGACTCACTCGTCGGCTTATAACTACCGCGGCAACCGTCTGGCGGCACGCATTGCGGAGATTCTGGGCGACGACCCGCTGCCATACCGCCAGGAGGCTGACAGCATCCTGAAGGCTATGAACGAACGGTTGTGGATGCCAGAGCGCGGACACTGGGCGGAGTTTCAAGACCTCATGGGGCATAAGCGCCTGCATCCGAGTGCTGCGCTGTGGACCATCTACACGCCTATTGACTGCGGGGCATGCACACCGGAGCAGGCTTATCAGGCCACACAATACGTCGACCGCGACATACCGCACATCAAGGTGGGCGACGTAGGGTTCACGCTCTCTACGACATCATGGATGCCATACGCATGGAGCATAAACAACGTGGCGCACGAGGAGGTGGCAAACATGGCGCTGGCGTACTTCCAGGCGGGACGCACCGACGTGGGATTCACTCTGCTGAAGAGCGACCTTACTGACGAGATGCTCATGGGACAGTCGCCAGGAAACTTCGGACAGATTAGCTACTACGACCGTGAGCGCAACGAGGCATACCGTGACTTCGGCGATAACGTGGGCATTACAAGCCGTGCGATTATAAACGGACTGTTCGGCATTCTGCCTGACGCACTGCACGGACAGTGTGTCATAAAGCCGGCTTTCCCTGACTCATGGACTACAGCCAGCATCCGCACGCCGTATCTGACTTACTCCTTCGAGCGGAAAGGAACGAAAGACATATACAGAATAGAGAACCGCTTCCGTCAGCCACTGCAGATTATTGTACGAGCAAATGCCGGTGGCGGGGCGTATCTGGAGGTGAAAGGCAGCTGCGACAGCCTGCAGACCATCATTGTCGACCGTACAAAATTGCCAGAGCCGAACCGTTTCCCTGAGATAAAACCGGCAAAGGCTGACGTTTCGTCGCAGGAGTATATCGTGCGGATGGGACTCGGAGAGATTACGCCTGACTCAGAGGCTAAGCATGAATATGTGGACATGACTGACATATACAACGCAAACGTTGACGACATATTCCGTAACGAATACCTCTCCCCTCGCCCGCCATACACCACGCTGCAGATTCCTGTGCAGGGAATAGGCGAATGGTGCCACCCGACACAGACGGCAGAGATTGAGGATGACGGACTGCGAAACATGATTAAGCCATACAAGAATGGACTCGGACTATTCGACACAAAGCACGGACTGAAGTTCATGCTGCCAAAAAACGGCTGTAACATCGTCTACACATCGCTGTGGGACAATTATCCAGACGCTGTAGAAATCCCGATAAAATCGAAGAAAAAAGGCTATTCTGCCGCTTATCTGATGATGGCAGGCTCTACGAACAATATGCAGAGCCGTATAGATAATGCGCTGGTGGTGGCAAGATATGCAGACGGGACGTCTGACACGCTCCACATAGAGAACCCGATAAACTGGCCGACGATTAACCAAGAGTATGTCTTCGACAACGCAGCCTTCTGGTCGGCACCTGTCATGCCGCTCCGCTTCCAGCTGGACAACGGCAAGGTGGGACGCGAGATAAACCGCCACGACCTGCTGCCCGAAGGGCTGAACGCGGAGCGCGAAGCACAGCAGCTGAGTCATGTCTACGGCTACGAGATTCATCATGGTGCAGGCGTAATACTGAAAATGCCGATTAATCCGATGAAAAAGCTCGTTTCTCTGCGCCTTGTGACTCTCTCAAACGATATTGTTGCAGGACTCATGGCTGTCACGCTGGAGAAGAAGAAATGATGTATAACGGAATAAAAAAGATTGTCTTTCAGAACTGACGATGATAAAAAAGGCAATAGACTTCGTTCGCACATGGAAATTGCCAGTGGCCATGATATGCGGTGTGGTGCTGTATGTGGCGTTAGAGAGCGTTACAGCGGCGTTAGGCATGCCGGCAGAAAGAGAGACGACATACTACGTAGTGACACACTTCTTGCAGCCCACGCTGCTGTTTGCCATGCTCACGCTGTCGTTTCTAAAAGTGCGGCCACGCGACCTGCGGCTGCACAGATGGCATGTAGTGCTGCTAAGCGTGCAGGCTGCGTTATTTATTGTCTGCGCACTCGCAGCAATGGCATGCAGGGAATCACACATCGGACGATTAGCATTTGAAAGTGCAATGATTTGTTTCGTCTGTCCGACTGCAACGGCATCAGCTGTCATCGTGCAGAAACTCAATGGTTCGCTGAGCGGGATAGTAACGTATATCGTGCTGTGTAACATCATGGTCACTGTGCTCTCGCCAGTATTCCTGCCGCTTGTAGAACCACAGAACGGCATGACTTTTCACATCGAACTGCTCATGATTATGCGTAAGGTGTTCCCGCTGCTCCTATGTCCGTTGTTCCTTGCGTTCGCCATACGATATTTTGCTCCAGGTCTGATGCAGATTCTCTTAAGCATACGCGATATGGCGTTCTATCTGTGGCTCATAGCCCTTGCTCTCGCCATAATGGTTACGGTGCGCACGATAATAGAAAGCAGCATAGACATAAGTCTGCTTGCATGTTTTGCGGCTGTAAGCCTTGCGTGCTGCCTCATACAGTTCTGGGCGGGCAGACGCATAGGAAGAAAGTTTTTCAGCACACAGGAGACAGAATCCTGGGCGGGAAGACATATAGAAAAAAGCGGGGGCAGCACGCAGGAGACGGGAAGCATGGAATATGGCGATGCCGTGCGACGCTCAGAAATAACGGCAGCACAGGCATTCGGACAGAAGAACACCATCTTTGCTATATGGATGGCACTGGTATTTCTCTATCCCCTTACAAGCGTCGTAGGCGGCTTCTACAGCATCTGGCATAACGTCATCAATGCTTGGCAGCTGAAAAAACAAAAAGAATCAAGGTAAGCTTCATATTATAGACACGAAACTTACCTTGAGTCTGGATGATAGTTTTAGAAAAAATTCTAGATAGGCTAGATATTCTAGAGAATCTAGATGGTCTAGAGAATCTAGATGATCTAGAGGCTCTAGTGCATTTCTCTAAAAATCTATGTTGTTTTCCCTGAGAATCGCTCTCAGCATAGTATTTTCTGCTTTTAACTGCTCCACCTGCTGCGTCAGGCTGGCTATTGTCTCCCGCTGGTTTGTACGGTATCCGAGCCTTGCCGCTGTCATACGCTCACGTATACCTCCTTCTGTGACAAACTCATCATTTTTCTTCTGCTGATAAGTGAGCATCATCTTGTCAACCATCTTGCACAATGTTATCGCAATATTTGCAGCTTCCTCATCAGTCCATCTGTCGAAGAATTTCTCATAGTCTGAAAGACTGTTATGCATCCTGCAATACTCAAGCATGTCATTGTATCTTGGGTGCTGTTCGTCCCATCGTTGCAGATGCCTGCTTTTTATATAGTCGTCGTAATCCTCTTGCAATTCTTGTATGCTGGAACGCGCCACATTGAGGAGTTTCAGTTCCATCTCCATCGACGTAACGCCATCTGCTGAACCCTCTATTATGTTTTGCTTTCCAGAACGCGCTGCCTGAATCATCTGGTCGACAGTCCTGTCGCCATGCTTTGGCAGGAAGCGCTTAGTAAAAACAGATGTTAGCTGATAAAGTACAACCGTCTTCCTATAGAACCACAGATTCTGCCAATTAGTCTGACGTCGCATGACAGATTCTATTTTCTCATTGTGCTCTGGCTGACGGTTATTGTTATTCATGATTTTTTAAGGATTAAGATGAATGATTATGATTTTTATAGATGGTCTAGAGTTTCTAGACTCTCTAGATAATCTAGAACTTCTAGAAATAAAAGGTCTCTGGAGTTTCCCAGAGACCTTTTATAATATAGAGCTATCTATTAGTCAGCAAGTTTTGCCTTGATGAATTCGCGGTTGAGTCGTGCGATGTTAGCTATTGACTCGTTCTTAGGACAAACGGCTTCGCAGGCGCGAGTGTTTGTACAGTTGCCGAATCCGAGCTCTTCCATCTTCATGACCATTGCCTTGGCGCGCTTAGCAGCTTCTGGCTTGCCCTGTGGAAGGAGAGCGAGCTGGCTTACCTTTGAGCTGACGAAGAGCATTGCTGAGCCGTTCTTACATGCTGCTACGCATGCTCCGCAGCCGATACATGTAGCGCAGTCCATTGCTTCGTCGGCGTTTTCCTTTGGTATGAGGATTGCGTTGGCGTCCTGTGCCTGTCCTGTGCGCACTGATGTGTATCCGCCTGCCTGAATAATCTTATCGAATGCGTTGCGGTCTACCATACAGTCTTTGATTACAGGGAATCCTGCTGAGCGCCATGGCTCTACTGTGATAACGTCGCCGTCGTTGAACTTACGCATGTAGAGCTGGCATGTTGTTGCTCCGCGCTCTGTTTTTCCATGTGGTGTGCCGTTGATGTAAAGCGAGCACATGCCGCAGATACCTTCGCGGCAGTCGTGGTCGAATACGAATGGCTCTTTGCCCTGGTTGATGAGTTGTTCGTTCATCATGTCGAGCATTTCGAGGAATGAAGTGTCGTCTGGAACGTTCTTCATCAGTTCTTCTTCGAAATGGCCTTTATCCTTTGGGCCGTTCTGCTTCCAGAATTTTACGGTTACAGTTATATTCTTTGCCATAATATTTTTAGTTGACAAGTAAACGAGTTAACAAGTAGACAAGTTATTAGCCTATGGATTTGATTAGAGCTGACAGCATTCTGATTATTTCTTCAATCTGGCTTGACAACTGCTGTAGGCAATCTATTGAAATAAAGCCAAGATCTTTAGAGAGGATAATCTGCGTTTCCAATTCTACTGCAGAACCTAATGCGTTGCTTAAAAACTTTATTGTTTCCTTGCCATAAACTCTGCCATAGCCTTCTGCTATGTTAGAAGGAATTGAAATTGCGGCACGTCGCATCTGCGAAACGATCCCGAATTGTTCTTCTTTGGGAAAGCCTTTTGTCATTGTATATACTACAGCAACAAATTCCATGCTTTTCTGCCAAACCTTCAAATCCTTATGACTATTCACAATCTTGCTTTGTTTCTCGCTTACTTAATTATTATTATATTTTATGTATCAACTTGTCAACTCGTTAACTTGTCAACCCGTCAACTCACTTAGAAGTAATAACTTGTCAACTCGTTAACTCGTCAACTCGTCAACTAATTTTTATAATTTCTGGTTTGTACTTTAATTATCTCATACTCAAGCGGTTCCTTTGTGAGTGCTGGTGCAGTATCGTCGTTCTGCTGATACTCCCATGCGCCTACGTAGAAGAAGTTGTCGTCGTCGCGCTTAGCTTCGCCCTCTTCTGTCTGGTGCTCCTCACGGAAGTGTCCGCCGCAAGACTCCTCACGGTGGAGTGCGTCAGTAGCGATGAGTTCGCCCATAAGGATGAAGTCGCGGAGGTGGATAGCCTTGTCGAGCTCGATGTTCACGCCGTCCTTCTCTCCTGGCACGAAGAGGTTCTCGTTGAATTCCTTGCGGAGCTTCTTGAGGAGCTGTAGTCCTTCTTCGAGACCTTCCTTTGTACGTCCCATTCCGACATGCTCCCACATGATGTGTCCGAGTTCCTTGTGGAGTGAGTCAACAGAGCGCTTGCCCTTGATGTTGAGGAGACGAGTAAGTTCTGCGTCAACAGCCTTCTCAGCCTCTTCGAACTCTGGGAGCTCAGTTGAGAGACGTGGCCAGATGTTCTGGTCAGCGAGGTAGTTCTGAATTGTGTATGGCAGTACGAAGTATCCGTCAGCGAGACCCTGCATGAGTGCAGAAGCGCCGAGGCGGTTTGCACCGTGGTCAGAGAAGTTACACTCGCCGATAGCGAAGAGTCCAGGAATTGTTGTCTGGAGTTCGTAGTCAACCCATATACCGCCCATTGTGTAGTGGATGGCAGGGAATATCATCATAGGCTTGTAGTAGTCTATGCCGTCAACTGTCTGTACGAATTCGCCTGGGTTTACGTCAGTGATTTCCTCATACATATCGAAGAGGTTGCCGTAGCGCTGCTGTATCTCGTTGATGCCGAGGCGCTGTATAGACTCAGAGAAGTCGAGGAATACAGCGAGACCTGTATTGTTTACGCCGTAGCCTTTGTCGCAACGCTCTTTAGCTGCGCGTGAAGCAACGTCACGTGGCACGAGGTTGCCGAATGCTGGATAGCGGCGCTCGAGGTAGTAGTCGCGGTCCTGCTCAGGAATCTCCCATCCCTGCTTTGTACCAGCCTGAAGAGCCTTAGCGTCTTCTATGTTCTTTGGCACCCAGATACGTCCGTCGTTACGGAGCGACTCAGACATAAGTGTGAGCTTTGACTGGTTGTCTCCGTGTACAGGGATACATGTAGGGTGAATCTGTACGTATGATGGGTTAGCCATCATAGCGCCCTTGCGGTAGCACTGGATAGCAGCTGTGCAGTTACATCCCATAGCGTTTGTTGAGAGGAAGTAAGCGTTTCCGTATCCGCCTGTTGCGATTACAACGGCATTTGCTGAGAAGCGCTCGAGCTTGCCTGTGCATAGGTTCTTAGCGATGATACCACGTGCGCGGCCGTCGATGATTACTACGTCTTCCATCTCGTAGCGTGTATAGAGCTTCACCTTTCCTGCATTTACCATGCGTGAGAGTGAAGAGTATGCGCCGAGGAGGAGCTGCTGTCCTGTCTGTCCCTTGGCGTAGAATGTACGGCTCACCTGTGCGCCGCCGAAAGAGCGGTTGGCAAGCATGCCGCCGTATTCGCGTGCGAAAGGCACACCCTGTGCCACACACTGGTCGATGATGTCGTTTGACACCTCTGCCAGACGGTAAACGTTAGCCTCGCGAGCACGGTAGTCGCCACCTTTCACTGTATCGTAGAAGAGGCGGTAAACAGAGTCGCCGTCGTTCTGATAGTTCTTAGCAGCGTTTATACCACCCTGCGCAGCGATAGAGTGAGCGCGGCGTGGTGAGTCCTGTATACAAAGGTTTATTACGTTGAAGCCCATTTCGCCGAGTGATGCTGCAGCGCTGGCGCCTGCGAGTCCTGTTCCGACTACGATAACATCGAGCTTGAGCTTATTCTTTGGGTTAACCAGACGCTGATGTGCCTTATAGTTTGTCCATTTCTCTGCTACTGGTCCCTCTGGAATTCTTGAATTTAATGTCTTTGCCATGATGTTTCCTTAGTTAAAAACTGAATACTATTGCTACAACTGCGAATCCGAGCATGAGGATTGTAGTGTAGACAACGCTGATAATCTTCCAACGGCAGAACCATGTCTTGCCATTCCATCCCATTGTCTGGAGCGCTGACCAGAAACCGTGTGTCAGGTGGAACCATATTGCAGCAAACCAGATGAGATACAGTACGGTGTTGACAGGGTTAGAGAATGTAGCCTCCATCCATGCGATGCCGTCTGTAGGGCTTGGATTGTTGAAAATGGCGTTGTGATCAATGAGTTCCTGGAACATCATGTTGTACCAGAAATGATAGAGGTGGAGAATCAGGCCTACAGCGATGATAATGCCGAGAACAAGCATGTTCTGGCTTGCCCATTCTACCTTTGCAGGCTTCTCCGTCACTTCATACGGGCTGTTGCCACGAGCCTTTCTGTTCTGCATCGTGAGCCAGAAAGCGTAGAAGATGTGAATCACAGCCAGACCGGCAAGAGCAAGTGTTGCCACTACAGCATACCAGTTGGCACCCAAAAAAGCACAGATCATGTTATAGCCTTCCTCTGAGAAGAGAGCGACTAAGTTCATGCTCATGTGGAAGGTTAGGAAAAGAATAAGCGCCATGCCTGTTACAGACATCACTACTTTCCTACCAATAGAAGAATTAATTAACCACATAAATGTTTTTTGATTGATAAATTATTAAATTATTTCTATAAAATTCTTCATGATATACAAAAAAACATATACGCCTTTTTGCCTAAGCCACATATTATAAAGAAGCACACGCCTCTCTATTTGCTTGCAAAATTAATAAATTATAGCGATTATTCAAAATAAATCTTTAAGAATTGGAAAATATTTCTTACTTTTGTACCAAATTTATACTTAATATGAAACTTTTTTATGATGTTGTCATAGTCGGAGCAGGTCATGCCGGATGTGAAGCGGCATGCGCAGCGGCAGCACTCGGGGCAAAAACTTGTCTCGTGACAATCGATATGAACAAGATTGCGCAGATGTCGTGCAACCCTGCCATAGGAGGCATTGCAAAAGGGCAGATAGTAAGGGAAATTGATGCGCTCGGCGGAAGAACAGGCATCGTGACCGACCGCACAGCCATACAGTTCCGCATGCTCAACCGCTCAAAGGGCCCTGCCATGTGGTCGCCAAGGGCGCAGTGTGCCAGAGAACAGTTTATATGGGAATGGAGACACCAGCTCGACATAACACCTAACCTCGACATCTGGCAGGATCAGGTCACTGAGATTATAACAGAAAAAACATACGGAAAAGAGAGCACCGACAACGGTGAAAACGGCGAAAAATGCAATATGCGCATCACAGGAGTGAAAACTCTGTGGGGCGTGGAGATACACGCACGCGCCGTGGTCATCACCGCAGGAACATTCCTCAACGGACTCCTGCACATAGGACGCAAGATGCTGCCGGGCGGAAGAATAGCAGAACCAGCAGCACTGCATCTCACCGAATCTATCAACAGCATAGGCATACGCTCCGAAAGGATGAAAACGGGCACTCCGGTGAGAATAGACGCACGCAGCGTAGACTTCTCTCTCATGGAGAAACAGGATGGAGAGGAACTGACACACATGTTCAGCTACCTCGACTATGACACCGCCGAGCAACAGTATATCAACAGCTGCTGCAACGAACACCGCGACAAATATGCCGCAACACGATTAAAACGGGAAAAACAGCTGCTGCCATGCTGGACTACGACAACCAACGCCAAGTGTCACGAAATACTGCTCTCCGGACTGAAGGACTCGCCGCTCTACAACGGACAGATTCAGTCTATCGGACCACGCTACTGCCCGAGCGTCGAAACAAAACTCGTCACATTCTCTGACAAGGACTCACACCCGCTGTTCCTCGAACCGGAGGGGCTGGACACTAACGAGATGTATCTGAACGGATTCTCCTCGTCTATGCCGATGGAGATTCAGCTGGCGGCTCTCAGAGAGATTCCTGCATTCCGCAATCTGAAGGTCTACCGCCCGGGATATGCCATAGAATACGATTTCTTCGACCCTACCCAGCTGAAGCACTCGCTGGAATCGAAGATTTGCGAAGGACTGTTCTTCGCCGGACAGGTGAACGGAACAACTGGCTACGAGGAGGCTGCCGGACAGGGACTCGTGGCTGGCACTAACGCAGCACTGCTTGCTGGAAAAACTGCCGAATTGTCCGAAGCACGCTCGCTCGTGCTCAAACGAGACGAGGCATACATCGGTGTTCTCATTGACGACCTCGTGATGAAGGGCGTAGACGAGCCGTACCGTATGTTCACATCACGCGCAGAATACCGCATACTGCTCCGCCAGGATGATGCCGACCGCCGTCTGACTCCGCTGGCACACTCTCTCGGTCTCGCCACCGACAGCCGCATGAACGTATGGAAGAAGAAAGAGACGGAAATTGACGCTCTCATCGAAAAACTCAAGTCTTCTACACTGAAAGCAGCGGAGATAAATCCTTACCTCGAAAGCATAGGCTCCACCCCTGTCAATGGCACTGTACATCTCAACGATATGCTGGCGCGCCCTGGCGTAACCATCAACGGACTGAAAACGCTATGCCCAGAACTGGAGAATAACACCGAAGTGATCGAGGCTGCAGAGATTCTAATAAAATATAACGGATATATTAAGCGCGAGCGTGAATATGCTGACAAGATGCACCGACTTGAGGACATCAGGATTGGCGGACACTTCAACTATGACGAAATAAAATGCCTTTCTACCGAAGCTCGTCAGAAACTTTCGGCAAGAAAGCCCGAAACTCTCGCACAGGCTTCACGCATTCCAGGCGTTTCACCGGCAGACATCAATGCTCTGCTCGTTCTGCTCGGCAGATAAAAACCACAGCGCAAGGAAAGCACGCCACAGCACAAAACAAAAGAAACACTGCGGAACATGAATGCAGAACAATGTGTTCCACGTGGAACAACAAAGCGTGTAAGCTGCTGAAAAATAGAGAAAAGTGCGATGGTTTCGCAGAAAAACTTGTCTGACATCACGAAAAACAAACTGCCTCTCGCCCTACTGCCGACAGCAGGAAACAACAAGCGGAAACAACGAAAGCGGGGCAGACTGCACAGAGAACCTAACGGATACAGCACGAAAACCTGAAAATAATTTTCACAAAGAAAACACCTCGTGTTTCTCAATGAAAATAAGCACATTGCAAGAAGCTGCTTCTTGCCTTCCAAGAAGTAGCTGTTTGCATGGTCAAACGCTACTTTTCGCCCATTCAATCGCTACTTCTTGCAGAAGAGCCGAAAAAAGGCTGGCGCACAGCATGGAGAAACTGGCAAGGACAATGGCAGGTCGGAGCATTGACGCCGAAAACTGTCGGGAAAGACAAGAAACGCCCGAATACTCCGATTTTCTATCTTTGCGTCCTTAAGGCGCAGAGCAGACGCATCTGACAGGCGCAAAACGGCTGTTTCGTGCGCATTCATCACAAAACAGAAAGCGGAGCAGAGAAGACAAACGCCGCATTCATCGGGAAACGCTCTGACAGCCTGCAAGAACCCGAAGTATTGCTATCAGACATGGTTCTGCATAAGGAGCAGGACTTCTGGGGCAGCAGACAAAAATCAGCAATGCCGCTACTGGATGAAATTCCGCATAAGAGACAGGACGTCAGCGGCAGCATTCGGCTCGCTGCAGGCAGGCGAAAACAGGCGGAACGACCGAGAAAGAACAAGAAAATACAAACAGAATAAATAAAACAAAGAATCATGAACAACCCTACTCTACTAAAAAACCTGCGTGTTATTCCTGACTTCCCGATACCAGGAATACAGTTTCAGGACGTCACCACCCTATTCCAGGATGCAGAATGCCTACGTATCATGCGCGACGAAATAGTCGACATATATAAAGATAAGGGCATAACAAAGATTGTAGGCATAGAATCTCGCGGATTCATGCTTGCCGGTGTTGTGGCTGCCGAAATCGGCGCTGGTGTTGTCATGTGCCGCAAACCGGGCAAACTGCCAGGTGAGACCATCAAGCAGTCTTACCAGAAGGAATACGGCGAGGACACTATAGAGATACACACCGGTTCGATTACAGAGAACGACGTGGTGCTCATACACGACGACCTGCTTGCCACTGGCGGCAGCATGCGTGCAGCATACGACCTCGTAAAGAAATTCAATCCGAAGAAGGTGTACATCAACTTCATCATAGAACTGAAGATTGAGGGACTGAAAGGCAGAGAGATGTTCGACGACGACACAGAAATCTCTACGCTTATCACTGTAGAATAGAAACCCGACATGGCGCGGACGGAGGAGCGGGCGGCAGGAAAAAGAATGGTCGCGCCCCACCCTGTCACACCAGACGAAAACAGACGACAAACAACCCGCTGCAGCAGAGCATAGCAGAAAGGGAAAAACGGTGTTCCACGTGGAACAATCAGTATGACAAAAGACGAGAACGAGCGCAGATTATCACATCTGAAGAACATAGTGCTGAGCATGCCCGACAAACCGGGAAGCTATCAGTTTTACGACGCTGAGGGCACAATCATCTATGTAGGCAAGGCGAAGAGCCTGAAGAGCCGTGTCTCGTCGTATTTCCATAAGGAGGTTGACCGTTTCAAGACGAAGGTTCTGGTGTCGAAAATCATGGATATAACATACACCGTGGTGAAGACGGAGGAGGACGCTCTGCTACTCGAAAATTCGCTGATAAAGAAGTATAATCCGCGCTACAATATCCTGCTGAAGGACGGCAAGACATACCCAAGCATCTGCGTGACTAACGAACCCTTCCCAAGGATATTCCCGACACGCACGATAAACAAGAAATGGGGCACGTATTTCGGCCCGTATTCCAATCTGAAATCGATGTATGTAGTGCTTGATTTCATAAAGAAACTCTACAAGCCTCGCACATGCCGCATGATGATTACGCCTGAAAGCGTGGCGGCAGGACGGCACAAAGCATGCCTGAAATATCACATAAAGAACTGCGACGGCTGCTGCATAGGATGCCAGTCGATGGAGGATTATCAGGCGAAAATGGCAGAGGCAAGGGAGATTCTGAAAGGCAACACACGCCAGCTGCAGAAGATGATATGGCAGGACATGGAGCGTGCCGCCGAAGAGCTGCGTTTCGAGGATGCTCAGAGGCTGAAAGAGCAGTATTTTGTCGTTGAGCAGTACTGCGCCAAGAGCGAGGTTGTGAGCCATACGGTGACGGATGTCGACGTGTTCACATGTCTTGCAGACGACACCAACAGCAATGCCTACGTCAACTATATACACGTAAAGAACGGGCAGATAAACCAGTCGTTCACATTCGAATACAAGCGGAGGCTGAACGAGACAGAGGAGGAGATTCTGGTGGACGCCATACCTGATATTCGTGAGCGTTTCGGCTCGGAGGCGAAGGAGATAATCGTGCCGATGCCACTGGAATGGAACATGCCCGGAGCGGAGTTTTTTGTACCGCAGAGAGGCGATAAGGCGCACCTGCTCGAACTGTCTTTGCTCAACTGCAAGCAGTATAAGGCAGACCGTCTGAAACAGGCGGAGAAGCTCAATCCTGAGCAGCGCAGCACACGCCTCATGAAGGAACTGCAGACCATGCTGCAGCTCCCTACCCTGCCGATGCAGATAGAGGCGTTCGACAACTCTAATATCCAGGGGCAGGATGCAGTGGCTGGATGCGTGGTTTTCCGTAAGATGAAACCGTCGCGGAAGGACTACAGGAAGTATAACATAAAGACCGTAGAGGGACCGGATGACTATGCTTCGATGCAGGAAGTAGTGCTGCGCCGCTACAGCCGTATGATTGAGGAGGAAACACCCCTGCCCGACCTCATCGTATGCGATGGCGGCATAGGGCAGATGAATGCCGTGCGCGAGGTGGTATACGATGAGTTAGGGCTGCAGATTCCTATTGCCGGACTGGCTAAAGACCGCCGCCACCGCACCAACGAACTGCTCTACGGATTCCCTCCGCAGACGGTGCAGATAAAGACTGACAGCGAGCTGTTCCGCGTCTTGACGCAACTGCAGGATGAGGTGCACAGATACGCCATAACATTCCATCGGGACAAACGCTCGAAAAACGCTCTACGAAGCGAACTGGCAGACATAAAAGGCATAGGCGAGAAGACAGCCGCTCTGCTCATAAAAACCTTCAAATCAGTGAAGAGAATCAAGGAGGCCGACCTTGAAGATATAGAGAAAATCATTGGTAAATCAAAAGCAATACAAATAAAACAACACTTAAAATAAAAAGATTTAATAATGAAAAACTTAATTGTAATTTTACTTTCAATGCTGTGCATAAATGCAAATGCGCAAATTTTTAACAATAAAGAAATGCTAGATAAATTTGACGATGTCATATCGCAGCAAAACGTAAAAACACTTATTCAAAAAAATGACACAGAGTTCATAATTGAAGAAAAAGGCAAGCAACCAATTATCTACAAAATAATAAATTTTGCAACATACAATTCTTTTGGAGATAAAAACAATATAGTAAACATAATTAATAACGTATATGGATACCAGGAATGTTGGTTTGTAGTACTTGAAAAAGATTATGAAAATTATAACAATGAATTATTTATTATTTATAATGAACCAGATGAGACCAAAAGATTATCAATGATTACTGAAACACTTAACAAATATGGCTATTATATAACACATCGTGTTGTAACAACAGAATACACACATAGTTTTATTGATGAATTCATATGGGTACAGAAAGGGGATAATAATGGTAGAACCATATATTCAAACAAATAAAAAAACTCTATGCGATTAGTAATACAACGTGTCAGCCGTGCCAGCGTCACCGTATACGACGAAGGACATGAGTATGACGAAAGCCACATAACTCACCAGGAGAAGATAGGAAAGGGGCTCATGATACTCTTAGGAGTGGAGGAAACCGACCTTCCTGCCGATGTTGAATGGCTTGTGGGCAAGGCATCCATGATGCGCATTTTCGACGACGAAAACGGCGTTATGAACCTTTCTCTGAAAGATATCGGGGGCGAATGCATGGTCGTGAGCCAATTTACGCTGTTTGCAAGCACTAAGAAGGGCAATCGCCCGTCATGGTACAGAGCAGCCCGCCACGACATTTCCGTGCCCTTATACGAAGAATTTTGCAGCAAAATGAGCGAGGCGATAGGCAAGCCTGTGGCACGCGGAATATTTGGCGCGGATATGAAGATTGATCTTGTCAACGACGGACCAGTGACTATCATCATCGACTCGAAGAATAAAGAATAGAAAAAAACATATAACGAGGAGCCGGAAAAGCATAGAAAACCTGTGAAATAAAGAGCATACGCTGTGACCAAAGCATCAGGAATATGCGGAAATCAGATAAGGCGGACACTGGCGAATCGTTCCCCTACCCCACAACAAACAATAAAAAAACTTACAACACATGGAGACAAAGAAGCAAATAATCTTTTACGGCGAACTCTTCGCGCTCATTCTCTACATCACAGGACACTTCACAGCATACGAGAACATTACAATGCTTGTGGCAAGCATCGTGATGTCGGCATGCGCATTACTCTCGCTGACGCTCTGGAAACATATATCTTGGTTTCAGAGAGTATGCAATATACTCATCCTGCTCATCTGTATCATAATAACAGTATCAGTAATAAAATTATTATAGCATAAGACTATGGAGAACAACAAAATCAACGAGGCTCTCGGGAAATATAATCTCGAACTCAACGACGCTGCCGTTGCAGCGGAAGTAAAGGCTCTGCTCGATGCTCATCTTGAAGAGAACATGACTCCTGAAGTGAAGAAATTCCTCATGGGAAGCATCGAACTCACCACACTGAAAAACACTGATTCTGACCGCTCTGTCATGGAGTTCACCGACAAGGTCAACCAGTTTGACGAGGCATTCCCTGACCTGCCACACGTGGCCACTATCTGCGTATATCCTTGCTTTGCCGAGGCTGTGAAGGAGGCGTTGCGTGTAGAGGGCGTGGAGATAGCCTGCGTAAGCGGCAGTTTCCCTTCTTCTCAGGCCCGTATAGAGGTGAAGGTGGCAGAGACATCGCTCGCCATCGCTGACGGCGCTACAGAGATAGATATCGTGATGCCGGTGGGCAAGTTCCTCGACGGCGACTTCGACGGTGTGGCTGAGGACATCAGCGAGCTCAAGGCGGCTTGCGGCGACGCTGCCATGAAGGTGATTCTCGAGACTGGTTGTCTTGGTGGAGCTAAAGACATAAAGATTGCATCTATCATATCAATGTATGCCGGTGCTGACTACATCAAGACCAGCACAGGAAAAGAGAAGGTTTCAGCCACTCCAGAGGCGGCTTATGTCATGTGTCAGGCTATAAAGGAATACTACGATGAGACTGGCATACAGATTGGCTTCAAGCCTGCCGGGGGCATAAACACCGTGCGTGACGCCGTGACATACTACACCATCGTCAAGGAGGTGCTGGGCGAACAGTGGCTCACTAACAAATGGTTGCGTCTCGGCACATCGCGCCTGGCTAACCTGCTGCTCAGCGAACTGGTGGGAAAAGAGACTAAATTCTTCTGATAAGAGTACATGACATGCCTTGCTGCAGTGTCCGTAACGGATTGGCTGACAGCATCATGCGGAAAAGAAAAAGACACGGAGCATAATGTTCCGTGTCTTTTCATTTTATATCATTCTGTATTACGTTCTTTAAGTATCATGCGGCACTGCTACATTTTCCTGCCCACCACATAGTCGGCAAAAGCATGAAGCGAGGCATTAAAGCGGCTGTCGGTTATCCGCTCGTCGATATATGACTTTGCAGCCGTGAAATATTCGTTCATGACCTGCTGCGCACGCTCTATTCCGCCCTGCTCCACCGTATAGGCTATAAGGCTCGAAATCTCGTCATTCGTGGCTCTCTGGGCCTTCACGCTGCGTGCCATGGCATGATACTCTGCCGGGCATTTTTCGTCGTTCAGAACGAGCAGGACAGGCAGCGTCAGTTTTCCCTCACGCATGTCATTGCCTGTAGGCTTGCCTATCTCTGACGAGTCGTAATAGTCGAATATGTCATCACGTATCTGGAAGGCGATGCCAAGGTTTCTGCCGAATGTGCATACTGCGTCTATATCGTCTGACGAAGCATCCACAGCAAGCGCACCATGCATGCAGCATGCCTCAAAGAGTGCGGCTGTCTTCTGCGTAATCACCTGATAATAAGCGTCTATAGAGAATGTCTCGTCAGTGATATTCTGCTGCTGGCGCACCTCGCCGCGCGACAGTGTCTGACCGAGTTTTGCCAGCGCATTAGTCATTCGTTCGTCATGGCAGAACGAAATCTCGTGCAGCGAGGTAGACAGGATGTAATCGCCTACAAGCACTGCCACACGTGTGTTATATTGCGCGTTCACCGATGCTTGTCCGCGACGCTGGTCAGCCTCGTCCACTACATCATCGTGCACAAGGCTGGCAGTGTGCAGAAGTTCAAGCGAACATGCTGCATGCAGAGCTTTCTGCATCATGCCTTCCATCCACCTGTCCATCATATCGCTGTCTGCATCATTTGACGCATTGCTTCTCATATATAAAGCCTTGGCTATAAGCAATGTAAGAATCGGACGCATGCGCTTTCCGCCTCGCTGCATGATATGCAAAAGCACGTCATTGAGCAGACCGTCATTATGCGACAGAGAGTCACGGAAGATGTCGCCAAAATGCTTCATCTCCTTCTCTATCGGACTGGTTATATTTGTCATTATTTGTGACATAACGTAAATTTTCATGCAAAATTAATTAAAAAATTCTGATTAATGAAAACTTTTGATTACTTTTACAGAAAATTTTTGCAAACCAGGCACATTGGCCTGATTACCTGCACAATGTAACTGATATATAAAAGACACAGGAAATAATGAAAAAACTATTTCTTATCGATGCCTACGCCATGATTTACCGTGCATACTACGCACTGATCAGAGCGCCGCGAATCAACAGCAAAGGCATGAATACAAGCGCCGTGATGGGCTTCGTAAACATTCTACACGAAATTATTAGTAAGGAGCAGCCTGACTATATGGCTGTGGCTTTCGACCACGGAAAGACGTTCCGGCACGATGCCTTCCCGCAGTATAAGGCTCAGCGTGAGGAGACTCCGGAGGATATACGCAGAGCTGTGCCTATCATCAAGGATATTCTTAATGCATGGCATATACCTTGCCTGCAGACTGACGGCTACGAGGCTGACGACATCATAGGCACCCTGGCGGCTGCGGTGGCAGCGGCTAACGGCAGACTGGACGACAGCAGCGGAAATGCTGGGGGCAACAGCGGAAATGCCGAGGGCAGCAGCGGAAATACTGGAGGCAGCAGCGGAAATAACGATGGTTTTGATGACGCTTCTCTCGATGAAAACGGGGAAAACAGACAGATTATCAATACTTACATAGTTACTGGCGATAAGGACTACGGGCAGCTCGTCAGACAGAATATTTTCATGTATAAACCACGCCACGGCGGTGGATATGACGTGCTCGGTGAGAAGGAAATATGCGAAAAATACTCGATTTCATCGACTGCACAGGTCATCGACATACTTGCTCTCATGGGCGATTCTGCCGACAACTTCCCTGGTTGCCCGGGTGTAGGCGAGAAAACAGCGGTGAAACTTATAAACGAATGGGGCAGCATTGACAACTTGCTGTTGCATGCCGCTGAGGTGAAGGGTGCCATCGGCAAGAAAATCATTGAGCACGAAGAGGACATTCGCATGTCGAAATTCCTCGCAACAATCGTGACTGATATAAAAGAGGTGACTGACGCGCTCCCTACCCTGCTCCATGACATGGCATTGCAGCAGCCTGACAAGGAGAAGCTGACTGCCATCTTCGACGAACTGGAATTTAAGAGTCTTGCCAAGAAAATTCTCTCCGACGGCAATCTGTCTGACCAGACTGCTGATTCTGACGAGGAGAAGACTGCCGACAGCAAAACAAGCAGAAGTGTAAACAAATCTAAAAAAATAAAAACAGAAGACAAAAACCAACTCAATTTCTTCGCCGAATTTGAGGGCGAAGGGTCGGAAGAAGAAAAAAATCGTCTGTATTTCGACATAAACAGTGTGGCTCATGACTACAAACTGATTGACAATGAAGAAGATGCGAGGAAGCTTTGTGACTTTTTTTTGACAAACAGTTTACTCTGTTTTGACACCGAAACGACATCGAAGAGCCCAATAGACGCAGAATTGGTGGGAATGAGCTTCTCCGTGAAGGAAAACGAGGCGTGGTATGTCTCAGTGCCAGGGAAGATGGAACAGATAGCTGAAATTTTCCGTCCGGTATTTGAAAATGCTGAAATTAAGAAATTGGGACAGAACATCAAGTATGACATTGAGGTGCTCTCGAAATATGGCATCGAGGTGAAAGGCGAGAAGTTCGACACCATGATAGCACACTATCTGCTGCAGCCTGAACTGCGGCATGGCATGGACTACATGGCTGAGACCATTCTGAAATATAACACCATACATTATGACGACATCGTACCGAAAGGCAGAACGATGGCTGAACTCTCCCCTACCCTCGTCTGCGACTATGCATGCGAGGATGCAGACATCACCCTGCAACTATGGAACAAGTTGCAACCGCGACTCATGGAGCAGGAAGGACTGTGGCAACTCTTTACAGACATTGAGATGCCGCTCGTCGATGTGCTTGCTGATATGGAGATGACTGGCGTGGCAATCGATACTGGAGCGCTGTCAGAAGTGTCAAAGTTTTTCAACGAACGCATAAAAGAACATGAGCAGAAGATATATGCGCTCGCAGGCAAACAGTTTAATATAAACTCTCCTCGCCAGGTGGGAGAGATTCTCTTCGGCGAGATGAAGATTATAGATAAGCCGAAGAAGACTAAGACGGGACAGTTCGTTACGTCAGAGGATGTGCTGACATCGCTACGTGGCGAGCATGAGATAGTGGCTGAGATTCTGGACTATCGTGCGCTGAAGAAACTCGTTGGTACATACGTAGATGCACTGCCAAAGCTTGTAAACAAGCGCACAGGGAAGATACACACTTCCTTCAACCAGTGCGTGACCGCCACAGGCCGTTTGTCATCGAGCGACCCGAATCTGCAGAACATTCCAGTGCGCGGCGAAGACGGCAAGGAGATACGCCGCTGCTTTATCGGCGGTGTGAAGAAGATGCAGCAGACACATGCCGAACTGGATTTGTTTGCCGAACCAGTAGCTATTCCAGAAGAAGAAGATTGTCTATTTTTTTCAGCAGACTACAGTCAGATTGAGCTGCGTGTCATGGCACATCTGAGTGGCGATGAGAACATGATTTCTGCCTTCCAGAACGGACACGACGTGCATGCCGCTACGGCTGCAACGGTATACGGCAAGCCGATGGCAGACGTGACACGTGATGAACGAACGAAGGCCAAGCGTGCCAACTTCGGACTTATCTACGGCATATCAGCATGGGGACTGAGCCAGTCGCTCATGATTGACCGCAAAGAGGCACGCCGCCTCATGGACGGATTCTTCGAGACATTCCCGAAGGTGCAGC
The DNA here is from genome assembly GCA_045603685.1 of Prevotella sp. Lineage (GTDB taxonomy): Bacteria > Bacteroidota > Bacteroidia > Bacteroidales > Bacteroidaceae > Prevotella. The sequence goes on from JAZUMR010000059.1 coordinate 28,386, forward strand.
AATACATGGAGGAATCGAAGGCTATGGCTGCCGAGAAGGGCTACGCCGCTACCCTCCTCCACCGCCGCCGCTACCTTGCCGACATCAATTCGAACAACGCTACAGTGCGCGGATTTGCTGAGCGAAACGCCATAAACGCACCTATTCAGGGCACTGCCGCCGACATAATAAAGATAGCCATGATACGCATACATCAGCGCATGAAGGCCGAGGGGCTGAAGGCAAAGATGATTCTGCAGGTGCATGACGAACTTAACTTCTCTGTTCCTGCAGCAGAGAAGGAGGCTGTGCAGCGCATCGTGATAGAGGAAATGGAGCGTGCCTACCCTCTCCGCGTGCCGCTTGTGGCTGATTACGGCTGGGGCGACAACTGGCTGGAGGCGCATTAAACCGGCTGCCCCACCCCGCTTTGTCTTAACACAATACAGACAACATCAGTGCAGAAAGGTTGTTTCGATCGTCTTAAATCAATACGAAGACAACACGGACGACTCGGGACAACTAAGAATGCATCTGCATAGAATAGTTGTTTCTGCTGTCATGGTTGTATCAAAACAGGAAACAACTCGGGCAACATTGAATTATAAAAAGGTTGCAATGGTTGTCTTCGAGAAACAAACAAGGAATATCATAAACAAATAGTAATCAGACGTTTGCGCTTACCATGCTGTTAAATATAAAAGGAATAAAATACAACACGAATGAAAGCGAAATGACAGCTGAAGTCGTGAGATTAGACGATGAATTTGCTACACACTTTGAAGTGGAAGAGAAGGTGGAATATGGCGGCAAGGAATACACCACAACCAGGATAAGACTCACCACGCTATGCCTATGCACAGACATCACGACAGTCTTCATACCCAAGACAATAACAAAGATTGACAACGGCTCATTCGCTGACTGCGGCAGCATAAAAAGCATCAGCGTAGACCCTGCCAACCCTGTATACGACTCGCGCAACAACTGCAATGCCATTATCGAAACCGCAACAGACACGCTCATAGCCGGCTGCGCTGCAACCATCATACCTGACACCGTGAAGGCAATAGACAGCAGCGCATTCTACAACAGCTACAACCTGAAAAGCATCGTGCTGCCGCCAGCAGTGAGCAGAGTGGGAGAGCAAGCCTTCAGCCACTGTCCGCTGCTCCGTGAAGTGCATATCCCTGCCACGCTGACAAGCATCGGCAAAGAAGCATTCGCTGCCTGCGACAACATGGTAAAGATAACAGCAGACCCTGCCAATCCCGTCTACGACTCGCGCAACAACTGCAACGCAATCATCGAAACCGCAACAGACACGCTCATAGCCGGCTGCGGTACAACCGTGATACCAGACACCGTGAAGGAGATAGGGCAGGGGGCGTTCAGTTCCTGCCTTAGCCTGACAGGTATCAGCCTATCCGAATCCATAGTCAGCATAGGCACTGAAGCCTTTGCCAGATGTCTTTACCTCACTGATATATTCCTGCCCGACAGCTTGACAGACATAGGCAACAAAGCGTTCGACTGCTGCGCCCGTCTGCAGAAGATAATCATACCAGACCATGTGGTCAGGGTAGGGGATGGCGCATTCGCTGACTGCAAGCTGCTCAAGAGCGTCATGATTTGCGACAGCGTGACACACATCGGCAATACAGCCTTCTTCATGTGCGAGTCACTGAGAAGCGTATTCCTCTCAGAATCTGTCAGCTACATCGAACACAACACATTCGCCTACTGCTCCAACCTAAGCGAGATAACCATACCGCAGACGGTCAACGGCATCGGCGACAAAGCATTCGGATACTGCACAAAGCTCACGAGCATCACGCTTCAGCATACCGCCCCCGAGGAGATGAGCGTACACAAGAACGCCTTCCACCATGTCGACACCGAAGCCTGCACGCTCCATGTGCCTGTAAGATGCGTAGAGAAATACCGCAGCCATTATGTGTTCGGCAAGTTCAAGAATATCATTTAGCAGACAAGAACCCACGCCAATACAGCCCGTTCTGCTGCGAACAGACGCAAGAATTAAATCAAAACAAACAATAAAAATTATGTGGATAGTATGAAAGAAGAATTTATAAATCTGCTGCGTTCTACAGGCCGCGAAGGCATAGAATGCGTCATAGCAAAGTTAGACAAGATGGGATTCTTCACAGCACCAGCCTCTTCAAAGAACCATTTCTGCCAGGAAGGCGGACTGCTTGAGCATTCGCTGAATGTATACCGAGTGGCGAAGATGCTATGCGGACAGTTGCAGCAGATAAAGCCCGACCTGAAAATCAAGGATGAAAGCATCATTATCGCCTCGTTGCTCCACGATGTCTGCAAGACCGATATCTACAAGAAATCTACGAAATGGCGCAAGGACGACCAGGGCCGCTGGGAGCAGTACGAAGCCTATGATGTAGACTACTCTAACTTCCCTATGGGCCATGGCGAGAAGTCTGTCATGATGCTACTCATGTGCGGACTGAAGATGGAGCAGGAAGAACTGCTTGCCATCCGCTGGCACATGGGAGCATGGAACATAGCATTCCAGAACTTCGAGGAGAAGAACTGCATGAATACTGCCGCAAACAAATACCCGCTCGTCACCATCCTGCAGACAGCCGACAATCTGTCGAGCCACGTCATAGAGGTAGAATAATAGGAGAATACGATATAAAAAGCGGAAAGCGAAGCTTCGTCAGCATGAGCAGCGAACGTCAAACGAAGAGGTCGTGTCAAAAGTAACAGACACGACCTCTTTTTTTTTGTTTCGCTCATGCACAACCCGCAACACCCAACCATAGAAAGGCAAGTTGCTAAAAACAATCTGCATAATGCCCCTTACCTGACAATCTTCCTGCCGTTTATGATGTAGATGCCTCGGTCAGGGACTGATGTAAGGCGGCGGCCGAAGAGGTCGTATATGCCGTTAAAGTTATCGTTCCCATTAAAGTTGACGTTATCGTTCCCGTTAACGTTATCGTCATAAATATTCTGTATTCCGGTGTATGTGCGCTCTATGTATTTAAGTCCCACCATGGCGTCAATCTCGCCATAGCCGTACTCATTGTTCGGGTATGTCATGTCCGTATGCTTACGCACAGCAGTCTGGCTTATCACGTCGCGTATCTGGTCGGGCGAGAGGGTAGGGCACGCCTGCAGCCACAGCGCCACGACACCAGCCACGACAGGCGCTGCCATTGATGTGCCGGAATTTGATGTCCAGAGATATTTCCTTCCATTGTGGCTGAACTCCCTTACGCTCCATCTGATGTCGGCAGCAGAAGAATTCACCTCGTAGTACCTGCTGCTGTATGCCGACACCACGTTCTGCCCAGGCGCAACGACATCAGGCTTGGTCAGCCCGCTCAGCGTCGGTCCGATGCTGCTGTACGCCATGCGGTTGCCCTTCTCAGCCACATTGCTCACCATTGTCTCGCCGTAAATGTTCGTGTGCTGTGTAGTATAGCCCGTTCCTCCTACGCAGATGATGTCAGGCGCTGATGCCGGAAAGAGTATGTTGTGCGTATTGTCATGCCTGTTCAGTGCAGGGTTAGCTGAGTGTGAGGCGAAATGTCCCGCCAGTGCGAATATGTCTATGCTGTTGTCCTCGCCATGAACTGTGAGCGACACAGGCGCCACCGTATTGTTCATTACGCGCAGTGTGTCAGCCACAAGCAGTTCCGTAGCCCACTGCGTGCTGTCGTAGCAGGAAGGGTAGGCAGTCATCATCACGCTGTATCTGTCGCCGTCGAAGCATAGCGTGTCCGTCAGCAGCGAGTCGCCATGAGCCGCCAGCGGTGCTGTGTCGTATGTCCGCTGTGTCATTGTTCCGTCGGTGGCGTAGAATGTCAGCGTCATTCTGACCGGTTTGTCCGAGCGCATCTGGCAGTAAGCCGTCTTGTCAGAGCCTACGAAGAACGCACCTCCCTCAGCCATGCCCGCCGGCTTGCTCACATGCGTCTGCTTCCATGCCTCGTTGCCGGCGGCGGCGCAGATGATGCGTCCCCGTCCCACAAGTTTTGAGAGTACTTCGTTATAGAGCTGCGAGTCATAGAGCGTCTCCTTCGCCCCCTCGCTGAAACTGATGACACAGGGTTTGCCCACAGACTCGGCATAGTCGAATATGTATTTGAATCCGAGCATATCCGTTGCTGTGGTGTATAGTCCGATGCTGTCTTCGCTTATGAGCGACATATTGTCACTCACCATATTTGCCACGATGCACAGGTCGGCATCGGGCGCCATTCCGCTGTATGTCCATGCTCCGCTGCCCTCTGCTCCGCTGCCAGCCGCTATGCCGGCGGTGTGTGTGCCGTGTGTGCATATACTGGCGTCGGCAGAGTATGCCTTAGCGAGAATCTCGCTCTCCGTAGTATACTGCCTGCCCACGTATATCGTATCCTCGCCAGCATAGGGCTGTCCTGCGGCAGAGAAATCGAGCTGGTCCCATACGGCACGTATGCGGCTATGGCTCATACTGCGCGAGAAGAAGGTAGGGTGGGTGAAGTCGAAGCCTATATCCATCACTCCCATGACCACGCCGCTGCCCGTCAGCGGTATGCCGCCTGCCATCTGCTCCCATACGTCCGTCGCCTGCACTATGCCTGCCGTCTTGTCTGCCGCTATCTGGCACGGTGCACCAGCCTCTATCCTGCCCACCTCAGCACGCTCTGACAGCGAGCCCACGGCCGCAAGGGGCATGACGGCTATATGTATGTCGTCCCACGAAGCCAGTATGTGGCATCCGCTCTCTCGCAGCAATTCCTTGTCACCACAGCGCACGAAAGCTGTCAGACGAGGCTGTGCGGCAGCGATGGCTGTGCGTGGCGCTGCCTTCTGACCAGGACGGGCGGGCGACAGGGCAGACTGATGATGCTCATGCACCATGCGGCGCACCATCACCGACATCTTGCTGTAGTCCTGCGCTGCCGCTGGCAGAAAGAGCATGAGCAGAAGGAGGATTGCGGTATGTCTTGATAGATAATATCTCATGATTATGCACGTTTAGCTGGCAGAATGATTCTCCGCCGTATTATTTTTCTGCAAATATATAGTTTTTTTCTTAAATAAAGTCATACGGAATAAAATTTTTCTGGCTTTTGTGCGTTATATGTATGGGAGTAGACAAGTTGACGAGTTGACGAGTAGACAAGTTGCTTGTTTAGTTGACAAGTTGACGAGTAGACAAGTAGACGAGTTGATAGTTGACGAGTTGATAGTTGACGAGTTGACAAGTTGACGAGTAGATAGTTGACTTTTACAAGCTATATGTGTATATGAAGGATTCATTCGACAATATTATTTCTGTCGTTGTCTGCACTTATAATCAGGAGCAGACCATAGGGCGTGCGCTCGACAGCATACTGCGGCAGCGCTGCGCATGGCAGATAGAGATTATCATAGGCGACGACTGCTCTGCCGATAACACTTCTGCCGTATGCCAGGAATATGCCAGCCGCTTCCCAGAACAGATAAGATATGTGCGCAACGAACGTAACAAGGGCGTGGAGGAGAACTACTTCGACTGCCTGCTGATGGCTCGCGGAAAATATATTGCCGACCTCGCCGGCGACGACGAATGGACTGACGAGGAGAAACTAGAGAAGCAGCGCACATACATGGAGCAGCATCCGCAGTGTGTCATGGTGCATACGGACTATGTCATACGCAACGAGCAGACTGGCAGCATCACGCCCGCACCGCCTTACCCCTTCAATACCAGTCCTGCCATAGGCGACGAGATGGCAGCAAGGGTTCTGTCGCAGCGATACCGGCCTGCTGTTCATCTCTGCACCGCCATGTATCGCAACGACGCTTTCCGCCGATGCTACGACAGCCACCGCCGCTTCTTCCGCGACAACGTGTACCCCTGTGAGGACATGCAGCTAACGGCGCTCATGGCATACGAGGGAACCACAGACTATATGGACTGCGTGACGCTGGCATACACCGTCAGCAGCGACAGCATATCAAACAGCCAGTCGGAGCGCAGGGCATACCGTTTCAAGCAGAAAGCAGCAGTGCTGGCTGCCGACCTCCGCGACTATCTCTGCATCAGCAGCCACAGCATGGAGCGTGCCATGGAGTATAGAGTATACGAACTGCTCATGCACGCCTTCCGCCTGAACGACAGCAAACTGCGTGACGATGCACTGTATCTGGCACACAAGCGAAGCATACGTCTGAACACTCTGCGCACAAGAATCGTCAGAGCCGTAACGTCAAACAGCATGACATGGGCCCTGGCGCTCACAGCAAGAAGATTAAAGAAAATGACAATATGATTTTCCAGAAAATCTAATGGCTCTAGAAGCTCTAGAATATCTAGAAACTCTAGAATATCTAGACCATCTAGATTCTCTCCCCCTAAAAACCTGCGAATCCTGAGATGAAAATAGCATACATCATGGAGACCCTCGCCATCTGCGGCGGACTGGAGCGCATCATGACAGCCAAGATGAACTATCTGGCGGACAATGCGCTGTGTGATGTCGTGCTCATAGAGGTGTACGACTATCCCGGCGCTGACGCCTTCCCGCTCTCAGAGCGTGTGAAACGCATCAGGCTCGGCATAAAGAAACACTCGCTCACCATCATCAAGCCCATGACCTTCTGGCAGGTGACCCACCGCGTGGATGAGGTGATACGTCAGGAGAAACCCGACGTAATGACATCTGCCGGACTGCTCGGCGTCTATCTCTACGGTCTGCGCCGCTATCCCTGCCGCATGATATACGAGTCACACCAGGCGCGCTTCACTATGCCGCTGCCGTGGCTCGTGCGCCGCATGGAGCAGCATGTAGATACTGTGATATGCCTGACCGATGGCGATGCACAGGAATACAAGCATGCACGGCGTGTTGCGGTCATCCCGAACTTCATAGAATTACCTGCTGAAGCCACTGAGAAACATGCCGGACAGCAGCAGCGCATCGTGGCGCTGGGCAGGCTCGACAGACATAAGGGCTACGATTTGCTCATACGGGCGTGGCATCAGATACAGCATAAAATGCCTGGATATACGCTGAACATATATGGCGAAGGGCATGAGCGCAATGCGCTGCAGGCTCTCGTCAGCTCGTTAGGACTGGAGGACAGCGTCACACTGCATCATGCCACAGACAATCCTGCCGCCGTCTACCGCTCGGCAGACATCGTCTGCGTGACGTCAGAGCATGAAGGATTCTCGCTGGTCATTGCAGAGGCTCTGGCACACGGTGTGCCTGTCGTGGCGTGCGATGTGCCGCACGGTCCGCGCCATCTGCTCGGCGAAGGGCGTGGCGGACTGCTTGTCAGCAGAGAGGCTGACGACATTGCCAGCGCTATACTCTCCCTTGCACACGACCGCACCCTGCACGACCGCCTGGCAAGTGAAGGGCCAGACATAGCGGCACAATACAGCCGCCACCGCATCATGAAGATGTGGACAGAGGAGATAAATAATCTATAGGCCAGAAGGTCTAGACGGTCTAGAGAGTCTAGAAAACCTAGAGCATCTAGAGAATCTAGAGAGTCTAGAGGATCTAGAACATCTAGAGAATCTAGAAAATCTAGAAAATCTAGAACATCTAGAGCCTCTATCAAAAAAAAATAACTCATGCATATTCTCGAAATACCATCGTTCCTGCCTCCCTACGGCGGACATTTCTGCATAGAACAGGCGAAGGCGCTGATGGGCCGCGGCCATCAGGTGGGGGTGCTTCACTGCCAGCAACTGGGAGTGACGGTCTATCCGTGGCACTTCCTGACGGCACGCACAGACCGCTGGCATGAGATAATGCAACCCTTTGGTGACAGCCGCACGCTGAACATCTACCGCACAAACATGCGTGGCATACCGCGAAGCATCAGGCAGAACCAGCAGCGATACTGCCGAATCATTGAGGAGATGTTCAGAGAATACTGCTCCCGCTACGGCACTCCGAATATTCTGCACGCTCACTGCACACAGTGGGCAGGTACGGCAGCAGCAGCCATAAGTCAGCAGACGGGCATTCCATACTATATAACAGAGCATCTCTCATCGGGCATTTTCCGCAGCGCATACGGCGAACAATGGGAGCGCGCACCATGGGCACGCACACTGCTCAGAGAGACCATGGAGCAGGCGCAGTGTGTCATACCTGTGGCTGACGAACTGGTCAGTGACCTCGCACCGCTCTTCGGGCGCGGCTACCGATGGCAGACGGTGTCGAACGTGATAGACACGGCGTTCTATGCCTATCGTGACCGTGAGCCGCGGCAGGGCAGGGCGTTCCGCTTCTGCTGCCTGGCAAACGCTAACGGGGCATTCCTGCGCATGAAGGGATACGACACACTGCTGGCGGCATTCAGCCAGATGAAGAACTGCGAACTGAACATTGCGGGCAGAGAGACTGACGGTAAGGCGCTCGGCAGCATCATAGCAGGCGTACAGAACAAGGCAGACGTACACGTTCACGGCGAACTCACGCGCGACGAGGTGCGACAACTGCTGTATTCGTCAGACGCACTGGTGCTGGCATCGCGCAGCGAGGTGCAGCCGCTCGTGCTGATGGAGGCTATGGCTACGGGCATACCTGTCGTGACCACCACTGCCGCACCGATGTCGCTGCGCATTCCTGGCGCATGCTTTACTGCCGCCGCTGACAGCGCGCTCTCGCTTATGGAGGCCATGACGGCTGTGCAGGCTGTCTTGCCATCGCCGGTTATATCGCAAACCATAGAGCGCATGGCATCTGCAGAAACAGTGGCAGAGAAACTTGAACGTATCTTCAGCGAATGACAAGACTGTAAGTGCAGCCGAGCCTGGACGAAGTCAAAGAGGAAATCTTCCGTGAAAAAAATCAAAATTAAGGATTTCTCCTCCAGTCACTCCACAGGCTTGAAAAGCCGATAAAATCAGGGGGGTCAGAAGGTGCTGCTTTTGACATGATGAAAAGCAGCTTCTTGGGGCATGAAAAGTAGCGTCTTATCATGCTAAAAGCAGCTTCTTGGAGTATAACAAACAGCAGGACACACGCAGGAGAAACACCGCGATTATTCTATTATTCTTTTTTTTATACAGCAATATAAAACAAAACACGTTTGTTTCGTGTTCTGATTTTCTTGTTTTCTTATCTAAATAATATTATTAAGGAAAATTATAACAATTCGTAATGCTGGTTTTCGGTAAATGACTAACTTTGCACTGAAAACTAAAAAAACATCTGTAATAAAAAACTAATTTACTAAAAAGGAAACCAACAGCGAAATGGAAAGATTGAATCTGGACAAAATAAGCAAACAACAGGAAAACAGCAGCAATGGCAATATTGCGTATATCGACTCGAACATCGTCATTATAAACTCTGTGAAGGATGTGATGAGGAAAAAAGATGCCGTGGTCATCGACGGCTATCTCATGCTGCTTGTCATGAAAGGGCATGCCATAATGACCATAGAGGAAGAGGCTATACAGCTGACCGCTGGCGACGCATTCATCTGCACACCGCGCAATATCATCGAAAACAGTATGACAAGCATGGATTTCGAACTGCAGGGATGCTTCATATCAGCCAGCTACACACAGCAGATAATGCGCAACCTCAACTTCAATATTTCGTTCTACGGAATACGCAAGAACCATAAGGTGGCTCACTTGAACAAAGAGGAAATGGAAGCCATGCTGGCATACCACAAGCTCATGGTGCACATATTCAAAAAACCAGAGACAGAACTGCGCAACATGGCTATAAACAATCTGATGCAGATATGCGCCATAGAGTTCCACAGCCTGTTCAGCAAAAACGACAAAAGCATTCCTGAACTGCCTATGGGCTACACATCGGCAGAGCAGCTCGTAAACAGATTCGCACAGATTCTGAACAATGCCAACCCGCCAATACACAGCGTGAACGAAGTGGCGGCGCAGCTGAATATCACACCGAAATATTTCTCTACGATATGCAAGCAGATAACGGGGCACACGGCATCAGAAATAATCATTGAGCAGATAGTGAACACAGCACGCATAATGCTCCGCAGCCCGCAGATGAGCATCAAGCAGATAGCCATAAAACTGGGATTTAACAACCAGTCGCACTTCGGCACGTTCATGCGCAGATACACCGGAAAATCGCCGCAGCAGCTGAGAAAACTGCAGAACGAAACATTCAAGGCGAAGGAAGACAGCATGTGACACGAGAAAGAATATAAAAACGATGGGGAGATAACTACTAAACGATAGGAGAAAGAGTAGAAAAACGACGGGAGTAAAACTATAATCATCAGAAGAAAGAACAAAAAAACGACAGGAGAATACAACGTATGACAAGAGAAGAGACAGTGCTCAGTTTTCTGACTGAACACGACATACCCTACACATGCTACAATCATCCGGAAGGAAAGACCATAGAGGAGGCTAAACGCTGGTGGCGCGACGACGGCTCGGTGCACTGCAAGAACATCTTCATGCGCAATCATAAGGGCAACAAGCACTACCTCATATCGTTCCACTGCGACAAGGATCTCAACATACACGACCTGGAGCAGCGGCTAAAGGCACGCCTGACAGCACAGGGACTGCCATCACCTGGCAAGTTGTCGTTTGCTTCGCCTGAACGCATGATGCGCTATCTGGGGCTGGAGCCGGGCAGCGTGTCGCCCTTCGGACTTATAAACGACACGGAGAATCATGTGCATCTCTTCCTCGACGACTGCCTGCAGCACGCCGAGACTCTCAGCTTCCATCCTAACGACTGCCGAGGCACGGTGGTCATTGACAACGCCGCATTCAGAAAATACCTCGAAACCGTAGGAAACACCTATGAGTTTCTGGAGCTGTAGGCGGCACGGAAGATTCCACAAAGCACAGAAAACATGCTAACCGAGCATATCAGCAAGCATACAATAAAAAAGGGTAATAGGCGCTATTATCCTTTTTTTGTGGACTGATGGCAGACTTTTCATTACAAAATCTGTTAAAATCAGTATATATATTATAATATATCAGAGTATTTTTGTATTTTTGCATGTTAATATGCGTAAATAATAATAACAACAAAATATACAGGATGGAATACAATTTCATAGACATCGAAAAGAAATGGCGTGCCGCGTGGGTTGAGAACGAGACCTACAAGACCGTCGAAGACGACAAGAAGAAGAAATTCTACGTGCTCAACATGTTCCCTTACCCGTCTGGCGCAGGACTGCACGTGGGACATCCGCTCGGCTATATCGCCAGCGACATCTACGCCCGCTACAAGCGTCTGCAGGGCTTCAACGTGCTCAATCCGATGGGATATGACGCATACGGACTGCCAGCAGAGCAGTATGCCATACAGACAGGACAGCATCCAGAGAAGACAACATTCGAGAATATAGACCGCTACCGTGAGCAGCTGGACAAGATAGGCTTCTGCTTCGACTGGAGCCGCGAGGTGCGTACATGCGCCCCGGACTACTACCACTGGACACAGTGGGCGTTCCAGAAGATGTTCAATTCGTTCTTCTGCAACACATGCCAGAAGGCGCAGCCTATCGAGAAGCTCATTGCTCATTTCGAGGAGAAAGGCACAGAGGGACTCAATGTGGCTGAGACAGAGCATCTGGAATTTACAGCCGCTGAATGGAACGCTATGAGCGAGAAGGAGCAGTCTGACGTGCTGATGAACTACCGCATAGCGTTCATGGGCGAGACAATGGTTAACTGGTGTCCTGCCCTGGGCACAGTGCTTGCCAACGACGAGGTGATTGACGGCGTGTCTGAACGCGGCGGATATCCTGTGGAGCAGAAGAAGATGCGCCAGTGGTGTCTGCGCGTGTCGGCATACAGCCAGCGTCTGCTCGACGGACTGGAGACTATACAGTGGAGCGACTCTATCAAGGAGACACAGAAAAACTGGATTGGCCGCTCTGAGGGTGCGGAGATTGAGTTCAAGGTGGCTGACTCTGACAAGTCGTTCACTATCTTCACCACACGTGCCGACACTATGTTCGGCGTGACATTCATGGTGCTGGCGCCGGAAAGCGAACTCGTCGGCATGCTGACAACTGACGAGCAGCGTGACGAGGTGGAGCAGTACGTGAAGTATGTGAAGGGCCGCACAGAGCGCGAACGCATGATTGACCATAAGGTGACAGGCGTTTTCTCTGGCTCGTATGCCATCAATCCGTTCACAGGAGAGAAGAACCCAATATGGATTTCAGAGTATGTGCTGGCTGGCTACGGCACAGGGGCCATCATGGCTGTGCCTGCACACGACAGCCGCGACTATGCCTTTGCTCGTCATTTCTCACTGCCTATCGTGCCGCTCATTGAGGGTGCGGATGTCAGCGAGGAGTCATACGACGCTAAAGAGGGCATCGTGACCAACTCGCCGCGCGAGGGTGTGGAGCCGTACATCGACTTCTCGCTCAACGGACTGACTGTGAAGGAGGCCATAGAGGCTACAAAGAAATACGTGAGAGAGCATAATCTCGGACGCGTGAAGGTGAACTACCGCCTGCGCGACGCTATCTTCTCACGCCAGAGATACTGGGGCGAACCGTTCCCAGTGTACTACAAGAACGGCATACCTACTATGATTCCAGAGGAATGCCTGCCTGTAGAACTGCCGCAGGTGGACAAGTTCCTGCCGACAGAGACAGGCGAGCCGCCGCTGGGCAACGCTCAGTGCTGGGCTTGGGACGAGCAGAACAGAAAGATTGTAGATAAGGCGCTCATCGACGAGAAGAGCATATTCCCTATCGAACTCTTCACAATGCCTGGATTCGCTGGTTCTTCTGCATACTACCTCAGATACATGGACCCGCACAACAACAGCGGACTCGTATCGGAGGAGGCATCGGCTTACTGGCAGAATGTCGACCTCTACGTTGGCGGTTCAGAACATGCCACAGGCCATCTCATATACTCTCGATTCTGGAATAAGTTCCTCTTCGACCTCGGAATAAGCAAGAAGGAAGAGCCGTTCCAGAAACTTGTGAACCAGGGAATGATTCAGGGACGCTCTAACTTCGTCTATCGTATAAAGGATACTAACACATTCGTGACTATCGAGAAGAAGGATGAGTATGACGTAACGCCAATACACGTCGATGTGAATATCGTTTCGGCTGACATACTTGATGTTGAAGCGTTCAAGGCTTGGCGTCCGGAATATGCCGACGCTGAGTTTGTGCTCAACGCTGACGGACAGTATAAGTGCGGCTGGGCTGTAGAGAAGATGTCTAAGTCGATGTATAACGTCGTAAACCCAGATATGATTGTCGAGAAGTACGGCGCTGACACACTGCGTCTCTATGAGATGTTCCTCGGTCCGGTAGAGCAGTCTAAGCCTTGGGACACTAACGGCATAGACGGCTGCCACCGCTTCCTGAAGAAGTTCTGGGGAATGTTCTATTCGCGCGAAGGCGAGTTTATGCCGCAGGACATAGCACCAAAGGCTGAGGAGGAGAAGTCGCTGCACAAGCTCATCAAGAAGGTGACACAGGACATAGAGCAGTTCTCTTACAACACATCTATTGCCGCATTCATGATTGCTGTGAACGAACTGTCGAAGTGCCGCAGCCGTGAGATACTGCGCCAGCTCGTCATTCTCATCGCGCCATTCGCTCCGCATATAGCTGAGGAACTATGGCAGCAGCTCGGAGAGACTGGCTCTGTATGCGACGCACAGTGGCCTGCATGGGACGAGGAGAAGATGAAGGACTCTGAGATAACCATGCCGGTACAGTTCTGTGGCAAGACACGATTCACCATACAGCTGCCTGCCGACATCAGCCGCGAAGACGCTGAGAAGGCTGCACTCGCTGACGAGCGCACCGCACGCTACACCGAAGGAAAGCAGATCATGAAGGTAATCGTGGTGCCAGGACGCATCATCAATATCGTTGTGAAATAATTTCATTCCATCATAGGGGCTCCAGAAAATCTAGAGAATTAAAGAATCTATAGAATCTAGAGCATCTAGAATATCTAGAACATCTAGAGAATCTAGAGCCTCTACCCTCAAAAAAAAACATCTCCTGCTATGATAAACAAGAAGTTCATAATCCTTGAGATACGCGACTACATGATGGTTGCAGTGGCTACATTAATGTACGCCTTCGCAGTCACAGCCTTCATGCTGCCTTACGGGCTCGCTACAGGCGGCGTGGCAGGTATCTCGGCACTCATATACTATGCCACCGGACTGGAGATTCAGATTTCGTATGCTCTGATCAATATCGCATTCCTCGCCATGGCGGCAAGGATTGTAGGCGTGCGCTTCTGCCTGAAGACTATATGGGGCTTCGGTACCATAACCTTCTGGCTCTGGGTGTGCCAGCGTCTCATCGAAGACCCCGTAACGCACCAGCTGCCGCGGCTCCTCGGCGACGAGATGTTCATGGCGTGTGTGCTGGCGGCTATCATTGAAGGCATAGGCCTCAGCATCAGTTTCTACTATAACGGCTCGACAGGCGGCACAGACATCATCGCTGCGTGTGTCAACAAGTATAAGGACATCTCGCTCGGACAGATTATCATCGTGTGCGACATACTCATCGTGTCAAGCAGTTATCTCATCTTCGCCGACGTGCAGAGAGTGATATTCGGATACGTGCTGCTCATACTCGCTGCCATGACGCTCGACTACTGCACGCGCCGCTTCCATCAGGCAGTAGAGTTCAAGATATTCTCACGTAACCACTCTGCCATTGCCGAAGCAATAAACAAGGCTGGATTCGGAGTGACCATGCTCGATGGTTACGGATGGTATACGAAGACTGAGCGCAAGGTGCTCATCTGCATCTGCAGCAAGAGATTCTCGCAGACTATCATGCGCGAGATAAAACGCGTCGACCCTACATGCTTCGTGTCGATAACCAATGCGCAGAATGTCTACGGCGAAGGATTCGACATCATGAAGACAAAGGTGAAGGGACAGAAGCCTATAGTGGTTTTCGCCACAAACAACGCACACAAGCTCGAGGAGGTAAGACAGATTCTCGGAGACAGATTCGAGGTGCGCTCGCTTAAGGAGATTGGCTGCATGGACGAACTGCCAGAGACGCATGACACACTCGAAGACAACGCACTGGAGAAGGCGCGATACATAACAAAGTTCTATGGCTTTGACTGTTTCGCTGATGATACCGGCCTTGAGACCGACGCTCTGGACGGAATGCCAGGTGTCTATTCAGCACGATACGCAAATATTGACGACCCTGAATACTCTGACCCAGACTTCGACAAGAGCCACGACCACGACTCTGAGGCGAACATGCGCAAGCTGCTGGCTAAACTTCAGGGCGAGACAAACCGTAAGGCGCAGTTCCGCACAGTCATCGCACTTGTGTTCAAGGGACAGGAATACAAGTTTGAGGGCATCGTGAAGGGCAGCATCAGCACAGAGAAACACGGCACAGAAGGCTTCGGCTACGACCCTGTGTTTGTTCCGGAAGGATACAGCGAGTCGTTTGCAGAACTCGGTGCTGAAGTGAAAAACAAGATTTCGCACCGCGCACTGGCTGTGGAGAAACTTGCAACATTCCTGAAAGAACAGAAATAGTAAGAACAACTCATAGGGCAGAAACAAAGAATCTGGAGAATATACAGAGCCTAGAGCATCTAGAATATCTAGAACATCTAGAACATCTAGAATATCTAGAGCATCTAGAACACCTAGAAAGTCTAGAGCATCTAGAAAGTCTAGCCCCGCTTACACGCATCATGAAGAAAATAACGCACAAGACAAACAAGGCTGTAAAGCGTCTCTTTGACATAATTCTGTCTGTACTGTGCCTAATAGTCTTCTCACCGCTGTTTCTCGCCTGCTATATTCTCATCAAGTGTGAAGACCACGGACCAGCCATATACAAACAGGAGAGAATAGGAAAACACGGAAAACCGTTCTTCATCCTGAAATTCCGCTCCATGAAACCCGATGCGGAAAAAAGCGGACCGATGCTGCTGGAACTGGAGGGCGACACAAGGCTCACACGCATAGGGTCATGGCTCCGTGTGCATCATCTCGACGAACTGCCGCAGCTGTGGAATGTCCTGCGTGGCGACATGTCGCTTGTAGGGCCGCGGCCTGAGCGAAAATACTTCATCGACAAGATAATGGAGCATGACAGCCGCTACGAACTGCTCTACGCCATACGTCCGGGAGTGACAAGCTACGCCTCGCTCTACAACGGATATACCGACACCATGGAGAAGATGCTGCGAAGGCTCGAACTCGACCTCTACTACCTCGAGCACCACACATTCCTCTTCGACATGCGCATACTCCTGCTGACATTCGCCAAGATTGCCTGCGGAAAGAAGGTGTGATAAAGGAAAGTAAAATGGATAAAGGAAGATAAAGCAGACATGCTACTATCCTCGCAAAGACAAATGGCAGATGACGGAGCAAAGGGAACAGAGCAAAACAGAAAGGTATCTTTCCGTTTTCACCCTTCCGTTTTCAGTTTCCACCTTTCACCTTTAACTTTTCCCCTTTCACCTTTCGCAAACAAATATAAAATAAATACGTCAGACTAAGCCACAAAGATGGTAACAGCATCAATTGTAACATACAAGCATCATTTCCTCGATATTGAACCAGTGCTGCGAAGCCTCTTCGCATCGCCTGTCGATACTATATACATCATCGACCACTCTGTAGACATCATGCCTACGCTGCTGTCCGAACTCGAAGAGTTCCGCTCAAGAGTATTCACTGGCGAGCCGCAACTGGTAGAGCGTGTTGCCAACGGTCTGCAGATGATTTATCTGCCGCATAACAACAATGGATACGGCGGCGGGCACAATGTGGCACTGAAGCAAGCCATAAAGGACGGAAGCACATACCATCTGGTAGTGAATCCCGACATCTGGTTCGGTCCGCGTGTCATTCCAGGCCTTATAAAATACATGGACGAGCATGAAGACGTGGCGCAGATGATGCCTAAGGTGCTATATCCTGACGGCGAGATACAGCGACTGGCAAAGCTTCTGCCTACACCGATGGATATGTTCGGGCGTCTGTGTCTCTCTCCCTCGATGATAGCCAAGCGCAACGCACAGTTCGAGCTGTCAGACTCACGCTACGAGATGACGCTCAATGTGCCGTATCTCTCTGGCTGCTTCATGTTCTTCCGTCTCTCAGCCGTGAAGGAGATAGACTTCTTCGACGAAAGCTTCTTCATGTATGCCGAGGACATCGACATCACACGCCGCCTGCATGAGAAATACAAGACGCTCTACTATCCCGAGCTGCCAGTATACCATAAGTTCAGCCGCGCCTCACACCGCAGCATGCGCCTCTTCTTTGTGCATGTGTTCAATATAATGAAGTACTTCAACAAGTGGGGATGGTTCAACGACAAGCAGCGTGACGAATTCAACAGAAGACTGCTTAACGAAATCAGCAACTACCAGAAAAAACTGCTGTAGAGCTTCTAGAGAGGCTAGAGGAACTAGAGAATCTAGAGAATCTAGAATATCTAGAATATCTAGAGAATCTAGAATATCTAGAAAGTCTAGAGCTTCTACATAAAAACCCTATCAACTATGAGAAAACTGACATTCATCATCATAATGCTGACAATGGCGCTATATGCTGCAGCCGATGCTGTAGGCACATGGCGCCTGTTTTCGTCTTATAGCAGCATAGACGACATACAGCCGGCAGGAAACACCGTGTACGTCCTCGCATCAGGCAATCTCTATTCGCACAGCATCACTGACAACAGCATAGCGACATACGACCAAACCACATGCCTCAACAGCTCTGACATAAAACACATAGCATGGGCGCAGAAAGCTAAGAAACTCATCATAGCCTATGCCGACAACACCATCGACCTGCTCCGTCAGAACGGCGAGGCTACATACATAACCGACATAGCCGACAAGCAAATGTCGGGCGACAAGACGATAAACAGCATATTCATACAAGACGACCACGCATACATAGCTACAGCATTCGGCATAGTAAAGCTCAATGTCAAGGAGGAATACATAGCCGACTCATACATTCTGGGATACAACGTGGCTTACTGCTACACCGAAGGGCAGCACATCTACGCCGCTTCGCCAGAGGAAGGCATCATGCGGGGCAGAATGACAGACAACCTGCTCGACAAGAAGCAGTGGACATACCATGCGCCATACACCGAGAAGGAGAAAGAGCAGTATATCACTGACCCATACAACAACTGCTACTGGGCGGCGGACACACACGGACGCCTGGCACAGTTTGCGCTCGAAGGCGGGCAGATGGTGCAGAAGACTACAGGCGTCTGCCCTGACGGACCGGCAACCAACTCATGCTGGCGACTCTACTGGCACGATGGCAGACTCTTCGCCACTGCCGGCAATTTCAGCTATAATATATATAAGAATAATCCTGGATGCGTCATGATATACGACGGAGCAAGATGGACACAGCTCAGCGCACCTGACACCATCACGCTCGGATATAAATACCGCAACGCTAACTGCATGGCGTTCGACCCAACGGACAAGACACACTACTTCGTTGGTTCACGAAGCGGAATATACGAATACCGCGGCATGGACTGCATCAATGCCTACAACACACACAACAGCACCGTAAGCGGCAGATACGACAGACAGAACAAGGAGGAAGCACTCATAACATCCATGACCATCGACAGTCAAGGAACACTATGGGCGATGAACGGATGGTGCAGCGTCCCTATACTCTCAATGAGCAGCAACGGCGAATGGAGCAGACACCGTCACGACGAGATCACGATAGAGAAACTGACGGGCGTTGACATCCAGGGCACATTCATCAGCAAGACAAACGGCGACATGTGGTTTGTGAACAACAACGCTCACACCTCATGCCTCTTCCGCTATGACTACAAGACGGACAACATAGAGTCATACAACGCCTTCTACAACCAGGACGGCACAACACTCTCGCTCCCGATGCTATACAATCTGGCAGAGGACCACGACGGAAACATCTGGGTGGCTACATCAGGCGGACCGATGATTATGACCCGCGCCGACATAGAGGCAGGACGGTTCGTATTCACACAGCATAAAGTGCCACGCAACGACGGCACAAACTATGCCGACTATCTGCTCAACGGCGTCAGCGTGAGATGCATAGCCATTGATGCCGCCAACCGCAAATGGATGGGAACAGAGAGCAACGGAGTGTTCCTCATCAGCGACGACAACAACACACAGGAGGCACACTTCAATACAGAGAACTCGCCTCTGCTCTCCGACCATGTCTACGACATAGCCATCGACCCAGCCACAGGACAGGTCTACTTCTCTACAGAGAAAGGCATCTGCTCGTATCAGTCAGACGTGACTGCTGACAATGCGGAAATGAACGAAGACAACGTCAGCGTATACCCTAACCCTGTGACGCCCGACCATACCGGCGACATAAAGATTACGGGGCTCGCCATGAAGTCGAGAGTGAAGATTACCACCTCCAGCGGCGCACTCGTCAGCGAGGGCATATCCTCTGGCGGCACATACACCTGGAACGGTCGCGACCTCGACGGCCGCCGTGTGGCGTCAGGCATATACATGGTGCTTGTGGCTAAGGAAGACGGCAGCAAAGGCATCGTGGCAAAGATAGCAGTGGTGAGATAAAAAGGAGATAGAGGATCTAGAGAGTCTAGAGGATCTAGAGAGTCTAGAATATCTAGAGAATCTAGAACATCTAGAGCATCTAAAAAAGAAAAAAAACAATATGCACCTACACGTCATCTGTTTTGACCAGCCATATCCGCCGGCATACGGCGGGGCGGTGGAGATGTATTATAAGCTCCGTGCGCTGCACGAGGCAGGCCACAGGCTTATACTGCACATTTTCCTCTACAACAACGCTGAGAGGCAGGAAGAGACAGAACGGCTGGCGGAGAAGACCTACTACTATCAGCGGCAGACGGGCATCAGACCAAACCTTTCGCTGAAACCGTACATCGTCAACAGCAGAAACGACAGGCAGCTGCTGCATAATCTCTGTCTCGACAACTATCCTATTCTCTTTGAAGGACTGCACACCACCTTCTTCCTCGCCCATCCGCGGCTGGCAGGCAGAATGAAGATAGTGCGCACACATAACATCGAGCATACGTTCTATTTCTACCTCGCAAAGAACAAGCCGCTCGCTTGGCAGGCGCTGTTCTTCATGATAGAGAGTGTGAAACTGAAATACTACGAGAAGATTCTGCGCCATGCCGACCGTATTCTCGCCATATCACAGGCTGACCGCGACGAACTGGCTGCACGCTATCCTGACCGTGATGTGCGACTTCTCAACTGCTTCTTCGACTGCACGCTGCCTGAGACATCAGAAAGCGGGAAGAAACCGTTCGACGGAAAGAAATACATTCTCTATCATGCTAACCTGGCTGTAAGCGAGAACAACCGCGCTGCCATGTATATCGTAAAGAACATAGCAGCAGAAATGCCCGGGCATCACTTTGTCATAGCAGGCAGAAAACCTTCAGAGGAGCTCGCCGCACTATGCTATAAGCAAACAAACGTGACGCTCCTCGCCGACCCGCAGCACCAACAGCTGCAGGACATGATACGCCATGCGCACATAAACCTCATGCTCACATTCCAGCCTACAGGAATAAAACTGAAACTGCTGACCACACTCGCTAAATCCTACGGACACTGCATAGCCAACCGCTACATGCTCTACGGCAACTCGCTCGGCTCGCTCTGCCGCCAGGCTGACACACAGCAGGAGATAGTAAGCGCCATATCGCAACTCATGCTGCAGCCTGCCGACCCTGCCATAGCGGAATACAGGCAGCAGGAACTTAAAGCCATGGGATTCGGAGAGACAGCGAATATTACCGATATTTAAGGTGGTTTAGATTGATTACCACCGTTATCTTGCTTTTTTTATGAAGAAAGAGATAAACTGGATAAACTGGGCGAAGCTCTATGCCATGATGCTCATATATAAATCACACACCGCCTTCTATCTTGGCATTCCAAGCGCAGGCAGAGCTTTCTATGACGCCTTTATAGTAAATATATTCTTCTTTATCAGCGGCTATTTCCTTTTCAGAAAACACCTCTCCGCTCCTGTGGCTGAAAAGTCTGCCAGAGCATGGGCTGACAGCGAAGGACGCTCTACACTGACGAATATCATCTACAGAATAGCCATACCGACACTGATATTCTCTATAATAAACTTTTTTCCTAAGAAGATACTGCGCGGGCAGGAAATCGACGTGTGGACATTCTGCCACGACACACTGCTGGGCGGCTCGCTATGGTCTACGTGTGCGCTTACTGTGGCAGAACTGCTATTCCTGCTTCTGCTGCTGTCAAGAGTGAGACATGTGCTCTTCTATTTCGCCTGCGCCACACTCATAGCCTTCGTCGGCTACAACATGGAGCAAGGCGGGGTGACAATTAACGGCTCTGCGGCTGTTCCGTGGAACTATCAGAAAGGCATGATGGTCATGATATATATGGCGGCAGGGGCAGTGTTCTCAAAGGTGGAGCATCGGCTCGACCATGTCTTCAGAGGAGCGCGCTGGCTGCTGCTACTGTTGCTCCATGTGCTGCTCACCTGCTACTACACCACTGCGCTTCCTTCCAGCTGCAGCAAGGGATTCTTCGAGGCGTTTGCCGTAAACATCATAGGCGTGCTGACCATAACATATATAAGCAAGCGCACACGCCCTCTGAAACTCGCTGACTGGATAGGGCGCAACACCATCGGGCTGTATTTTCTCTCTGGCGCAGTGCCTAATGTGCTTGCCATAGCCTACACCAAAGCATTTGGCACAGCTGACTCCCTCTCGTGGCTCCTGCTTTGCGGCTTTTCCTTCGCCCTCGCTGTCTGCATTGTGTGGGGCTTAAAGAAATACATGCCTTTCCTCTTTGACATAAGAACAAGGAGAAACTCTGCACCCTCTCCGTGAGTCATTCTCCATGGATTGCATTCGGACGTAAATTCTTCTTCGGGGATTACCCTCTCCATGAGTCATTCTCCGTGGATTGCATTCGGACGGCAGACCTCGTTTCTGTGTGTCAAAGAATAAGACATCTCCGGCTTTCGTCCGTTCATATTCTGTTCAGCAGAGAAAATTCTGTTATTCTCCAAGAAAATCCTCCGCACACCAAGAAGCAGCCTTTTACAATGCAAACCGCTACTTCTTGCATAGCAAGACACTGCTTTTCGTCATGCAAGAGACAGCTTCTTGCACTGAAACAACACGAAAGCGGCAGAAAAGGGTGTTTTTTTCCTGAGCAATAGAACATTTTATCACACAAATTGAAACATTATAGACACAAACAGGTAGAAATTCCCTGCTTTTTAGGAGGAAAAGTTTATTATTAGTAAATATCACCACCTGTTTTGCAAATATCACCACCTGTTTTCTGCAATAATTGTCTATTTTTGCATCGGAAAAATGATCAGACAAGCAACAACATGTTATATGCTGCGTGTGAACGACGTATATAATATAAGCAGACAACAGTCTGGTAGATAAATGAAACAGATGTTGTTTTTTTAGTTAGTAAATGAAAGTGATAGTCCGTCAGGTGCCTGTGAAGGTTCTTGACGGAGTTTTTTTTGTATTCCTCCATAACCAAGAATACTATGGAATAGTCAATCTAAGCCCTGAGAGTCTGAACGGATTAACAAGAAAAAGGAAGCCGCTGCATTATTCAGTGCGCATAGAAGGGCTGCATCGTCTGCGGAAAGACACAGAAAGGACTGCGGTAAGACACAGAAAGCAGGGAGAGGATTACGGAAGACAGAGATGCTGCATGGGTATAACACCCTAAACGTATAGAAAATTGTTATGGTTGTCATAGCCGTCCTTGGATTAACAGAAAGATAATACAGGCAAAACAGACTATAACGGCCATAGAAACGGCTGCAACGGCTGTAATAGTTGTCATGGTATAATATGAGGGCGGCACGGGCAACAGGGGCAAAACAGACTGTAACGGCCATAGAAACAGCTGTCATGGCTGTAATAGTTGTCATGGAATAATATGAGGGCGGCACGGACAACGGGGCAAAACAGGCTGTAACGGCCATAGAAACGGCTGTCATGGCTGTAATAGTTGTCATGGGATAATATGAGGGCGGAACGGATAAGCGGGGCAAAACAGGCTATAACGGCCATAGAAACGGCTGTCATGGCTGTAATAGTTGTCATGGGATAATATGAGGGCGGAACGGACAACGGGGGCAATAAAAAAGAAGAGAGGCAAAAGGCAGAAGCCCTTTGTCTCTCTTCGTTATTCTGAGCACCTTCCAGCTGTTATTTTCTGATAGCCTTCATGGTGTACACCTTGCCGTTCTTGTCAGTGATGCGCATGATGTATACGTCGTTCCGGCGGAATGTTGTAGCCTGCTTGCCGTCGAGAGTGAAGAACTCACGCTTTGCCACGTCGATATTCTCCTCGCTCCATACGTTGTTTATGCCAGTTGTCTCGCCAGTCACAGCTACGCTCAGACGCTTCTGGTGTGTAGCGCCCTCGCTGTCAGTCACCTTCACTGTGATGATGCCGATGCCGCCATTCTCGCCTGTCTTCACGCTAACCTCTGAGCCAGCCACAGAAGCTGTGAGGATGTCGCTTGATGTTGTCACAGAGTAAACAGGCGACTTAGTGAATCCGCGGAAGCAATATGCCATATCAATTTTCTCTGTTGAGTTAGGTGTGGCGATGATGTAAGGATGCGCCATAAACTCCAGGTATCCCTCAAGGAGTGTCCATCCGTCCTTGTCTGGGTCGTCGTTGCTGTTTGCTGATGATGGGTCGCTATTGATTACCCTCTCATACCAGTCAGGCATACCGTCCTGGTCAGTATCGAAGTCGGCAGCGCGTGATTCCTCTGGATATACCTCCCATCCGCCGCAGTCGTTCTCGTGGTCAATCTCGCCCTTAATGCCAGAGCGTGAGCCAACGTATGTGTATGTGCCGTTGATGGTCTCGCCTACGACTCTTACGTGCTGGTCGTCGCGCACAGGCATTGTTGCGCCAGCCTCGCTGGTTACAATCTTGAATGCGTCCTTAGCAGAGTGTATAGTAGCGTATGAAGGGAAGAGCGGTTCGCTTACGAATGTCTCGTATCCTGTAGGTATAGAACCTCCGTTGCTTGCGCGACGGTTGTATGTGTCGTTGAGCTTGTCTGTTGTGATGCTTCCGTCCTTGTTCTCACGTATGTTTCCGCTCACGTAAGCCTTGTTTGTTCCCTCAGGGTTGATGGCACCCTCGAAGTCCTGTGTGAAGAGCACCTTCTGTCTTGTGTCAGGGCCCATCTTGTAGTAGTTGCCCACGAAGTTCACCTCGTGTGCGTTGCCGTCAGTAGTACGGCTGTTCCAGTTGTATACTACGTTGTTGAAGAGGTCGAGCTGTCCTATCGGCTTGTTCTGTCCGTCCATGCCTCCGCCCATACTCCAGTTACGTCCGGCGCAGTTGAGCAGGAGGTTATGATGCCATGAGCCCACCTTGCCGTCGATTGTGGCAGCGTAGCCGTGGTTAGTGCCCTCGCCGTAGTTCTTATGGTCAGCAATTCCGAGTGCCTCGGCAATCATAGAATACTGGAAGCTGATGTTCTTTGCTCCGCGTCCAGAGACAGTCTCGTCAGTTCCCCATGCCGCTGTGGTATGGTCGACGATGGCGTGGTTAGAGCCAGAGAGACCCATAGCGTTGCCAGTGTCACCGTATCCGTGCTTGAAGCGCATGTGGCGGCAGATATTGTCTGAGCCGATATTGATGTTCGAGCCCTTTATGCAGATGCCCTTTCCTGGCGCTGTCTGTCCTGCCAGAGTGACGTATGGCTGTATGAAGATGGCCTCGAAGCCGAAGTCGATGATGCCTGACACATCGAAGACGATAGTGCGCGGTCCCATCTCAGTGTTCTTGAGTCCGTAGTAGAGAGTGCCAGGCACATTCTCGTTGCTAAGGCTTGTCACGTGGTAAACCACGCCGCCGCGTCCGCCCTGGGCGTAGCGTCCGTATCCCTCAGCACCCTCGAATGCGAGCTGTCGTGGCTTGAACACCCACACATTGCCCTTTGTCACTGTGCCGGCAGCATCCACCTCGTCTACACGC
This sequence comes from Prevotella sp., assembly GCA_045603685.1. Taxonomy (GTDB): domain Bacteria; phylum Bacteroidota; class Bacteroidia; order Bacteroidales; family Bacteroidaceae; genus Prevotella. The sequence continues at coordinate 53,410 of JAZUMR010000059.1, forward strand.
CAGTAGTAGGTATTCATTGAGTATACATTATTCATAGTATACTTTGTGTCGGTCAGCGTAGCGTCAGGGTTAACAGCGTCAGCCACAGAAGCCGAGTCGCTGCCTAAGTAAAGCAGATGCTTTGCTATATTCTCGTTTGCGGCATGCCATGTCAGTGTCACGCTCTTGCTGTCGCAGTCGGCATGCATATCGCCGTCAGCAGGATATGGGTCTTTCGCCTGCGATGTCACGCTGACGGTGTTAAGCTCGAAACCGTTGCACACAGGCACCATGTAGTGGTTGGCCTGTCCTGCGTCGGCTGAGCCAGGATTCTTCTCTGAGGTGTAGAACTCCAGCTCTACAGCGTCGCCAGCGTTTGCTATGGTGAATGTAGTGGTGAGCAGGCAGGCGTTGGCAGCCACATTCTGGCTGTGTGTAGGCATGATGTTCTCGTGTACGAGCTCGCCGTTGCACTTCACGTTGAACGGAGTGAAATACCAGCTTGCCGGATTCTCCCAGTTGTTGTGGTATGTCTGTATGCTGTGTGTGCCAGCAGGCAGACCCTCTATCTTCAGTGTGAACGATGCGTAGTGTGTGTTAGTAGGGTCGATAGCTATGCCGTCGAAAGTCAGTCGTCCGTTCTTCGCCTTGTTGTCGGCATTCTGTATGTATGTCTTGCTCCATCCTGTGCGCAGCTCGTATTCTGCATCAGCAGGACATGAGAGTGTATACGTGATATTATCAATGACCTTTGAGTCTGACTTGCCCTGAGCCACACGCCATACGGTGTAGCCCGGCTCCAGAGTCTCCTCGTCGCCACGGTTTGTGATACTGATGTCCACCTTCTGCTGCGGCAGACTTTGTGCTGCGGCTGGCATGAGATAGCCGGCAGCCATGAGCAATGTTGCTAAAAAGTGAAGTCTGAAAATTGCTTTTCTTTTCATTTTATTGTATTGGTTTTAATTTAGGATACTTAATTCTCGCTGTGTTTCGGATACAAAAGTAAGAAAAAAAACTGAATAATTCGTTCGTCATTTCGTGTTATAATGTGTTTTTGAGCTAATATTCCTCTTTTTTTATATAGAATTACCCTCTCTGCAAGCAGATTTATTGTTTTCTTCCCATCATAAACGTCTGCACAGAAAAGAATAGAGCCATTCATCCTGAATGAGAATGAATGGCTCTGATGCAAATATGTGTATTCTGTGTTACTCTTACTTCACTACCTTCTTTCCGCCTACGATATAGACGCGACCCTTCTGCATGCTGTTCACGCGCTGTCCGCCGATGGTGTAGATAGCGGCAGGAGCATCGCTGCCGTCTGTCACGCCTGTGATGCCTGTAGACGAAGCCTTCTCGAAGAGGATGAGGAAGAGATTCATTGAGTCGCCCTTTGTCAGCGTGTATGTCTTTCCGCCTGTAGCGTCGAAAGTATACTTGGCGTCTGCTCCTGTTGTCAGTGTTTCGCCATCAAGTTTGAATCTCTTGCTTGCACCGTCGAAGACAAGGGTCACCTTGCAGTCGGCTGGCGGTGTGATGGTGATGTTTGTAGATGATTCTATCTTCAGACATATGCCGTATTCCGTGCCGTTGTGTGTCACCGAACCCTTACTTTCAGAGTAGTTTCCGCTCACTGTGACATAGCTGAGTGATGGTTTCTTCTCGAGGAAGTGGCATATCTCTGTGGCTGGGAGAGTGGCTGGGTCAACACCCTTCGCTATATTGATGGTGTATGTCTTGACTGTTGTGCCGTTCTCCGCCACGATGGTGAATGTGGCTGTGGCTGTCTCGCCCTGTGCCGGAGCCGCTATGATGTATGCGCCGTTGCTCTCTGTCGCACCTGTCACGCTCTTCACGCTCGCCTTCTCGGCAGGTGTCACGCCTATGGCATACTGTGTCTCTACGGCATCGAATGCCACAGAGAGTGTGTATGACATGCCTGACATGGCTATGCTGCTGCCGTCGAGTGTGAATGTGGCTGTGGCGTCGCTGCTCAGCTGCGGTGTGTCTGGAGTGTCAGGAGTATCTGGCGTGTCAGGTGTTTCGCCACCGCCTTCACCCGGAATGGCTATCTTGATGCCCTGGATATTGAGCGAGCCGGTAGATGAGTTCACTACGCGTATATATTTATAAGGTGTAGCAGGTGTGACAGACTCTTCTATGATGCCTTTCTTGCCGCTGTATTCAGAAATCTTTGTGAATGTCACGCCGTCGTCGCTGCCCTGTATCTCGCCAGCGAACGAGCCTGTGCGAGCCATGTAGAGATTCAGCGTGTGTATGCCTGAAGCATGATAGAATGTTGCGTATCCGCCTGACTTAGCCAGGCTCAGCGAACCAATCTTGTCTGAATAGACTGTGCCGTCGCTGCCTGCCACGTTCTTTGTGGTCTGGAATGAAGAGCCGTCGCTCAGTGTGATAGTGCCGTCGGCTATGAGCGCTTCAGTTGCTGCTGCGTTGTCGGCTATGGTCCAGAAATAGTCTGCTGATGTTCCGATGACATAGTTGCCGGCAGTCACTGTTCCGCTGCCGCCACCGCCTGCGTATGAAGGTATGTATGCATCGTTCGTCTCAGGGTCGATGCCCTTGCCGTCGCCTGCGTCTACTGTCTTAGTAGCACCGCCGTTAGAGATGGCTGTGCCGTCAGCGAAGCCTACGAGCGTTGAGGTATACTGCTGCAGCATGCTCTTCATGTCGCTGATAACATCATAGTTCTCATCCTGCACCGAGTTGTTGAATGTCCACTTGATGTCGCCGTGGCCCATACGACCTGCGCCGTACCAGCCCTTCACGATAGCCGGAACGTCAGCAGCCTTGTCGATGGTGCATTCTATATACTGCGAGCGTGCCGCTGCGTCAGCCTCGTTGTTATATCCTGTGCCGCCTGAGTAGCACTTGGCTGTGATATTCTCGTCGCGTGACGATGCCAGCACAGCGTCCCATTTGCCGTCGGTCTGCGAGCCGTCATAGTACTGCACCTTGCGAGGATTGAGTATCACGTTGTCATACGCCTTTATCACACCGCCTGGGTCGCCAGAGAATGTGCCGTCGCCCTCTGCGTCTGTGCCCTGCTTCGAGATGAGCATAGGATACTTGCAGTTGCGGAAATAGTTGCTCTCCACGAATGCCGAGCCGCCTGATGTTGCGCCGATGCCATACTTTGAGATGCCGTCGTAGTAGTTGTTGTATACATGGAAGAACATGGCGCGGATGCGTGGATGACGAGAGTCAGAGTGGTCGAACCAGTTATGATGGTATGTCTGCCACTGGCTTGTAGACTCATCCATGCCGCCAAGCGATGCCTTGCCGCAGTCGATGAAGTGGCAGTAAGACATGGTGACATGAGTAGTGCCTGCCTTCAGGTCTACCGTGCCGTCGCCCTTCGCCTGGTCAGCATCGCCGCCTGTTTTTCCGTAGAAGAAATCCATGTTGTGAATCCATACGTTCGAGTTGTCGGTGTCGAGCGAGATGCAGTCGTCTATGCACAGCTGCACAGAGAAGTTGCGCAGCTCTACGCCTTTCGTATTACGTATAAGCATTCCGAAGCCTGAGATGGCTGCGTCGATGCCGATGCCCTCGATTGTGATAGGCATGTCAGAGAATGCATTATTGCCCTTGATCTGCAGACCCTCAGAGCTTGAGCCAAGCTCATCCATGTTCTCCTTCTTTATCGTTCCGATGATGCGGAAGGCTATAGGAGTGGTGTCGTATCCTTTCTGATACAGATAGATGATGTTCTGCATGCCGACACCTGTTGTCTTTCCGCCCTTGTTGTTTGTCACGACATCAGTGGTCACCGCCTTGGCGTTGTCCGCCCAGACATATATCACCTTAGCGTTGTCCTTCAGCGTACCGTCGTTCTTGTATGCGCCGATGCCGTTAGGCATGCCCACGTGTGCGAATCCCGCACGATCGTGCGCCTTCACTGTCAGCGCTGCTGTAGTCATGGCGGCAGAAGTCATCTCAGCCTTCGCTGCGTCAACAGGCACAATCTTCATAGTATAGCTGCCCGCCTTCAGTCCTACTGCGTCAGCACGGTAGTATGAAGGGTACTTGCGCACAAGTTCCTTGTCGAGTTTCGTATACTCGCCTCCTGCCGGAGCAATATACACATTGTAGTCAGCCGCACCGCTGACAGGCTCCCACTGTGCGTAGGCAGCCTCAAACCATCCCTGCGCCTCTGTCACAGCAGCACGAACAGCGCTGGCTGGCAGAAACAGTGCAAAGAGAATGGGTAAAATACGTAAAAACTTCTTCATTTGTCTTGGTTAGTGAATAATATTTCCTATTGTTTGATTAATAAATATTGTCAGAGCGAAATGACTTCTTTCCAAAGTCAAATATAACAGTATCTTGTATTTGACACTTTGCGAGACTCTGCAAAATTAATAATTTTCTATAAAAAACTACGCTCTTTCTTCTATTTTTCTGTAAAAAAGGGAGAAAGAAAGGGTATGCCGAGTTATGTCAGCTCACGCAGAGTGTCACATGACAGGCTTCGATGACCTCCGCCGTTGCTGCCGCATCTATGATGGCGATGCCAATAGAAAAGGCGGGTGGAGGTAGCATCAACTGTCATGCTGTGCCTATTGTGCCCCATTGCAGCATGCCTTGCCCTGTTGTGGCAGGGTAGGCATGTTGTATGGCATGCTGTGCCTATTGTACCCTGTTGTGGCAGAGTAGGCATTGTATGGCAGGCTGTGTCCTATTGTAGCATGCCTTGCCCTGTTGTGGCAGGGTAGGCATTGTATGGCAAGCTGTGTCCTATTGCAGCAGGCTGCGACTTACAATGGCATGTTTCATGCAATCTGCTGTGGGGCATGCTGCAGCCTGATGCTTTTCCTTTACCAACCCAGGACGTACTTAGCGTCAGAATACTTGCCTATGAGTGAAGCATCCTTTACTGGGTCTAACTGGCGGGAATATGGGTTGCGTTTTGAGGTGTCGATAGGCTTGCCGTTGATATCTACACTGTTAAACTCCCACAAGTGAGCTGACTCCAGGATAGGGTTTTCGTGACTCCAGCCTTTCTCTGGGATATTATCGAGCGTGCAGTTGAGCAGTACACACTCCTGGTGCGGATAGCCTTTCTTCTTGTTGATAGCCGTATTGGCTATATACGAAATACCCTTGCCCTTGCCTTTGAAAGTGCAGCTGACGAAGACATTGCCGTGGTTCTCGCTGGTATTGCGAATCCACATGAAGGCGCCAGTGGAAATCAGCGTACAGTTGTTGAAGAACGATGGTCCACGTCCTAACACTGTATCGCCAAGACCAGAAATCAGGCAGTTCATCCAGTAGGCGCTGCCATTCACCTGCAAGGCATCGCCAGAGCCGATGATATTGACATTCTCGGCATAGTTATGGTCGCCGTTCAGCAGGAAGCCTTCCGCCTGTCCTACGCAGTCAGTCTGGAAGGTTATGTCCTTGAAAATCATGTATCGGCAGTTGTCGGCAGCCACCGCCGCACGGCGTGACGGGAATGTGCCCCGCAGCTCGTTGGTCTTGATGTCAGCAGGGTGCGGATTGAACACCTCGCAGTTAGGATAGTGTACGATGGTTTCCTCACGGCCTTCGCCCTCTATGGTGACATAGTTCTTGTTGCGGAAATATACGAGTTCCTGATAGTCGCCCTTGCGTACTTTCACCGTGCGCCGCTGGCTTTCGTCAGAGAGGAAATCAGGAATGAAGTCCATTGCTCCCTGCAACGTAGAGAAGTCTCCTGAGCCGTCGGCAGCCACTGTCAGCACACGCTGTTCTCTGTCAGGCGCTTTCTGCTTTGTCTTGAAGGTCCATGCTTTCTTGCTTTTGATGCCGGAGAAGTTGGCAAACACTTCCTTGTCTATGGTTACGTAGTACTCCTTGCCATATTCCAGCAGATTATGATGCAGGTAGATGGTGGCTTTGTTTCCCTTTGTCATGACGGGATAGAAATGGAAGCCATCAGAGAATCCGCCGATGATTGTCAGCTGAAAGCGTCGTGTGTCAGGGCGGTTGTATGATGATGGTGTTCCTGCTTTGGTGTTCTTGTTCGTAATATGCTTGCTCTCATATACGTATGGCGTCTTGATATAGTCAGCATCAGGCGCATCGGGTGTGCGCTCCGTCGGTCCTGCCGGAATGCTCATGTCGAGCTGGTCAACCAGCTTGCCGCTTTTCTTGTCATAGACTCTGATAAATCCCTTTTTCCCGACTATGGCTTCATCAGCAAATGTGATGGTGAGGTGAGTATCAGGATTTACGTCTGCGCTTCCATTAGCAGGAAACAGTTCGATGCCACTCTGTGCCATCATCGGCATAAAAGCCATGAAGGCGCACACTAAAGTCTTGATTCTCCTTGTCATACTGTTTTGCATATCATTTATAGGCTAATAAATATAGATTAAAGGCAAGCAGGTTCTTCTATCGTTTTTCGAAAAAACGAAGAAAGAAGGGTGAGCGGCGTGCTATGTCAGCTCGCGCAGAATGGCTTGGCATCCTTCGAGACAGTCGCGCCATGTAGCATCGAAATTGCCTGTGTACCATGGGTCTGCCACATCGCCAGGCCGGTTGGTATGGTCGAGCAGCAGGCTGACCTTGTTCTCTGGGTCATCTCCGAAGATACGCATCATATTGCGCATGTTGTATGTGTCCATGCCTACAATCATGTCGTAGTAGTCATAGTCATGGCGTGTAATCTGGCGTGCAGTCTTTCCCTTGCACGAAATGCCGTGCTGCGCCAGTTTCTGGCGTGCTGGCGGATAGACGCTGTTGCCTATCTCCTCAGTGCTTGTGGCTGCCGATGCTATCTCGAAGCGGTCGGCACAGCCAGCCTCTTCTACGAGATGCTTCATGATGAACTCTGCCATCGGGCTTCGACAGATATTGCCGAGGCAGACGAAAAGAATTTTATGCATAGTGTAATGTTTTTTTCAAAGAAACGGACAGGGTAGAGGGTCCAGAAGGGCTAGATGTTCTAGAGAGACTAGATGTTCTAGAGAGCCTAGATATTCTAGAGAGACTAGATGTTCTAGAGAGACTAGATGTTCTAGAGAGTCTAGATGTTCTAGAGAGTCTAGATATTCTAGAGCGTCTGTCCGCCCCTCATATTATTTCAGGAACGCCTTGGCTGTTCCGAAGTTAAGGTTGAGGTCAAGGCGCACCGGTATGTGCTGCTTGTCATCAGTGACGAAGAAGCGCACTATCTCCTTCTCCTTTCCTTTCTTTGTCTCTATATATGAGAGCTTCAGGCATCGGTATTTCTTTCCGCTCTCCGACTCTACAGTCTCCTTGCCGAGGTATCTGAGGCGTGCAGTCATTATTCCGTTGCCGTCGGCTATAGGGAAGAGGACGGTGTGGCCTTCCTTCCATCCTGCTGTAGAGAAGTTGCGTGCACGGAGGAAGATGGAGAGCATGTCGTAGATGTTATTCTTCGACGACTGTTTCTTCTCCTTCCGCTCGCCCTTCGCTGTCAGCTCGCGCATGGTGACGGTGCATCCGTTGTTGTATGAGTATAGCAGCTCGTCTACGTAGTATCGCTTTCCCTCGTTTGCTCCCTTGCGGTAGTACAGCGGCACGAGGTCGTGTGTGGTGTAGCAGAGGAGTGTGTCACGCATGCGGAAGTAGCGGTCAATCTTCTTGCTTGTCTCTGTTGTCAGCGCACAGCGGTATGCCGGCTTGCCCTGATACGTGGCAGACTTTATCGACATCTTTGCCGTTCCTGCTGTCAGCCAGATGAATTTCCAGTTGAAATAGAGTTTATACTCCAGTTGCTCGCCGTCCTTGAATGCTGTGTTCTTCAGCGGCTGCTGCGCCATGGCTGTCGTAAAGAGCATGGCGATGACGAATGTTGTGATTGTTCTGATCATGGGGTGAATGTGTGTTTGTGTGTTATTATAGTTATAAAGACTCTAAACACTCTAGAAAATCTAGAAAATCTAGAGGCTCTATATTACTGTTTGTCGATTTCCGAGCGTATCAGCTGCATCAGTTTGTCTACAGCCTCAGCGGTAGGGATATTCTTCTCTACGCACGTCTTCTGCTTGTAGAGCGATATTCTGCCTGGTCCTGCACCGACATACCCGAAGTCGGCATCGGCCATTTCGCCCGGACCATTCACTATGCAGCCCATTATTCCTATCTTGAGCGTGCGGAAGCGCGGGTCGCGCTGCGCCTCAGCGTTTATCGCCGCCTTTATCTCGGCTATCGTGGCCTGCAGGTCGTAGAGCGTGCGTCCGCATCCCGGACATGATATATACTCAGGCTTAGTGAATTTCACACGTGCCGCCTGCAGTATGGCGTCTGCCAGTTGTGTCTGCTCCTCGCCGTTGTTCATGACAGAGAGCTTATGCGCTTTGCCGTCAATGAGCAGCGCGCCAGCCGCCATGGCCGCCTTCAGCTGCAGCGTCTCTGTGTCGTCTTCGCTGAAAGAGAGATGCAGCGTATCGTCTGTAATGACAGCGTTCTCACGCAGTGCGGCACACTCCTCAATGAACGATACGAGCCGCTGCGCCACTGGTATCTCGCATTCCGGCTCCTCAGAGAGCGATACGCGTATGGTGTCGCCTATGCCTTCAGTGAGCAATGCGCCTATGCCCACTGCCGACTTGATTCTGCCGTCCTCGCCCTCGCCAGCCTCTGTCACTCCGAGGTGGAGCGGATAGTGCATGTCTTCCTTGTCCATAGCCTCAACGAGCAGGCGAACGGAGCGCACCATGACCACCGTGTTAGACGCCTTGATAGAGATGACCACATCGTTGAACTGCTGTTTCTGGCAGATGCGCAGAAACTCCATGCACGATTCTACGATGCCTTCCGGCGTATCGCCGTAGCGCGACATGATGCGGTCAGAGAGCGAACCGTGGTTCACGCCTATTCTGACTGCCGTATTATGCTCACGGCATATCTGAAGGAACGGAGTGAGACGCTGCTCTATCTTCTGCAGCTCGGCAGCATACTCCTCATCGGTATACTCCAGCGCCTTGAATGTGCGGCCCGGGTCGACATAGTTGCCTGGATTTATCCTGACCTTCTCGCAGTATATGGCAGCCACGTCAGCCACTCGTGCATTGAAATGCACGTCAGCCACAAGCGGTGTCATGATACCCTCAGCCTTCAGCGCCTCAGAGATGCAGCGCATATTCTCCGCCTCCCTGACGCCCTGCGTGGTAAGTCGCACCAGTTCGCCTCCAGCACTGATGATGCGTTTCGCCTGCGCCACACACGCCTCGGTGTCGTTGGTGTTTGTGGTGGTCATCGACTGTATGCGTATCGGGCTTCCGCCTCCTATGGTTATGCCGCCTACGGTAGTGGCAGTGGTCTTGCGTCTTATCATGATGATGTGTTTATTATAGAGAATCTAGAATATCTAGAGTATCTAGAGCATCTAGAATATCTAGAACATCTAGAGAATCTAGAGAAAAAAACTATACCTTATATTCATACTTCACCTCTGCCAGCTCCTTGTTAGCCTTCTCTATCTTCTTGCAGAGCGAAGCCTTATAGTCAGCGAAGCGTGCTGCTATGTCAGCGTCAGAGAGGGCGAGAATCTGCATGGCGAGAATAGCGGCATTCATGGCGCCATTGATGGCTACAGTGGCAACAGGTATTCCTGGAGGCATCTGCAGGATAGAGTAGAGCGCATCCATGCCGTCGAGCACGCTGCCCTTCACAGGCACGCCGATGACAGGCAGAGTGGTAGAGGCTGCTATTACTCCCGGCAGCGCTGCCGCCATTCCAGCCGCTGCGATGATGACCTTTATGCCGCGCTGTGCTGCGCCTTTCGCAAACTGCTCTACAGCCTCCGGTGTGCGGTGGGCAGAGAGCGCATTAACCTCGAATGGTATTTTCTGTTCGTTGAGGAAAGCCATTGCCTTCTCCATAACAGGCATATCGCTTGTGCTGCCCATTATGATTGATACGATTGGTGTCATAGCTGTATATATATTTTTTAAAAATTACGTAATTCTTGTAAGTTCTTATTTTTCAGGAGGAAGAGATAAATTTATCCTTCGCCTTCGCCATACGCTGCTTCTTGGCTTCTCAACCGCTGCTTCTTGGCGTGCCATCGGCTGTCTTTCATATTGTTACTGACGGCATCTTGCAAACTACTGAATAACAGACGCTTCATGCTACACGAAAATTCTATCCTCTGTGGAATATTTTTCTACAGTTTGTTGGATTATTTTCTACAATCTGTTGAATATTTTTCTACAATGTGTAGAATTTTTTTCTACACTTTACGGTATTTTCAGTGTGTTTTCTACGCCACGGATATGACGGTCAGTGTTGTCACGAATCCTACGATATATCCCAGGCATATGTTTGTCAGCGTGTGTATTCGCAGCATCATACGCGCTGTGCCTACGAGTCCGGCAAGGAGAATCAGGGCTATTATCCACCATAGCGCATTGAACTGTATCAGCAGCGAGAATGCCATCACACCGCCCGTCAGTCCGCCTATGGCTGCCATGTGGAGGGAGATTTTTATGACGAGATTGAACAGCGCGCACACTATCTGCACCATGAGCGCCGCAATGATTACGATGGATATGATGTGTGGCACACGGTATGCCTGCATGATATAGTATGCCGAGAGGAAGCAGGCTATTGATATGAAGTATGGCACCATTCGCTTCTCGCGGTTGCTCAGGTGGAACAGCTTCTTTCCGTGGTATTCCTTGTATATACGTATCAGCAGCGACGGCAAGAGGATGGTGAAGATATATGTCACGGCAAGCACCATGGCCTTGTACATCAATGGCAGATAGAGCAGATGCGTGAATGTGAACAGCGCTATCATGGAGACTATCGGCAGATAGAATGGTGAGAATATGATGCTGAAAATTCTTGCCAGCATCAGAAACCATGATCTTTTCTTTCTCCTTCGTGCCATTGATTATTCTTTTCGTTACGTTTGTGTGATATTCTGCTTTATCCTCCAGCTGCCGCAGACAGACAGCCGCCGTCTATGCGTATGGATGTGTGCCGTCTATGCGGATGTTTGCTGTCTATGCGGATGGGGGTGTGTGCATGTTCTTTTCTCTGTTCTGTATCTGCCGGCATGCATGCTGCCTTTCTCTACGTTCTTTTCCTAAGCCTTGCCACCGGGATGCCTATCTGCTCGCGGTATTTCGCTATTGTGCGCCTTGCTATCGGGAATCCCTTCTCCTTCATGATGCTCACGAGCTTGTCGTCGGAGAGCGGCTTCTTAGGGTCTTCGGCGTCTATGGCTTCCTTCAGCGCCATCTTTATGGCTTTTGTCGATACGGTGTTGCCCTCGCCGGTGTCGTATCCCTCGCTGAAGAAATGCTTCAGGGGGAATGTGCCCCATGCTGTCATGACGTATTTCGAGCGGCTGGCGCGCGATATGGTCGATATGTCGTATCCTGTTCGCTCCGCCACGTCCTTCAGCACCATCGGCTCGAGGTCGTTCTCATCGCCCGAGATTAAGTATTTCCGCTGCATTGATATGATGGCCCGCATGGTGCGCATCATGGTTTCGTTGCGCTGCCTTATGGCTTCTATGTATACCTTGGCGCGGTCGACATACTGCTGTGTGAACGCCAGCGCCTCACGCTCAGCCCTCGATGCGTTCTTCTGCAGGCTCTCGAGCATCTTCACATCCTCTGCCACCACTCTGAGCGGCGGTATGTTTCCGTTGTTCAGCTCGAACGATATGTTGTTGTATTCGTCCACGCTCAGGATTATGTCTGGCGTGATGTGGTGGAGCGAGCGTCCCTGCGTCTCGTTGAGCGCTGCTCCGGGTTTCGGGTTGAGCAGATGACGTATGTCCTTTCGCAGCGTGTCGGCATGCTCTGGCGTGATGTGCATGGTCTTGCATATCTTCTGCCAGCGGTTGTTTATGAAGTCGTCGTAGCATTTTGTCACTACGTCATACATGAGCATTGTCTGCGGCGTGGCCTTCATGCGCTCTATCTGTATGACGAGACATTCCTGCAGCGAGCGTGCCGCTATTCCTGCCGGATTAAACTCCTGCAGCTTCTTCACAATGCTCTCTATCTCCTCCGGCTCGGCATATATATTCTCGTATATGGCGAGTTCGTCAGAGATGAGCGTTACATCCTTCCGCAGCAGTCCGTCGTCGTCGAGCGAGCAGATGATGTAGTCCATGATGCTCTCCTCCTCCTCAGAGAGATTCTCCATCCGCATCTGCTCCCGCAGCGTGTCGATGAATGATGTCTGCGTGCCAGCCTCCATCGGTCTGCTGTCGTCGTCGGCATGGCTGCCCTGGCGCGTCGTGCAGTAGTCGGAGAATGTCGTATTGTCCATTCTGTCGTCCTGGCCTATTCTGTCGAGCGCATCGTTGAGGGCGTCGCTTCGCCTTTCCCTCTCGTCGGCTGCTGCGCTGTCGGCAGGGTATGCTGTATCTGCCGCATCAGCCTGCATCATGCCCTCTCCTACGGTGTCTGAATAGTCTGGCTCGAGCGACGGGTTGGCGTCAATCTCCTGCCTTACGTAGTCTTCCATCTGTGCCACAGGCATCTCAAGCATCTTCACCATCTGCATTTGCACTGGTGTAAGATGCTGCTGTTGCTGCTGCTGTTGCTGCTGCTCCTGTATGTTTATCTGTTTCTGTGACATGGGGTTGGGGGAGGGATTATTCTTTTCTCGTTAGAAATATTCCTTCAGCTGCTGTGCCAGCGACGAGAGCTTGTCAAGGTCTTCTTCGGCAAATCTCTGCCATATTTCGTAGCATGGCGGCAGCATCGGGTCCATGAGGCTGTCGTCGTTGTCTATGAACGGGTCGCAGTACTGGTATATCTCGAGTATGTCTACAATGTCCTTGGCAGATATGTCGAGCAGACTGGAGAGTTCCTTCACCTCTGGTGTCTCCTTGACCATCGTTGCCGGCACGAGGCGGAAGTAAAGGTCGAGAATCATTATGAGCATGACGGGTGAGAATAGCGGCCGTCCTGTGAGCTGCGCTGTCTTTGCGTTGACAGGTCTGAAGTCCTTCTCGAATGTCTCCACTATCTCCACATCCTCGAAGAATGCTCCTCCGCTGCCCATGCCCTGTGCGTGTCTTACCTGCTGGCATGCCTTTCTGAGCCATTGCGGTTTCTTCTGGAAGATGTCCATCATTCTGCTCAGTGTCGGTGTAGGTGCTTTCCTCAGCATTGCCATCTTGCTGTGCAGCACCTGCGGCGGTATATGGAGTTCGAGCGCGAGGTTCACCACCTCACGGCTGTAGAGCGGCTTCATGCCGTATGGCTTCTTCAGGTATGCCTGTATCACCAGCGGCCACAGTTCTTCATTCCATGTCATGTTCTCAGGGGTTTTGTCTGTTTTTGTTTTAGGGGGTAGAAGCTCTAGAGAGTCTAGAATATCTAGAGAGTCTAGAAAGTCTAGAAAGTCTAGAGAATCTAGAACATCTAGAGAATCTAGAGAGCTATTATTCCTTTCCGGTTTCGGCCATCAGTGCGTGCTGCTTTATTCGCTGTATCATGGCGAGCAGACCGTTGGCGCGTGTAGGCGAGAGATGCTCCTTCAGCCCTATCTCCTCAATGAAGTAGAGGTCAGTGGTGAGTATGTCTGCCGGCTTCTGGTCGCTGAGCACACGTATGAGCAGCGATATTATGCCCTTCACGATGAGCGCATCGCTCTCCGCCTCAAGGTGCAGCAGTCCGTCCCTCATGTCGGCCTGCAGCCATACGCGGCTCTGGCAGCCGTCTATGAGGTTTTCGTCTGTCTTGTATTTATCATCGAGAGGAGCCTGGTCGTTGCCTAAGTCAATGAGCAACTGATAGCGGTCCATCCAGTCGTCGAGGTCCTGAAATTCTTCAATCACCTCATTCTGTATTTCGTTTATGGTCATGTTTTTTTTTATTTTTTTGAGGGGCTAGAGGTTCTAGAGAATCTAGATATTCTAGAGAGTCTAGAGCCTCTAGAAAAAAAATCCTTCTTAATTATTCTGTTTTTCCAGCACGAAGAGCTTGTCGCTCGGGCGCACTTTCTCCGGCACTGGTATCGATACGCGCTGTCCTTTCTCGGCACGCTCCACAGCCTGCAGGTCGTAGCGTATCTCTGTGCATTCAAAGCGGAGGGCGCCTGTCGTAGGACCTGTGATGAGCAGCGTGTCGCCAACCTTTATCTCGCAAGCCTCAACCTGGAACTCTGCCACGCCTATCTTGGAGAAATACTTTATTGTCTTGGCTGCATACACCTTCTTCTCCGTGGCCTTCGAGCCGTATGAGTCGTTCCATTCGCCGAAGGTCTGACCCTGATAGTATCCGTCCCAGAACCCGCGGTTGAACACCCGGCTGAGCCTTTCGTCCCATTCATCTTTCTTCTCCTCGGTGAATGTGCCTTCCAGTACAGCCTTTATCGCCTCGTCATAGCAGCGCACCACGTTGTCTACGTATTCAGCTCCGCGCGCACGGCCTTCTATCTTGAACACCCTCACGCCTGACGCCATCATGCGGTCGATGAAACGGATGGTCTTCAGGTCTTTCGGTGACATGATGTATTTGTTGTCTATCTCCAGTTCTGTGCCTGACTCTATATCCTCCACACGGTATCCGCGGCGGCATATCTGCACGCATTCGCCACGGTTGGCAGAGCGGTTGGCCTGATGGAGCGACAGATAGCACTTGCCCGAAATGGCCATGCAGAGCGCGCCGTGGCAGAACATCTCTATGCGGAGCAGTTCGCCTGACGGGCCGCACACATTCTGCTCTATTATCTGGCGGTATATCTCCGCCACCTGGTCTATATTGAGCTCGCGTGCCAGCACTACGACATCAGCAAACTGTGCGTAGAACTTCACCGCCTCGATGTTCGAGATATTGAGCTGTGTAGACAGATGAATCTCCTGTCCTATGCTGCGCGCGTATGTCATGACCGCCACGTCGCTGGCAATGATGGCTGATATGCCAGCCTCCTTAGCCGCATCGACTATCTGGCGCATGGCATCGAGGTCTTCGCCGTAGATGACTGTATTGACCGTAAGATACGACTTTATGCCGTGCTCATGACACATGGCGGCTATCTGCTTCAGGTCAGCAATGGTAAACGGATTGGCAGAATGCGAACGCATATTCAGCTGCCCTATGCCGAAGTATACTGACTGCGCTCCGGCATTGATGGCAGCCGCCATCGACTCATAAGAGCCTACAGGCGCCATTATCTCATATTCTTTTCTTTTCTCGTTCATGTGTGCAAAGGTACAAAATAAATATGAAAATGAGAAAAAAAGGAGAATAAAAAGGGCTGTACGTATTTATGTTTTTATTTTATAGTGTTTATTTAATGACATTAACTAAAAACAATGCTCATGCAGCGGCATGTATTGCGGCAGAAATATATTCCGCACGCCATGCCCCTCCTGACATCCTGCCGTCGCCAAGGCGTAATTGCACAGGCTGTTTGCAGCATAGCGAAGTAAGAAAAATCTGTCTGTTTTGGCGGTAATAATATCCATTACACAATATTACCCCTTATTTAATATAATTTTACCCCCCTTGTTTTATTTATTTATGTAATTTTGCAGCAGAAAATGATTACTGAAGAGAACAGGATATACAAATATATATAAATTTACAAGTGTTTAGTGTCTGTAAAAGAGGCAGAGAAAAGGCTGTGAAGAAAATGAGAATTTTCAACACAGCCTTTATTGTTTTTCCGCCACTCACCTCTCTGGCTTTGCGGGCAAATGGCAGCCTGGGTGAAGCATGTATGTCTGAGCGCAGCATAATGAAGCATGTATTGCTGAGCACGACATAATGAAGCATATATGTTTGAGCGCAGCATAATGAAGCATGTATGTCTGGGCGCAGCATGGAGGCATACAGCAAGGCTTTATCCTTTCAGTATACCTTTTATTTCGTTCAGCTTGTTCAGAGCCTGGAGCGGTGTGAGATTGTCCACATCGAGCGTCAGCAGCGTGTCGCGTATCTGTGTGAGGATAGGGTCGTCGAGTTGGAAGAATGATATCTCGTGCGGACTTGACGCTGATGGTGCAGGTTTTGACGCCGCCTTGTCTGCCCCCACCGACTTCGATTCCTCCTCCAGCTGCGCCAGTATTACATTGGCACGCTGTATGATCTGCCGCGGCATGCCGGCTATCTCTGCCACATGAATACCGAAGGAGTGCTCAGAGCCTCCCTCTACAAGCTTTCTCAGGAATATGACCTTCCCTTCCTCCTCCACGACAGAGACGTTGTAGTTTCTGATGCGCTGGAAGTGCTGCGCCATCTCGTTCAGCTCGTGATAGTGCGTAGCGAAGAGCGTGCGTGCTGTGGTGTGCTGATGCAGATGCTCCACTATAGCCCATGCTATTGATATGCCGTCGTAGGTCGATGTGCCTCGTCCGAGTTCGTCGAAGAGCACAAGGGAATGGTCGGTCACGTTGTTCAGTATGTTCGATGCCTCAGTCATCTCGACCATGAATGTCGATTCTCCCGCCGCTATGTTGTCGTTAGCGCCTACACGGGTGAATATCTTGTCGACAATGCCTATCTGCGCACTCTCTGCCGGCACGAAGCAGCCTATCTGCGCCATCAGCACTATGAGCGCCGTCTGTCGGAGCAGCGCCGACTTGCCCGCCATGTTCGGGCCGGTGATGATGATAATCTGCTGCTGTCGGCTGTCGAGATATATGTCGTTAGGTATGTATTCCTCTCCCGCCGGCATATTGCGCTCTATCACGGGGTGGCGTCCTGCCTTTATGTTTATTACCACCTCGTCGTCCATGACAGGACGTATGTATCTGTTTTCGAGCGAGATGAGCGCGAAGGATAGCAGACAGTCGAGCTGCGCCACAAGCACTGCGTCCTGCTGCACATCGTTTATCAGAGCCTTGCAGTCCTCCACAAGACTGTTGAATATGCGCTCCTCTATCTCCTGAATCTTCTGTTCGGCACTCAGTATCTTCTGTTCGTACTCCTTCAGTTCGGGCGTGATGTATCGCTCAGCCGATGTCAGCGTCTGCTTTCTCACCCATTCCTCCGGCACATTGTCCTTATATGTATTGCGTACCTCAAGGTAGTAGCCGAAGACGTTGTTATATCCCACCTTCAGCGATGCTATTCCCGTGCGCTGCGCCTCACGCTGCTGCATCTTCAGCAGGTAGGAGGTGCTGTCGTGATGCATAGAGCGCAGCTCGTCAAGCTCACTGTCCACTCCGCGTGCTATCATTCCGCCCTTGGCTATGAGCAGCGGCGGCTCTGGCACTATCTCGCGTCTGATGCGCTCCTTCATCTCCGTGCATGGGTTCATGCGCTCTGCCGCCAGGATGAGGTCGG
Source organism: Prevotella sp. (assembly GCA_045603685.1). Classification (GTDB taxonomy): domain Bacteria; phylum Bacteroidota; class Bacteroidia; order Bacteroidales; family Bacteroidaceae; genus Prevotella. The sequence goes on from JAZUMR010000059.1 coordinate 70,629, forward strand.
CATTGTCAGTGTGTGCGCATGAGTATTTCAGTCGCTGCACAGCATCGAGCGCCTCCATGAGCTGGCGCATCTCACGCGGATTGACGCGGTTGGTGCTTACCTTCGATATGATACGCTCCAGGTCGGCAATGCGGTGCAGCTGCTCGTCGACAATCTCTCGGAACTCCGGATTGCGGAAGTAATACTCCACGATGTTCTGCCTGCCCTGTATCTGCTTTATATCCTTCAGCGGGAATGTCAGCCATCGTCTGAGCATTCGTCCTCCCATGGCGGTGGCAGTACGGTCGATGACATCGAGCAGTGCTATGCCGTCGTGCGCCATAGGCTGCAGCAGTTCCAGCGAGCGGACGGTGAAGTTGTCGAGACGGACAAACTTATCGGTCTCTATCCGCTGTATGCTGGTGATATGGCTTATCTGGCTGTGATGCGTCATCTCCAGATACTGCATGATGGCTCCGGCGGCTGAGATGCCGTTCTTCAGATGGTCAATGCCGAAGCCCTTCATGCTCTTCACGCCGAAGTGCTTCTTCAGTTTCTGCTCGGCAGTGGTCTGCGCGAATATCCATTCCTCCAAACCGTAGGTGCACATGCGCAGCGGGAAGCGTTCCATGAACTCCCGCTCGTGGCTCTTGTCATATAGCAGCTCCTTCGGCTGGAAGTCGTCGATGACCTTCTGCACATACTCATATCCTCCTTCGCCGCAGATGAACTCGCCCGTACTTATATCGAGGAGCGCCACGCCCACTGTGCCACGGCACGCATATACTGCGGCAAGGAAGTTGTTCTCCTTGGTCTGCAAGACATTGTCCTGCATCGCCACGCCCGGCGTCACGAGTTCCGTAATGCCTCGCTTCACGAGCTTCGTGGTCTTCTTCGGGTCTTCCAGCTGCTCGCATATAGCCACGCGGCATCCTTTTCTGACCAGGCGAGGCAGATAGGTGTCGAGCGCATGATATGGGAAACCAGCCATCAGGTCGCCAGCCGACGAGCCGTTGTTGCGGCGTGTCAGCGTGATGCCCAGCAGCCGTGCCGCCAGTTCGGCATCCTCCTGATATGTCTCGTAGAAGTCGCCGCAACGGAACAGCAGCAGCACACCCGGATTCTCCGTCTTAAATTTATGATACTGCTGCATCATCGGCGTCAGTTCGCCTGGTTTCTTTGCCATATTTTGTTTTTTATTTAATAAATAAGAATTAACCTGCTATTATAAGTATGTGTATATTTCTGCAAAGATAACATAATTTTTCAACAAGTCAAAATAAAAGAGGAAAATTTAATATAAGCAAGTCAGAATAGTCATAGTAGCCAGAAGACTCTCAAGTAGTCTGACCCTCTGTCCTTAAATAATTATCCGCTGCGTATTGTTATGTCAAACGCAGCGGATTAATGATTAACTCAACTCTTACCTCTTAACTTCTGTTATTTTATCCGCTCAATTTCTATATTCTTGAATCTTCTAAATACAGGATGGTTACGATATGCACATCTGGTTCCCGAAGGAATATAAAGGATACAATTGTCGACATCTATGTCATAGAAAGCACTCTCTTTTACACAACAACTGTCTATATCTGTTATACGGATATGAATGCTTTGCAGCGCAGTACATTCTTCAAACGCCCAATCTCCAATATGTGTCACGCTGTTTGGAATGACAATGCTTTGCAGCGCCTCGCAATCTTCAAACGCTCCATCTCCAATATGTGTCACGCTATTCGGAATGTCAATGCTTTGCAACGATTCACAATAGTAAAATGCTACATTACCAATATGTGTCACTCTATTGGGAATGTCAATACTTTGAAGAGCATCGCATTTGTGAAAAGCTCCATTATTAATATGTGTTACGCTATCAGGAATAGTATATTGACTGCCATATTTTGCTCGTGGATAGCAAATAATTTGTGTTAAATCCTTGCTGAACAACACTCCGTCAATAGAAGCAAAATATTGATTGCCTTCTGCCACTTCAATGCTTTGTAGCAATTCACAATAGTAAAACACATCATCTCCTATATATGTGACGCTGTTCGGAATGTCAATGCTTTGCAACGATTCACAATAGTAAAATGCTACATTACCAATATGTGTTACACTGTTCGGAATATTAATGCTTCGCAGAGATTCGCATTCATAAAATGCTGCATTACCAATATGTGTCACACTGTTGGGAATATCAATACTTTGCAGCACCTCGCATCCATAAAACGCTCCTTTACCAATATGTGTCACACCATCAGGTATGACAGCCTTTGAGATTTTCCAGTCTGTCACGCCCAGCAGTGTCTTGCCATTGTCGCTGAGTTCGTATATTCCGTTGTTCATGTTAGTATGTGGTTTTATATTATGAAATTCTATTCAAATAAGAAGAATATTGTGCTTTTTAGTTATCTTATTGATAATCAATGGTCTTTATATTTCTAATCATCTTAAAATGACGAAAACGGGGTATACGAATCATCTTAAAATGATGGTTTTAACTTTTCTAATCATCTTAAAATGATGAAAACAGGGTATATGAATCATCTTAAAATGATGGTTGTGTCAGTTTCTCCTTTAGATTTTCGTATGCTGATTTCCAGTATTCGACTTCGGTTTGTGCTTGTGCGAGTTGCTGCTGGGTGTTGAGCAGAGTCTGTTCGAGTTCTGTTAGACGGCTGTCTTGTTTCTGTCTGTATCCTGTGCGTGCCTGGTGCATGCGTTCTTTTATTCCTCCTTCTGTAACGAAGCGGTTCTGCATGGTTGTTATTAGGTTGTGAAGCATCGATATTGCTTGGTGAATAAGCGTTATGCAGAGATTGGAAATTTCCTCATCATTCATGTGCTGTATCTGCAGTGCATATTCGTTATGAAACTTATCGCTTCTTGCATATTGTCTCATTTTGTCGTATCGTGGATGGCTTTTTCCCCACTGTTCCAAATTGCGCACTCTGATATAGTCTTCGTAATCGTCGAGGAGTTCTTCAAGGCTTGCCTTTGCTACGTTTGTCAGTTTTATTTCTGTTTCGCTTGATGTTGCAGCCGCCTGATTGCCCTCGGCAATGTTCTGCTTTCCGCTTCTGGCTGCCTGTATCATCTGGTCGACGGTGCGGTCGCCCCGACTGAGGAATTTGTGTGTGAAGTAGTATGTGATGTCGTAAATGATTTCTGTAACCTTATAGACACGCAGGTTGCGGTAGTGGCCATGACGTGGCAAAAAAGTGTAGGGAGGGGTGTTCGGAGTATTCTGATTATTCGGAGTACTCTGATTATTCTGAGTATTCTGACTATTCTGAGTATTCTGAGTACTCAGATTTTTCTGATCATTCTGATTATTCATAATTTTATCATTTATTTTTTTGAGAGAAAAAATTTCTTTAGCAAGAGTGTCAGGCACAGCTGGCGGTAGAACATTCCGGAGTGATGGCATGATGGTGTGGCGTGGAGGCTGTCTGCCATGACAGTTCGCTAAATGTGGCGTATGTGCCTCACGCCTACTTACCTCTCCGCCATTCTGCCCTTAAGCTTCTCTATTCCTGACTCCAGCGACTCCTCCGGCTCTATTATGTTATACTCGTTCCAGAAGTCAGGCTCCCAGTATGCGTTTACCATGTCGCTGAGTATCTGCATATTCTTGAATGTCTCCCTGCTCTTTATGTCCTCCGCCGGATTGTCCGTGCGGTCTACCATGACCATCTCGTTCTTCACGGTATAGGTAGAGGAGAACAGGCGCTTCTTCCAGTCACACTTGAAGCGTATCTCATTACAGATGTAATTCAGATAGCTGCGGCCGCCCTGCTGCTTATAGCCTATGACAAACGTTACGCTCAACGGATTGAACCGCAGGCCGAACGGCTTCTTCCTCAGAATAGAGTTGATAGCCTTGCCCTTGTCTGACATGTCCATCTCTAACTCCGCACGGGTTACTGACAGCGTCTCCTGGTCAATGTATAGCAGTCCTTCATACAGGGCATAGTCCAGCACCATGTTAGGCGTGAACCTCACCACATACTGCATGCGGTTGTCAATCACCGTCGACATCTCCATGCTGAACTTATAAAAGCGCAGCATTTCCTGCGAAAGAATCTCGTCGCCATTCTTCACCACATCCTGATAGACAGACAGCATTGGTCCGCCCGATATTCTTATAGCCAAGGTATCCTTCTGCCTCTGGCTTACCAGCCGCCGTCCCTTATGCAGCCGCACCTTATCGCCGTATATCGTCCGCGCAGCATAGTCCGTCTTCAGCACATCAAGATACGCTTCCGTTATCTCCACATATCGGCGGCGCTTCTGTATTGTCTCACGATAGAAAGCCGAGAACATATGGTCTGCCGGCGCATAGTTGTCAGGAATCTTATCTATAGCCTCCTCCACCAGCTTGCGCGGGTCGCCGCCGTATATGCCGAACGCTGTCAGCCCAATGGCAGCCTCCTCCATGCGGATAGTAATCTTGCCGCCTGCCTGCCTCACCTGCTCAGCAGAGACAAACACATTGTCGTAGCTGACATGCGATGCCACCAGGCCCTTCTCTATGTCAGCCATCTTCAGCACGAACACACCGTCGTCATTCGTCACAGTACCCACATTACTGCCTACGACACGGATATTCACATTAGCAAGAGCCCTGTTGCGCTTATCGTCCTTTACGACGCCCGAAACAACCACCTCCGCTGTCTGGGCTAAAGCATAGAAATGGCATAGCAGCATGATGCCGAATAAAATTATCTGTCTTTTCATAATGTGTTCAGTCATAGATAGATTTACGTAGGATTACAGGTTTATATCACTCTCCGCAAAGATAAGACTATTTTTCCGTAACACAAAATATATGACAGGGAAATTATTAGATTATAATGAATGGTATTTTTATTTTCAAAGGAAACGAATAATCCTGCCAGTAATAAGGATTAAATATTAATGAATAAAATTATACGCTTTATTCACATTGGTTTCCTTTAGTTGTCATGGCTGTTTTCTGTACTCATCAGAAGTTTTCCACAAAACATAATAATAATATTTCTTTTTTTAAAACCTTTAAAATATTTTTTATGATGATAATAGGCTGTGGAAAGTGTGGATAACTCATAAAATGGTGTGGGTATATTGTTTTCAAACGGTTAATTATCAGACGGTTTATGCTCTGCATGGGCATGAGGGGAAAAGTGTGGAAAGTGGTGAGGATAATGTGTGAATAACTATGTGAGTTATCCACAGTTCCGAAAATTGGAATTATGACTGTGGATAACTGTGAGGTTTTTCCACAGTTTTCCACACGGTTTTCCACAGTTTTTCGCAAGTTATCCACACTGACCTCTTTTTCTGCCTCTCGGAGCGGAGGGCGGTGGGGAGAACATGCGAAAAGCACTGTATCAGAGCGTAATAGATAGGTTGTTGCACTGCAAAAGGCTGCTTCTGACATGGTAAGAGGCTGCTTTTCGTGTGTTATGATTATTTAACTAAAAAAGTTTAGTGAGTGAACTTATTGTTCACAATACTGTTTTAATTTTGCAGCCGAAGGTTAATGTTTAAGGTTTAATGGTTAAAGTTTAATGTTTAAGGGTTAAAGCGAAGCTTCGTCAGTATGAGCAGCGAATGATGGCAAAGGGGAAAACTGAAAGAGCAAAGATGAAAGATAAAAAAATAAATAATGAAAGGACATGAAAAACGTGATGATTGATGAGCAGTGTAATGCAGTCAGTATCCGCCAGAAGGTGGAGAGTTTTATTATTGGTGTTGTGAAGGATCTGGTTTGTATGTCGGAGAGCGATGCCGGCGGTGCGGAGCATTTGTCGTGGCACGGCACGAAGTCTGACTTGCTGGAACTGCTTCGTGTGGCTTATGACAGCGGTGAGGTGATGACGGCAGACGGTGTGCAGATGGCTTTTTTGGAGATGGTGAGGCGTGTGTTCGGTGTTTTCGGCATGTCGCTTGTGACTAATCCTTATGCGCGGCTGCAGCGTGCTGAGATGCGCAAGGGCATACGGTCGGTGTCTATGCAGCAGCGCTTGGAGTATATAGCGGAGAATGAGGGTGTGGAGAAGATGATGGAGACGGTGTGGGGTGTGATTGGGAGAGAGTGTTCGGAGTAGTTCGGAGTAGTTCGGAGTGTTCGGAGTGATCTGAGTGTTCGGAGTAGTCGGAGAATTACTTACTACTCACAATTCTACTCATATGTCTATCCACATAAAATTTGGAATTGGGTTTCAAATGTTGTAACTTTGCAGTCGGAAACAAAAAAAAACATCTGTAAGGACTGCGGATGCTGATTAGCAAAATAACATAATATATATACACACACACATTAATAATTAACGTAGGGATTACGTGTATTTGCGCAAAGAAAGTAATTTCCTTTTTCAGGAGGAAAGAATGATGACCATGATTAACACTTACCAGCCAGCCATGCTCGACTATACGGATGCGGAGCGTGAGCAGCTGTCAGAGCATTTCACGCTTACGGAGATGGTGCGGTCGGCCACCGCCATACGTCTCGGTCTGAAGAATGTGCCGGATGATCTGGCAGTGTATCATCTGCGACTGCTGTGCCGTCATGTGCTGGAACCGCTTCGCCGACGTTTCGGCGTAATCAGAATCACGAGCGGCTACCGCTCAAAGAAGCTCAACGACGCTGTGGGAGGGGCAGAATTTTCACAGCATAGGTACGGAATGGCTGCAGACATATATGTGCCTAATGCTGAGGTGGGCAAGAAGATGTATGAGTTTATCAGGACACAGACTGATTTCGACCAGCTGATATACGAATACCGCAAGCCTACCCGTACCCACTGGATTCATGTCTCGTATAACCCGGAGCGAAACAGAAAGCAGGCTTTCATGAACTATATCATGAAATAGAGCCGAAGGAATCAACTTATTTATTAACCTTTTTAATTTAATTATTTATCTTATGTCAGTACTTTTCAAACTTTATCAAATCAATCGTACATTCAAGGATGGCCGTCAGGACAACGCTAACGGCAAGTGGTATGCTCGCGCTATTAACGTAGGCACTGTAGAGACAGACGATCTCGCAGAAATCATACAGCGCAACTGTTCTATGAAAAAGTCAGACGTGCAGGCGGTGCTCACCGAGCTCACTGAGGTCATGACACAGAAGCTTCAGGACTCTTACGCTGTAAAGCTCAACGGGCTCGGCACGTTCAAGATAGGCATCAAGTGCAGCGGTGCTACTGATGTGCAGGAGTTCAGCGTGGCTGACAATATCCACGGCGGAAAAATCAATTTCATGCCTGCCTATACTGTCGACTCTGCCACTGGACAGCGCACCCATGCTCTCCTCGCAGGAATGAAGCTCGCTGAGACTGCCAAGAACGATGTGGGCATAGAGAAGGCGTGATTTTGTTTAATGTTTAATGTTTAATGTTTAACGTTTAACGTTTAATGTTTAACGTTATTCATATTTAACGGAAACAAAAAAACAGAGGAAAAGAACACTGCATGTGTTTCTTCTCCTCTGTTTGCTATTCTGAATGTCACGTAGCTTTCCGCCATCTGTTTTGTGACGGAAGCGCGCGTGTAGAATGGAGCAAATTGTCTGATGTTTTCTGCCGTCATCCGCATGTGCCACGCCTACAGCTGCTGCATGTCGTTCAGCTTCTTGTAGTAGCCATCCTTTTCGAGCAGTTCGGCATGCGTGCCGCGCTCCACGATTCTGCCTTCGTGTATCACGCATATCTCGTCGGCATTCTTGATGGTAGAGAGACGGTGAGCCACAGCCACGGTGGTGCGTGTCTTCATGAGTTTCTCCAGCGCCTCCTGCACGAGTCGTTCTGACTCAGTGTCGAGGGCTGACGTAGCCTCGTCGAGTATGAGTATAGGCGGATTCTTGAGTATGGCGCGCGCTATGGATATTCGCTGGCGCTGTCCTCCTGAGAGCCGTGAGCCGCGGTCGCCTATGTTCGTGTCGTATCCCTCCTCGGTCTGGGTGATAAACTCGTGTGCATTGGCTATGCGTGCTGCATCTTCTATCTGCTGCTGTGTAGCATTATCTACGCCGAATGCTATGTTATTTCGGAACGAGTCGTTGAAGAGTATCGCCTCCTGGTTGACGTTGCCGATGAGCTGTCTGAGGTCGTGTATGCCCAGATGCTTCACGTTTATTCCGTCGATGAGCACCTCGCCCTCCTGCACGTCATAGTATCGCGGAATGAGGTCGAGCAGAGTAGACTTGCCGGAGCCCGACTGTCCTACGAGCGCCACGGTCTGTCCCTTCCTTATCTTGAGGTTTATGTCTTGCAGCACCCATTTCTCTGCGTATCTGAAGCTGACGTTGCGGAACTCTATCTCATGCTCAAACGCACCGATATTCTTGCGTTCAGCCTCCGGCAGCTCAGTTATATTGCTCTCCGCCTGCAGAATCTTGTCCACACGCTCCATTGACGCCAGACCCTTCGGTATGTTGTATCCCGCGCGCGAGAAGTCCTTCAGCGGCTGCAGTATGCTGTAGAGGATGACCATGTAGTAGATGAACGTAGGGCCGGAGATGGTGTTTCCGCTGAGCACCAGCACACCGCCGAACCACAGCACGATGACAATCATCACCGTACCGAGAAATTCTGACATCGGATGCGCCAGCTGCTGGCGTATGTTGACGCGCATGATATGGTTGCGGTAGCGAGTGTTCACGCTGTCGAAGCGTTCGTTCATCTTCTTCTCAGCGCAGAAGGCCTTGATGATACGCAGTCCGCCCAGCGTCTCCTCCACCTGCGACATGGTGTCGCTCCAGATACCCTGCGCCTCCATCGACTTAGCCTTCAGCTTCTTGCCTATAGCCCCCATCATCCACCCCATGAGCGGAGCGAACACTATGGTGAACAGCGTGAGCTGCCAGGAGATGACGAGCAGTGTAGAGAAGTATGCCACTATGAGCACCGGATTCTTGAAAATCATGTCGAGGCTCGACATGATAGAGTTCTCTATCTCCTGCACATCGCCCGACATTCTGGCTATGATGTCGCCCTTGCGCTCCTCAGAGAAGAATCCGAGCGGCAGCGCATTGATTTTCTGGTACAGCTGGTTGCGTATGTCGCGCACTACGCCTGTCCGTATCGGTATGATTGTAGCCGACGAGAGGAAGTAAGCCCCAGTCTTGAGGAATGTGGCGAAAGCGAGAAACAGACCTATTATGAGGAGTGTAGATGTAGCCCCCACGCTCTCTATGAGCATGGTGACGTAGTAGTCAGCATTGTTCGACAGCACATCCTTGGCGTTCTCCCAGCTCCACGGCATGAGAGTCGTCACGCGTCCGGCATCGCCTGTCTCGAACAGTATCTGCAGGATAGGGATGAGTGTGGCAAACGAGAATATATTCAGTATCGCACTGAGTATATTGAATATCACGGAAAGAACGAGGTATTTCTTGTATGGCGGAATAAACCTCTTCAATACGCTGAAGAATTGTCGCATATTCTTTTATTTTTATTTTTTTGTTTTTTCGGAATGGTCAAAACTTTTTGTTATTTAATTTCTTAATCTTTTATTCTATCTTACTATCACCTTCTTTCCATCCTTGATATATAAACCCTTCATCGGAGTTTTTATCCTTCTGCCTTGGAGGTCATAGTAATCTGATTCAATCTTGTCAGCCTTAATCTCTTCTATCCTGCTGGAAACAGACTCTGCCTTAAAATCAGCCCTTTTAAAAATACATCTGTCACCGTCGTAACATGCCAAGAAGTAATATCTTGGATAACCTTCTATATAATCAGCAGAAAGATTAAAGGCGAATATTCCAGCCTGATTATTTCCAATGCCTTCTACCACAGTGAAAATAGGTATTATTGGGTTTTCCCATTCCGACATTTTTACAAGCCAACGTGCACGCTTGACGCCGTCTACACAAATGGAATCACGCTTATATGCCACATACTTGACCTTGTCTAAACCTCCGCCCAAATCTCTATATACCGGAACAGTATCACCTACACATAAGGAGAAATCATTCGTCGTCAGCCAGCCTTTATGAAGAAAAAAACAATTGTAAAGATCTTGAAACGTATTATATACCCTTATTGTTTTATTTTCTTCATCTTCATGAATAAATCCTACGTGGGTTTCTGTTTTTTCATCAGAATAATATAACTTCCCGTATTCTATACCTCCAATATTAGTTATTTCTTTAATCTTATACCAAAAATATTTTGATTCATTGTATGCAAGATCAATACCATATTTCCAACTCCGTCCCTCCACAACAAGGTTCTGTGCACTACTTATATTTGCTAAGCAAAAACAGAAAATAAGAGTTAATAGCTTTTTCATAATACTGTTTTGTATAAATGTTTTGCTATAGGAATCTACAAATCATTTATATTATAGGATTAGTAGGCTTGCGTATTTTCTTGCTTAATATTATTTTCTGACTTATAAGGCGTCAGTGAGTTCATACATTTCTTGGAAATGAAACTTGCGAGATGTTTTACAGCTGGTAGAACTTTGTGAATGCCTTGATGCAGAACACATGGTCGGCAGCCGATGCTGTTTCTCTTACGCTGTGCATGCCCAGCACGCCGTTGCCCATGTCTACACCGCGCATAGGCAGCGATGAGGCGAGGATATTGCCGAGAGTAGAGCCGCCAGCCACATCGCTATGGTTAACGAAATACTGGCAAGGCACGCCAGCCTTCTGGCATACGTTGGCGAAGACAGCCGCTGACATGGCGTCGCTGGCGTATTTCTGTGCGGCATTGAGCTTGATGACAGGTCCGCCGCCCAGCACCGGATGGTTCGTAGGGTCGTACTTCTCGCTGTAATTAGGGTGCCATGCGTGTGCGTTGTCAGCACTTATCATGAATGCGTTCTCCACAGCACACTGGAATGCGTCCTGCGCTCCGCCCTGTGCCATCGCTATGCGCTGCAGTATGCTTGCGAGGAACGGGCTTCCCGCACCCTGCTTTGTCTGTGAGCCAGTCTCTTCGTTATCAAATATCGCCATGACACGTGTGCGCTTAGGCGTTGTGCCGTCGTCAGCAAGGAGCAGAGCGGTGAGTGCAGCGTGGCACATTGAGAGATCATCGAGTCGTCCGCCGCTGATAAACTCCTGGTTGAGGCCTACTGTGCATGCTGGCGCAGTGTCGTAGAGATAGAGGTCGAAGTCGATGATAGCGTCGCGGCTGACAGCCAGTTCGTCAGCAATGAGTGTCAGAATGACTCCGTCGCGCTGCATTTCTTCGCTTATATGGTCAGCCATGAGCGGCAGCATATCCTTCTGCTTCGAGAGCTTCACGCCGTCGTTCACCTGTCGGTTGAAGTGAATGGCGAGGTTAGGTATGAGGAGCAGCGGGCGCTTAATGTGCAGCAGGCGTGTCTCAGGGTGCATTATGTCGTCTGACTTCACTATCACTCGTCCTGCCAAAGACAGCGGACGGTCGAACCATGTGCTCATGATTGGTCCGCCGTAAACCTCAGTATTCAGTGACAGCATGCCGCCGCGCAGCATCTCGGCGTTAGGCTTTATGCGGAAAGTAGGCGAATCAGAATGTGCGCAGATGATATGGAATCCGGCATCCTGAAGAGTCTCCTGTCCGATGTGGAATGCGTATATAGACGAGTCGTTCTTAGTCACATAGAGCTTGTCGCCAGCCTTTATGCCGCTGACAGGCTTTGCAGCATCGAGCCGAGTGTATCCCGCAGCCTCCAGACGCTTGCGTATTGTCTCAGTAGCGAGGAAGTTTACTGGCGATTCTGATAGGAAATTGATAAGGTCGTTAATCATAGGTATGTCGTTTTTATTTGTTTTTGTAAAGTTGACGAGTAGTTTTTTAGTAGACAAGTAGACGAGTAAACAAGTTGACGAGTTGCTTGTTTAGTTGACGAGTAGACAATTTACGTGCTTCGCAAGTTAACAGGTAAACAAGTTGACGAGTAGACGAGTTGCGTGTCAGGTAGATATAATACTTTTGCCCTTACAGGGCGTTTGTTTGTTATTACATCTTTATATCCCCAAGGTGTCGCTTCGCTTGCCTTGGGCTATGTACGTTTCACGTCTGCCCTTTCAGGGCGTCTGTTTTGTTATCTGTCTGTACTTCGTTTGACCTGCACTGCTCCTGCTGACGAAGATTCGCTTTAACCCTTAAACATTAAACTTTAACCTTTAACCTTGCCAGCACTCGCTGTTCGCGCCCCAAACGGTACGAACAGCGTCTGTACTTCGTTTGACCTGCGCTGCTCCTGCTGACGATGCCTTCGGCTATTCGTATAGCATCTGTATGACTGTCTGTCCGGCAGCCTGGAGCGTCTCTTTCGAGATGTTCTCCATGGTGTCGTTGACAGTGTGCCATGTCGGTCCGAAGTTCGACTGCGGGCAGTCTGGATAATGACCGATAATGTCTACGCACGGTATCTGCGCCACTGTGTTCACGCTGACGTGGTCGTCAGTGATGTAGCCCCCCTGCGAGCAGACGAAGTAGGAGCCGTAGCCTGCAGCGGTAGCGGCTGCCCATACTTTCTGCACGAGCGGTTTGGCATACTCCAGCGAGAAGCCTTCGTAATAGAATTTCGCACCGATTCCGCCTACCATATCGAGCAGTATGCCGTATTTCAGATTGCTCTGCTCGGTCTGTCCCGCAGCATACTGCTTTGCCCAATGTGCCGAACCGAGCGCCCAGGTCTCGTCGGTGACGCTGCTGCCGTCATACCATTGCGGTGTGCCGTAGTCTTCAGCGTCGAAGCAGATGAAGTCGATGCCCACCTTTGCCGAGTCGGCATGGCTGACAAGGCGTGCCACCTCAAGCATCACAGCCACGCCAGACGCACCGTCATTGGCTCCCATCACCGGCTCTTTATGGTTCTTCTCGTCAGGGTCGTTGTCAGCCCATGAGCGTGTGTCGTAGTGTGCGCAGAGGAGCATTCGCTCTGCCGTGGAGTCGTTGAGATGCTTCGGTGTGTATCTGGCTATGATGTTTGTAGCGTTGAGAATTGTCCCGTCGAAAGCTGTCAGGCGGCATGGCTGCAGTGTGACGGTGCATCCGTGGCGTCGGAACTCCTGCGCTATCCAGTCGCGGCAGTCGTCGTGCGCCTGGGTGTTCATGAGTCTCGGACCGAAGTCGCACTGCTTCTTGCAGTATAGATAGGCGGAGTCGGCGGAGAAAGCCGGACCTGCTGGCTGTGTCATTGCCGCTGCTGTGTCTATGGCTTTTGTGTTCTTGCAGCCGCAGAGCGCAGCAGACAGTAGTGCTATATATATAAATATGTGTTTCATTAAGCTTTATATTATATTCTTCGTTGTGGCTTTTATGAGTTCTTCTGTTTGTCGTTCTTCATGCCGGAAGCGTAGCTTTACATGCCATGCAAGTGCATGATGCGCATGAAATTGCCGCCCCATATCTTCTCTATGTCAGAGTCAGAGAATCCCGCCTTTATCAGATGGCAGGTTATATTGAGCAGTTCTGCTGCGTCAGCCGCACCGCTCACTCCTCCGTCGCCGTCGAAGTCGGAGCCTATTCCTACATGGTCAATGCCCATGATGCTTACGGCATGTTTCATGTGGCGTATGAAGTCGCAGACAGAAGCCTGCTGGCTGTCGTCGCGCAGGAATCCGGCGTAGAGCGTCAGCTGCATCACACCGCCAGCCTCGGCGAGGGTGCGCATCTGCTCGTCGGTGAGGTTTCGCGGGTGGTTGCACAGCGCGCGACAGTTAGAGTGAGTGCATACTACAGGTTTCTTCGATGCTGCTACGGTCTGGAAGAATGTCTGTTCGCCAGCGTGGGAGAGATCGATGAGCATGCCGAGGCGGTCCATCTCCTCAATCACCTGATGTCCGAAGGCTGACAGTCCGCCGTGAGTCTGCGTGCCACGTGCTGAGTCGCAGATGTCATTGTCGCCGTTGTGGCAGAGCGTTATGTATCTGACACCTCGGTCATAGAAGTGCTGCAGCATCCGGATGTCGCCGCATAGCGCCAGTCCGTTCTCTATTCCGAGCATTATGGCGTGCTGCTGCTGTTTGTGTGCGGCAGCCAGTTCGTCAGTGTCTTTTGCTATGCTGACCCTCTCAGACTTCTGGCAGATGTCTGTGATGCGGTCGAATATAAGGTCGGCATATTCTGCCGGAGTGTCAATATCGAAGTCTACGCACTCTCGAAAGCTCTTTCCGTCCTTCGGCTGCGGCAGATAGCACACCATGGCGGTGGCTGTTATGTCGGCGTCGTACATCTTGTTGATGTCATAGAGCGCTATTCCGTTGTCGGTGAGGAAGTCAGCCCCTTTGCTGAAGAGCATCGGCGTGTCGCAGTGCGAGTCGAGGGTGACAAACTGTCTGTGCAGTCTTCTTGCCCTTTTGTATACCCTTGCTTCCTCTGCGAGCCATCTGAAGAGCGGCAGCCCGCTGTCTTCCATCTGCTCTGGATGCCACTGCACGGCCAGCGCCGCACGGTGTTCTGCTGACTCCATAGCCTCGATTATGCCGTCAGAGGCGTATGCCACGGGGCGGAACCGGGTGCTGGTGGCGTCTACCGCCTGATGGTGAAACGAGTTGACAGGCAGCGTCTCTGTGTCCATGATGCCAGCCAGCATGCTTCCGGCGGCTATGTTGACTGTGTGTGTCGGCTCGTTCTTCGGTGCCTCCTGCGAGTGTTTCAGCCGTGTGCTGATATGCTGGCATACGTGTCCTCCGAGCGCTATGGCCATTGTCTGCATGCCCCGGCATATACCGAACATAGGCATGTTCATGTTGTATGCCATGAGACATATAGGCAGTTCGTAGTGGTCGCGCATGCTGTTGATGCTCCCGAGCTGCTCTACAGGCTCTTCGCCCATCCACAGCGGGTTATGGTCAGCTCCTCCGGTGAATATGATGGCGTCGACGCTCATGAGCTGGCGGCGCATGATGACGGGGTCGCTGACAGGCGGCAGCACTACAGCCACGCCTCCTGCCCTGTGCACCTGCTCTGCGTATTTCTGCCTGACGAGGAAGTCCTCGCCGCCAGTATTGGCTGTTATGCCTATTACAGGCATGTCCGAGCGGCTGTCCGTGGTGCGTGACAGAGATATGATTTCCTTTATAGAGTACATGTTCTTGCTGTGTGTTCTTGCAGGCGGTATGTAATAAAGGTATGGTCTAAAAAATATGGATTTAAGTGTTTATCTTTTTTTTACTGTTATCTGGTTCGGCTGCTTTTCGTCTTTTTCTATGTCTTTTTGTCAGGTTTCATCAGTCACATAGCCAGCTATGCTCTTCTTCAACTTACAATAGTACATACGAATGAAGAACGAAAATCAGTTCGACATAGTTTTTAGACCATCCATAAAGACGAAGACTGAAGGCGCATACGTGTCCGTACATGCTGCCTTCAGTCTTTATGTCGTATCAGTATTATTCTGCCACAACTGGTATTTCGCGCTTGATAGACTGCTCCAGAGATATGAGAGTCTCTGTCGATACCACTCCAGGAATATTCTGCAGCTTGTCGTTGAGCAGTTCCATGAGCTGCTCGTTGTCGCGGGCGTAGAGCTTCACGAGCATCGTGTAAGAACCAGTGGTGTAGTGACACTCCACTATCTCGGGAATCTTCGCTATGTTTGCAGCTACATCGCGGTACATATTGCCGCGCTCAAGCGTTATGCCTACGTATGTGCATGTAGAGTATCCGAGCGACTTAGGGTTGATATTGAATGCCGAGCCCAGGATTACTCCCACTTCAATGAGTCGTTGTACACGCTGATGTATGGCAGCACGTGAAACACCGCATTCTGCAGCTACATCCTTGAATGGCATGCGGGCATTCTTTGACAGGATGCTAAGGATTTTCTTATCCAGAGCATCGATTTTTTCTATCTTCTGCATAATATTTGGTTAGTCTTATAACTAAAGTTGTTAACAATGTGTCAACAAAATTACATAAAATACATGATACTGCCAATAATTTTTACATATTTTATTACATAAAAAGCATGGAAAGTATAAAAACATGATATTATTTGGCTGATTCAAAAGAAAAACGTAACTTTGCATCAGCAGAATACGCACAAACACACACCCACGACAAATAAAAAAAACAACTTGCATGAGACTCCTTATCTCCATCATATCACTACTCATTTGCAGCATTGCCGCGGCACAGTCGACAGCAACGCCAACATTTGTGCCTACAATGAAGCTCAGCAAAGTCATGCTTGATGGCGACTCGGTGCAATACATCGAGCTGAACAAGGTGTACTGCTATCCGCCAAAGGTGTTCAAGAATCCTAAGCACAGACAGAGATACACACGCATGGTGAGAAATGTGAAGAAGGTGCTACCGATTGCGAAGGAGGTGAGGCAGATAATGATTGAGACGTATGAATATCTGCAGACGCTGCCCGACGCTAAGGCCAGAGAGGAGCACCTGAAGCTCGTGGAGCAGGGGGTGAAGCAGCAGTATACGCCACGCATGAAGAAACTGACGCTCACACAGGGCAAACTGCTCATAAAACTCATATACCGCGAGTGTAACTCCACCGGCTTTGAGCTTATCAACGCATTCATCGGTCCGCTGAAGGCTGGATTCTACCAGATTTTCGCCTGGACATTCGGAGCATCGCTCAAGAGGACGTATGAGCCTGACTCAAACGCCGAGGATGCCGAGATAGAGCGCATAGCACGCCTTGTAGAGTCGGGGCAGCTCTGATTCTGTGCCGTTTGCATGACCGTGTATATGTTACTATAATCCCTAATAAGAATAATTTTTTTCATTATGGATAAGAAAATATTTATCAAATTGTTGCGTGAAGCTGTAAATGCCTTTGATAAGGCAATCAGCACTGAAGAAGGAAATTGGGTCGTAAAAGGATTCATTGATGTATATAAGAATATCTATACTATATCAACCGATACCAAAGTAATTTCCAAAATCATCGAATTATACATATTCCCGAAGATTCTGGAATTTGCCACTAAGAATGGTTTAGAAATAGAATTGACGAAAGCTCAGAATTATTATCCAGATATTACATTCAGAGATAAAGAAGGTAATTTGTTTGCTGTAGATTTGAAAAGCAGTTATCGTAAAGATGCAACCCATATCAATGGCATGACGCTTGGAGCATTCACTGGATATTTCCGTGAAAGACAAAGTCTGAAAAACATCACTCATCCATACGATGATTATAAAGCTCATATAGTTTTAGGCGTTATTTATGATACCGTGTCTGACATTGATGAACGGAAATCTTATACATTGGAACAATTGGGTGAAATCGTTTCTGTTATCAAGAACTTCCAATTCTTTGTGCAGGAGAAATGGCAGATAGCTATTGATAAGCCAGGAAGTGGAAATACAAAGAATATCGGTTCTGTCAGCAAGATTGAAGATTTGATAAATGGCAAGGGAACTTTTGCCGAACTTGGAGAAGATATTTTCAATGACTATTGGATGTATTATCTGACTGCTGACATGGCGAAGAAAGCAGAATTGCCCAAACCCTATTATAGCAACTTGACCGAGTACAAACAATTCAAGCACATGGACTAATGGCATCACAGCTATCTCTTTTTACAGAATATATACCTACGGTAGCCAAATTTCCTACTACTCGTTACCAAGGCAGTAAGCATAAATTTGTAGATTGGATATGGGATTGTGTCAAGGACATCCCTTTCCATTCGGCATTGGATGCATTCGGGGGGACGGGAAGTGTGGCCTTTCGTCTAAAGGAAGAAGGAAAGCAGGTTACATACAACGATATTCTTCCGTTCAACCACATCATAGGCAAGGCTTTGATTGAAAATGAGAACTTTTGTCTGGAAGAATTTGAAATCGAAGCATTGTTGAAGAAAGATGCGGATGTGGAATATCCAGATTTTATCGAGCGGACATTCAAAGACATATACTTCACGGACGAGGAGAATCGTTGGCTAGATGTGGTTTCCACCAATATCCGCCGTATGGACAATCCTTATAAGCAAGCAATTGCTTATTTTGCGTTGTTCCAGTCCTGCATCATTAAGCGTCCTTACAATCTATTCCACCGAAGAAACCTTTATGTAAGATTGCAAGAAGTGGAACGGAGTTTTGGCAACAAGAAAACTTGGGACACCCCGTTTGAAATCCATTTCCGTAAGTTCGTGGAGGAGGCCAACAATGCGGTTTTCAACAATGGTGAGATTTGTCGTTCCATTAACAGCAACATTTTTGACGTGGAACCTATCTATGATTTCGTTTACATCGACACTCCGTATTTGAATGACAGTGGTATAGGCGTGGATTACGCTGATTTCTATCACTTCCTGAATGGGATTGTAGATTATGATAATTGGAAAAACCGCATTGATTACAAGAGCAAACATTTGCGCCTATTTCGTCAACCCAACGTATGGAATGATTCAGCAACCATTCATCAAGCATTTGAGCAACTATTTACCCAATTCCGACATGCTACAATGGCTATATCTTATCGCTCGAATGGTATTCCAACAATAGAGGAATTGATTAAAATACTTGAAAGACTGGGTAAAACAGTAAAAATCTATCAAACTGGTAATATAAAATATGTATTAAGCACTAAACAATCAAATGAAGTTTTGATTGTGGCACGTTGATACAATTCTGTTAAGATTAACTTTCTTATCATTGATATATAAAGGAAGAGCAGAATCAAGTAGGTTTGACTCTGCTCTTCCTTTTTCTGTATGTACGATTATTTTCCCACCTTCACTACTTCCAGCTTGAATATCAGCGTAGAGTATGGAGGAATCTTTCCTGCCTGGCGCTCGCCGTAGCCCAGATGCTCAGGTATGTATATCTCCCACTCTGAGCCTTCAGGCATCAGATGGAGCGCTTCTGTCCATCCCTTGATGACCTGCGACGGGCGGAAGGATGTGGTCTGCGGATTGCGCTTGTAGCTGCTGTCGAACACTGTGCCGTCGATGAGGCGGCCCTCATACTTCACGGTCACCTCTGCATCGTCCTGTGCTATCGGTCCGCTGCCTTTTCTTACTATCTTATACTGCAGTCCTGAAGGCATGGTTACTACTCCCGGCTGCTTGGCATTCTCTGCCAGCCATGCCTTGCCTTCTGCACGCAGCGCCTCGGCCTTGCGCTCCTTTATACCGTCCATGACACCTCTGTGATACTCGTTGGCGCCTTCAACGGTGAATACTGTTGTGTCGTTTGACACTGCATCGATGAATCCGCGGAGGAAGAGCTGCTCGTTGAACTTGATGTCTGAGCTTTCCAGTTCCTTCTTTATGTTCGGAATCATATTGTTCTTTACCATTGATGCCACCTGCTCGCCAGCCGCACGCGCCTTGGCCTGCGGTGTGTCAGGCTGTGCGAGTCCGTTCCTGAGAGCCTCGTTGAAGTCGGCTGTGTATGCACGGTCGACCTTCAGCTGCTGCATGACATAGTCCATCATGCCCATCGTGAGCATCTGTCCGGCAGAGTAGGAGAGCGAGTCAGCCTGCGATGTTAGTCTTGCCGGCTGCTGCTTTGCTACGGTTGTCTGCTTCTTTGCTGCTGTCTGCGCTGCTGACGAAGAAGCACCCGCCGTTAGGGCGAGTGCTAATGATATGATGATTTTATTCATGTGTCTCTGTCATTCTTTGTGAATGCCGTGCGGCACGGAATGTCTTACTTCTCGATTCCGAGGAGCTCAATCTTGAACTTGAGGCATGAGAAAGGCTTGATCTTGCCTGCCTGCTGTGCGCCGTAAGCGAGCTGCTGTGGCACGAACACCTCGTATGTAGAGCCTACTGGCATGATCTGGAGAATCTCTGTCCAGCCCTTGATTACCTGGTTAGCACGGAGTGTAGCAGGCTGCTTGCGCTCGTAGCTGCTGTCGAATACAGTGCCGTCGAGCAGTTTGCCCTCGTAGTGAACCTTCACAGCTGATGTGTCTGCTGGCACTGCGCCTGTTCCCTGCTTGATAACCTTGTACTGGAGTCCTGAAGGAAGAGTGATGACACCCTCTGCGTTCTTGTTTACAGCGAGGAATTTCTCACCCTCTTTCTTGTTCTCTGCGAACTGCTCCTCACGGTTCTTAGCCTTGATGCTCTCCATCTTAGTCTGTGCTACAGTAAGTGCGCTGTCCTGTGTCATGAGGCCGCCCTTGCCTGTATAGCCGCTGATGAAGCCTGCCATGAAGTTCTTCAGAGAGATAGTCTTTGTTGAGTCTTCGCCGAAGAGCTCCTGATTGATGCCCTTGATCATCTGGTTAGACACCTGCTGACCTATCTGAATGCCAGCGTAGTATGCTGCCTTCTTCTTGTCGTCGCCAGCAGAAACGCCTTCGTTCAGACCTTTGATGAACTCGTTTACTGATGTTGAGTCAAGACCGTAGCGCTGCTCAAGGAACTGCTCGAGTCCGTTTGAGTTTGCCATACCCATAGCATAGCTGAGTGTATCGATTTCGTTTTCGAGGTCAGCCTTTGGGGTTGAGTTTCCGCAAGAGACTGCTGCAAGTGTTGTGATGGCTGAAACAGCCCATACTGCAAATTTCTTCATGATTCTGTTTTGTTATTTTATTGTTTTATACTGTTATTTCCTTAGCTGTCACTGCTCCAGAGGCTGCATGCTGTATAGGTAGTTCTGGAGATTCTGCCCTTTCTGATTAGATAACCTCTATCAGCTCTACATCGAAGATGAGTGTAGAGTATGGAGGGATGCTTGCTCCTGCTCCGTGCTCGCCATATCCGAGGTTGTATGGTATGAAGAGGCGGTATTTTGCGCCTTCTGCCATGAGCTGCAGGCCTTCTGTCCATCCTGCTATTACTCCGTTGAGCGGGAATGAGATAGGTTCTCCGCGCTGTATGCTGCTGTCGAATACAGTGCCGTCAGTGAGGAATCCCTCGTAGTGTACCTTCACGGTGTCAGTAGCCTTTGGCTTGCGTCCTGTGCCTTCTGTGAGCACCTCATACTGCAGTCCTGATGCAGTCTGCTTTACGTTAGGCTTCTTTGCGTTCTCTGCCAGATACTTCTCTCCGGTAGCCTTTGCTGACTTGCCAGCTTCGCGGCGGCGTGCCATCTCACGCTCCTCCTGCTTCTGGAAGAAGTCGTTCATGAGTTTCTGTGCGTCCTGCTGTGACACTCTTGGCTCTGTTCCGTCAAGCATGTCCTTGATGGCTGCCATGAAGTCGTTGAGGTTGATGTCTTTCGCTCCGAGCTGTGCGAGCTGTGTTCCTATGCCCATTCCGAGGGCGTAACTTAGTTTGTCCATGTTTATATTTTTGTTATTTGTTTCTTGCCTTGCGCTTATTTATTCTTTTTCTTTCGGAAGATTATTCCCTGTTTAGCGCTTATTTATTCTTTCCTTTCGGAGGATTATTCCCTGTTTAGCGCTTATTTATTCCTTTCCTTTCGGAAGATTGCTCCCTGTTTATTGAGAAGTAATTTTTGCTCTACAGAGGTTTACTCTCCTGTTTAGGGTTTCTTCTTTACGCATGTTCTAACGTGCAAAGTTACAATAATTTACTGATAACCTGCTAATTGTCACGCAATAATTATGATTTCTTAATGACTTCCTCCTGTGGCAGCTGCGTCAGAACTTGCTGTTCACGGCGTCGCGGTCGTATGCTATCTTGAGGTCCTGCGCACGCTTCAGATTGCGGTCGATGGTCTTTTTCTTCTGTTCGCCCTTCTGCTTTACCATTGAGCGCGGCTTCTGCAGATAGAGCGGATGGCTGTTAATATTGAAGTCTTTCGTTATGTCCCATTTCTCCTTACACTCAACAGACTCTGGCAGATAGTACACCTCTTCCGGCTGAAGGTCAAGGTCATAGTCGCCAGTGTCCCATTTTCCGTTTCTGTTAGCGTCAATGATGCAGCGCAGGTAGTATTCGCCTGCCTGTACATAGTAGAACTCTGCCGTTCCGTCCTGTGCTATGCTCTGCGCCTTCATGTTGCCGCTCTTGTCGAGCATCTCTACGATTACCTGTGCGGAGTCGTTCCGTATGCCTCGCATATTGACGAAGAGCGAGCCGAAATCCTCTTCGCTTGCTATCTTCACTCCCTGTGTGACAGGGTCAGACACTGTGCCGTATATGTCGGTGAATGCTGCGGAGTCTATCTCGAGCGAGTATTCTATGCCCGGCCTCCATTCGCCTTTTATCATGTATGTCCTTGGCGGCAGGCCTTCCGTCACTATCTCCACGGGCGATACATACCACAGAGTGTCTATCTTGGAGTATAGGTGTATGGCTGCCGTGTCGAGTTTCTGGAGCGGTGTTTCGAATCGGAGCGTGATGTTCTGGTTAGGCGCCATCTTGCTCGGAATCACTATTTCAGTTTTCAGTGCGAGGCTGTCCGGATGTCGCTCCCTTGGCTCGCGTCCTTTCTTCCGCTCTTTCTCAGCCTTCTTTGTCCATTCCTCTATTTTTTCCGCCTTTAGTTTCTGGCGTTTCTCGTATGATATTTTAGGCAGCAGGTCGATGGTGTCAGTCTGCTCAATCATAGCTCCGAGCGAGTCAGTCATGCTGTATGTCATCTCCACCCGCAGCGTGTCCTGGTTTACGAGCGTAGTATCCTTGAGCCAGTATGTTATGGTGTCAATCTGCTCAGATGTCTCTATGACGAATGCGGCAGAGTCGTTGAAGTTCAGCGCGCGCAGCTTTGGCAGCGTGTCCGACGGTGTGCTGAAGTATACGCTGAATTTCTCCGGGTTCTGTCTTTCAGTCTTTATGAGGTATCTGTCAGTGAGTTTCTGTGTGAATGCCCTTATACATACGTCGTCAGGCAGGAAGTGTGTGTACGGCACGCGCTTGATGTCTGATATTCTGAGCGAGTCCATCCATATTGTGTCCTGGTAAATGTCAGGCTTGCATGTAGGCACGATTATGTCGTGAGAGTATCCCAGCATCTCTCCGCGCTGCGACAGTTTGTAGTCGCCATCGCTGTCCATGAGCGAGAAGATGCGGTATTTTCCCGGTGCTATTCCTCTGATTCTGAACTGTCCGTCGCCGTCAGTTCTTCCCACGCGCAGCATAGGCTGTGTGGTGAACGCCGAGTCTTCGAGGTTGCTGTAAAGTCCTACGAGCGAGCCTTTTACAGGTTCGAGCGTTTCGGCTTCGAGCACATAGCCCGACACCTCGAGAGTGTCAATCTGCTCTCCGGTAGAGAAGACGTATGTGTAGTTGCCCATCGGGTTTCCCTCGTTGTTGTCTGATATGGCGTTAGAGAAGTCGATGGTGTATGTCGTATTAGGCATCAGCGTGTCCTTCAGCTCTATTTTCACTGATTTTCCTGTAGCCTTTATCTCCGGCATTTCGAGCTGCGGCGGGCAGAAGATGATGTTTTCCGTAGGATTGTCCACCTTGATGTATTCGCTGAAGCGTATCTCCAGTTTCTGCTGGTTAACCTTTGTCGCTCTTTCTCCCGGTGTTGCTCCCACCACTTTTGGCGGCACCTCGTCATACCATCCGCCGTCAGGCTGTCCCATTCTGGCACACGATGCCACGAGCACGGCTATGACATAGGCGCATGCAGCTACGAGCATGGTATTTCTCATTGCTGCCATGGCGGTGCTTACGGTATTGTTTTTGCCTGAATGTTTCCGCATTGTAGTATTGTTGTTTGTTTATGATGTGTGTGTCGGATGTCGTTTTCCGCCGTGTGTTCTGCTGCTGCCAGTAGTGGCGTGGTGTACTATTTGTTTATCTTCAGCAGCTGGTCGATATGCTCGCGAGTGTTTGACAGGCGTGGCACTTTGTGCTGCCCGCCCAGTTTTCCGCGCTGTTTCAGCCATGTGTGGAACAGTCCCTGCCGTGCCACGACTATTTCGAGCGGCTGCAGTGTGATGTTCTTATGACGCTTAGCCTCGTAGTCAGAGTTTATCTCCTTCAGCTTCTGGTCGAGCAGTTCGGCGAATCTTGCGATGTCCTCTGGCTCTTTTGCAAATTCTATGAGCCACTGGTGGCGGCATTTTCCGCTCTCGTCCATGAATACCGGCGCTGCCGTATACTCCATGACCTCTGCCCCCGTCTCCTGGCAGGCATATTTCAGTCCCTGGTCGGCATTATCCACTATGAGCTCTTCGCCGAAGGCATTGATGAAGTGCTTGGTGCGTCCGGTGATGATAAACTTATAAGGGTTAGTGCTTGTGAACTGCACGGTGTCGCCTATGATGTATCTCCAGAGTCCGCACGATGTGCTTATGACCATGGCGTAGTTCTTTCCCGTCTCCACTCCCCAAAGCGGAACGACGGTAGGATTCTCCTTCCCGAACTCGTCCATTGGTATGAATTCGTAGAATATGTCGTAGTCGAGCATCAGCATCATGGCTTTGTCGTCAGGGTCAGACTGTATTCCGAAGAATCCCTCAGAGGCGTTGTACGTCTCCTGATACTTCATGTCTGACTTAGTTATAAGCTGCTCGTACTGCTTGCGGTATGGTGTGAATGATATTCCGCCATGGAAGAAAACCTCGAGGTTAGGCCACACTTCCTCAAGATGAGACTTCCCCGACAGCTCCATGACGCGGAGCAGTACGGAGAGCATCCATGAAGGGACACCAGAGATATTCGTCACGTTCTTGTTGAGCGTCTCCTGCGCTATGCGCTCCCGCTTAGTCTCGAAATCAGAGAGCAGCGCAGTCTTTTTCTTCGGCACCCTCGCCAGATTAGCCAGCGGATTGATGTTTTCGATGAGAATGGCAGAGAGGTCTCCCACGAGAGAGTCGCGCAGATTGTAGTTTGTCTGGTGCGCCCCGCCGAGTATAAGCGCCTTTCCGTCGAGAATCTTCGATTTCGGGTTGTTCATCAGATATAGCGCCACAGTGTCTCTTCCACCTGCATAATGCACGTTCTGCAGTCCTTCGTTCGATACTGGAATGTACTTCGACTTGTCGTTAGTCGTACCGCTCGACTTAGCGTACCATTTCACCTGTCCCGGCCACAAGATGTCTTTCTCTCCGTGGCGCATGCGGTCGATGTCCTGTTTCAGCGATTCATAGTCATTGAGCGGCACATCCTGGCTGAATGTGTCATAGTCCTTGATGGCAGAGAAGGCATGGTTTCGTCCGTACTCCGTATCGTCAGCGCGGTGCAGCAGGCTTTTCAGCACATCCTGCTGAAGTTCTGCTCCGTGGTTTATATGTTTCTGCAACTCACGTTGCCTGTGCGCAAAATATAGTTTATGCGCTATATCTGTAATGCTCATTTTGTTTTTATGGGGTGTAGCGCCCCTTCTGTTTGTTTTTCCTGATGCGAGACACCGCCTGTCGCCGTGCATTTTTCCGCTGTCAGTCGGCTTGCGGTCTCGTTTGTTTTTCCTATTGCTTTGAATCTGCAAAATTAAGCATTTCTGCTGATATGACCAAATTTTTGCAGCCGGCTTTTACTATTTTAATAAAATAGGACGCTATAGAATGGCAATTTACATGTAATACTCATAACCATTATTTTTATATTGCGTTTATGCAAAGTGTAAAAAGTGTAAGCAGAGCTCAATTACATTAATAATCAACATATTACAATTATATAAAACAATAAAACATAAAAGATGTTTAAAATGTGTATGTCATTTTCTTTGCCCACATTGATTTTATAATTAATTTTGTAGCGATATAATTCTATTCTGCAGTTTTTATTTGAAATAACAGAGAATCTTTTTCACGTGTCTTTTTATTTATGTAATTCTGAAATATTATATTGAAGTGAAAATGTAGTTTATTAATTTAATCAACAAGTATTATGAAAACTTATCTTAACATCTTTCTGACGTCTCTAATTTTATGTTTGGTCCTAACCCTTTTTAATGCATTGCAGTCAATCTTTGTTTCTTCATGGGTGAATTCTATTTGTTATTTTTGTTTTACATTATTTCTTCTAAAAATAAAAGGTGACAATATAACAAAAAACAGAATTATTGGAATAATATTAGCCATACTACTGGGCAGAGCAATTATTTCAATCTTTGTGCATACTATAGATTTCTCAGGGACATATTATTCTTTGTTGATTTTTCCTATAACAATAGTTAGCATCTTGCTTGCTGCGATATGTTGGTATGAAAAGAGATATTCCGTGTATCTCTTATCCATAATTATAATTGTCTTATTAAATTCTATAGTACAAGCATATTTCTTAGATTACTGCTATCAAAATTTTAATATTCCATATAAATAAGCAGTATGTATTATAATGATTCGTTAATGGTGATTATATAAGCAAAGCTCAAGTTTCGAGAATTCTGCGAAACTTGAGCAAAGATTAATATTTACAATTCGCTAAAAAGGCATGATTGAAAAAGAGACACTATTTATCCTTGTTTGCATAAACCATCTCGTTCTTTTTTGTTTTAGTACATACTTATTTAATGCATGGTGATATCCCACAAAATGAAATACATGGTGAATGTTATTCTTGTATAAATTTTTCTTTAGTCATATTCCGTTTTTCTCAAGAAACAATTAGTAAGTTTTGTGAATTATGATAATAGAACAGAGGTGTTTTTTATTCAAATGAAATATATTATTGAAAGTTAATGCATATAATACGATGTTTGCATATAATTGTGTCAGTATTTTTTATTGTTGCAGATTCGGAAAATTATAAAACTGACATAAAGGAACTTATGAATACTTCAACAGAACATAAGATTCTTATTAAAAAAGTTTTGTCATATTATAACAACAATATTGATTCGCAGAAATATGAGGCCGCATGCTATATAGTTAGAAATATTCAACATCATAAAAGTGTTCATCCTGATGGACGGATAATGAAAGACATAGAAGTTATATCGCCTGCGTATATAATCAATAACATTGAATTTGCTTTTAATGTGTGGCGTGAATCACCTTGGCATAACGAAATAGGCTTTGACACTTTTTGCAATTATATATTACCATATAGAGTTGGGGATGAACCAATTTCGTGCTGGAGAAAAAAATGTATGCGTATTACTGTGACAAAATTAAAAATGTAAAAAATCCATTGAAAGCTTTCTCTATCATATATCATGATGCCATGGATAGATTTGACAATCGTGACGATGATGAAAATGGAGATGTTATGTCATTGCATTATTCAAAGAAAGGCGGTTGTAATCAGCGTACAATCTATGTCGTTTCTGTCTTACGTTCTCTTGGAATTCCTGCAGCATATGATTATACTGGATTCTGGGGGAATTATAGCACGAAAGGACATTCATGGGTCTCATATGTCAATAATAATAAAACATACACATTGTTTAGAAAAGAGAAGACTCCTAAAGAGCATAATAGAATTAATGATGAAAATTTCAATAACGATGGAGAACTAATTCATGATTTTCATAAATGGGATTCTATAAAGCGAGTATCTGCTATATATAGAAAAGAATTTATTGTGCAAACCATGCATGATAAGTATATACCCTCACAATTGTATAATCTTAATGCCAGAAATGTAATGTACCAATACGGTTATACAGGTAAAGTAATTTATGACAATAAGTCAAATAATGCAAATGCATATTTATGTGCTTTTCATGGAGGATATGGTTGGAAAACAGTAATTGAAGGGAAGAAAAGGCAAAATAAACATTTATTTGAGAATCTGCCTTACAGAGTAGTATATTTACCTGTGATTTTTCTTGAAAATCATAGGCAAGATTTAGATGTTCCATTTTATATAGATTCAAAAGGGAGAATAAATCGTTTCGTTAAATCAAATAAAACAGAAAATGTTATAATTAAAAGAAAATATCCATTACGTAAAGGATGGTATGATAGATGGAAAACTTTTATTGGTAGCACATTAGAAGTTTCTGAAGATTCTTCTTTTTCTAAATGTGATACATTGCATATTTTCAACAATGTCCTTGAAACAATTGTAAATAAAAAAATCTTAATTGCAAAGAAATATAGATATATACGTATAAATACACCAAGAAAAGATGAGACGGATAACAAAAAAGTTATTCCGCTGGCAGAATTCCGTATAACATTAAGTGGAGAGAAGGAATCCCCAGTGAAATATTTGTATTATGGTGTATCAGAAGAAAGCCTGAAATCCTTGAACGACAATAATTATTTTACACGTATTAGAGAGGTGCAAAATGGATATTGGGTTGGATATTATTTGGGAGAAAGAGACAAAGATAACATATACGAATTGGAATTGTGTCTACAAAATGACATGAACATGATAAGGTTAGGACATGAGTACGAATTGTTTTATTATGATAAGAAATGGATTTCGTTGGGAATAAAAAAGGCAGAGAGTGACAGTTTGGTATATAACAATGTACCTGCAGGAGTATTATTATGGATAAAAAATCACACAGAGGGAAGCGAAGAACGTATTTTTACTTATGAAAACAAGAAGCAAGTCTGGTGGTAAACATACGGTAGCGTATTTAAGCATATATTAGTGGTTTTTGTTTTGTTATTCCATTTATTTTACTACCTTTGTAAAAATATAGTCTACATGATGTTAAAAGAGTATGAATAAAAAGGCAATACATATATGTATGATTTTCTTGTGTTTAATACATATCTCATGTACAGAAGCACAAGACAAGAGACAAAGCGGCATCCAGAAGGCGGAAGCAAATAAAGGAAACAAGGCGGACACATACATAAAACACATCAAGTATGTAAAAGATGTATATGATAGCATTGATAAAAATGACATAGTGAGTGCTATAGCAAATGATACCATTCTGTATAAATCCGCGAGACACATAGAGGTGTATGGGTGTAATGAGGATAAAGCATTAGCTATGTATCTACTGGGAATATATTACGATTGCAAAGGATACAGCATTGAAGCGCTTGAATGTCTGAACAATGCGTATAAATATTCTCAGACGTCGCCACAGTGGGGAAATCATGCTCTGTTAGCAAAAATCAACAAGAAAATATCATGTATATACAATGATATGGATATGCCGTATGAGGAAATTGAATATTTAGAGAAAGCAAAAGGATGTTATAGAGAAGCATCAGACACAATAGGCATACATGATATAGAGGAGCTGTTATTAGAGAAATATCTATGCCTAAACATGCGAGATTCTATCAAATCAAAATCAAATATTGTTTTTGGTAAACATGACGATGATTCTCATGCTTGTAAACGTATGACTGGATTGATATATTCATTGTCTCATTTTATGGAGAAGAACGACAGCAATACTGTAGATGATTTAATGTCTTATATAGAAAAAGAGCTTATAGAAAATAGCATGCCAGGAATATTCAGCGCTGAGCGTAATTATTGCGAAGCTTTGTATTTGGAACATAACAGCTTGTTAGATTCTGCAGAAGCAAAATACGAGCAAGTCTTTCATTACAAAGAAGCTCCCATAAAATTAAAAGTTTTAGCATGGAACAAGATAAAACGACTAAACAAAAAGGAAGACAGAATATCAACAAGTGAATATGTTGGAATTTTAGACAGCATAATTATAGATATGCAAAAGTGCATAGAGAGTAGAGCAAAAAAGAAATATGAATATGGCAGATATTTGTCTTATAAGAGAAAACAAAATATAACTAAAACTTTTGTGCTTGTTGGAAGCTTAATGATAGTTTTTATTATAATACTTATGGCTATATGCGTGTATTATAGACAGAAGCAGAAACAGTGTAAAGACGAATTATTTGCAACCCGCAAGAAACTGATGTCATTAAGCATGGAATACGGAAAAGCGAAGAAACAAATCCTTGACATTCAGAATAATTTTGAAATATACAAAGAAAGACAAATAGAACAAATGAATGAAATGCGCATTATGCTCTCATCATATGCGGAAAATTCCCTTTCCATCGAAAGATGGGAAAAAGAAAGTGAGATATATAATAACGCAATCATTGAGAAAATACATGAAAACATAAGAAAAGGCATTCTCCCACAAAACGCAGAAATCAAAAAGATAACTTGTCTTATAGAGCAAAGCCTTCCCGTTTTTTGGGCTTTTATAAATGATGACGATAAAAAATTATCGCAACAAGAAATTGTAGTATGCTGTCTTATAAGATTATGTTTCGAACTATCAGAAATAGCAACTATATTAAACATAAGCATACAAAGAGTTACAAATATAAAGTCAAGCATAAACCAAAAGCTCTTCGGCGTGAAAAAAGCCAAAGGTTTGGAAACAAGCATATTGTCAATATAATTAAATGCTATGGTAGTGGTTTTATTCTTATGAATGAACTTATATTTCGAAAGGAGTTGAGGGGATGCCTTTCTTTGGGTCAGAAAGGCGCTCAATGTGCCAGTCAACACCTTGCCGGGCATTAGCGGATGCGTAGCTTGCCAGCCGTTTTGAGTCATATTAATCACTATAAGAAAGCGTGGTGGAGGTGCGGGATGCAGCCTGCATGGGGCAGTTGCATGAATACATGTCGGATTACGAAACAGCATGAATGAAGCTTTTTTGCATGGCAAGAAGCAGTGTTTGACAATGCAAGAAGTAGCGTCTTGGATGATAAGAAGCAGCGTTTGGCATTAAATCAATCTTACAGAAAAAGCCTCTGGCAACATTTGTGCTGTCAGAGGCTTTGTATTTTTGTCTGTTATCCGGCAGGGAAAAAGCCAGACTTAGTCGAGTCCGAGACGCTTGCGGAGTCCGAGTACGCCGAGCACTGGCGATGAGAGGACAGGCTTGCCGGTGAGCTCTGAGAGGCGCTGCTCCATGCGTGCCATAGAGCCTTGTGCCAGCACGAAGAGGTCAACGCTGTCGGCTATGCGCTGTGCTGCTTCGGCTATGAGGCGGTCATGTGTCTCGCTGTCGCCGCTCTGTCCGGCAGCGAAAGCACCGTCGGCAAGACCTTCTACGAGCGTAATCTCTTTTCCAGCCTCAGCGGCGCAGTTCTTCAGCAGGCGGCATGTAGGGTCGAGGGTTGTAGGTAGTGTAGAGATGACGCCTATGCGCTTTGCTTCCTGCACGGCACGCTCAGCCATTGGGCGGTCGATGCGGAACACCGGCACGCGTGAGATGCTGTTGCCGAGGTCGGCTATGTCGCCTACGCTTGAGCATGTATTGAATATTATGTCAGCCCCTGAGTCGGCAGCGGCATTGTAATAGTCGAGGAGACGGCGGCGCACGGCTGGTGTCACGGCGTTGTTGGCTATCACTTCTTTAATCAATGAACTCTCGGCTATGTGCTCCACCTGCACCTCAGGAATGAGTTCGCGGAATGTTTCTGTCAGCGGACCGACGAGGGCCATGGCTGTATGTACGCAGACTACTTTCTTCATAGTTGTTCTGTTTAGGTTTTGTTTATATGTTTCTGTTTGTATTCTTGTATCACTTATGCCTTCATGGAGTATTTCTCATACACCTCTCTGAGTGAGTCTGTGCCTCCCACATTGCCAGGGAAGATGATGTATGGAAGGTTTTTCCCGTTGCGCTGCGCCATGATACACGGCACGCTGTTTACGGCCTGGCCCATTACACGCGCTGTGCTGACCTCCAGTCCGTGGGTGAGAATGTCGTGGCTCGTTATGCCGCCTTTGGCTACGAGATATGACGGAATGTACGGCAGGCGGCGCACGATGTCTACAAGGAAGTCGGATACGGTCTTGCCCAGCTGCTGGCGCTTCTCCACATCGTCTATGCGCACCTCCTTGCGGGCAGTGAACACCACTGGCGTAAGCCCTTGCTCCGATAGCGCAAGTATCTGGCTGAGTGTCTCCTGCATAAGTGCTTCTGCATCATCGAGTATGCGGTCGATAGGCAGTTCTATGCCTTCTGTTCCGTCAGCCGCCAGCAGCGATTCGAGCTGCAGCGTTGTTTTCCTGACGTGTGAGCCTACGATGAAGCATCCTGACGCTGTGCCGCCGATGCCAAGATCCTCACGCGAGAGCAACGGTTTGTCGCTGATGCCGCTCATGGCGCGTGGCAGTGACGACGACGAGCGTATCACGACAGCACCGTCCCATCCGCTTATGGTTACGAGGAGAGCATCGCAGTAAGCATAGAGTTCGTCATAATTCTGCGCATTGGCAATATCGTAGAGTGCGGGGTCGGCACCTTTTTCGCGGATATATTCTGTCAGTACGGCGTTCTTGTAGCCGAAGACATTGTCGCGAGCGAACTCGGTTTCTGACACAGGAATGAGCGTTTCGCCGTCACGCATGTAGTGTGTGCCGTCGATAGTCACTCTGCCGCTCTCGATGAAAGCCGGCACAAAAGGTGTCACGGGCCATACCCTGATGCCGTTCTCCTCCAGCACCTGTCGCATGACATCTGTCTCCAGAGGGAAGTGTCCGCGCAGGCATGAGTCGCTGCGGCTGATGCATATAAGTCTGAAGCCATGCTTCTTGTTCGCCTCGACTACGGCTTCCACGGCGCTGCGCAGAGTCTTCTCGGCATCAGCAGGTGTCAGTGCGCGGGTGTTGGTGAGAATATAGAAGAACGGCTGGCTGTCCGTCAGCGCACGTTCTATGTTCTCTGCGCTCCAGTCTGTCACGAGCAGACAGCCGTGTACGGTCTGTATGCCGGTCGGGTCGTCGTCGAATATTACGAGTCTTGTATTCTTGTCCATAGTGTTTTGTCCTTTTCTTCGGTGTGAGATGTTCTTCTGTGTCTGGCGCGAGACATTCTGCGCAGCTTTCTGTACGGATGGCTTGTGCGATGATTATCAGTCACTCAGACACTCATGGTTATTGTTCTCCTGCCTAAGCCTCCTCTTCCTTGACGATAGGCTTCGACGGATTGATGAACGCGAAGAGCAGTGCGCTGAGCAGCAGCATGGCCGCTATCATGTAGAGCGGCAGGTTATAGTTGCCTGTCGACTTCAGCAGATAGCCGAACATCAGTGAGCAGCAGAAGCCGCCGAGATTGCCGAAGGTGTTCATTGCTCCTGACACGAAGCCTGCGAAATGCTTGCCGAGGTCGATGCAGAGAGCCCATGCCGATGGCAGCATGAGGTCGAAGATGCCGAAACAGAGGGAGAGGAATACGAATACCGCTATCTTTCCTGGGATGAAAGCCGCCAGCACCATGCATACTGCAGAGACGGTGAGGCAGACAGTGCCTAACGCCTTGCGGCCTACCTTTATGCCGTAGCGCTGCGTGAGCTTGTCGGTCAGATAGCCGCCGGCAATGTTTCCGAACATCGACATGATGAAAGGAATAGCCACGGCATACTTCAGCTCGTCGGCAGTGAATCCGCGTCCCTGCTTCATAAATTCAGGGAACCATGTGAAGAAGAACCATGAACCGAAAGCATAGAAGAAATACATGCCGCAGATAATCCAGAACTGGCGGTGCGATGCTATCTCCTTCCATGGTATAGACTTAGAGCGTTCCTTCACGATGTCCTTCGCCTGGTGTGCCTGCTCCTTGGCAAGATGGAGTTTCTCGCCTGCCTGCTCCACGCGCTCGCTTATCGTGCGGTGAGGGTGGGTCTTGTCTCTGTAGGTGAATATCCATACCACTGCCCATACCAGACCTATTGCTCCGAGGGCGTAGAATGAGAATCGCCAGCCGTAGTTCGCTACGAGCGGGATGACAATAAACGGCGCGGCAGCACCGCCAAGACGTGTGGCTGCCCATACGTATCCCTGCGCCTTGCCCACCTTGTCCTTGTCAAACCAGCGGCTGATGACACTCGTAGAGCATGGCGAAGCGCCTGCCTCGCCTATGCCGAAGCAGAAGCGTATGGCGAGCATCGACATGAGTCCGCCTGCCATTCCTGTGAAACCGGTGAATACCGACCACCATACTACAATGAGCGCAAGCACCCAGCGGTGGCCCACTTTATCGCCGAGAGCACCCAGCGGAATCTGCATCAGGCCGTAGGAAAGCGTGAATATACTCATCACCCATCCCCAGCCGCTCTGGTCGATGCCGAGGTCTTGCTTGATTTCCATGCTTGCGAAGGTGATGCATGTACGGTCGAGGAAGGTTATGACGCTGAGGATGACGAGCAGCGTCAGTATGACATTAGTCTTTTTCATTAGTCAGTTGTCAGGTTTTAAGGTAGAAGTTAAAGTGTTATGCGGAGTGACTGGCTGCCCGGTATGCCGTGGCACGCCTTTCTGTTCGCAGAGCCGTGACACGTCAGCAGGTTAGTATCATATTATTAATCCGTGCTATTAGCCTTGTCGGATACCTTGCATCATGCTGTAATCGTGTGTTATTAGCCTTGTCGGATACCTTGCATCATGCTGCAAATTCCTGCTCTTAGCCTTGGCAGATTGTCTTTATCATTCAATAAATCCCTGCTGTCAGCATGTATTACTGCTGTCAGCGAAGCCGTCAGTCTGCGCCCTCCAGTCAGTCAAGGGTTATTTCCAGTATGTTCCGATGCGCAGCATCTCGCGTGCTTCGGCAGGTGTTGCAGGTTCGCAGCCCATCATGCGGATGAGTGCAACGAGGCGTTCTACGAGTTCAGCGTTAGTGTGTGCGCGCTTTCCTGGTGCGTAGTAGAAGCTGTCCTCGAATCCCACACGCACTGCGTTGGCGCCCATGCCTATGGCGCAGGCGAGGATTGAGAAGTCTTTCATTGAGTCGTGGTTCACTCCCCATGATGTTCCCTGTTCGGCAAGCGCATTGAGCAGCGCGAGGTTGCGGCCTGTAGCGGAGAGGTTAGAGCTGGCTCCTGGCCCCACGCAGTAGTTGTAATGCAGCGGGCGGCGTATCACTCCCTCGTCTGCAAGGCGTGTGCAGCACTCCACATGAGAGAGGTCGAAGAGCTCCATCTCTGGCACTACGTCAGCCTCCTGCTGGCGTTTCGCCCAGTAGCGCAGTTCAGGATTGGTGTTGATGTATACCGTCTCGGCAAAGTTGACAGAGCCCATATTGAGCGAAGCCACCTCCACTTCCGGCACGTTGAGGCTTACGCAGCGCTCTTCGAGAGAGAGAGTAGAGAGTCCGCCGGTAGAGCCTTGTATGATCATGTCGGTTTTCTCGCGTATCATGTTGATAGTCTGCTGGAACACGTCGAGCTCGAAGGTAGGGTTTCCTTTAAGGTCTCTGGTGTGCAGATGCACCTGGCATGCTCCCGCCTTGTAGCAGTTGAGCACGTCTTCTGTTATTTCCTCCGGTGTGAGCGGGTTTTTGCATTCTGCCGGTATTTCTTTTCCTACGTGGCATACAGGTGCCACAGTGACAATAATTTTTCTCATAGTTTGCATTAGTTGATAGGTTTGTGCAAAGTTAGCGTTTTTTTATTTAACTGGCAAATGTTAGGGGTAAAAAAATCGGGGAAGATGTTTTGGTTCATCTTCCCCGTGTTTTTATTCGCTGTCATTATCTTTGAAAGCTGCTTCTTCTGCAGCTGCAATGATGTCTTCACGCGTCATCTCTTTTTTCTCTGGCTGTACATCAGAGAAGTCAACGTCGAAGTTGTTTTCGTTGTCCTTTGCGTTGTTTGTCTTCTTCTCCTGTGTATTGTCTGCTCTGACGATAAATTCCTTCTGCTCTCTGATTTCCTTTTCTATGTCAGGAGCGGCCATTACCGGCTCTTCCTCCATCTTTGTGCGGTTTGTCTTTGCCTGGAATATCTCGTCGCAGAATTTAGGCTGCTTTCTCAGTTTCTTCAGCGTGTCCTCTGAGGCGTGCTGCTGTGCTTCTTTTTTTGAGAATCCTTTTCCTGCGCATGCCTCTATTCCTTCGAGCACGCAGATGTATTCGAATGTAGGCGAGCCACCTTCGTCCTTGTCCTGCTTCAGGCATCTGAACTCCAGCATGACACGGTTCTTCTGTGTCCATTCTATAAGTTTCGACTTGAAGTTTACTTCCTTGTACGCCACCTTGTCGATATTCACCATCTTGCTGAGTATCTGTTTCTTTATGAACAGCATACATGCGTTGTATCCGTGGTCAAGATAGAGAGCACCGACGAGTGCTTCAAAAGCGTTTCCGCCCATGTATGAGTTGTGGCTGGCAGAGCGTCCTGACGAGAGGATGAGGTCAGTTATTCCCATTTCGCTTGCCAGTTTTCCGAGTGTTTCTCTCTGTACGAGCTTCGAGCGTGTATTTGTCAGGAATCCTTCTCGTTTTCCTGGGAAGTGTTCGTAGACGATGTGTCCTACGGCAGCGTCAAGCACTGCGTCGCCAAGAAATTCCAGTCGTTCGTTGTTCACTGGGCGTCCTTTGACGTTTCTTCTTGCTACGCTTTTGTGCATCAGCGCCAGTTTGTATAGTGAGATGTCGTGTGGCAGATATCCGAGTATCTTGTATAGTTTCAGATACAGTTCCTTGTCCTTTCGGAAAGGAAGTTTAATGTGGTCTATAACTTTCATCACACGATTGTCGTTTCTTGTCATGCAGCGTCTGTGTTGTGCGTTATTGCGCGCTGTTTTCTTGCTGTCATGATATTCTTCTGGCGCTGGCCTTAGGGCTTGCGGCTTTATTCCAGCGCCAGAAGTCTTATGTTATCTTATGTAGTATTATTCAGTGTATTTCTTGAATATCACACATGCGTTGTGTCCGCCGAATCCGAATGTGTTTGAGAGAGCTGCTCTCACTTCGCGCTTCTGTGCGGTGTTGAATGTGAAGTTGAGGTTGTAGTCAATCTCTGGGTCTTCGTCTCCCTCCTCATGGTTGATGGTAGGAGGCACGATGTCGTTCTTCACGGCGAGCACAGAGAACATAGCCTCTGTTGCTCCGGCAGCTCCGAGCATGTGTCCTGTCATTGACTTAGTAGACGAGATGTTGAGCTTGTATGCGGCGTCTCCGAAGAGGTCCTTGATAGCCTTCACCTCTGAGATGTCTCCTACAGGGGTTGATGTGCCGTGAACGTTGATGTAGTCGATATCCTCAGGCTGCATTCCGGCATCCTCGAGTGCGTTCTTCATCACGAGCTTCGCACCGAGTCCTTCCGGATGTGATGCTGTGATGTGGTGTGCGTCGGCAGACATGCCTGCTCCCACCATCTCGGCGTATATCTTCGCTCCGCGCGCCTTGGCGTGCTCGAGCTCTTCGAGTATGAGCATTGTGGCGCCTTCCGCCATGATGAATCCGTCGCGGCTGGCAGAGAATGGGCGGCTTGCCTTCTCTGGTTCGTCATTGCGTGTAGAGAGAGCGTGCATTGCGTTGAATCCTCCTACGCCGCATGCTGCTATGGCAGCCTCTGCGCCACCTCCTACGATTACGTCAGCCTTGCCGAGTCGGATGAGGTTGAATGCGTCAGCGAGAGCGTTGGTTGATGATGCGCATGCTGATGCTGTGATGTAGTTAGGGCCGCGGAATCCGTATTTGATAGATATGTGTCCGCATGCTATGTCGCCAATCATCTTCGGTATGAAGAAAGGATTGAACTTCGGTCCCATGGTTGGTCCGTTTACGCCCCAGTTTACTATTTCGTCCTCGAAGGTGCGCATTCCGCCGATGCCTACGCCCATGATTACGCCGACGCGGTCTTTGTCAACCTTTTCGAGATCGAGTCCAGAGTCGTCGACAGCCTGCATAGCCGCAGCGACAGAGTACTGGCAGTAGGCGTCCATCTTGCGTGCTTCCTTTCGGTCGATGTAGTCTGTAGGGTTGAAGTTCTTTATTTCACATGCAAATTGTGTCTTGAAGGCCGATGCATCGAACTTGGTGATAGGAGCGGCGCCGCTTTTTCCTGCAACGATATTCTCCCATGTCTCTTCCACTGTGTTACCGAGCGGGTTGATACATCCGAGTCCTGTTACTACAACTCTTTTTAGTTCCATGTTATGTTGTTTATGGTTTAGGCGGGAGACTGTTCTCCCTTGGTTTTTTGTATTTTGTCTTCCGGAGAGCCGTTCTGTCTGTTTTGCTTCCGCTGTGGCTCCATGCTTTGTTTCCAGATGCTCAGTCATGCCATGGCACAGAATGAGCCTTGCTGTTATTGTGCTGTGGCTTGACATGTCATGCAGCCTGCTGCTGTCATCTGCTTATGGAAAAGAAGCAATAGAAAGCGACATTTCGGACAATTTGCGCTCTCCTTATAAATACGCAAGAATCGGAAGCTATGCCTTTTGCTTTGCTGCTAAGGGCACAACTCCCGATGTTTTGTCGGTTTAGAAGAGATTATTTTGCATTCTCCTCGATATAAGCGATAGCATCGCCTACTGTAGTGATCTTCTCTGCCTTGTCGTCAGGGATAGAAATACCAAACTCCTTCTCGAACTCCATGATGAGCTCTACAGTGTCAAGAGAATCAGCACCGAGGTCGTTTGTGAATGATGCTTCTGGGTTAATTTCTGACTTATCAACACCGAGTTTCTCCTCGATAATAGCCACTACTTTCTCATTAATTTCTGACATAGTTGTAATGTTTTGATTTGTTTATGTTATTTCTTATACAAGCTTGGAATGCTGTTCGCAAAAATACATTTGCGGTGCAAAGTAACTAATAATTATTCAAACAGACAAATATTTTCTTTAAAAAAAGCATTTTTCATGCACATTTAATAGATTATTGTGCATAGTTCTTGATATAAACCAACTTTATTATGTGAATAAATGTAATTTTGTCAG
This sequence comes from Prevotella sp., assembly GCA_045603685.1. Taxonomy (GTDB): domain Bacteria; phylum Bacteroidota; class Bacteroidia; order Bacteroidales; family Bacteroidaceae; genus Prevotella. The sequence continues at coordinate 108,926 of JAZUMR010000059.1, forward strand.
TTGCTTATATATGCAGATTTTATTCCAAAACCCACTGCTGTTAGTCGAGTTTTCTGTATGAATATATAATTCTTTACATTTTGACAGAGAAATTCACAAAAAGCCGATGTTTTTCCAAAGGACTGCTTTCTGTGATGTAAGAAGCAGCGTCTTGCATGCCCAAAAGCAGTGTCTTATACAGTGAAAAGCCGCTTCTTGCATGATAAAAGGCTGCCTTTCGGATGGTGAAAGACAGCCTTTTTCAAATTGTTGTTCTGCGTGCCGCACCGCAAATCACGTCGGTTGGGTGTGCATGGTTTTCCATTATGCTGTGCGGAGTATGCTGATATACTGTGCGGTGTTTGCCGAAAAGGTGTGCTGCGTATGCCGATATGCTGTGCGGTGTACGCTGGCATGCGGTATGTGTTGTACGGGAAGAATCAGCGTGAGGTGTTCTGCGTGTTCCTCATTTTCCAGTATGTGTGTCCGAAGATGAAGAGGTCTGCATCTCTGACGAATCCGAGAGATTCATATAGTTGCTGCGCCTTGGTGTTCACGGGGTCTACGGCGAGCGTCACCACAAGTCCTTTGGCGTGTCCGGCGTCTGCCGCCTCCATGATAAGGCGGCGTCCGATGCCCTGCCGGCGGTATTCCGGCAGTACGGCGAGCGAGTCGATGTAGTATTCTCCTGGCAGCGCCTCGTCCTCCATTCCTGGAAATTCTATTCCGAGATGCTCCTTCACGAGAGCCATTGTCACCTTGCGCATCTCGCTGTATCTGTTGCCGTTGTAAGCCGTCACCATGCCAGCCGGCTTGCCGTCATGCTCGGCTATGATGGTGTTGGCGTGAGAGTACAGCACGTCAGAGTGTGAGCATATCTTTTCGGCAAAGAGCCTGATGCGCTCCTCCGGTGTGTCGTCCATGAGCATGGCGGTATGGAATCCGCGTGCTATGAAGAGAGCGTCGTCAGGTGTAGCGTGTCTGAACGTTATCATATATATATGGTTTAAATGATATAAGGTGTAAATTACAGCTTATGGTCAGTAATGATGAATTTCTCCACCACATGCGCCACGCCGTCCTCCTGATTAGAGTAGGTTATGTAGTCAGCCTCGTCCTGCACCTCCCTTGCGGCGTTTGCCATCGCCACACCCAGTCCGGCGAAGCGTATCATGGTGAGGTCGTTGTATCCGTCGCCCACGGCTATGGTCTCCTCCTGTCTGATTCCGAGTCTGTCGATGAGGAAGCGGAGCGATGCCGCCTTGTCTATGCCGAGCGGCACGCATTCGAGGAAGAACGCCGCGGAGCGGTATACGCTCATGCGCCCCTCCATTTTCGCTGCCAGCTGTTTCTCGAGCGGAGCCACGGTCTTAGGGTCGCCCACGATGAGGCATTTGTTTATGGGGTGTACAACCTGCTGCACGAAGTCAGTGTATTCTATTATCGGCATTTTGTTTATGAACGCCTCGTGCCGCACATACTTGTTCTTCTCCTTAGTGGCGGCGATGTTGTCGCCCTGATAAGTCAGTATTTCGCATCCGCAATCGCCTGCCGCCTGACAGAGTTCCGGCACGAGTTGTTCGTCGAGCACGGTGTTGTAGATAATCTCCTGCGTACTCCAGTCGATGATACATCCTCCGTTATACGCCATGATGAATCCTCCGTGCGAACCTATTTCGAGTTCGTTCGCCAGATGCTTTATGCCATATGTCGGTCTGCCCGACGCCAGCACGATTCTTATGCCTTTGTTCTGCGCCGCCATGAGCGCCGCCTTTGTCTTCGGTGTAATCTCTTTGGCATCGTTTGTCAGTGTGCCGTCGAGGTCAAGAATTATTGCTTTGTATTTCATGTTTTATTATAGATAAGTTGACGAGTTGACGAGTAAACAAGTTGACAAGTTGTATGTTCAGTTGACGAGTTGACGAGTAGACGAGTTGCTTGTTTAGTTGACGAGTAGACAAGTTGCTTGTTTCTGAGTCTGTGAGGTTTTGAATAGCCAGTCATACAACTTGTCTACTTGTCAACTTGTCTACTCGTCAACTAAAACCTACTTGTCAACTAAAATACTAAATAATCATACACTTTCTGCAGGTACGCCTTGGCGTGCGGCAGGAGTGCGTCGGCTGCCGTGCCTTCGCTTGTCACTATCTTGCCGGCGTGATTGTCGTGGATCATAGCGGCAGAGTCAGTCACGAGCCCCATGCCGTCGTCCAGGGTGAAGAAGGCGAAGTGCGGCGCATGAGGGTCGAACATGTCGCGCGAGAACGGCATGTCGCTGTGGTCGTAGCCGAGCAGTGCGAGCACCGTAGCCGGTATGTCGGTCTGGCATCCTATGGTGCTGACCCTCTGCGGCTGCTTCACCACGCCGCCCGTAAAGACCAGTGGCAGGCGATAGCGCCAGAACTGGTAGTTATCAATGTTTTTCGGGTATGCGCCCAGATGGTCGGGCACGATGACGACGAGCGTATTCTTCCACACCTCGCTCTGTTTCAGGCTGCTGATGAATCTGCCCAGACAGCTGTCAGCATAGTGGAAGGCGTTCAGTTCAGGCTCTTTCAGTGCGCTATGTCCCGGCACATCGAACGGCTCATGGCTGCTTCCTGTCAGCACGACGCTGAAGAACGGCCCGTCAGCCGCTGCCGTCTCCTCTATCACACGCTGGAAGAGCGGTCCGTCAGCCACACCCCATTTGCCCGTTCTCAGCTTGCGGTCGAAGTTCTCCTCTGCCACCACGGTGCTGAATCCAGTGGCCATGAGGTATGAGCGCATATTGCTGTAGTCGGCGTCGCCCCCGTAGAAGAAAGTCGTCTTGTAGCCGTTCTTCCGCATTGTGGCAGCCATCGACGGCAGACGATTGCTTTTCGCAGGCTGGTCCATGATGCTCATCGTAGGCTGCGAGGGCAGAGCCGAGAGCAGAGCCGGCAGCGCGCGGTCAGTGCGGAAGGAGTTGGCGTAGAAGTTTGTGAAGTATACTGCGCTGTCAGCGATAGCGTCAAGGCATGGCGTCACCCCCTTCACGTTGCCTGCATCAGACATTATGTAGCGCGAGAATCCCTCGAGAATGACATACATCACGCTGGTCCTGCCGTCAGTCTGTATGGCAACGGCAGCCGAATCGGTGCGCAGCGCAGTGTGTTTCATAGATTCAGTCAGCCTGACAGCCTCAGCGTCGTCCATGAATCGGTATTGCTCGCCTATGTTCTCCTGATGCGTAGCCGACTCTACGAAGCAGAATATAGGATTCACGGCAGCATGATTCAGTCGCATATTGCTTGAGAAGTATACGCTGCCCGTGTGGTTTGTGCCCGTGCTCAGTCCGCCTCTGATAGGAATGATGAGCAGAGCTGTGAGCACGAGAATCACCAGCGAGTGCAGCCATCGTGCAGCGCCAGCAGCAGGGCGCAGAGGCTTCAGCCGCACGGTCTTCACGAAGAGAAGATATATGAGTACGGCAGTGATGATGATAGCCGCCGCTCCTCCCGCCATCTGCCAGAAGGTCATGCTTGCCATGGCGTCGGCAGGCGAGGTGCGAAGATACAGCAGCGGAGTGCTGTCGAGCGGGAATCCCCAGTATCCGTAGAGGCCAATATTCACTATGTATGCCACGGCTGTGAGCGCCGCCGCCACCGCCATATATCCCTTCCATACCCCTGTCACGATGCGGCTGTTATGCCACAGCGTCACGATGAGCAGCAGCGCCGGCAGCATGGTGAGGTATCCGGCTATCGCAATGTCGAGGCGCAGCCCGTGCCAGAGCACGCTGAGCCAGTCGGCAGCTGATGTTCCGTCAAGCAGCCCGGCATAGAAGAGCATGAAAACAATCTTGCCTGCCACGCCCACCAATGTCCATAGCACGAATATAACGGTGAAAAGTACGTATCTGTTCTTCATATTCTGTCGTTTGCGTCATTATCAGCGACAAAGCCTGTCATTTCTTTCAGACAGACTGTCTTTATTTTATTAGTTTTTGCAAAGTAACGAAATATTTTGTACCTTTGCAAGCGAAACAATTGAAATAATGTTAAAAGAGATGCCGCTTCGCTCCTTCTCCAGAGAGAAATGACAGGAATACGGAGAGTCAGAGGCATTCTCTCAGGTTTTTTCTTACTAAAGGATATGGCGTGATGCGCAGCGTGAGGACACCAGCGGCGCACTGCCATAGGAGGATATAATGAGATATTTATCACTGCTTTTACCTGCACTGCTTCATCTTGCCGTGGCATATATAGCCATGATGGCTGCCCGCATGGCTTACGTGGCAGAGAACTGGGCTGCGCTGAACACTCTCTTCGAGGGCAACAGCGTGGGTTCGCTGCTGGTGGGCTCGCTGCGTTTCGACACCTCAGCCATAATGTATACCAACGCCGTGGTCATTGTGGCTATGGCTCTCCTGCCGTGTAACAGGAAGCAGGTGGTGACGTGGCTCTTCACCATCGTCAACGGGCTGTGCCTCGTGATGAACCTTGCCGATGCGGTATACTATCAGTATACGGGCAGAAGAACCACCATGTCGGTATTCTCAGAGTTCTCGAACGAAGGCAATCTGGGCAAGATTTTCATGACCGAAACCCTCAGCCACTGGTATCTCTTCCTCTTCGGCATAGCCATGATAGCTGCCATGTACTACGCCTCACGGTGCATCATGAAGACCTGGAGGCAGGCGCAGACACGGCGTGAGGATACATGGCGCAGGGCAGTGCTCGTGCTTCTGTTCGCCCCGGTGTGCATCTTCGGCATACGTGGCGGCATCGGACGCACCATCAGACCTATAACGCTCTCTAACGCCAACCAGTATGTGGCGCGCCCGACAGAGACGGCTGTAGTGCTGAACACACCGTTTTCGATGCTCCGCACCATAGGCAAGAGCGTATTCAACGACCCGAAATACTTCAGCAGCGAAGAGATGGAGCGCATATACTCGCCGCTGCATACACCGCAGAACGAAGCCTTCAGCCAGCAGAACGACACGCTCGGGCTGAGGAATGACAGCATCGGGCAGCCGAATGTGGTGGTGCTGATAGTCGAAAGTTTCGGCCGTGAGTATTCCGGAGCCATGAATCCGCACATCAACGGCGGCAAATATGAGGGCTACACACCGTTCCTCGACTCGCTCTACAGCCATTCTCTCACGTTCGAATACTCCTTTGCCAACGGCCGTAAGTCTATTGACGGCATGCCCTCGATTCTCTCCGGCATACCATACTTCGTCGAACCGTTCTTCCTGACGCCTGCTGCAATGAACAAGGTGAGCGGCATTGCAGGCGAACTCTCAGCGTGCGGATACACCACAGCATTCTTCCACGGTGCTGACAACGGCAGCATGGGCTTCGAAGCCTTTGCCCGCGCCACTGGATTCAGCGAGTATTACGGCCGCAACGAGTATGATGCTGACAAGCGGTTCGGAGGCGAGAAGGACTTCGACGGCACCTGGGCAATATGGGACGAGCCGTTCATGCAGTTCTACGCCATGAAGATGAGCGAGCTGCAACAGCCTTTCGTGACCACCCTCTTCACAGCATCCAGCCACCATCCGTTTAATGTTCCGGAGCAGTATGCCGGCACCTTCCGCGACGAACCGATGCCGCAGTACAAGGGAGTGGTGAGGAAGGACAATCCGATACATAAGTGCGTGAGATACACAGACATGGCGCTGCGCCGCTTCTTCGATACGGCACGCCAGCAGCCATGGTACGAGAACACCATCTTCGTAATCACGGCTGACCATACAAACAAGCACGACCATGAGGAATACGGCACCGACCTGGGGCTCTTCGCCGTGCCGATACTCTTCTACGACCCGTCGGGAAGAATGCCGCGCGGACACCGTCAGGGCATCGCACAGCAGACAGACATCATGCCCACCGTGCTCAGTTATCTCCGCTACGGCAAGCCTTACATAGCGTTCGGCAAGGACCTGCTCAGCACGCCTGAGGAGGATACATGGGCGGTGAACTATATCAACGGCATATACCAGTACGTGAAATACGGCTATGTGCTGCAGTTTGACGGCCAGAAGACTCGCGCCGTCTACGCTCTGAGCGACCGGCTGATGCGTCATAACCTCATGGGCAAGGTTAAGGAGCAGAATACTATGGAGCAAGAACTAAAGGCTGTCATACAGCAATACATGCACCGAATGAACAACGACATGATTGCTGTAAAAGACAATAGAGAATAACAAATAACAATACATCACAATGAAATCACTATCATCACGCTTTGCATACGGCGCATGGCGCACGCTCTCAATGCTTCCGCTGCGTCTGATGTATCTGCTTAGCGACGCGGCATACTATCTGCTCTACTATATTGTGCGATACAGACGCAAGGTTGTAAGGCGCAATCTCTGCAAGTCATTCCCCGAGAAGGACATGAAGGAGATAGTAAAGATAGAGAAGCGATTCTTTCATACCTTCTGCGACAGCATCGTAGAGATAGTGAAGATTATGTCGATGGATGAGAATGATGTGAAGAAACACCTGAGATTCGAGGGCACGGAACTCGTGGAGAAGGCGCTGAAGGAGCAGGACAAGTCGTGTGTCGTATACATCGGGCACAACATGAACTGGGAGTTCATCACGTCGCTGCCGCTGCATTTCAATCCTGAGGACAACATCGTGTTCGGCCAGATATACCACCCGCTGGAGAACGCCAGCATGGACCAGCTGGTCATAGACCTGCGTGAGCAGTATGGCTCAACGTGTATATCCATGAGCAACACTCTCCGATACATCGTCAGCCTTACACGGGAGAAGCGCAAGTTTGTCATCGGATTCATAGCAGACCAGGTGCCTACATGGGAGTCAATAGGCCATTGGCTGGACTTCATGCACCAGGAGACACCGGTGTTCACAGGCACTGAGAAGATAGCGCAGCGCACAGCGAGCGCCGTGTTCTATATGTCGATGGAGCAGACAGCAAGAGGACAGTACACAGCAACGTTCCATAAGATGTGCGACGACGCTTCGCTGACATCTGAGCATGAGCTCACGGAGCAGTACTTCCGCATGCTTGAGGACAACATACGCCAGCATCCGCACCTCTGGCTGTGGACACACAAACGATGGAAACGCACGCGCCAGGGAATGGCAGAGCGTGAGGAGAGAAGAAAAAGAGAGCGTGCGGAGAAGATGAAGAATAATTAATAATACACATAAGCATACCGGAAATGTATAAGGTATTACTGCTGAACGGCACCGGCGAGAAAGGACGCTGGATTCTGAGACAGACTCCTGGTGGATGCGGCATATCGCGCTGCGGGAAATATAAGTTCTATGTGAACGAGGAGATTGACAGCCCTGACTTCGTTATAGTAAGAGGAAAGGCGGTCAGACAGCCTCTCACACTGCATGTGGCGCCACAGAACACCATACTCACGACAAGCGAGCCATACTCAGTGCTGAGTTATCCGAAACGCTATTGCCGGCAGTTCGGACTGGTATGCTCATGCCAGAAGGAGCTGAACCATCATAACATACGATACACACCGGCAATTCTGCCATGGTTTACCGCTGCAACTTTCGACCACGGAAACGGCACCGCAACGCTGACTTACGACGAACTGAAGGATATGCCGACACCTGAGAAGCCGAAGCTTATGTCGGTAATCACGAGCAACAAGGCTTTCACGCAGGGACACCAGGAGAGGATTGACTTCGTGGAGAAACTCAAAAGGCATTACGGCGACAGGCTTGACGTGTACGGAAGAGGGTTCCACGACTTTGAAGACAAATGGGAGGCGCTTGCTGAATATAAGTATCACATCGTCATAGAGAACTCGCAGTCAGACTATTACTGGACAGAAAAGCTCTCTGACTGCTATCTCTCAGAGACTTTTCCGATATATTACGGATGTACGAATGTAGACGAATACTTCTCAAAGGATGCCTATGCAGTCATTGACATACACGATTTCGACCGCAGCATAGCCGCTATTGATGCCATAATCAATTCTGAGAAGCATTATGCGGAGCATTCGGCTGCACTGAAGGAGGCTAAGCGTCAGGTGCTTGACGACTATAACTTGTTCAACTACCTCGCTGCCATTCTCGACACGATGAACCCTGATCTGCCTAAGCAGAATGTCACGCTGAAGCCGGCAAAGACCATGGCTGACTGGCATAACTTCTACCTTAACGTTATAGGAAGGAATATGTTTAAGATGAAGAATGCGCTGCGTGGCATCGTAAAGGGCAAGTCTGTGCTGAAGAAATAATGCGGCTTGCTCCGCCATAGACAGCTGCATGCAGCCCGATGGGCCAGGGTATGACAGACGATTCTGTGCGGAAGGGCATGTCAGAGGCATGGCGTGGCAGAGGAATAATGCGGAGAATACGCTGATAAATGATGAAGACGGAAAAGATAGATGCTGTGTCTATCCTTTCCGTCTTCTTGTTTTTGCTATGCTTGTCTCTGCCGGCACCGCTGTGAATGGCGGCGAATGCTGTATCAATAGTGGCAGAATTGTGTGCTATCTTGTAAGCCTGTATTTTGTAGGCGACATGCCTGTCGACGCCTTGAAGCACTTGCTGAAGTATTTAGGGTCAGTGAATCCGCAGGCGTAAGCCACATCGTTGACAGAGCGGTTCGGGTCTTCCAGCAGCATTTTGGCATGCTTTATTCTTGCCTCGCGTATCATCTCTGACGGTGTGACGCCGAGAATCTGCTTCAGCTTATGATTGAGATGGCTTCTGCTCACTGCTGCGTGCTGCGCCATGCTGTCAATGTCGATGTCGGCATTGCTTATGTGCATGTCGATGTATTCCACCACCTTCTTTATGAATTTGTCGTTCTGCGGCTCCACACGTGCATTCTCCAGCAGCTGCATGCGGTATTCCTCATGCTCGCGGTTGGTCTGCTGCTGGTTGTGATTGAGCAGTTGCAGATATGCGTCGAGAGTCTCACGGTGCTTAGCGTCGAGCCTTCTGATGTGCCGCCAGATATATATTGCCGCAACGATTAGGAGCAGAATGATGAATGCGTAGATGACTTTTGCCAGTGCAGTCTCAGAGAATTTCGGCTTCACTATTACCAGAATGTTGCGCTGAGTCTCCATCCATTCGCCTGAAGAGTTAGTGGAGCGTATCTGCAGAGTGTATTCTCCAGGTTTCAGGTTGTGGAAGACGATATGGTTGTTACGTCCGATATACTGCCATTCGCTGTTAGCATCGCTCATCAGTCTGACGGCGTAGTTGAGCTTGCGTGCGTCTCCGAAGTCGAGAGTTGCGAAGCTCAGCGCCAGTGTTCTTCTGTTTTTCTCGAGTGTGATGGTATCGCTGTCGGCGGTAGATGTCAGCACTATGGGCAGTGTCTGCGGCTGCATCATCGCCTCGTTTTTCTCTATTTGCTGCATGTCTATCGCTATTGCGCCGCTCATGTCGCCGTAAATCCATGTGCCGTCAGCTCTCTGTACTGGTGTGCACTCTCCGAAATCGTTGTTCTCTATGCATAGTTTAGTTGCGGCACCGGTAGGGAGTGGTGTGTCGGGATGCCATTCCACCAAGGTGTTGAGAGCGGTGGCCCATAGCGAATTGCCTATCTGTGTGATTGATTTCGGGTAGTTAGTAGGGAATCCGTTTGATGTTCTGAAGTGAGAGAATGTCAGTGTCTTTGCGAAGATATTCTCTGATGTGAGCAGGTCTATGCCTTTGTCTCTCGTGCATATATATATTCGTCCGTCTGTAGTTTCTATGAGGCTTTTCAGCGGGGTGCATCCGAGGCTCGACGCTCTTCCTGCCTCTTTCTGGTGCAGTGTGATGCCCTTGCCATGCTGCAGCTGCTTTATCGGCATGCCGATGTTATACACTATGAGTCCGGCCGATGTCGCGGCTAAGATAGCGTTGCTCCTTGTTGGTATTATCTGTCTGAACTTCACCTGTGTAGGGGTCTGCTTCTGCACGACGTTCGGTATGGCTTTGAATGTTGGGTGCTCAGCGTTAGGGTGGGTTATGCGTATGAGTCCTTCGCGGAATCCGCAAGCCCAGATCACCCCGTGCTGGTCTTTCACGAGTCCGATAATCTCGTTGTCGTGTATTCCTTCAGTGTCTTCGCGGTAGTTCTCTATGTTGTATTTCCCGTTGGCTGACTCTTTCAGACGGTACAGTCCGTGCGGTTTTGTTCCTATCCAGATATTGCCGTAGGCGTCTTGCAGCATGGCATAGACGAGCGAGCGGAACTCTGCCGGCTTCTTGCTGATGGTGCCGTCGGCTGCGAGGTATCCTTCCAGGTTGTTCTGCTTGTCGTATATGGCCAGCAGCTTGTTGTTTCTGTTAGCCACCCATGTGCGCTGCTTGTTGTCTACCATGGCGCAGCGCATGGGCTGTGTCTCGTTATCGAGGCGGGTGTATAGGGTGGGGTAGAATGAAATTCTGATGAGGCGGCGTTCGTGCAGATACCACACGTTGTCCTGGTTGTCCTTGAATATCATGCGCGCCTTGTCAAGTCCGGGCGCATCGATGTTCTCTCTCTGCCACTGCTTGCCGAATCTGTCGGTGTGGAATGCGGTGTTTACGGGAGTATTTGCAAATTTCTTGTCAGTTATCCTGCATTTTCCGTTGCTGTAAAGATAGTTTTGCTTTGTGGTCATGAGCCATGCCTCGCCGTTTCTGACGTTCATGTTTATCTCCTCAGAGCCGTCGCTGATGATGATTCGTGCGCTTTTTCCGGCGTCGGCTGTTGTGGTTGCTATCGCTATACCGTTGTCGCATAGTATAATCATCTCCCTGTCATTGACGGGTCGTATGTTTCTCACGACGAACGTCTTGCCTGTATTTTTCTCCAGAGTGGCGAGCACTTCGTGGAAGGCGTAGGAGTGTGTGTTGAACATGTAGGCATGGTTGTCTATCACACACCATAGGTTTCCTTCCTTGTCAGCATGCATGCGGTCAATCTCGTCGCTGCTGATATTCACACCGTCGGCATCCGTAGGGCGGTATCCCCGCAGCTCGTAGCCGTCGAAGCGGTACAGTCCGTCAGAGCTTGACAGCCAGATGAATCCGGTCTTGTCCTGCGCTATGCGGTCTATCGACTGTATGTTTGATGTCACATCGTCATACGCCTGCACCTTGTAGGTTGACTGTGCATGTGCATGGATGCTCTGTGTAATGAAGAGAAATAGCAGAGTGAGTATTCTTGTCGAGTGCATGATGTTGTGCTGGTTGTTAGTTTTATTGGGCGTAATGGCGCATGTTACTTGAACGGAAAAGCAAGGAACCATCTCCTTCCTTTACCCATCTTTATCCTGCCAGTTAGCTTTCAGCGTCCTGTTTTAGTCACAAGAACTCCTATTTTCATGCAAAGATAACGACTTTTTTCTATTTTACAAAAAAAAGATGTAAATTTGCAGTGAATTAATATTACTTTTTTCAAATAGACAAATCTATCTGCTAGCACAATGAGAAAAACTAAAGATACTGTCAATCTTGATGAATGCCGCATCATTACTCTGCCGAAAATAACCGACCCTCGCGGCAATCTGACCTTCGCTGAGGAGAACGACACCGTGCCGTTCGATATAAAGCGCGTATACTGGACGTATGATGTGCCGGGCGGAGAATCGCGCGGCGGACACGCTCATAAGCAGCTCTACCAGTTGCTCGTAGCCACCAGCGGCTCCTTCATCGTCGTTCTCGACAACGGCATAGAGCAGCGGCGCATCCTGCTCAATCATCCGTGGCAGGGGCTCATCATCACACCAGGCGTATGGCGTACGCTCGAGGACTTCTCATCCGGAGCAGTATGCATGGTGCTGGCATCTGAACACTACACCGAAGACGACTATATATACGACTATGATGAATATAAGGCGATATACACACCATGACCAGGAGGCGTGGGACACTCTCGTCCGTAACGCACGAAACGCCAGTTTCCTGTTCTGCCGGCAGTACATGGACTACCATAGCGACCGTTTCACCGACCACTCGCTGCTCTTCCATGACAGCCGCGGGACACTCGTGGCGGCTCTCCCAGCGAATGAGGTGATTGACGGGAACGAGAAAGCCGAAGACTTCGCCAGCTTGAGCAGCGAATGTCAAACGAAGCACGGCATAGTCGTGCCGTTTGGTGCGCGAACAGCGAATGCTGGCAGCGACAACGAGAATGGGCAAGGACAGCGACTTCGCCAGCTCATATCCCATCAGGGGCTGACATACGGCGGACTCATCATGCACACACGTCTGCATGCCGCCGATACGGAGGAGATATTCGCCCTCATCATCAGCTATATGCAGCAGAACGGATTTGCAGCTCTGCGCTATAAGCCGCTGCCGCACATCTATCATGCTCATCCCTCTGAGGAAGATGAATACTGGCTCTGGCGAAACGGAGCGCAGCTCTCTGCCGCCGGCCTCTCCACCACCGTCAGCCTGCGCCACACAAGCATAGCAAGCAAGCGCAAGCAGACATACTGCAACAAGCTTGCAGCGCAGGGATACACCGTCAGCTACACCACACCGCTCGCCAGCTTCTGGCCGCTGCTCGAAGCAAACCTCATGCGCAGCCACGGCGTGCGTCCTGTTCACACGCTTGCCGAAATGGAGCTGCTGCAGAGCCGGTTCCCTGACAGCATCGTGTGTGCCGCAGTCCTCTCGCCCAGCGGCACTGTCGTGGCGGGAACGGTGTTATATATCACACCCCGTGTAGTACACACACAGTATATCTCCGCGTCAGAAGAGGGCAAGCAGACCAACGCCATGGACTTCCTCATGCTCTCTCTTATCCGCCGCTTCGCCAGCGAAGGACAGCACGACTACCTCGACTTCGGCATCAGCACCGAACACGGCGGCACCGTCCTCAATTCATCCCTCTGCCTCCAGAAGGAAGGTTACGGCGGACGCTCCACTCTGTATAAGGAATATATACTTAAGGTGTAGCAAGCGCCTCCGCAGAGTATGGCGAGTGGAAGTAATGAAACCTATGCCTTACTATAAAGCTTGAATTTGATATAGAATGAAAATAAAGACAGTGATAGCGGAATGTACCGCATACGACTTTAAGCTGATGCTTGAAGAGAAAAAGCCTAAGAGCTGGTTGAAGAGCGTAAGTGCCTTCGCCAATGGCTTGGGCGGCTCACTCTTCTTTGGCATAGATAATGATGGCAGTGTCAAAGGACTTGATGACGTGCAGCATGTCTGCGAGACCACCAGTAACAAGATTCGTGACTATATGGATCCTCTGCCAGAGGTAGAGATGATTCCCCTTGATGTAGATGGCTTACATATCTTGCAGCTTAAAGTCAGTGCAGGGAATTATACTCCGTATTACTACGTCGGCGATGGTCAGCGTATAGCATTCGTTCGTGTTGGTGATGAAAGCCTTCCTGCTACAGCAGAACAAATGGTTCGCTTAGTATTGAAAGGTTCCAACAAAACGTATGATTCACTTTATACAGACTATAAGGCAGAGGAGTATTCCTTTACTATATTGGCAAATACTTTCAAAGACCGCACCAAACAACAATGGAATAAGAAATATCTCTTATCGTTTGGATTGATAACTGAGTCTGGGAATCTAACGAATGCTGGTGCATTGTTTGCTGATGATTGTCCATTATGGCAGTCTCGCTTATACTGTACTCGTTGGGACGGAACAGAAAAGACTGATGCCATTAATGATGCTGAGTTTACAGGCAATATTCTTATGCTGCTTCGTGAGGCAATGAATTTTGTCAAGTCAAACACCCGGAAAGGCTGGGAGAAGCTGCCTGATGGAAGAAAGAATATACCAGAATATGCCGAGCGTGCTGTTCTGGAAGCAATGGTAAATCACTTTATCCATCGTGACTATACTGTAATGGGGTGCGAAGTGCATTTGGATGTCTATGATGACAGACTGACTATTGTCTCTCCCGGCGGTATGTATAGTGGGCAGACCGTGCAGGATCTGTCAATAGAAGAAATTGCATCGGATAGAAGAAACCCTATTCTTGCTGACGTAATGGCTCAACTTGACTATATGGAAAAGCGGGGAAGCGGATTAAAGCGCATCTGCAATGAAACCAAAGCCTTGGACGGTTATAAGGAAGAACTGGCCCCTGTGTTCCGTTCAACCATAAGCCAGTTTATGACCATCATATACTCAATGAAGTATGAAATAGAGAACAAACGAGATGAACGAAACAAAGATGGAACAGAGCCGGGATTAAGCTGGGACGAAGTTGGGACTAAGACAGGACTAAGCTGGGACGAAGTTGAAAAGCTGTTCATAGCACTTCGAGAACCAAAATCCATGGTCGAGCTCAAAGAAATGTATCAATGGTCTAACACAACGAAGTTCAAAGCTAAATATGTAAATCCTCTTTTGGAGGCGCAATTTGTAGATATGACTTTGCCCGATAAACCTACAAGCCCCAAACAGAGATACTTCCTTACAGACAGCGGAAGAATGCTGCTTGCAAATGAAACTTGCAATTCCAATTCAAATGATTTGATGAAAAAAGTCCATCATGTGATTGGAACTCTGAGTGAGGAGGAGAAGCGTATTGCATTGGAGCTGTTAAGCAAATGATAATAATGCCGCAATAAGGAAACAGAGCTACTGCTGAGTCGCTACGCTGACAGCATCGTATGCGCTGCTGCCTTAGTGCATGACAGCACCGAACACGGCGGCACCGTCCTCAATTCATCCCTCTGCCTCCAGAAAGAAGGTTACGGCGGACGCTCCACTCTGTATAAGGAATATGTGATGGAGGTGTAGCAAGCGCCTACGCAGAGTATGGCGAGCGGAAGACGGTGCGCTTAGAATGGAAAATTCAGAAGGGAATGCAGCCGTCGTGCGGTTGAAAAATCGCCTCTTTTCATGCGGAAAGACAGGGGGGATGCTTGCCGGTTTCCAAGAAACTGCGGATGACAAGGCAAGAAGTAGCGTCTTGCGGCATGAGAAGCAGCGTCTTGGAAAGCAAAAAGCTACTTCTTAGAAACAGAAAATAATAACTAAACATAACTATCAGAAAACTATGCACTTAAAGACACTAACATTAGGCGTGGCAGCACTGATGGCTACTGCCGCTTCTGCCCAGCTGACAACAAACAGCGGGGCGCAGTATCTGCAGGGACAGACTGTGGATATGAGCCAGCAATTCTATGACTTCAGTAATATCTATTTCTTCGCCGACAGCCTCACAGCGTTTGATACGCAGACGGGATGCGGCACACTGAAATGGAAACGCCAGCAGCTCATGCCGCGACAGGCGTTCAACGCTAACACATTCCTCCACCAGCCGCTGCAGATGCTCGACTTCCCTTACACGGCATACGACAACGACCCGGAACTGCGCTTCAGCGTGGAGCCGGTCAGCGAGAACACGGTGAGAGTGCGTGTGTTCACCTCGCCTGCGCTGCCGAAGGATGACTATGCGGCTGACCTGATGCTGACGGGCAAGCCTGCCGACGGACGTCATCTGTGGAACGTCAGCAGGAAGGATGGCAATATCGTGTATTCTTCTGCAAAGGGAAGCATCGAGATACAGCAGTATCCGTGGCGCATCGTGCTGCGCGACGCTCAGGGCAAGGAACTGACGCACACCCGCACATGGCGCGACAACGACTCGACTCAGGTGAAGGTGCCGCCGTTTATGTTCATGAAGCGCGGCGCTGACAACAGCCGTGCAATAAATCCGGTGTTCTCGCTCGCTCCAGGCGAGAAGATTTTCGGCTGCGGTGAGAGCCCTATGGCGCTCAACAAGGCTGGGCAGAAGGTTAACCTCTTCGTGTGCGACCCGCAGGGACCTGAGACGCCTGACATGTACAAGCCGATTCCGTTCTTCTTCTCTTCACGCGGCTACGGTATGTTCATGCACACCGCAGCGCCTGTGACATGCGACTTCGGCCGCTCATATATAGGAACGACAAAGCTGTATATGGCTGACGAAGAGATGGACTTCTTCATATTCTTCGGTACGCCGAAGGAGATGCTCTCGGCATACACAAGCCTCGTGGGACGTCCGGAGATGCCGCCGACATGGTCGTTCGGAACATGGCAGAGCCGCATAACTTACTTCTCGGAGAAGGAGGGACGCGAGGTGGCGAAGAAGCTGCGCGACCTCCGCATACCTACCGATGTCATCCATTTCGATACAGGATGGTTCGGAGTAGACTGGCAGTGCGACTATCAGTTTGCGGCTGACCGCTTCGACGACCCTGTGAAGATGCTCGCCGACCTGAAGAAGGACGGGTTCCACGTGTCGCTCTGGCAGTTGCCTTACTTTACTCCTAAGAACAAATACTTCAACGAGATAATCGACCGCGGACTCTGTGTCGTAAACGATAAGGGGCAGCTGCCGGTGGAGGATGCCGTGCTCGACTTCACTAACCCTGAGACCGTCAAGTGGTATCAGGACAAGCTGGCTCATCTGCTGCGTCAGGGCGTGGGAGCGATAAAGGTGGACTTCGGCGAGGCGGCGCCATACTTCAACGGTGTATACCATAACAGACGCACCGGCATGTATGAGCACAACCTCTATCCGCTAAGATATAACAAGGCGGCATTCGACATAACAAAGCAGGTGAACAACGGCGAGGGAATCATCTGGGCACGCTCGGCATGGGCTGGCTCGCAGCGCTATCCGCTCCACTGGGGAGGCGATGCGGCTACGACAAACACCGGACTCGACGGTTCGCTGCGCGCCGGACTGAGTCTCGGGCTCTCAGGCTTCTCGTTCTGGAGCTGCGACATGGGCGGCTTCGTGACAAAGAGCCCGGAGGAACTCTATCGCCGCTGGCTGCCATACGGATTCCTCGCAAGCCACAGCCGTGCGCACGGCGTAGACACAGAGCCATGGCTCTATAATGACAACTTCGTAGACTACTACCGCAAGTGTGCGGAAATGAAATACCGCCTGATGCCTTACATCATAGAGCAGGCCAAGATTTCAGCCCAGAACGGATGGCCTATGCAGCGCGCGCTGCTTCTGGAATATCCTGACGACCCAGGCGCATGGGCCATTGACGATGAGTATCTCTTCGGCTCAGACATGCTCGTGGCGCCGATGCTCGAGAACGGCACAGATCGCAACGTATATCTGCCGGGAAAGACAAAATGGGTGGACTATCAGACGGGCAAGACCTATGCGCCAGGCTGGCACCGCATAGCGTGCGGCGAACTGCAGATTGTCGTTCTCGTGAAGAAGGGCGCAGTCATCCCACATGTGCCAGTAGCGCAGTCGACTGACAGGATTCAGTGGGACAAGGTGAAGCGTGTGAGATACTAATGCTGTGTTTCTGCATTTCCGCAATGCAAGGAAACAGAATGGCAAGAGATATATACAGACAAAAAAAAAGAGGCGTATGGCTCATTTTGCAGGATAAATTTGAGTAGTAGGTATTCAATAGCTCAAATTGCAGGATGACTTTATTCGCTGTTTTCTTGTTAATTTATCTGAGAGTTTGTACCTTTGCTCCGCAGTCTGAAGCATAGTGGAG